>JAGZOP010000096.1 GCA_018383195.1 Clostridiaceae bacterium | reverse complement strand
GATCGCTTTATTACTGATATTCAATCGATCTGCAAGCTGCTGTTGTGTTAGCCCTTTTTCTTTTCGGAGCTGCAAAATCAGCTGTCCGACTTTTATATTATCCATTCAATCACTTCCTTTCAGCCTACCGATTTACAAATATCTTGCAATAATCTGAACCAACCGAACAGGAAGTTGCCGAAGGTCTGTTATATCCAAAAATCGTTCCGGTCCGTAAATATCACAAATGGTTTCCTTATCCTGTCCAATGGCAGCAGCCAAAAACAGAACACCTTTTCGGCCATACTCCTGTATGACCTGTTTCATATCATTATTTGCCAGTTCGCCGGTATAATCCGGCATTGCTTTGGGCTGTCCATCGCTGATACTGATTAGTAGTTTTGTGTTCTGCGGCGCTTTCATCAGTTTTTCGGCTAAAATCCGTAAGGCCATTCCATCCCGGTTGTTGCTGATGCTTTCAATACCCATCAATGCAGCTTCTTCATTCAGTTTCGGTTTTTCCCAGTCAATGTAGGAATACAATGACATTTTTTCTCTTGGAGAACGGTCAGCGGTATCCCCATAAATCAAAACGGGAATTTTACAATATTTGCAGAATTCATAGACCGCTACCGCCGCCTGCTTTGCTGCCTCCAATCGCCCAAAAGCGTTCATGGACGCCGACTGGTCAATTCGCAATGCCACCGCCAATGAAGGATTTTCTTCCGGCGGATTTTTTCTGGAGAAATACCGAAAGTCCGGTGAAGCCGTTTTCTCTGCATGAAAAACCGTACCATAAGTCCGGTTTCCAGAAAATGTCGCGGATACCTCATGCTCTAAAAGAGGCTGCGTTTTTCTGGAGAGTTCCAGAATCACAGGGCGAAGTTTTTGTGCGGTTTCTCTGTATGCCTCTCTCTGCGGTTCTGTGGCTTCCGGGCGGTGAACGATCATACCCACTTTTTCATGGATCGAACCTTTGACCGCTTCTCTGGCTTCACTGTTCAGATGCTTTCGGAAAGAGAGCTTTTCCTCTTGAAGCTGTTTTGCATCTTCTGGACTTAATTCGTGATAAATAGGTGTTCCATCCTCGCCAGTTTGCACTTGCTCTGTCTGAACCGTCGTTTCCGATGGCAAATCAGAATGCCCCTCGCTATCGGCCCGGCGCTTCAATGCCGCAGAAGGCGGCAGATCCTCCTTTGGTTCAAACGGTTCCGCCGTGGAACTGCCATCTGCACGCAGCTCCAGTTCCTCTCCGTTTGTATTGGATTTCGGAAGAACACACAATTCTTCTAATGCTGAAATTTGATTTTGCTGCTTCAGCGCCTGTTCCAACAAGGCAATTTCTTCCTCGTCCGTTGTCATCTTATAAATGACTTTATGATAGAGGGCATCTACCGGTGCTACTCCCTGCAAAACTGCGTCCACCCAATAAAAATAGGAACGCATACCAGCCACGCCCTTGATGGCGTTCGCCTTTGCGGTTTTGTCCAGCAGTATGATAATACGGGCAAAGGTTTGAAGCAATTCTGTATCCGAACACCCTGTTTTACAGGCGGTGCGCTCCACCATGACTTTGAGAGACGGCAGATCCATTTTTTCTGCATGCTGGACACGATCACGGAGCGCCTCATTCAATGGCCGACAGCCGTTATAGCCCCGATTGGTTGTTATCACCGCAATAAAATCCGGGTGCCGGTGGACGATACGGGTAGGAAGGTTGATGCTTCCATCCGGCTCTAGCGCTGAGTTTAACGCCATTAGAACAGCCGCATCCCGAATTACTGTAGGCTCTTGTATTTCCAGCAACCAACCGTTTTCATAGGCCCGGACAATTTCAGAGGGGTAATACTGATATTGTACCGCTTCGTTTTCACGACCTGCCACAGGAAGAATCGACCCTAGAATGTCCGATTTATCCATATCTGCAAAGCAGGTGATTTTTGTGTATGGTAAGCCGAAGTCGGCAGAAAGAGCTTTAGCAAGCTGTGTCTTTCCGGATCCTGCGTCACCTTCCAGCAGAATGTTTGTAATTTTCATCTCGCCCCGGTTCCAGTTGCGTTTGACGGCATCGCAGATCCTGCGCTCTGCATCACTCTCTACATGAGAAGCGGGTTTCTGCCAAACCAATGCCTGCTCTTCTTCTGTCAATCGTCTGTTCGGGGACAAATACCAATGTCCCATTTCTAATACAACTCCAATTCCTCGATAATATGGGTTAGTGTCCGCAACCGCTCCCCAGTCAATTCTCCCAAATCACTTAACGACTGAGAAAAGGTTTGAATATCCTCGTTGATGTTTGGGTTATCTACGCAGATTTCCACCGGAAGAACGCCACCCTGTACGCCAATCCGCTCCACAGTGGGATTGTCTGGATTGTAGAGCAGGGGGAAACGGTAAGCCTCCTTGAAGTACAGCAAGGTACGGCTTAAAAAGATCATCAAATCAAAGATCTGATGGATCGGAAGCTCCATGCTAATTTCCAACTCGCCGTCCTTGTTTTCTTTCCAGAGTTGCGCCGCAATCTGCATCTTTTTATTTTCCTCATTAACGGGAGCACCTAATGTCAGTTTTTTTACCGTGGACTGATAGGCGTTTCTCCCGTCCACACGGTCATAGCCCTGTGCGGTCAATACGATCTTTTCATTCATTTTGAAATCCTCCGTGCCTGCGGCGTCTGTGCCAGGTATTCTTCCAGAAGCAATTTCAATTTCTCAGTTTGGTCATCGTCCTTGTTCTCATATTTGAGAATCTTTACAACAGCATAGTCGAATCCATTTTCACCGTATTGCTGCCATAATTGCTGAAGCCTTTTATTCGGATGAAAATTTGCTGACAGCTTAAATCGATGACTGTTAAAAGCGAACTGCGTATCTGTGGAAATATCTACAAACATTTCGCCGGTTGATTTGCAGGTAATCGCAATCAGGCCCATTTCCGGGCGGCGGTTTTTCCACTCATTCAAGAGTTCCATTTTTCGCTTCATATCCATTGTTCTCACCTCGTATTCAGTCTAATATAAAATGTCTACGGTGACAATCCACGCACCGTAGAATCCAGAAGATCGAACGCGAAACAAAATACTACTATACATAAAATTTAGTTTCGTTCTCATGCCCGAACCCGAAATGTAGAATAATATAGGGTGATATTAGAATGTACCAATACGACAAACACCTTGATTTCCACGCCCTGGGCCGTGAGATCAAGCGCAAGCGGGAGGAAAAAGGCTGGACGCAGGAATACTTAGCCCAGCTCGTGAACCGCACCCCACGCTCCATCATGTATATCGAGAACCGGGGGCAATACCCCAGCTTTGATACTTTCTATCAGCTCGTCACCCTGTTGGAGATTTCCGTGGATCAATTCTTTTTTCCGGACAAGCTTAATGGAGAGAGTACCTGTCGAAAACAGATTGATGTCATGCTCAATTCCATGAACGAAAAAGAACTGACTGTAATGAAACATACCGCAGAGGGACTGCAAAAAGCCCGTGAAACGGAGGATGCGTAAGAGGAACACGCACCTCCGTTTTTTGCGCTGTTTTGGGGGCAACGCACTAACGGCAAGCAGGGCAAGTGTGGCCACACTTGCTATTTTTGCAGCCCGAGAGGGCAGCAAAAACGCTTGTTGGGGGCCTCCCCAAACCCGGCACTTCGGGACATTTTGTCCCAAAGTAAATTGTCTGCGTCACCGTCGCTACCGCTCCTGTTCCTTATTCTTGCGCCCGTCCGTCACGCCCAGCAGACAGTCAATGTTGGTCTTGACCACCACGGCCTGCCGCATTTCCTGTTGGGCGGCCCGGTACTTGGCGTACAGGGCCTTTTTCTCCGCCGCCAGCTTGCGGCGCTTTTCTTTTAATTGGGCCATCTTGGGCAGTTTGGCCCCGTCCAGAAGATCGTTCAAAGCGGCCTTGGCTGCCCGGTAGTCCGCCAGCTCCGCCTCATGCTGGGCCAGAAATCTTTTGCTATACTTGGCCGCCTTGTACTCGTCGAACACGGGCCGGGTCTTGGCGTATTGCACCACGGCTCCCATGAGCTCGGAAGTATAGGCAAGTTCAGCCTCGGTCTGACGGAGCTGCTCCGTCACCGCATGGAAACGGGCGGACGCAGCCTCGGCCTCGGTGGTGAGCTGGTCATATTCGCTGATCTGATGCTCCTGCATGAATTGCAGCGCAGCGGCCATCTG
>JAGZOP010000095.1 GCA_018383195.1 Clostridiaceae bacterium | reverse complement strand
GGAATTTCAGATATTCGCCTACCAGCTCACCTTCGTTGTACTTCCCCAAATTGGTGACATAGGCTTCAAACAGGGCGGGCATCAGCGCCGCCCCTGTCCTTTGACGGCGAGGATGCCCTCCAGCGTTGTGGAGGTGATCCCCAGCTGCTGGGCCACGGCGATGTCGTTCTTCATAGCCTCGGTGACGGTCTGGCCGCACACCACCAGCACATGGGAGCGCCGCAGCAGGTCACGGCTCATGTCGATGCCGCTCTTGTGCTCCTCTGGGACGGCATCGTTGAGGAACAGGGGCAGATACAGCGTAGGGCAGATGGGCGAAAAGCCCGCCTCGTACACCGCCCGACAGTATCGGGCTGCCTGTTCCGTGTTTTTGTAGTCCTCGCCGCACCATGCGGCGGTAATATACGCAAGGGGTCTTTTCATAGAAAACCTCCGTTTCATGGTGTTCAACCCTATCCCCCCGCCCTTTCCCATTCATGGGAAAGGGGCAGCTCTGGAGGATATGCCCCCGTCACACCTCCGGGAATGGCACAGCCGGGGCCGCCCGTAAAGGGCAAGCCGCCGCAGGGCGGCGGTGCCATGCACCCTTGACGGACAGCGCCCGGCCATGCCGTATAAAAGGCGGCGACGGGGGATAAATCCCAAGAGCCTTGAACGAGGGAACGAAAAGACCTCGGGACAAATTGTCCCAAGGTCGGTTACTTTTCCATATCCTTTTTCTTGTCGGGTTTGCCCAGCTCCGGGGGCTGCTTCTCTTTCCACTTGTCCAGCAGGGCCAGAATGGTGTCCTTCATCTCCCGGGGCGTCTTGTCCTTGCCAAAATACTTTTCCAGTTCGGTGCTGTTGATGATCACCTTGTCAACCTCCTTTTTCTGTTCGCTCAAAATGCCGTCGATTACATCTCCGTTCAGTTTGCCCTCCTTATCCAGCTCCCGCATCTTCTGTGCTTGGGAAAGGGACGGTGAGGACGCCTGACCCTCAATGGCAACGGCGATATACTTCTGATGCCTGGGGCGGATGAAAGAAATCTCCACGGCGGGGGTAAAGGAGAGCTGCTTCTCGTCCACCATCTTTTGCAGATCAGGGACAAGCTCGGTCAGGCGGATATACCGCTGCACCTGCTTGTAATTCATGCCGTTGCGATCCCCGACGATTTGTGTGGAGCGTTTTCCGGCGTCCCGGTCATCCTCGCCGGGCCGGGCTCCTTGGTGCTTGATGGCCTCCACCTGCTGTTTCAGCGCAGCGGCCTTTTCCGTGGGCAAAATTTTCTCCCGGTGCCGCAGGTTATCGTCCGTCATGGCGAGGATGGCTTCGTCATCGGTCATGTTGCGGACGATACAGGGCATATTGACAAACCCAGCAAGTTCGCTGGCCCGCTGGCGGCGGTGTCCAGCGATGATCTCATATCCGCCACCCTCGCGGGGCCGCACCAGCGCAGGCTGATTGACCCCAGCGGCCTTGACCGACTCCACCAGCCCCTGCATTTCCGCATCGTCTCGGACGCCAAAGGGGTGATTTTTGAATGGGTGCAGCTCCGAAAGATTGAGATACACGATCTCCTCTTTCACGCCACGGGTAGCATCCCGAGGGGCGGGCGGCTGTTCAGTTGCAGCCGGGCCCTCCGCAGTGGCGGGAGAGTCTTTCCCGGCAGGCGGTTTGCTTTGGGACATTTTGTCCCGAGGTTGCGGCTTGGCCTTGTCGGGGGCTTCCTTGTCAGCCTTGGGTGGGCGGCCCCTGCGGGGCTTGGCCGCATCCTTCGCTTTATCCGCCTGCTTGCCCTTATCCGGGGCCGCAGCTTTTTCCGGGGGCTTGCCCTTCGCCGCTCCTTCCCGGGCAGCAGTAAAATCCACCACCTTTCCAGCGGGGGCGGGATCTCCCATGCCGGGGATCGTGGTCTGCTTCTCGTCCTTGCCCGGCTGCGGCACACCCTCCTTAGACGGAGCAGGCGCGTCCTTGGCGTTGGGAGCCTCCTTACCCACCGGAGCCGGTTGCTCCGCCGCAGGGTCGGGAACTGTCTTTCCCTCAACGGGCTTTTCCGTCGTAGGGGGCGTTACCACCTTGGACACATCTTCTGTCACGGGAGCCTCCGCCTTGGCCGGGGCGGGCTGATCCTGCACCGGGGGATCAGCTTTGACCGGCTCTACCTTTCCCGGCTTGGGAGGATCGTCTACCTTCCCGGCGTCGGGAATATTCTTTTTATCGTCAGCCATCTAAAAACCTCCTTCGTTGTGAAATAGAAAAAGCCAGCCCGATGGCTGGCCTGTTGGTTAGCACCCCTTCTTTCTTGTTGTGATATATAAAAACGCCGCCCGTAGTCCTGTTGGGCGGCGCTTAAAATGCTATCAATATGTATCTAGTTCAACACAAACTGCAGTTGTACGCCACCCTGTCTCAGAATTTACATGTCGATATTGGTGAGTAACTGTACGAACAATGCGATCATCAGCATCTTTTACAGCATAGGCTATTTTCGTTGCTGTTTTCATTTTTCTCCCTATTCCAAATATATAGAGAGTATCATAGCCTTTATCTAACAGCTTTTTTGCATAATGAAAATGGCTCGCCCAACCCGATTGACTTAATGTCTCATCATTCGCAGCAAGAATAATACCAATTTTGAAATAAACACCTTTGTAATTAAGGTCAATGAAATCTTCTGGCCCCCTACTCGCAATCCTATACAAGAATCGTAACAGTTCAGCACTCTCAGCAGTTAAGCAAGGATCTGGTATTTCTCCAGCGATTGTTGAAGCAGCTTTCATTAGCTCATTTAAGTAAATGTTGAATAGCATACCATTGAAATCAATCCGTTTTAGTTGGTTAAAATCTTCACTTACATCTTCAGCTTCTTCAACAGCCGGATTAAATATGTTTTTTACAAAATAGGCGTTTGCACTAGGTTTTGACAATGCCACGATTTTTTGCGTAACTAGCAATGTAGAGGCCGTCATTATATCAGGAGCAAAATAGTGCTTCTGATTTTTTAATAATCCGCTTGCAACAAATTGATAAATTATATTTACATAATTCTCATTAGGATCTATATTCTTCCTTAGACGGACTACAACACAATCGTCATCAAAAAAGGACTGAACATCATCATTATCTGCCCATTTTATTTTCAAATCATTAGGCAGTACACCATTTTCTGATGTTCCTATTCTTTTCGAGGCTGCAATTACGCTACTGCGAATGCTTGCAGATATATATTTTTTGTTAGCGCCTTTAGAGATATTTTTAAATAAACCAGCAATGGCACCACTTATAGCCAAAAGTTTATCAGCGTTTGCAATACAAAAGACAACCACAATTAAGATTATGACTATCCAAATTGGGAAACGCATGGCAATCAAAAAATCCCACGCAGTTGCACCTGTTGTTGTCACTTC
The DNA here is from genome assembly GCA_018383195.1 of Clostridiaceae bacterium. GTDB lineage: Bacteria > Bacillota > Clostridia > Oscillospirales > Butyricicoccaceae > Butyricicoccus_B. Next base: position 835 of record JAGZOP010000095.1, on the reverse strand, counting down.
TGTTGGATTCATTCAAGAATTCCCCTTTGCTTCATCAACTGTTCAGTACATTCTTTTTTGTCACAGCAAAAACACACCTGACCATTTTTGGGAAACACCATAGAAATGTTATCTAAGGTAATACCTTCGTGGCAATATTCACATGTAACTGTTCCATTTACCACAGCATCATACACATTTAATCGGCGTAGGAGATTCTCAAAATCTTCATCCAATATGGCTTTGATTTCACTTGTATCCATATGTGCACCCTCCCACAGTCTTTTTTTCATTATAATACCACACACCTTTCGGCATTGTCTACCAAATTGCCTAATTTGAGTAACTAAGTAACCAATCTGCGGCATAATATGAATACACATGGAGAATTGTTGCACATTTCACTTCATTTTAATCTAACAAAGTTGATTTTGTGATACCAGAGGACGCAACACGATGTGAAATTTACGATACTATATGTTTAACAAGAATTCAGAATGACAATCTTTAATACAAGAAGAAAAGGTATGGCAAAGGGGCAGTTCAATATCAAAATTGATCTGCCCCTTATATTTTGGATGATCGCCTTACTCGCTGCTCACAAACCATTGCTATTACTGGATTTCCACAGATCCTTTAATGACACTCGGACCATGGGTGAGTCCTATAAGGGCCCACCCATTTTTTAATAATTTGCAAATTAGTTTTGAAAGTGGTACAGAAATGTACTACTTTTTTCTTTTTGCTGCCTATATGTAGAAGTCTGATTTTACATGATAGGTGGAAATATGATATACTACAAACGACATACAGGAAAGCTGCTGCCGCAGAAAACGGCAGAGCAGCCAAACTGGGT
>JAGZOP010000094.1 GCA_018383195.1 Clostridiaceae bacterium | reverse complement strand
TCCACGGCGACTGGATCAGCTTTGCCGATGGCATAGGCCAAGCTGACTGTACACTTCTCTGCCAGACCTGCCGCTACGATGTTCTTTGCGATGTATCTGGCCATATAGGTCCCGCTGCGGTCCACCTTGCTCCCGTCCTTCCCAGACAGTGCCCCTCCGCCATGAGGCGCAAGACCGCCATAGGTGTCCACCATGAGCTTGCGCCCCGTCAGCCCAGTATCCGCCTCAAAGCCGCCCAGCACAAAGCGCCCGGAGGGGTTGATGAGGATCTCTGTTCCTTCATCTGGGGGCAGTTTCCGCAGGGCAGGCTGGATAACCTCCGTCTGGATCTCCCGGCGTAGTATCTCCATATCCTTATCAGGATCATGCTGGCAGGAGACCACCACACTGGTAATCCGGCTGGGCTGGCCGAACACATACTCCACAGATACCTGTGCTTTGCCGTCCGGCCCCAACCCCTGGATGCGCCCGGTCCTGCGGACGTGGCTCAGCAGACAGGTCAGCCGATTGGCCAGGACAACGGGCAGGGGGAGCAGTTCCTCCGTCTCCGAACAGGCATAACCGTACATGATGCCCTGATCGCCTGCGCCAAGCTGGTCCTTCTGGGAAACAGCCCCGGCGATATCGGGACTCTGGTCACGGGTGATGACTTCCACCTCATAGTCCAGACTGGGGTATCCCGCTTTACAGGTTGTGCTGCAGGCGATGGCGGGGATATCCGGCAACTCCGTGGCGGTGATCTCACCTGCCACGATGAGCTTGCCAGCTGTGGCCATGACTTCGCAGGCCACATGGGCGCTGGGGTCATGGAGCAGGCAGGCATCCAGAACAGCATCTGCAATGGTGTCACACAGCTTGTCCGGATGCCCTTCGGTGACCGACTCAGCGGTCAGGATGTATTTATCTCTCATAGAATGCAAATTTCCTTCCTTTTGGTCTTTTTGGGGATATCTCCGCGTCATACTCATGGCACTGGGGCAGGTCAAAACCCAAAGACAGGATATCCTCGTCGGACATTGCCAGGGCATTATGGAGAATGTCGTATAATTCTGCGCTGTCATACTGCTCGCCCATGCAGCCAATGATAGAGTCCATAAGTTCCTTCTGGTGTTCCAGGGCATCTGCCACATTGGTCAGGGCGTCTGCGTAGCCATGGAGCCATGCGGCGTTATAGCTGCTCTGATCCGGCTCCTGATTGGCGCGAATATGTGCCAGCTTTGCGGAGGCAGAAACAGCGCCTATGCTGGTCAGGTCGTAATTGGTCATAGGCTCCTCCGTGTTCACCGTTCCACACCACGTCTGTATTTGTGTGGATGGGGGGGCTTGTGCTGGGGCGTCGTTTCTTTGGCTGCTGTGAGGACCATGACCCTATCATAATGTTCCTTGTACCGACGGATCTGCTCCTCTGTCAGAGAAACAAAGTCCTCTACACCTAAACCCGCCACAAAAAATGTGCCGCAGATGATATCGTAGGGCAAATCATTTTCATCGAACAGCGGGCGATTGAACGGCAGGCCCAGGTTCTTTCCTTCCTCGTTACAGACCACAGCTGCTTTATCCGGGAAGGGGTAGATGGCCTGGATATACCCGCCTACAAGTGCCTGCATCTCCTCCAGGCCGTTGATCTCTTTGGTGTAGCACTTCTTCATCGGCTCTACCACCAAAACCTTCACGCGCGTTCACCTCCTGACTTTTGTTTTGCTCTCGGTTTTTTACAGTATTGGTAATGATAGTCCGGCGTGGGACGATCCTTCTTAAATTGATCGGTCTGATAGCAGAAGAGGAAAAACTTCTGTTTTTGCGGGAATAGACGTAAATAATAGCGATACCGGCTGGTATCGATACGAAAAGCAAAAAAGGTATCTCGCCCTGACATCTTTGCTTGGGGATGTTCCAGGCAAAAACGCCTCATAGCCTGCGAGTCATCCAACGGCCCGTCCTGGCACAGGTTTTTCAGCAGGTCCTTCAGCTCCGCGTCAAACTCCGGCGTGCACAGGGGCTCATTCCCTCCAAACCAATCCACCGCGATCCCGCCATCCTGAAATCTCCCCCGCAGGCACCCCACGTGCGCCTGATCCTGCAGCTTACTTGTGAACAGAGGGGAGATGTCATCTTTCTCCGTCTCGAAAAACGGGTAGGTTTTACCGCTCACGGTTCTTGTTCCCCTTTCGCTTTGTGAGCGCGTCAGCCTTGCGGTTGATCTCTGCGGTCTCCCGCTCTACTTCCTGGACACAGTGCTGCCACGCCGCTTTCAGTGCCCGCACCGGCAGGCCGTTCTGCCTGTAGCCCTCCAGAATGCCGTTGTAATAGGGTTCCGTAGGCAGCATCGGTTCCCGGAACCGCTCATCCATGATGTAGGCCATCACAGGCAATTCCCGGCCCAGACCGTCGCGCACTGTCACGGTCTGCTTATCGTAAAAGCGGGGATACCCCTCATAAAGGTCCAGGGATCGCTCGCACTCCGGCGTGATGCTCCACAGAAGGCCATGGACTCGTCCTCCCTCCTTGGGAACGATAGTGGCAAAACCACCTCTGCGAAATAGCAGCTCGTAGTTCTCCAGTACCACCGGCCCCACCACCGTGGCATCTGGACAGCGGTAGTCCATCTGCTCCAGGTTGATGTTGCTCCCATAGGCAAAATACAGCTTATCAGCCATCCTCCAACACCTCCAGTGCGCCGACCTTGGCCAGAGCAGCGAACATGACCTGTGCCTGCTTTTCCAGTCCGGCCTCCGGCAGATGGCACTCCTGATCCGTCATGCGGATAAAATTGTTCTGGAGCTGCCAGAGGTAACTCTCCGCATCCGGGAACTCCAAAGGGTCAAAGGAAGCCAGCCGCAGCTGATCCAGGATCTCTGCTCCGGTCCCCTCATATATGGTTTCTTCTATCCGTATCTTCATCAGCGTCACCTCTCCGCTTCTCGTTGTTTCTTCTTTTTCCGATTGACCTCATAACTGTCCTTGTCATATCTCCAGGCACGGTCACCCTCCAGATTTGCCAGAAGATGATCTCTGGTGTGTTTGAACTCGTCTCCGTTGAGCCCCAGGCGCACCAGCCACACCCGGAACGTGAACAGTTCGTTGTCGCTGCGGGTCTTGCGCATGACGGTGCTGCGCTGGGCGATAGCCTGGGCGGAGATCGCCAGACACAGATTGACATAAGCTGCGGCCCGGCCTGCGTGGAGCGTAGAGTTGAAGCAGCGCCACTCCACGGTACCGCGGTAAAAGACAGAGTGGAGGTTCAGGGCGTAATAGCGGGTCCAGTTGTAATGTTCATCGTTGCCAATGTCTCCTTCATACCAGATGCTCTCCAATTGGGTCAGATCTTTTGTTTCTTCTGAGGATAATGTCCTGGCCTGTCGAAGCATGGGTTCCCGCACCTTCTGGCACCATCGGGAAGCACGGGACTCGTTTACCTGTAATGCCTTGAACAGAATGTCCTCTTTGGAATACATGATGCCGATGAGGTTCTTCAGGCTTTGGCGGTTATGGTTGGCAGCATCCACATGGACATGGATGCCGCAGGAACTGTTGACTTTGGCCCCTGCAGCCCTCACCCTACGGATACACTCCTGGAATTTGGGAAGTTCTTCATAGGTGAGTTTTGGTGTGACCATTTCCACACGGTAACTGGTTCCGGCATTTGAGGTATATCCTGTCCGTGTTTTTCGTTCCGCCCGGATACTGGCATCGCTCATCAGTTTCCATACCTTTCCCTCCGGGTCTGTAGCTCCCCAAGTGTCGTAGCCAGTTCCAAGATATTGTGGGCTTGTCCCAAAATAGTCTGCAAGAGCATGAGCGGCCTGCTCACGGGTGATGCCTGTCATCTCCACTTCCACACCGAAGCACTGGTCCTTGATGCCGATCTCGCTCATGCTGCAGCATCCTCCTTCCTAAGCTGCTCATCCACCGCCCTGATACGCCTGCCAATGGCTTCCACTACGTTGACTGTCACGCCGTTGCCCGCCTGTTTATAAGCCTGGGCATCTGAGGTGATAGCCAGGATCTTGTCGATCTGCTCATCCTCGAACCCCTGGAGGCGAAAACATTCACGGGGCATCAGGCGGCGGATGCGCCCGCCGCGCTCCACGATGCCCTGGATGCTGCTGGTCTCCAGTGTGTGGGCAATGTCGTGGCCCACACGCCCGCGCCGGGTGTTGCTCCCAGCATAGCCCAGATCAACTGTGTCTCCTGGGTAAGCTGCTTTCCAGCCTTTTTTGGTGGCCTCCTTGATGTACAGTACTCCAGACCGTTCCCTTGGATGGGTAGAGAGTGTTGTCTGCCCATAGCGGGCGGTGAGACAGCGGGCCTTGTCTGTCCGGTGCGGCGCGCCCGCGCTCAGATCCACGAAGGGGGCCGCCGGCGGGATCAGGTACAGCCCGGTTTTCACACCGAGTCCGCCCCCACCAGCCGTCTGGGTACAGGCTACTCCTTCCGGGTCGTAGACCCGGTGTCCCTGCGACCCTCCAAGGACTTGTATAAGAGCTTTTCCA
>JAGZOP010000093.1 GCA_018383195.1 Clostridiaceae bacterium | reverse complement strand
CGAAAAAGGCCCCGGCCCGCACCAAGAAAAACGAATTGGAGGTATGACAATGCAGTTTAATGTGGAGGAAGAAAACCTGATCTGTCTGTATCACAATGCTGACCGGCGCAGGACGATGGCGAAGCTCCATGCCGCGATACCAGATATGGACGAGGAAATGACGGCGCTGGCCCGCCAGACCCTTGCCAAGCTGGACACCATGACCGACGCCGACTTTGAGGCGCGTAAGTTCCATTTCACAGACGAGTAAGTAAAGCATAACGAAGCGCCGGGCGCGGGGGCTGTATGGCCTCTGCGTCCGGCGCTGTTTTTTTGCCTTTATGCCTGCTCCATCGGGAAATTCGGCAGGGCTTCCAACAGTTTCATAATCAAGTGCTGTTTCATATCCTCGTCTACGGCCAGCTCGTCGATCATGGGGGCATAGTGTTCAATCACCTTTTCCGTGGCCCACTTCTCACCCGCGACAGCGGCCTTGATCGTGGCGCTGTCCAGTAACATTTCCTGTTCGGTCATCCTGTCCACTCCTGTCTTTTTTATGCTTGTATCAGCATAACACAGAACCGGGAGAAATACCAGCGGCGGAAACATTTTCCTACGCATTTAGAAGCCCTCTCTGGCGGGGATTGGATAATCTGTCCCGCCTGCCCACCGACCATGCCGGAAAAGCCTTGAAATAGTGGGCTTTTTACCGGCCTAAATGCGTAGACAGGAGGCGCTTTGTTAAAATTCCATGAAATTATCGCAGCTTATTGACATCTGTATTTTTCTGTTTTATACTGTACTTGTAACAGCATAACAGTAAAGAACGGAATGGTGGTGGGAATTTGGAGATAGTCGTAAGCAATAAGGCAAGCCGACCTTTATACGAACAGATAGCGTCACAAATTAAAGCGGCAATTATGAGTGGTGAATTAAAAGCTGGCGAAGCAATTCCGTCTGTAAGGTCATTAGCAAAGTCATTGCATATCAGCATTTTAACGGTTCAAAAGGCATACGCCACATTGCAAGAAGATGGTTTTATTGAAACAACCGCCGGAAAAGGTTGTTATGTATCAGCGCAAAATCAAGATTTCTATCTGGAAGAACAACAAAAAAAGATAGAAGAAAAATTTGCGGAGGCAATCGAGATCGCCCGCACAAGCGGAATATCTCTGGATAAGCTGACAGAATTACTCACACTAATGTATCAGGAGGATGAATGATGAGCGATAATGTTTTGGAAATACGAGAATTATCGAAAGACTATGGCGACTTTGTTCTTGACAAAGTAAGTTTTTCGCTTCCCCGTGGTGTCATTATGGGACTGATCGGTGAAAACGGTGCTGGAAAAAGCACGACGATTAACTGTATTCTGAACGAAACACAGAAAACCAGCGGCCAAATTCTCATTTTCGGCAAAGATCATATTTTGGATGAAATTAAAATCAAAGATAAACTCGGTGTGGTCTTTGATGAAAACCATTTCCCTGATATTTTTACGGCAGAGGAAATCGGAAAATTCATGTCTGGAATTTATTCCGGCTGGGATTGGCCTCTTTATCGCCAGCATCTCGAAAAATTTGAACTGCCGAAAGATAAGAAAATCAAAGATTTTTCCAAAGGCATGAAAGTGAAATTGGCATTTGCCGTGGCACTGTCCCACAAGGCTGAACTGCTGATTTTGGACGAAGCGACCAGCGGACTTGACCCTATCATCCGGGATGATGTTTTGGATATGCTCATTGACTTTGTTCAAGATGAAAACCACTCTGTTTTAGTATCATCTCATATTACAAGTGATTTGGAAAAGGTTGCGGATTATATTACCTTTCTCCACAAAGGGAAATTGATTTTCACCCACGAAAAAGACGAACTGGTTGATAATTACGGCATTTTGAATTGTGGTGCTGCTGTATTTGACACTCTTGACAAATCTGAAATCGTTGCTTACCGGAAAGAAGATTATCAGTTTAAGGTTCTGGTAAAAGACCGCAACAAAGCCGCAAAACAATATTCAAGTGCAATCGTTGGCCCGGCCACGATTGAAGAAATCATGTTGTTCTATGTAAAGGGGGAAATGCAATGAAAGGCTTATTGACAAAAGATTTTCTGACAGTTAAGAAAAAATATGGGATTGCCCGTCTTATCATGGATTTCGCTATCATTGCTGCTCTGATGATTATTTTGGAGGGGGCAGGTTCTATTTATATTAGTTTCCTGCTTGTTCCGTTGGAAGTTGCCTCTATGCTGATTACCCTTGCCAATTCTGATGAACAATGGAAATGGGGAAAATATGCGGTTGCGTTACCTCTCTCAAAAAAGCAGATTGTCAGTAGCCGTTATGCCTTTGCCGGGATTGCAGCAATCATAGGTTTGTGTGTGGCTCTCGTTGTAAACACAATTTCTTACTTTTGCTTTCCAGCGTATCAGTTTGGTTTTTATTTGTTTATATCTGCGGCTTCCTTTTGTGTTGTCTTACTATTCCTTGCCTTTATACTACCCTCTAACTATTGGTTGGGCGTCAATGCGGGATTTGCGGTGATGTTCATTCTAATCATACTGTTAGTAGTTTTAGGGATTTGGTCACGAGTAACAGACAATGCCATTATGGGCTTTGTTGTAGAAAATTTTGATTTGAGCATGATAATTGGCTTTATAAGCACAATAATTCTTTTCGCACTATCATATATTTTGTCAATTACCTTGTTCAAAAGAAAATATGCTTAATAACTCCCGTTTCTAATGAGAAAACGCCGGGCGCAGGGCCAGCAGGCCGCCGCGTCCGGCGCTTTCTTATGGGTTTTCGTCTACGCATTTAGAACCCTGTTTCGGCGGGGATTGGATAATCTGTCCCGCCTGCCCGCCGACTGTGGCGGGAAAACCTTGAAATAGTGGGCTTTTTACCGCCCTAAATGCGTAGACAGGAGGTATCTTTTCCGCTGCCGTTCAGCCTCTTTCTTCCGGCGCACCCGCGCCGCACAATCCGGGCAGTATTTGGCCCGGTTGGACTTCGGCGTGAACACGGCCCCGCACTCGACGCAGCGTTTCACCTCGTCCCGGCTCTTGCTGATCTCGGCGCACAGGGCCGCGTCCAGCGGGAGGACGGCGGCCCGAAACCACCGGCACAGAAGCGAATAGGAAATGCTTTGGACGCACACACATTCCTCTCCATCGTCCAAAAGCAGGCAGTTCCCGTCACAGTAATTGCAGCACTCATGCGTCAGCTTCCGGGCCTTGCGGTACTGCCGGTAATTCATTCTCGGTATGCTCATAGCTCTTGTGTCCTTTCTTGATGGGGCGTCACTCGCAAAATGCTGTCCACATTCTGCTTGATGATGCCGTAGTCGGCCAGTTCCTTTTTCACTTCGCCGTACTTCTGGTACAGCCGTTCCTTTTCCTCGTCCAGCTTTCGGTATTCGGCTTTCAGGGCGGCCAGATTGGGGAGCTTTGTCATGCCCGCGTCCTTGATGGCCTTTGCCGCTGCCTCGTACAAGATAAGCTGGCTTTCATGTTCGCGCCGGTACGCGGCTTTGTCTTTGGCTTTTCTGTATTCCAGCGCCACGGGCCTTGTCTGCCGGTAGGTGGAAATATTTTTTATCAGCACTGCCATATCGGACAGGCGGCGTTCCACCGCTTTCAGCGCAGCGGCGGCCTCGTCGTTGGCCGCGCTGATCTCGGCCACCTTGCTTTCCAGCGCCGCATAGTCGTCTATGCCATGTTCCGTCAGGAAGTTCAGCGTCCGGGCAGCCTGCTTCAAGTTGTGGACTTTCGCCCACTTTGCATAGCCCGCACTCTGCTGGGCCTTGATGCTGTTCTCCAAATCAATCCGCAGGGTGATTTCCTTTGTGGCTTTCCGTTTCGGGCCTCTGTCCACGGCCAGCCCCTTGATCCGGCGGGTAATGGCTTCTTCCGTGTAGTCCTCACCCAGCGTCTTGCAGCGGGTGAAGCGTTCCTGACCGGGGGCGCGGAAAGAAACGAATTTGCCCGGTTTGATTTCATAGCCCTGCGCCTGCATGAGCCGCAGAAAGTCGTCAAAGTCTTTGGCCTGCGGGATGGCCGCGTCGATGGCGATTTTTAGTTTGGCTTTCCAGCTCTTGCCTTTGCGCTGGGCGTCCCATTCGGCGTAGGACTTGCCCTTGTCCTTACCCGGCTTCACCACGGACAGACCGTTTTCCTTGCACAGCCGGTCACTGGTTCGCCGGATGTAGGCGTAGCTGCGCCGGTTGGAAATGTACTTGCGCTGCTGTACCATATCCACGGCGCAAAAAATGATGTGGTTATGCAGATGGCCCTTGTCAATGTGGGTAGTCAGCACATAGGGGTACTTGCCTTGCAGCACTTCGTCGGCAAGCTGCCGCCCGATCTCATGGGCCTGCTCCGGCGTGGTTTCCCCCGGTTCAAACGCTTGTATCAGATGGTGGGCCAGATTGTTGCCTTTCTTGAACGCCTGATCTAACAGCATTTGAAATTCAATGTCCGCCGTTTCGTAGGAACAGCCAAAGGACGATACCAGCATTTTA
>JAGZOP010000092.1 GCA_018383195.1 Clostridiaceae bacterium | reverse complement strand
CTGGGGCTCCACAGCAGCAGATAGTCGCTGTAGTTGTCCATCTGCACCATCAGGGAGAGCAGCTTCTTCCGTTTCCAGGTCATCTCCTGCACATCCATGTAGGAATACAACTCTGCCCATTTCACCCATTTTTGCTCCGGGAACTCCAGCCGCAGGGGGCCGGTCTTCAAGTGTTCCACCAGCTTGGCGGGTAGCTTATAGGGCATGAGCTGCCGGATCTTTTCCTGCTCGTTGTGCCATTCCTCTGGCTCCAGCGCCTTTAGGTAGTCGGCCATCTCCTGATTCTTGTTCTGAACTGCCACACTGTAGGGACGGTCGCCGTATTTGTCAACAAGGGTGATGTTCGCCCCATGTTCCACCAGCCAGCGCACCATGGGAAAATTGTTTGAGCGAGCGGCCTCGGTGACGGGGCTGGAGGCATAAGGGGACACCATGTCTGGTTTGTGGTAATTGATGTCTGCCCCTTTTTCCAGAAGCAGTCGAGCAAGTTTGGTATTGCCCTCGGACACAGCGGCCCGGAATGCCTCGCCGCCAAACTTGTCCACTGTGATCCCAGCTTGCTCCAGCACCTGGATATTCTCCAGGCGCTTGCCCCAGCGCACTTCCTGGAAGGCCTCCTGGAAGGCCCGCACTTTCTGCTTCGGGCTGAGTTTTGCGGCCCGTCCAGCAAAGAGCGCCACCACCTCCGGCCCACAACAGCGGGCAGCGGTGACCAGCAGGGGCTGTTCCTCTGCCAGACCGGGATCAGCTCCATGCTCCAGTAGGAAGTGGATCATGGGCACATCATTCCGAAAAACCGCGATCTCCAGCGGTGTGAGTTTGATATACTCGCTGAGCTGAATGGGAGCATTCAGATCCACCCCGCCTTGAAGCATTGCTTCCAACTTGGGAGTGTCGTGGTCACAGATGGCGGCAGCCGTTTCCAGAAGAGTTTCCCAACGGCCAATATATGCAATTTGGTACATAAGGCACCTGCTTTCTCTATCCCACAATGGTGGTTTCCTTGACAGCCAGATTGTCATAATCCATGGCGATCAGCTTCTCGGCGGCCTCCGGGGTACACATGAACCAGGTGCTCACGCCCCAGGCGTCCACCCTTGTGACGGTGAAGAAGTCGGTTTGGGCAGAAGCAGGTTCTCTTGCGTCAATATAGTAGTCGGAGTAGAGATACACCAGATCCACCTCTCGCTCCGGCAGCCACTTGGCCCGGCGCGCACGCGGTTTGCCGTTTTTCAGAGTCTTTTCTCTGGGGTTCTCAAACCACGCCAGTTCCTTGAGTTTCAGACCGGTGAAGGTATCCATGAGCTGCTGGGCAATCTCCCGGTGGGTAAATACCCCGCAGTTCCAGGAGCCCATCAGCCATGTCTGTATAAAGTCGCCCACCTTGCTGCCGGGGGCAGGCGGCCCGTAGACGCTCTCATCCGCCCACATGACCTCTATCTTTTCACATTGATCTGGCCGGGGACAGGACTGCTTGTTGCCGTATCGGTACATGATATTCACATAACCGAAGTCCTTGCCGGTTCGGTCATGACCGACGGCTTCCACTTTATAGGCAGTTAGAGACATTGCAGTTCCACCTCCTGAGCCAGTACAAATCCGCACAGTCCAAGGGAAGAGTCGATGACAAATGCCCGGATGTGCTCCCGTTCCATGCGCTTCCGCAGTTCCTCGATGCTGCAGCAGGCGGGAAAGCCGTAAGAGATGGTCCCGCCCAGCAGGTCTTTGTACTGTTCAAAAAAACCGTCCACGGTGATCTCCTCCATGCCGAAGAGGATGTTGTCCTGGACCACATTTTCAAACCAGTGGGCCAGCAGGCCGGTAAAGCGAACGGATACTTTCTCTCCGGCCTCAGTCTGGGTATCCATGTGCAGGGTATGGGCTTCAAAGTCAGCGCAGTAGCGCAGGACTCTGTTGTCGTGCAGGCCATCAAAAGAACAAATCAGTGTACTCACAGGGATTCCTCCTCGTCCATGAGCTGCTCCTGGACCTCTTTGGGCAGGTCGTTCCATAAAATGTCGTATGTAAAATCCCGAATCTCCGGGTAACACTCCCGCGCAGTCTTTTCTGCCGTCTCCCGATCCAGGTAGTGCATCTCTTGGTGGAAAAACCAGTTGAGCTTTTCCATCAGCCGATAGAGGCGGATCTGTTCTTCTTGGGTCATGGGACACAGCCTCCTAATTCAGTGCCATTACAAGGCTCCAGATGCTGACCACGATCAGCACGATTCCCAGTAGGAAGAAGATCCCCCGCCTGGAGCCGCGGCCATAGCGGTGAGAGTCCGGTTTGCCGGTGGGGTCACAGAGCCAGTTCCAGTTCATGATTGCCCCGATCAGCAGGACAGCGCCGATGATCAGGGTCACCCAGTTCCAATGTTCCTGTAAAAAAGCCGTGATCTGCTCGCTGTTCATTTAGGTTTCCTCCTCTCCTTATCCCTGTATATCGGCGTCAACGGGGCCTTTTTTCAGTGTTCCATCCACAGTGATCATATGGCCCCAGAACATATCGTCATCCTCATACCAGGCGGTAAACCGCCCACCAGGAGATACTGTAAACTCGGTGAGCAGGATGCGGCGGGCGAACTCATCCTCAGTGATGGGGTCTTTCTCCGGGTCCCGGTCGGCCTGATCATTGTCCGCCAGCCATTCGTTGGCCTGATCGGTGAGCTTCTGGGCTGCCATCGCTCGCAGGGACTTGTCCCAGACTTCCTGATCTGCCACCAGTTTCTTCATCACATTGGTGACGCGAGTCCAGGACGCTTTCTTTTCAATCTCCACATCCAGTGAGATCTGGATGTCTTTTCCCATCCACCGGCAAGTCCCGTTGAACATACTCATTTCACGATCCAGTGTGAGGGTGCCCAGCACTTCGTCCTTCAGAAGAATCGGCTTTGTGTACTCCGCCCAGATATCCTCCAGTGCCGGACAGGGTACGCCTTCCTCCAGTACCTCCATGACATACCACTGAGGTTCGCTGAGGGAATCACCTTTCCAGCCGCGGGCTTTGATCCGATAGATCTGGCCCGTGGCAAACCGCTTGGAATAGTCGCCGGCATCCCGTTCCTTGTCTGTCAACGGCCAGCTCAGGTAGCATCGACCGGAGATCACCTCTCCGGTCTGGACATCCGCCATGGCGAGGGCATAGGTATGCGCCGCCCAGAAGGTATCCAGAAAGGTTTTGTCCGCGCTGATACCGCTCTGGATCAGTACCAGCTTTTCCTCATCTTCCGGGACATACAGGGCAATAAAGTCCTTGACCGTTCTCTTTTTCATGGCGCTCTCCTTACGTAAATACTTGCTGGTATTTCTCTTTCAGCTCCTTCGGCGCCGACTTAATGATTTTTCTGCCGCCGTTTTCGGAGGACGGGCCCCAGATGGCCCAGAGCAGACTTTGCCAAGCGATGGCCCGGAATTTCGGGTCTTTGTCCTCTTCCGGCAGGAGATAATCGGAAATGCGGCGCTTGACTGTCAGCAGTGCATCCAGGCTTTCCGCATTGGCGATCAGAGTGCGGAATTCCTTAGCAGGCTTCAGCCACTGCATAGACAATGCGCCCCGTACCAATACCCCCAGTGTCCATGGTTGGAAACCAAACTTCCGGATAAAGGCATGAAGGAACTTCTCTTGCAGTGAGGAGTGCTCGTCGTCGCAGAGATCCAGATACTCCGCCACCAGCGGCGCCCACTGTTCTCCCTCCATCCCTAGAGCGAACACAGCAAAAGAGCCAGGCATTGCACAGGCTTCGTCCGCAAGGTTTTGGTACCACTCAAACTCCCGCATAGCCAGACGAGCGTATCGCTCCATAGATGGATGCAGATTGGGGTGCTGCACCGCGCAGGCAAAGAGCTGATTGACTCCTTTCTTGGGCAAGCCGGGAATGGGCAGATAGAGTTTTTCCTTTCCTCTGAACTCCACCGAGTAACTGCGGGGGAATTCCTCCTGTTCCAGCACCGCACACAGGTAGTCCAGGATTTCAGCATAGCACTCCTCCGTGGAGTCCCTGGCGGTGATGCGGATAGTAGCAAACGCATCATTGGCCGATGCGGTGAAATGCTCCGTTTTACGCCGCTGGATGGCCTTTGGCAATTTGCCGCTGCCATTGGTTTTCAGTTCCTTCACCATATCTGGGCGGAGCTGGGAAACCAGGCCGAGGATGTGTTCAGTGGTGAGGGATTCAAAACTCTGCCCATACACCGTATGGCAGACCGCCACATAGCAGGCAAAGCGCAGCAGACCTTCGTCCACATCCTCCGGACGCAATTCCGGCAGTACTGTGCAGGGCGGAAAGACGGTAAACCCATCTTCCCGCTCTCCCACAAGGAAGTAGCGTTCCTGCACCTGCTTTTCTATGTACTTCTCCAACTTATAGCGGATCTCTTGCCAGCCCACCAGTCGCCGCATGGCATCGCAGAGGGAAACAGCATCCTCGCAGGGAAATTCCTTCAGCAGCAGCCCGGTCAGATACCGCTCCAGCAGCTGATCAGGGAGAAATGGCGTCCCGTTGTGGTTTCGCACCACGGTCGGGTAGGCGGAGTGATTTTCACGAGCGGTGCCGTTCAGCACATCCTGAATGCAGAGATCCGCCTCCGCCAGCACCTCCGGGGAA
>JAGZOP010000091.1 GCA_018383195.1 Clostridiaceae bacterium | reverse complement strand
AAGAAACTGGTGGCAGATCAGGAGGTGTGGGACAAGTCCCTGCGGGCGATGGCTGCCCAGAAGCTCACCGCTCAGGCCAACGAGTGGCTGGCGGACAATAACCAGACCGCCCGGGACCCGAAACAAGACCCCATCACCGAGGATGAGTTTGCCCGGCGCATCCTCCTCACCGAGTTTACAGTATCTCCCGGCGGCCGTTTTACCGCCTGGTACGAGGATGACGATATGTTCTGGGGCCATGTGATCACTGTGGATGGAACGCTGAAAAAAGGCCCCGTTGACGCTGAGATACAGGGCTGACTACAACCGTTTATGGGAGGAGGTGCCCATTATGTGCGAGCACTGCCGTAACATTCAAACATGGAGAAAATTTGATGACCCCAAGGACTACCTGGCTTGTATTGCCTATATCCAGCAGTTGGTGGAACAAGGTGAATTTGAACTGATTGCAGAGGAATCCACCTGTCCGCTGGAGAAGGTAAAGACTGAGGATGGGTGGGCAGACGAAATTATGGCTCACATGATTCGATGCAAGCACTGCGGTCAGATCTTCACCTGTGTAGTCAACACATGGCGAGGCAGCGGACACTTCAAAAAAGGCAAAGGATGAAACAGAAAAGGCGGTGAAACGATGAATCAGGCAGAAAGAGCAGAGCTGCTGGAGCAGATTGAGAAGTGGAATGATGCGGACGAGTTTGCCCGATGCATTGAGGCTATCGAAGCCATCCCGGAACAGGAGCGGGATTATCTGCTGACGCTCAAACTGGGCCGAGCCTACAGCAATCTGGCGGTGCTGGGTGACCGCGGTGCTCTTGGCGAGAACGCTGAAGTGGATGGAGATCTTCTCCGGCACGCCATTGATCTGCTGGAGTCCGTCCGCACCCAGGGTGAGAACGATCCCTACTGGAATGCCCGGATGGGCTACTCCTGCCTGATGGCATACAGCTCCGCAGCCACCGCCTATGAATACGCAAAACGCTGGCTGTCCCTGGCCCCGGATGACATAGACGCCCAAAAGCTGGTGCGAGACTTCGAGGAGTATCTGGAGGAGGAAAATTCCTTGGAACTGGATTGGAACGAGCGGGAGAAGATCATCCGACAGGAGACCATTTCCCCTGCCGACGATGACATTCTCGGCCATGTGAAAGTACATATCGACCAGCAGTTCGGTGTCTATACCCAGCTCCTCACGGACGGCAGCGATCCGGATCGCCCGCTGGAGATCGCCGTCATCCCGCCCCGGCTCGAGCATGACTACTACACCCTGGTCACTGTCGGCCTGAGCCGGCATAGGATGGGTTTTCCGGAGGAGCGTCGAGAGGAAAAACTGGAACGGGCGGAGCTGCTCATCAATCTGCCCCGAGACTGGAAGCTGACAAAGGCGGACTGTCGGGAGGAGCGGTGGAGCTGGCCCATCCGGATGATGCTGGCCACCGCCCACTTCGCCATGGAGGACCCGGAGGTAGGGCTGGAATCCAGGACTACACTGGATGAGGGTGGGGATGGTATCCCCTTCGCGGAGAACACGGAGCTGCGGGGTGAGATCCTGCTCTGTCCCGGTGTGTTTGGGACGGATTCCTTTTTCTGCCGCCTGCCGGACGGGGACGAAGTCAACTTCTATCAGGTGATTCCCCTCTATCGGGAGGAGATCCAATACAAGTTGGAGCACGGCTCGGACGCCCTGCTGGACCTCTGCCCGGACGAGAGCTTGGAGGTCATCAATCCGCACCGGCTCAATGTGGTCACAGACCGGGAGAAAATCAGCTACGACCCAGCGGAGATGGACAACGCCGCAGAGCAGATCAAGAAGATCCGGGCGCTTCACCTGCCAGTAGATGAATTGGATGCCTGCAATCGGATGGCCTTCTTCCTGGGCTGGGCTATGAAACGAGGCCAAATGAGTAACCCATTCCTCTCCCGGCATCGGGAGGTGGTGGAGGCGATTCGGGCCGGAAAGGGGCCGGATCTGCGGGTGTTCATCCTGAACAAACTGGACGGGAAATTGTCTACTCAGTTCTTTGACCGGAGAGGCTCGGGCTTTGCCCAGTGGTACGCTCAGGACAACCGCTCCAACCCCTATATCTACCGCCGGGACTGCCGGAATATCGTCTTGGCCGGGCCCAAGGACCGTATCTGGAACAGTATTGCGGAAAAAGAAGCAGCCTACCTACTTCTGCCGTATACCGAAGAAATCCGTCAGCGTGTGGAGCAGTTGCTGGATGAGCGGTATCAACAGTATCTGGAAACGGAATTTGCAGATGACCCCGAGGAGTGGGTGGCGCGGGCAGCGGAAGGGAAACCGACTGTCATTCCTAACTGGGACGGCCCTCTGTTCTGCTACGCTTCCGACCGCGTCGCCCAGGATGGGTGCAAGGTGCAGATTATGGACCGGCTGTTCCCCGAGCGCGAGGATATGGGTTGGGAGAGCGGTTGGGCCTTCTACTCCGGGGATGAGGGCGATGTGTACGGCGAAGGTGATGAATACTACGAGTCGCACTGCGGCTTCTATGATATCCGTGACATCTGCCGCATCGACCCAGACATTATCCGATTTCTGAACCTACCTTACGGAACCATGCAGATGCGCAGTGAAGATGGAGCATGGTATGAGGTGATACGCGACGACGAAGGCGAGGAGGAAACTTAAATGAACAGCGAGCAGATCACAGCTTTTTTACAGGCACACTGGGAGTGGGTGACTTTGATCATGGGTATTGTGTCCGTGGCTGGCTCAATTCTGAATTGGAACTGGATGTGCGACCCTACCGGCAAACCGGACTCTCACCGCTATGGCCGCGGCTCCAGGCGGGTGATCTTCTTCCTGCTTGGGATCGTGCTGATTGTGACCAGTATCATGTCCTGGGTACTGTAAGGGAGACAACAAAATGTCATTCAAATTTACATTCCGGGAGATCACCCCGGAAGATACGGAAATTTTGCGTATGCTCAAACTACGGAACGCAAAGCCGGAGGAGCATATTTGCTGCGAGATCCTAAGAGGCGACGGTATCACCATGAAGACCTGGTACAGCAGGGCGGATGTAGCCCTCTGGGGAGAGGACTACATCAAGGCCAATTCCAAAATGAAATATATAGACGGTGACTGGACGGTCAGTTTAGATATGGAGCCGTGGAACCGCACACATGGCGTATCTTCGAAAGAAGTCATATCCCCGCCCTCTCCCCATTATCCCACCTGGCTCACCGGCCATGTGAAGGAGTGGGCGCAGAAACGCCTGCCCACCGTGACATTGTGTTCTACCACTGGCAATGAACTGCTGGAGGTTTGGTACTACGGTGATCTGTTGACCTTAAACGAAGAACCACAGCTATATATTGTTCCCAGTTATTTCGCTCCCGAACTTGTGACAGCTCGTGACCCGGAGAGCGGCGAGGAGTTTGTCATCTTCGACGGTGGGCGGCATGGCTACGACAATATGTTCTGCGAAGAACATGATCCAGCCGAGCTGGAGCACCGTCCCCTCAAGCGGTATGAGATCCCCGCCTCCAAGCTGGTGCTGGAGCTGGGGTACAGCGTGGACTACGAGGACGAAAAAGAAGACTTCGAACCGGATGAGGCGGATACTGTGGAACTAATCAACGGCGAGCGTATGCCTTGGGAACAGGTCAAGCGGGACGGCATCGACTATATCGCCCTTTACTATGTGAACGAGAAAGGAAAACCAGTCCAGATACTGGACGCAGAGTTGGCATGAGTATGGTAATTCAATCCTTTGAAAAGCTGCACGACAATAGAGTTCTCCGCTACTGCGCTGACTTTGAAGCCCACACCCTGCACATGGATACCCAGACCGAGGCCGGAGAGAAAGTATCCGTTCGCTTCACCGGCCTGCTGGCCCACTGGTTTGAAAATGTGATTCAGGACAACATCCTCTTCGGCATGGATGAGATCACCGTGGACGGTTTTTTTGAACAGTACAAAGACCTGCTGGACGGTACCATCCCTTACGGATTTCCCGCCCGTTGCGGCATCGAGGAACTGCGGGAGCGCATGGATCGGGAGCATATCCGGGTATTTGTCATCGACGCTTCCCTTGGACTGTGCGGATTTGTCCTGGCTCAGGAGGTGGAACTGCAATGTCCATAACTGCCTATAAAGTGGAAACCGTTGGTCACGACCGAACTGGCAAGGACTTCGGTTATGTGAATATCATGTACCGACACGGCAACAAGAAGTCCTGTCCCCGGCCGGATCAGTGCGAAAAGATGGAGGTCATGTGGGCGGATGAGAGCGTCTATGGACCGCCTGCTCCTGGCAGCAAGGTGGGCGACTTTATACAGACATGGCTGATGGGCTCCTGGGACTGCGGAGTATTTACCCACCGGGAGATTGCCCGGCGGCTGATGGATTCCTTCACCGGCCTGAAAGTCAAGGAACTGGCGTGGTTTGAGAACCCCAGAGAAAAGACGCTGAAAAATGGCAAACCACGTGTGCGCCGGGCCAAGTGGCTGCCGGACCGGGAGGTCGATCTGGTCTACCTCTATTCCGACTACTATATTGACGCAAGAGAACCTACTTCTGCCCAAACCGACTTTTTCACCGTTACAAGGATGGACGCCTGGGGCGTGAGTACTTGGTTCATGTGTACCCCAGAGGCCGCTGAAAAGCTGATCGCCATGGATTACGATAATCTGGCTATCCAGGAAACCACCATTGTGGGATAAGAGGAGAATGCGGCATGATTGGAACAGA
>JAGZOP010000090.1 GCA_018383195.1 Clostridiaceae bacterium | reverse complement strand
GTTGTTCACGGTGAAGGGAGAGCCCCAACCCTATATCGTAGACGGTGACGAGGCCCCCGGACTGGTGGCGGCCCGTGACCCGGCCAGCGGCGAGGAGTTTGTCATCTTCGACAACGGGCGGCATGGCTATAACAACCTGTTCTGCGATGAGCATGATCCGGCGGAACTGGAGCACCGCCCCCTCAAGCGGTATGAGATCCCTGCCTCCAAGCTGGTGCTGGAGCTGGGCTGCGGCAACGACTATGAGAACGAAAAAGAAGACTTCGAGGTGGATGAGGCGGATACCGTGGAACTGATCAACGGGGAGCGGATGCCCTGGGAACAGGTCAAGCGGGACGGCATCGACTACATTGCACTTTACTATGTGAATGAGAAAGGAAAACAGGTGCAGATTTTGGATGCGGAATTAGCATAGGCGAGAATCGTAAAACGAGGGAGGTACTTTCATGCCAGACTGGGCACAAATCAGATCCGACGCACTGGACATTCTGAAATTTGACGGAGCCGTACAGGACACTCTGGCAGAACTTCGAGAAAAATGGGGCGCACAGGTCCCAGTGCTGCTGGAGGAACGGTTTGACACCGTCGGCGTCCAGTATATGAAACTGCCCCACGAAAAAGGGGCGGCAGCCCTGGGACAGGAACTCTCTGCCTTCGGCTGGGCACTATATAACCTGGACGATGAGGACGAATACCTGTTTGTTCTGATTCCAGAGGAAGAACGCAGCGAATGGGAACATTACTGCAAAAAGCAGGGACAATATTGCTGCCTGATGAGACAGCAGGGGCGTAAATGGGGCGGCCATGCCAAGGAGCAAGACCCCGGTGCGCTGATGCCTTGCGAGGAATACATACTCCAAGATGAGTACGATTATTTCTTCAATTCTCTGGCAGGGGACTTTGCGGCGGGAGAGTGGAAAAGCAGCCATTCCGATGAATGGAACTATGGCTGTGTGGCCGATCTGCGCTGCCGCCCGCCGAAGGTGACCCGCTCCAAGAGCCTATACCATTTTGGATGCATTTCCTATTCGGATAAAACCGGGCTGTATGCCGCCTCAGGGGCCTCTGCAAGCGGACTGATTGGAAAGGCATTGCTGTGCAAAAACCCCAATACTCTAAACTTTTTTGAACCCTCCCCCATCGGATATGAGGGAGCGCCGAAATCTTTTTATTGGACAGACCATTCCCTCTGGGTGGGTGATCCTACCAACGCCACACGGATCGAACTGACCGACCGGGGGACCTGTCAGGATGTAAAAAACTGGCCGCTGCCTAAGGACGGCTGGAGCGGCACCTACCACTGCGGTATCACGGCGGACGGGCTGGGCCGGGTCTACTTTTCCAACGAGTGGTACAAAGGGCGCATTTACCGCTGGGAAAATGGCAAGGTCAAGGAGCACCCCTTCCCTTTGTACGGATACGACCACCTCTCCGAAGCAGTTCCCGTTCCCGGCACAGGCCGCATCTACATGATCCACGCCGTCAGCGGCAAGTGGCGGGTGAAGGAATGCCTGCTGGAGCTGGACATGGACACCGGGCGGTGCCGGATCGCCGACCTGCCCGGAATGGGTGAGGGGCTGAAACTTCGCTGGTTTACCGAAGACTGGCTGCTGGTGCAGGGAAATGGAGAGATCCTCTCTGATGACTTTGCCCAGCTTATCAACATGAGCACAAGGGAGGTGCTGCGCATCCGTCCAGGAATGTTCGGCGGAGAAAAAATGCAGCACATCGGGATGCTCACCAATGGAACGGTGGTCATTGTCACCCGGCGGGACAGGGTTGGGCCGGTGTTCCGTTACCCCATCGACTTCTGGGGCTTTTTGCGCTCGGCAAACAAGCCCAAAAAGCTGGAACCATGGCGGGAATATCCAGAAACTTATCCGAATCTGCCTTTCTTCCTCCCAGGGGAGGAACCAGAACCGCTGCAGGAGTGTGAAACTGATCGGTCGGACAGGGAGAATATACTCCTCCGTCCTCGGTTTGACCGGCTCTCCCCTGAGAAAAGGCAGGCGCTGATGGAGCAGATCGCAGAGCAGTACCACTTGGATTTTGTGCGGATGGAGCATTTTGACCGCTGGGGCCAGAGCTGCACCACTGGAATCTTCAGGAAAGATGGCCGGGAGTTTGTCTTTGTTCCCGGTGATACCGTTACCCTTGGCTGGGACAGGTTTGCCGCGGGACTGAATCAGGAGAGTCGGGAGGAATTAGAGTACCTGTTTCAAGAATGGGAACTGGAGCAGGACCCAGCAGAATTCATTAGAGAAAGCATGGCTCCCGTCCGGAAAGCGGCCATCGGCCCCATGCTGGCGGGCCGGGAGTTGGAGGAACTCTGCTGGGAGCCGGTTCAGATGGATGATCCCAGATTGACTGCCCACCCTGACTGGCTGAGGCAGTTCCGTGATTTTGCCTGGAGCGACCTTGACAGCCTTACCTTACATCAATCAGCCCGTATAGATCGAACGGAAACGGGCTTTCAGAGCTGGATCTATCACCGCACAGACTACCATGCGCTTCTTGAACAGTTGGAAAAGCAGGGCCTTTCACTGCCTACGGCGGATGAGTGGGCCTACCTGTGCGGCGGCGGGTGCCGTACCCTATTTCCCTGGGGAGATGGGCTGGACTACTCCATGCGCCTGCACTGGTTTGAGGACATGGAGGAGGACGAGAACAGGCCCTACGACATGGAAGAGCCCAACTTCTTCGGACTGTCCATCGCCTACGATCCCTATATGCGGGAGGTGGTGAAGGCAGACAGATTTACTACCTGCGGCGGTGACGGTGGGTGTAATATCTGCGGCGGAATGGGACCGTTCCTCGGGTTCCTGCCCTGTTCCCCGCACTGCAAGCCGGAAGTGCAGGAGGAAAGCGAACTGAATGGCGACTATGACTTTTACCGCCCTATCATCCGGGTGGAGCTGAAACCGAAAGGAGAGACCGGTATGCCTACGACCGAATGGTTGAACAAATACGAATCTATCAAGGACAAGCTGACCTGCAAGATTGACTTAGAGGCCTATTTTACAGAAAAGGTGATTGGAAACATGGGGGTGGATGTGCTGGAGATTGGTGCCGTCCATTTCCCCACCGGGCAAATCTTCGCCTGCGATCCAATGGTGGAGCTGGAGGAGGCTATGCCGTTTATTGAACCGATCCCTGCCGGAACTTATCCCGTGAAAATCTGCGTGGTGCCCAGTGAAAAATACGGTGACCGCTATGCCTGCGTCAAGGTGGAGGTTTCTTCGGAAAAGCCTGTCCGCTATGAGATTGGCATGACAGGCAGCGAGGAACTGGACGCGGCGATTGGAGATGGTGACTACTTCGGCTTTGGCGTGGATGCCGGGATGGGCTGTGTGGCGGACATCCAGACCCAGGCGGCCATCAAGGAATACTGGTCCAAGCGGCTGGAGGAGGACCCGGACATCGACCCCTACAATGACCTGTTCTGCGACTTGCTGGAGGAAAATGCCAAAGCCCATCCCAAGTATCAGGGGGAATATGGCGACTGGCTCAATTGGACAGTGCCGGACACGGACTGCAATCTGCCCATCTTCGCCTCTGGCTGGGGGGATGGCTACTATCCCGTCTACTTCGGCTATAACGCAAAGGGCGAGGTCTGCGCCGTGTATGTGCACTTCATCGACATTGAAACAAGCTATAGAGAGCAGGAATAAGGAGGTAAGCAATGGAATTACCTAAACGGGCCAGAACAGCAGACTGGGAAAATGGTGTTCTGACCTTAGACGGAGAGAAGCAGTTTGAAGTCCCAGAGCTGACCCCGGAGATCATGGAGCGGCTGGCTGGATACACCCTGGTGGGCTTCCATGTGAAAGGGTATCCGGTGACGGATGAACTGCTGGCGCCCTTTGCCGAACATAAAAATATGGTCAATTTCGGTGTGGAGAAGGGCGCACTCACCGATGCCTGTTTCCATGTCTTTTCCGCTATGTCCAAGCTGCGCTATTTGCTGCTGGACGGCAACGCCGGAATCAACGGCAGCGGCCTGGCCGCCCTGCAAGGCTGTAAGCTGGACCTTCTGACCCTCAACCGCACCGGGCTGGACGACGCAGGGCTGCTCCGGGCGGCCTCTATCCCCAAACTCTCCCACATTCAGATCGACCATACCGCTGTGACATACGAGGGCCTGCTTGCCATCGCCGGCAACAGCCGCATCGAGCCGGTGGCCCATGTACAATTCACCAAAGAGCAGATGGAACACTTCTCCCAGCTCCAGCGGGAAAAGGCCAAAAAGCCCGTCCGGCTGGACGAACAGGCGGCGGAGGAATGCCGCAAAGTTCTGTCCGCTTTCTTTGAGGAAATGACCGCGTGGGAGCGGTATATGGAGCAGGCCGGGGTTGAGGACGCCCAGGCCACGCCCCGCCTGCTGGCGATCTGGGAGAAGTATGTGAGCGAAAAGCCCCGTCTGGGCTATCGGCCTCTGGCCCTCTCATACAGCGCCCAGGGCACCTACCAGGGGGAGCAGTTCCTGGACGCGGAGCAGGTTACCCGGAACAAGCTCTATATCTACACCAGGGAGAAAAACACCGGCTTTGACCGCCGCTTTCTCATGAAGCGTGTGGGCGAGGGCTGGAGAATCGACGGGCTGCAGGAGCGGTTGAACGGCTGGCAGCGGGCAGGATTGTAAGGGAGGCATAATGGATGATATATAGGTTTACGGAAGTATTAAACGATCTTGTTAATTATTTTCTCCTTGGTGACATTTTGTTGCTGGA
>JAGZOP010000020.1 GCA_018383195.1 Clostridiaceae bacterium | reverse complement strand
CAACCAATTTCTCTTGCAAGAACCTTTGCTGCCTCGCCGGATAAATTTCGTTTTACAATAGCCAGTTTCTCTTCCTTGCTACGTATTGTGTACTTTCGGCGCATAATCCCACCTCCAAATCTATAATAGCATAAAAATAATGGTAGGCACTTTCGTGTCTACCATTATTTTATCACTTCAGCCCGGTTGGGGCAGGCGGTTTGTCTGTTACAGGGCAGATTTGCGGGGCGAGACCTGACATACAGTCAGCGTCGTCCCAGATACTCGGAATCCAATTTCAAATTCTGAGAATTCTAGATAGTATATGCGTTCCGGGTCGTTTTGGTAGGATGGACGCGGGTCGTGCGCCAACGTACCAAGCAATCCATCGCGAAGAGGGAGCGGGATTTGAACGAGCAGATCTGCCGGGAAATCAACGATAAGAGAATATCCCTGCGTCTGCGCGGTAAAGCCGCCTGTGGCGTCTGGATGGCTGTCTGCAAAGGGCAGATAGGGCTTGATATCATAGATCGGCGTACCGTCCATTAAATCCGCGCCTGAGACGTGTAAAACAGGCCCGTCCGGGGTGTGCAGGTCAATGCCGTCGAGTTTGACGCTTGACAGGCCGAGCGCGTTGGGACGAAAAGGGGAGCGGGTTGCAAATACGCCCATGCGTTTATTGCCGCCCAGCCGTGGTGGGCGCACTGTGGGAGACCATGTCTCGCGCACAGCTTCGGAGAACTCCCAGATCAGCCAGAAGTGGGAAAAGTCCTCCAGACCGCGCAGCGCGTCCGCATTGCGGTATGCGGGAGTAAAGACAATGGTGGCTTGAAGCGAATTTACAATGCCGCTTTGACGCGGAATCCCAAACTTGGTCGGAAATGCAGTGTGAATATGCGCAATGGTTTTCAGCGTGAGTCCGGTTTCCATAGAGTACCCCTTTGTGGTTGAAATAAAGTTTGTTTTATGCGCGGGTCAGGAGCGCGATGGTTTCAATATGGTGTGTGCGCGGGAAGAGATCGTAGGCATGGGCTTTGACGGTGCGGTAGCCGCGTTCGGCAAACAGTTTACAGTCTCGCGCGAGCGTCGCAGGGTCACAGGATACATAAACAACGCGTTCCGGCTGCATTTTTACAACTGCTTCAATGGCTTCCAGACTCAATCCCTTACGCGGGGGATCGACGGTCAGTACATCCGGATGCTCCCCACGATCTGCCAGCATCATTGCTGCCTGCCCGGCATCAGCGCAGATGAATTCGGCATTTTGAATATTGTTCCGTTCTGCATTTTTGCGTGCGTTATCGATCGCTTCCGGGACAATTTCCACACCGATCACCCGTGCCGCTTTGCCTGCGAGCGCAAGGGTGATGGTGCCTGCGCCGCAGTACAGGTCAATGACGGTTTCCTTGCCGGTCAGGGCAGCAAAATCCAGCGCACAGGCGTACAGACGCTCGGTCTGCGCGTGGTTGACCTGATAGAAGGCATGCGGGGACAGTCGGAATACATTGCCGCACAGGACGTCCTGAAGCTCAGATTCGCCCCATAGCGTCACCGTGCGGTCGCCCAGAATGACATTGTCCGTCCGCTTGTTGATGTTCTGCACAATGCCTGTCAGTCCGGGAATGGTTGCGGTCAGGCGGGTAATGAGGTCATCCTTTGCGGGGAGTTTCGGGCGGGTGGTAATCAGGCATAGGTGGGCTTCGCCGCTGACTGCGCCCGTGCGTACATAAATATGGCGAATTAGACCGTGATGGGTCATTTCATCGTAAGCAGGAATGCCGTTGTCTTTCATCCATGCACAGACAAGTGCTGCAATCCGGTCAGCGGTTTCGCTCGTGATGAGACAGCGTTCTGCCTTGACAATATCGTGGCTGCGCGGACGATAAAATCCGGTATATGGACCGGATTCATCCTCACCGACCGGATACTGCGCCTTATTGCGGTAGTGGGTGATTTCCTCTGCACCGGTAATGCCCTCGAGCACGCCCTCCATGCCGCCGATGCGGCGCAGCGCGTCCGAGACTTTGCGTTCCTTGGCGCGGAGTTCTTCTTCATAGGTCAGATGCTGATAGCAGCAGCCGCCGCATTTGCCCGCGTGCGGGCATGCGGGTTCGATTCGGTGCTTAGAGCGCACGAGAATGCGCTCAATACGCCCGAAGGCGAGCTTTTTCCCGACCTTTACAATTTTGATGTCGCACTGGTCGCCGGCTGCACCGCCGGGGACAAAGACTGCCATGCCGTCAATGTGTGCAACAGCCGCGCCTTCTGCGGTATAACCAGTTAGCTCGGCACGATAAATTTTATTTTTTTGAAGCGCCATAGTTCCTCCGTTCTGATGAAAAAAACCCGGCAGCAAGCGGGTATAGACGTAATCTTTGGATGGTATGATTATACCACAAGACAGGTTTTTTGAAAACAGGGATAAAGCGGGCAGAATCCTGCATACTAATGCAAAAGGAGGGGAGTATATGCCCGAAAAGAATTCCTATCGACCGGAAGAGCTGCTTTATCACATGGGACACAGCACGCGCGCGATGAACGCCTTTTTCTCGATGAATGAGGAAGAACGCAGCGCGATTTTGAATGGAATCGCGGTACAATCAACCCCGGAGCAGGCTGAGCTTCAGATGGAAAAAGAGTTTTCCCGTCTGGAGGCGCTGGGGGAGGACTATGACTTTCGCGCAAAATAAAACAGACGCCGTCCGTATTTTGGACGGCGTCTGTTTTGCTTTGAGATTTATTCCATGGTGTTGATGTCGATCATTTCGCAGTTTTCGATCTTCATGCCGGATTCCAGACAGTTGAGCAGGGCGTTCGCCGTGTCGATTGCCGTCAGGCAGGGGATCGCGTGCTCGACCGCCGCGCGGCGGATTTTCACGCTCGCCAGTTCCGGATGGCGACCCTTTGCCGAGGTGGAAATGACATAATCCACCTCGCCGCTCGTAATCAGGTCAAGGATATTCGGATGCTTCTCGGGCTCGAAGGCGTTGTAGACCACGTTGGTCGCAACCATGTGGCGGTTGAGGGTGTTTGCCGTGCCGCTGGTCGCGTACAGCTCATAGCCGAGCGCCTCGAAGCGGCTGCCGATGGAAACTGCCTCCTGCTTGTCTGCCGGACGAACAGAAATCACAACAGCGCCCTTTTTCTTGTCCATTTCGTATCCTGCACCGGTCAGACCCTTAAACAGCGCTTCCTTAAAGGTCTTGGATACGCCGAGCACCTCGCCGGTGGACTTCATCTCCGGTCCAAGCTGGGTGTCGAGGTCGCGCAGCTTCTGGAAGGAGAATACCGGAACCTTGACCGCATAGTGGTCGCTTTCCGGATACAGACCAGTGCCGTAGCCCATATCTGCGAGCTTTTCGCCGAACATGCAGCGGGTGGCCAGATCGACCATGGGCACGCCGGTGACCTTGGAGATATACGGCACGGTACGGGACGAACGCGGGTTGACCTCGATGACATAAACCTCGTCGTTGTACAGCACGAACTGGATATTGACCAGACCGAGCACGGCGAGGTTCTTCGCCAGAGCCTCGGTGTAGCGGATGATGGTATCCTTGTGCTTCTGCTCGATGTTGATGGACGGATAAATGGAGATCGAGTCGCCCGAGTGTACGCCCGCGCGCTCGAAGTGCTCCATGATGCCCGGGATGAGGATATCGTCGCCGTCGCAGATGGCATCGACCTCGATTTCACGACCCATCATATATTTATCGACCAGAACCGGGTTTTCGACCTTGTTGCGGGTGATAACCTGCATGAACTCACGTACATCTTCCTCGGTGTACGCGATTTCCATGCCCTGACCGCCGAGCACGTAGGACGGACGGACCAGAACCGGATAACCCAGACGGTCCGCAACCGCAACGGCTTCTTCCTCGGTCATGACCGTGTCGCCCTTCGGACGCGGGATGCCGCACTTCTCGAGGATGACGTCAAACTTTTCGCGGTCCTCCGCGGCGTCGATCGACCATGCCGGGGTGCCGAGAATCGGGATGCCGAGGCTTTCGATGTGCTGTGCGAGGTTAATCGCAGTCTGACCGCCGAACTGTACGATGGCGGCGTCCGGCTTTTCGGCAGCGACCACGCCGGTCACATCCTCAGGGGTCAGCGGCTCAAAGTACAGACGGTCTGCGGTGTCAAAGTCGGTGGAAACGGTTTCCGGGTTGTTGTTGATGATAACAGTCTCGCAGCCAAGCTCCTTGAGCGCCCAAACCGAGTGCACCGAGCAGTAGTCGAACTCGATGCCCTGACCGATGCGGATCGGGCCCGAGCCGAGTACGAGCACCTTTTTGCGCCCGTCGGACGGCTTGACCTCGTTTTCCTCGTCAAAGGTAGAGTAGTAGTAGGGGGTCTCTGCGTCGAACTCTGCTGCGCAGGTATCTACAGTCTTGTAGACCGGCAGGCGCTTCAGGCTGCCGATTTCCTTGCCGGACAGGGATTCGATGGTCTTGTCGAGGAAGCCGAGCTTCTTCGCGCGCAGATAGAGGTCAGCGTCCAGTGTTTCGCAGGCAGCCAGCTCCTTCTCCATCTTGACGATGTTCATGAAGCCGTTCAGGAACCACGGGTCAATCTTGGTGATGTCAAAGACCTCGTCAATGGTCATCAAATCACGGCGGAACGCCTCGCAGATGACAAACAGGCGCTCATCGTTGGTGCAGTGGACACCAGCCTTGATTTCATCATCCGTGCGCTGCTGGAGACGCGGCATAATGAGAGAATCCAGCTTGATCTCCGCGCCGCGGACAGACTTCATCATTGCCTGCTCAAACGACGGTGCGATTGCCATAACCTCGCCGGTTGCCTTCATCTGGGTGCCGAGGTTGTTGTCCGCATAAACGAACTTATCAAACGGCCAGCGCGGGAACTTCGCGACGATATAGTCGATGGTCGGCTCACAGCAGGCGTAGGTCTTACCGGTAACGGCGTTCAGGATTTCGTCCAGACCGTAGCCAATCGCAATCTTGGCAGTAACCTTCGCAATCGGATAGCCGGTCGCCTTGGAAGCCAGTGCGGAGGAGCGGGATACACGCGGGTTTACTTCGATAACCGCATATTCAAACGAGGTGGGATGCAGGGCAAACTGTACGTTGCAGCCGCCCTCGATGCCCAGCTCGTCGATGATCTTGAGGGCAGAGGTGCGCAGCATCTGCGCTTCTGCGGTGGAAAGGGTCTGGGTCGGTGCGACAACGACCGAGTCGCCGGTATGCACGCCGACCGGGTCGACGTTCTCCATGTTGCAGATGGTGATCGCGTTGCCCTTGGCGTCGCGCATTACTTCGTATTCGATTTCCTTCCAGCCGGTGATGCACTTCTCGACCAGAATTTCGTTTACGCGGGAGTGCATGATGCCGGAAGCCGAGATCTCGCGCAGCTCGTCCCATGTGTAGGCGATGCCGCCGCCGGTGCCGCCGAGGGTGTACGCCGGACGGATGATAACCGGCAGACCGATTTCTTCGGTGAATGCAACCGCGTCTTCTACGGTATGCACAACCTTGGAGGCAATGCAGGGCTCGCCGATCTTCTCCATGGTGTCCTTGAACATCTGGCGGTCTTCTGCCTTTGCGATGGTGGTCGGGTTGGCGCCGAGGAGTTTGACACCCATTTCGTCGAGGAAACCGTCCTCACACAGTTCCATGGCGAGGTTCAGACCGGTCTGACCGCCGAGGTTCGGGATCAGGGAGTCCGGACGCTCCTTCTTGATGATCTCCTTGACCGCTTCTACGGTCATGGGCTCGATATAGATTTTATCCGCCATCGCGCGGTCGGTCATGATGGTTGCGGGGTTGGAGTTGACGAGCACAACCTCCAGACCCTCTTCACGCAGCGCGCGGCACGCCTGCGTGCCCGCGTAGTCAAACTCAGCCGCCTGACCAATGACAATCGGGCCGGAACCCAGCACCATGACTTTCTTGATATCTGTTCTTAAAGGCATACCTGTGCGCCTCCCTTTGCGCTGTCGATGTTGCGGACAAAACGGTCAAACAGGAACGAGGTGTCCTGCGGACCCGAGCAAAGCTCGGGATGGAACTGTGTGGTAAAGATCGGACGGCCGATATAATCGATACCCTCAACCGAGCCGTCGTTCAGATTCGCATAGCGAACATGCGCGGCGGATGCGTCGATGGAATCGCGGACAACTTCATAACCATGATCCTGCGAGGTGATGTAGGTACGGTCGCCGTCCAGATCCTTGACCGGCTGGCTTGCGCCGTGATGACCAAAATGCATTTTCTGGGTTTTTGCGCCAAGCGCGAGTGCGATAAGCTGGTGACCAAGGCACATGCCAAACATCGGCATACCGCTTTCTGCCAGTTCCCCTACGGCTGCGATGATCTCGGTGTTTTCCGCCGGGTCGCCGGGACCGCCCGACAGCATCACGCCGTCAAAGCCGCCCGCAAGGATTTCCTGTGCGCCGGTGTGGGCGGGCAGCAGGGTTACTTCACAGCCGCGCGCCTGCAGCGCCTGCTCCATGCCGTAGGTTGTGCCGAAATCGAGCATGGCAACACGGTACTTGGTTTCACACTCTGCCGGGCAGACGCATGCTTCGGTGCGGGAAACTGCCTTGACCGCGTCCTTGACCGCGAAGTCCTTCATGGAAGCGACAGCAGACTCGTCCGGTGCAAAGCCCTCGGTGTAGATGATGCCGTTCATGACGCCTTTGCTGCGCAGCAAACGGGTCAGGCGGCGGGTATCGATGCCCTGAAGACCGATCACTTTCTGAGCCTTGAGCAGCTCGTCCAGCGAGCAGCGGTAGCGCCAGTTGGACGGGTATGTGCACTCATCGCGCATGATGAGACCGGAAACCCAGCTTTTCTGTGCCGCAGCCTGCTCGGCGGTGATGCCGTAGCTGCCGATGATGGGGTAGGTCATGGTGACAATCTGACCATAGTAGGACGGGTCGGAGATCACTTCCTGATACCCAATCATACCGGTATTAAATACAACCTCGCCGATGCACTGACCTTCGTAGCCACAGGCTGTTCCTTCAAACAGCGTGCCGTCTGCAAGGAGTAAAAATGCTTTTTTCATAATCGGTCTCCTTTATTCCAAATTACTTGATTGCGGAAACAATGTCATCGCGCATGCGGATGGCTTCTGCGCGGGCAGCTTCCTGATAGTCGCTGCCGTCCTTTCCTGTCTTTTTCCATGCGCACATAATGCCGCGGGAAGAGTTGACGATTGCGCCAAGGCCGTCGTCGTTGAACGCGTTTGCGATGTCCTTCGCAGTCGCGCCCTGTGCGCCGTAGCCCGGTACGAGGAAGTAGGACTTCGGAATCAGACTGCGGACGATTTTCTGCTCTTCGGGATAGGTTGCACCCACAACTGCGCCGACCTGATTGTAGCCGCACGGCGTATCAAGACCTTCGCCCCACTCGTTGATCTTCTCTGCTACGCGCACGAAAAGCGGCTTGCCTTCCATGTCGCGGTTCTGGAATTCGCCGGAGGACTTGTTGGAGGTCTTGACAAGCACATAGATGCTCTTTTCGCGTGCGCGGCACTCCTTGAGGAACGGCTCGATGCCGTCGGTGCCGAGGTATGCATTGACGGTTGCGGATTCGCAGTCGTAGACCGGAAGCTCCTGCCCCCAGACATTGGAGCGGCCGAGATAGGCTTCCGCATAGGCAGATGCGGTCGCGCCAATGTCGTTGCGCTTGATGTCCGCGATGACGTACATGCCCTTATCCTGTGCATAGCGGATGGTGGACTGCAAAACATGTGCGCCGGCAGGACCGAGCAGCTCATAGTAAGCTGCCTGCGGCTTGATTGCAGGCACAATATCGCACAGTGCGTCGATCAGACCAAAATTGAAGCGCAGCATGGCGTTTGCAGCACCTTCGAGGGTTGCGCCATACTCGCGGCGGATGTCTTCAATGAGGCAATCCGGAATGTACTCCAGGCGGGCGTCCAGACCGGCAACGGTCGGATTGCCCTTGGCTTTGATGTTCTCCACAAGCTTTTGAATCGACATATCATTCTCCTTATATCCAGCGGCAGCATACGCCGTTCCGCCTTTATGATTGTTCTTCCAGAATTACAACGGCGTCCATGCCGTCGATCTCTTTGAGCCGGACCTGCACACGTTCAGACTGCGAGGTAGGCAGGTTTTTGCCGACATAATCCGGACGAATGGGAAGTTCCCGGTGTCCGCGGTCAATCATGACGGCAAGCTGGATGCGTCCGGCACGTCCCATACGGGAAATTGCCTCGATTGCCGCGCGTACCGTGCGCCCGGTGAAGAGGACATCGTCCACGAGAATCACCGTGCAGCCTTCCAGACCGGGCAGGTCGGGGAAAGCGCTGGATGGGCGGCTGCCGCGCGGAAGGTCATCGCGCAGAGAAGAGATATCCAGCTCGATGACTGGGGGACGGAATCCCTCGACCTCTCCAATGTTGTCTGCAATACGGTGGGCAAGCGGCACGCCGCGCGTGCGGACACCCGCCAGTAAGATTCCCTTGGAACCGCGGTTTTTTTCGATGATTTGAAATGCGATGCGCGTGAGCGCACGGCGCATTGCACCCTCATCCATGATTTCGGCTTTTTTCTTTTGCAACCAATCAGCTCCTTTCAGGGAATACTGTTATTTTAAGCGGTCCGGATGATTTTACACGCGAAAACCATAGAAGTTTCTTTCTGAATAGCAAAAAAGCTTCCCAGATCAAGATCGGGAAGCAGGATACAGTACGCCCTTGGTAAAGAAAGGCAATATATTCTGAATTCGACCTTGCCGGGCTCACGGGCCATGCTTAAAGGTTGACTTTCGTTGAAATGCGTTCCG
This sequence comes from Clostridiaceae bacterium, assembly GCA_018383195.1. Taxonomy (GTDB): domain Bacteria; phylum Bacillota; class Clostridia; order Oscillospirales; family Butyricicoccaceae; genus Butyricicoccus_B. The sequence continues at coordinate 25,688 of JAGZOP010000020.1, read as the reverse complement.
TTTACAGAACATCATCATGATGATGACTATAAATATTATACCGTAAACGGTACGGATACGCAAACGACGAATCCGACAAAATATCAGCCGATCTGCCGCCTATTTTTTTACGGATTGATGCTCTGAAAAAATTTCAGGTTTATACAAAAAATATTAGTGAGCCGGAATGTAAATTCTTTTGTCTGCCGGACAAACTAGAAATGCAAACTGGAGTGAAAGGAGATCGATGAAATGAGAACTACGCAGGTTGTCGCAGGTGTTGCAGCAGGTGTCGCAGCGGGGGCAATTGTCTCTGCAATGGCAGCGGGTGCAATGGCAAATCCGAGCACGCGGCGTGCAGTCAAGAGTTCGGCACGAAACATGTCTCATGCGGCAAAACGGGCTGCACATGAGATTCAGCAAAGCATGATGGGCTGAGCCGAATGAAAGTAGGCGCGACAGGGAGTCATTTCCTTGCCGCGCCTGTTTTTTGCAAAATAAGAGGGGGAGATTTTCTGCTTATCAGGACATAGAAGACTGATTGGTCATATTTTTTCGGTATTGCGTGGGAGACATGCCGACGCGCCGGATGAAGTGCGTAATCAGATTGCTGCTGTTGGGATAGCCGACCTGCTTGGAAATTTCCAGAATGGAGAGGGAAGTGCTGGTGAGCAGCACTTTCGCCTGATCGATACGCGTATTGATGACGAACTCGGTGGGGGAGAATCCGGTCATTTCTTTAAAAAGACGCGAGAAGTAGTAATCACTCAAACCCGCAATCTGCGCGAGCTGATGCAGCGCAATCTTTTTTCCGACATGGGTGCGGATATAAACGATAGAACGGTAAATGGAGTCGTCATTCTTGCGCAGGCAGGGGGATTTGATTGCATCATCAAACAGACTGAGAATCTGGTACAGCTGCAGCGAGGACGCAAACAGGGTATTGGTTTCTCCGGATTCGTAGAAATCCAGCATATCGAGCAAGGCAGCTTCGATTTTGGAATTCTGCGGACCGTCGATTAGGATGCCGCAGGACTGCGTGATGTATCGGCACAGCTCATGGGAATTTGCGCCGTCAAAATGTACATAAAGGAATTCCAACCCGTCGTCTTTGGCATAGTAGTGGTGCGGCTCAGTACAGTCGAGCAGCAAAACCTGTCCGGGAGATGCCTCATAGTGCTGACCGCCTGTATCCAAACAAAGTGTGCCTGCACAGATGTAGGCGAGCAAAAGGGGAGGGAATGAGTCGCGCTTGATGTAGTATTCATGGCTGCAAAAGAGGTGTCCGCAGTGTGTGACATGGAAAAACAATGAAGCCGCCGGTTTGGGCGGCGTAAAATTCACACCCGTAGATTTTGGCAAAATGCCGATTTCTGAAAGGGGCATAGCGATATCCTTTCCGGTCTGCAAAGGGTCAGTTTGCAGATGCTGTTAAAATCAAGTCCGTAATAAAATAGATACTATGTATATTTTATCAGAAAATGTGTCGTTTGTGACTGGCTTATTTGCATAAAATGAAGCATGAAAAATTGTGGATTTATCAAATTTGCTGTGCGGGTTTCATATTTCTCTTGCAAAATGAAAGCGCATCTTGTATATTAGTAATTGCTTAATTATTTAATTGCAATGACGGAGGAAATAATAATGGCATCAAAGCGGTTTGCACGGGTTGGGGAAGGCTGCGTTGCCTGCGGAAGCTGTGTGAAAGTTTGCCCGCTTGCGGCGGTTTCGGTTTGGAAAGGCGTATATGCGCGGGTAGATTCACAAAAATGTGTCGGCTGCGGCAAATGTGCGGGAGAATGTCCGGCGGAAGTGATTACACTGGTTGAGCGGGAGGCAGCGGGATGAACAAAAAGCACTGGTATGATTATCTTTGGGTTGTGACGCCTGTTTATCTGGGATTGGGATTTTTCAATATCCTCTTTGCGTGGCTGGGGATGATCTTTTTCATGACGCCGCTGCTCATTTCCATTTTTGGCGGCGGCAAGCTGTATTGCAACCGCTATTGTGACCGCGGGCAGTTTTTGCATCTGCTGGGCAAACGATTGGGACTGTCCAGAAACCGCTCAATGCCGCGTTGGATGCGTTCTAAAGCCTTTCGGTATGGGTTCCTGATTTTCTTTTTTGTGATGTTTTTCCAGATGCTGTGGACGACTTATCTGGTTGGTGCGGGAGCGCAGGATTTGCGGGAGTTTGTCAAGCTGTTCTGGACCATTCGTATGCCTTGGGATTGGGCGTATCATGGTACGGCTTTTGCGCCTTGGGTTGCGCAGTTTGCATTCGGGTTTTACAGCCTGATGCTGACTTCGATGCTGATTGGGCTGATCGCTATGGCACTGTATAAGCCGCGTGCATGGTGTGTATTCTGCCCGATGGGGACAATGACACAGATTGTCAGCCGCCTGCGCGCAGGAAAGCCGGAGGAGGAGCAGGGTTCCTGTACGGGCAGCTGCGCATCCTGTGCGGCTTGCCGGAATAAGGAAGGTGGACCCCATGCGTGAAAAGGCAAGGAAAATTGCGGCGCTTATGGCACAGATGGCAAATGAAAACCGCCTGCTGATTTTATGTGCGCTGCTGGAGCGCCCGATGACGGTGGGAGAGCTTGCGCAGCAGGTGCCGGGCATTACGAAACCCGCGCTTTCGCAGCACCTGCACCGCCTGCGGGAAGGCAGACTGATCAAAGCGGAAAAGCATGGTCAGTTTGTGGAGTATTCGCTGCGGGATCTGCATTTATATGCGCTGATGGATGTTTTGAAGGCAGAATATTGCGGGAAAGACACCGATCATTTGATACAGAACGATTAAAAAGGAGAGAGCAGAATGATTCAGCCGATTATGAAAGATGTTACATTCCTTTCACAGAAATCAGATCCGGCGACACCGGATGATTTACAAACAGCACAGGATTTGCTTGATACATTGGAGGCGAATGCCGCTGGCTGCGTAGGCATGGCAGCCAATATGATTGGCGTAAAAAAACGGATCATTGCGTTCGACAACGACGGAACGTATATGGTGATGTTTAACCCGGAGATTATCAAGCGGAGCGGACGGTACCAAACCGAGGAGGGGTGCCTGTCCCTGACCGGAGTACGTCCGACTGAGCGGTATCAGTCGATTAAGGTTAAATACCAAAACTGTGATTTTCAGGTGCGTTTCAAGACCTTCACCGGTTGGACGGCGCAGATCATTCAGCATGAAATCGATCATTGCGAGGGAATTATCATTTAAAAAAAGAGGAAGCATCCCCATAAAAGGATGCTTCCTCTTTTTAAGGCTTTTTGATGCCTTTCACTCGACCAGCGCCGGTATCGGACAAGGCGCGCAGCGTATCATCGTGCAGCAAATCTTTTTTCCCTTTGTCCTGCCCTGCATAATAGGAATACAGAATATCGAGCATCAGCAAGATTGGGAATTGAGGAGAAATCACGTTCCCCTGATTGAGGTACCGCAGCGAGGGCATAATGAGCACTTCGCTGCAAAACTCGCGGAACTCGTCATTGTGTTCCGCGGTAATCAGTACAGTTTTGGCGCCGCGCTTGCGGGATTCCCGCAGGACATACAGTACAGCTTCGGTTTCTCCGCTGATACTGATGCCAAAGACCAAGCTGCGCTTGTCCTGAAAAACGGCACGCATGCGCATGAGGTCGCTGTCCTGAATGGAATCAATATTGACCCCGATGCGCATGAAGCGCTGCTCCATTTCTGCCGCAGCATGTCCGGAACTGCCGCGGCCGCATACCAGTACCCGCTCGGCTTTGCTCATATAGGAACCAATCCGTGCAATCTGCTTTTCATCGACCAGACTATACGTTTTGTTCAGCAATTCCTGATAAGCGTTTAAAATCATGCGGGTATTGCCAGTGATAAATTCCTTTTTTTCTACAAAGGTAGACTCATATTGATAGACAAACTCCCGATAGCCGCGGTAACCGCATTTTTTGGCGAAACGGGAGAGAGAAGCCTCGGAAACATACAGCCGGTCTGCGATTGCTTTGGAAGAAAGATCGACTTTTTCCTGATTGTGAATAAAGAAATCCGCGATGTTTTTTTCGACCGTCGTGAATTTTTTATAGTTCATTTCAAGGATGGGGACAACCGACTTGATATAGTATTCCATGAGAACCTCGTTTCTGTTACATACCCTGGCGGTTTCTAAAATGGTAGAATGCGCCGAGCATGCCCGCATTGTTTTCGTGCTCGGCGAAAGCAAGCGTCAGACGGGAAGCGATGCTGCCAAGCAGATATTTGCGTACTGCGGCATGCAGACGCTCCCGCAGATAGTCCTGCTGCGCCATGATGCCGCCGCCCAGCACAAAGGTATCCGGCGCGAGCACATAGCAGATGTTTGCGATACCCTCGCCGAGTACATCGACCATATCGTCGATGGCTTCACGGCAGCACGCATCTCCCTGCTTGGCTGCCTCGAAGATGCGGCGCCCGTTCCAGACTTCCTCGGATTCGTTTTTGGCTGCGGCAACATTTTTCGTCAGGATACTGGCAGCACCCAAAGTCTGAAAATCGCTGCCGCGCATGTGCATATACCCAACTTCGCAGGCGCTGTTGCCGAAACCATGGAATACCTCGCCGTTCATGACACAGCAGCCGCCGATGCCGGTGCCGATGGTCAGCATGACCATGATTTTGCTGTCCTGCGCCGCGCCGGAAACATACTCGGCAAGCCCGGCGCAGTTGACGTCATTTTCCACCTCGCAGGGCAGACCAAACAGGTTTTCGATGGTTTCCTTGAAGCATGTCCCGGTATAGTTGGGAATGAGCGGCGCAGAGTAAATGATTTCGCCTTTTTCGGGGTCAACCATTCCCGCAGTGGAGATGCAGACACCGCTGACACCCTCCTGCTGCACGGCTTCCCGGACAATCTGAATGGTTTTCTCCAGAATTGCAGGACCGCCGCGCTGCGCTTCGGTAGGAACTTCGCTGCGGCGCAAAATATTCGCGTTTTCGGTGACAATGCCGTATTTGATGGCGGTCCCGCCAATGTCGATGCTGATATATTTTTTCATACGATTCCTCTGGCTCGATGCCGGATAGTTCTTTTTCTTATCATAACACAAGAGGCGAACCGGAGTAAATCCCGTTCGCCTCCGTATCCCGCAATCTTTTTAGATGCGTACTTTGAAGATGGCTTTTTTGATAGGCTGCGGCGTATCTATGGCGACTGCCGTGCGGTGCCCGTCACTTGGGTAGCAGATCAGGAAGTCGCCTGCCCGCAGGATGACCGAGCCGTTTTTCTCTCCATCCATGGGCAGGAAGTCATCCCCAGGGACGTATTCCTTCTGCGCCATGTTTTGGATGAAATTCAGGTCGATCTGCTCGGTGCCGTCCAGCATCAGATGCACGTCCAGATAGGCGCGGTGCGCCTCCCAGAAGCGGTTTTCCGGCGTTGTGGTCGTGTACTCCACAATGTTGACGAACAGACGGTCGCCGTCAATCGGATGGCTGCCCTTTTCGAGGGATTTCAGATCGTGCGCCTGTGCGTAAACGAAGCATTCCAGTATCTGCTTTTCCAGAAACGGATATTCATGCAGCGCTTTAAGATTCCCGAAAATCATATCATGTTCCTCCTATGCTTAGTCGCGATAGATGGTTGTATGGGGAGCGGGTTTTGTGGTGTCTCCCTTTACCTTGCGCCAAATCAGGCTTGCCGGAATACCGACCACGAGAGAAACGGCGATGGAGATGATGGAGTAAGACCAGATCGAAACTGCGCCGGCAGGAGCAAAATACTTGATGCCGATCATAACAGCGGAAGCTGCAATGAATGCCAGCGTTGCGCCGAAAGTATTTGCAACCTTGGTAAATGCGCCGAGAATAAAGGTGCCGACCAGAATGCCAAGAACCAGACCCATAAAGCCGTTGAACCATTCATAAGCGCTCTTGACGCCGCCGTTGGCAAGAACGATGGCAACGACAATCGAGAAGATGCCGACAATCAGGGAAACATACTGACCAATTTTGGTTTGCTTTTCCATGCTCAGTTCCTTCTTGGAAACGCGCGCCTGGATGTCAAGAGTCCAGCTTGCAGCAACCGAGTTCAGACCGGTAGACAGCGTGGACTGCGCCGCCGCATAGATGGCTGCGAGCAGCAGGCCGGTAACGCCGACAGGCAGCTCAAATGCGATCCACGAAGCGAAGATCTGATCCTGCTGTGCTGCGGGCGGAAGCGGGTTGCCCTGTACCTGATAGAATACGTACAGACCGGTGCCGATGAGGTAGAATACGGTTGCGATGAAGATGGACAGGCCGCCGTTCGCCAGCATCATCTTGTTGAGCTTCTTGGTGTCGGTGGTCGTGGTGAAGCGCTGCACGATGTCCTGACTGGAGACATAGGAGCCCATGGTGTTGAAGCCTGCGCCGACAATCAGCAGGAATACGCTGTTCTTGAGAATGTTTGCATTGAAGATCGGCTGGTCAACAGCAAGGAACTTGTTGCCTGCTGTGAACTCGTGGAAGATTGCACCGATTCCGCCGTCAATATGCGCGATCAGGAAAACCAGACCGCAGGTAACGCCGATGAGCAGAACCGAACCCTGAATGAAGTCTGTCCAGAGGACGGACTTCAGACCGCCGGTATACGAGTAGATAATTGCAATCAGACCCATGATAATGATGAGCAGATTGACGCTGATACCGGTCAGGCTGCCAAGTACCATGCACGGCAGATACATGATGATGGACATACGGCCGACCTGATAGATGATGAACATGACCGCGCCGAGGATACGCAGACCCTTGCTATGGAAGCGCAGCTCCAGATAGTGGTATGCAGTATCAATGTCCAGCTTGCTGTAAATCGGCAGGAAAAAACGGATCGTCAGCGGGATTGCAAGCAACATGCCGAGCTGTGCAAACCACATGATCCATGTGCCCGAATAGGAGTTGCCTGCGAGGGATAAAAACGAAATCGGACTCAAAAGGGTGGCGAAAATGGAGACCGAGGTTACCCACCACGGCACCGTACCGTCGCTCTTAAAGTATTCCTTGCCTTTCATTTCTTTTTTCGCGAAATGAAGTCCGGCAAACAGGACTGCCGCGAGATAAATGACAAGGATTGCGAGGTCGATTTTAGTAAAGCCTTGCATTCTAGTTCCTCTTTTCTCAGAATATCTTCTTTTCTTACTCTTTTATACGGGGTAAAATTATGCCAGATACTTCGCCTTTGCGTCGCGCACCATTTTGGCAGCTTCTTCAACAATTGCCATGTCGCTCTCGATCAGTGCGGGCAGCGGATCGCGGACTCCACCAAGATCCATCCCCTCATTGATCTTGAGAATTGCCTTGATGACACCGTACATATTGCCGTGCGCAGAGCACATTTTGTAGATGATTTCGTTTGCAGCGTACTGAATTTCGCGCGCCTCATCCATCTTTCCAGCCTTAACCAGCTCGTCGAGCTTCAGGAACAGTTCGGGCATTACGCCGTAAGTGCCGCCGATTGCGCCCTCTGCGCCGATCACACGACCGCTCATAAACTGCTCGTCCGGACCGTTGAAGATGATATAATCTTCGCCTGCCGCCTGCTTGAACATCTGGATGTCCTGCACCGGCATGGAGGAATTCTTGACGCCAATCACGCGCGGGTTCTTGCGCATTTCTGCAAACAGGTTCATGGTCAGTGCAACGCCGGCAAGCTGCGGGATATTGTAGATGACAAAATCGGTGTTCGGTGCTGCTGCGCTGATATCGTTCCAATACTTTGCAATCGCATACTCCGGCAGGTGGAAGTAGATCGGAGGGATGGCAGCAATCGCGTCTACACCGAGAGACTCGGCATGCTTTGCCAGTTCGACACTGTCTTTGGTGTTGTTGCAGGCAACGTGTGCAATAACGGTCAGCTTGCCCTCTGCGGCTTTCATGACGTTCTCCAGAGTGATCTTACGATCTTCTACGCTCTGGTAGATGCACTCGCCGGACGAGCCGCCGACGTAAACGCCCTTTACGCCCTTTGCCACAAAGTAGCGGGTCAGCGCCTGAACACGCTCGGGGCTGATGTTGCCTTCGTCGTCATAGCATGCATAGAATGCGGGGATAATGCCCTTGTACTTGTCGAGATTTCTCATTTCTCTTGCTCCTTTATACAACTAAGATGATTTTACTTACTTGGAAATTGCTTCGACGAATGATTTTGTAATAAGTTGGGGACGGGTGATAATCGAACCGACGACCACACTGAATGCGCCGAGTTCAAGCACACGCTTTGCTTTCTCGGGCGTGTTGATATTGCCTTCGGCAATGACGGGATGCTTGGCGCCCGCAAGAATCTGACGCAAAATGGAGAAGTCATCTTCCTCGATGCGCAGCCCCTTGCTTTCTTCGGTATAGCCGACCATCGTGGTGCCAATGAAGTCGAAGCCCAGCGCATCGGCGTGGAGCGCATCTTCTACGGTCGAGCAGTCCGCCATCCAGAGCTGATTCGGATACTTCTGCTTGATCTCATGGAAGAAGTCGTCCAGTGTGACACCGTTCGGACGGAGCCGTCCGGTTGCATCGAGTGCGATGATTTCAGGCCGCACCTCCATCAGTTCGTCAATCTCCCGCATGGTCGGTGTGATGTATACGCTGCAATCCGCGTAATCACGCTTGACAATGCCGATGACCGGAAGATCGACCTGAGACTGGATTTCTCGGATATCTTCCTTTGTGTTAGCACGAATACCGGCAGCGCCGCCTTCCCTTGCAGCCAACGCCATACGTCCCATGATAAAGGAAGAATGGAGCGGCTCATGCGGCAGCGCCTGACAGGATACGACCAGTTTCCCTTTGAGCTGTTCTACTTTTTCGTTCATCCTCGCTTGCCTCCTCGGTTGATGGTTTCAGTATAACGGTTATAAAATAAGTTTCAAGTTATTTTAAGTGTTCTGAAAGTTCTTTCAATTCTTTTTCAAAAAATTCTTCCAGAGAGCCAAAAATACAGGATTCCTTTTGGAGATTTCGCACAACTTCCTGAAGTATTCTTTCTACCTGATTCAGAGTGGTTGCAATCGGGCAGAAGAGGGATATACTTAGAAGTGCAAAAAGCAAACACAAGCCGATAAAAAGGAGAAGCATCATGGTTATTTACAAGATGAAAGATTATGAGGCGATGAGCCGCAAGGCAGCGTCTATTCTCGCGGCACAGATTACGCTGAAACCGGATTCCGTGCTTGGACTTGCGACCGGCTCATCCCCGGAAGGCATGTACCGCCAGCTCGTTGCATGGTGCAAGAGCGGGGATTTGGATTTTTCGCAGGTAACCAGCGTAAATCTGGACGAGTACAAAGGTCTTGCACCGGATAACACGCAGAGCTATCGCTATTTCATGAACCATCACCTGTTTGACCATGTCAACATTGACAAGGCACGGACTTTTGTTCCGGATGGGCTGATGACAGATGCAGAAGCGGGATGCCGCGCTTACGATGAAATCATCGAGCAGACCGGCGGCGTCGATTTGCAGGTGCTCGGTATGGGCATCAACGGGCATATCGGCTTCAATGAGCCGGGAGCGTATTTTGAAAAAGGTACGCACTGTGTTGACTTGACCGAGAGCACCATTGAGGCAAATAAACGTTTCTTTGAAAAGAAAGAGGATGTGCCGCGTCAGGCATATTCGATGGGCATTCAGACGATTATGAAAGCACGCAAAATCCTGATGCTCGTCAGCGGCGAAGCCAAGGCGCAGGCGCTGCGGGACACCGTATGCGGCAAGATTACGCCGGAGATGCCGGCTTCGATTTTGCAGCTGCACCGCGATGTGACCATTGTAGCGGATGAAGCGGCATGTTCGCTGCTGAACGATTGAAAAACGTCTGATTCGCAGAAAAACGTAAAAAGACCGGCAACGTTAAGTTTGCCGGTCTTTTCACTGCCTTATACATCTTTTTTACTGTTTTGCAACCAAAGATTGTGCTATAATTGGGACAGGCATGAAACCTGTTGCCTACTTACCATGAAGAACAAAGGGAGGATGCATATGTACCAGATTTCAAACTTTACAGGGAATGATGATGTAAAGACCCTGTGCGAGATGGGACCGTTTACCGTGATTGAGTATCAGAGGGATTTAAGCGTAATGCCCTCAAACGCGGCTGCCGCGTACTTCTGCAACGCGATGAATGTGCGCAAGCGACAAGTGGTCTGCGATCTGAGTAAAACGTCTGGAATTACATTGCAGGCGGGCGCGATGCAGTGGACGGTAGGCAATGTAAGCGCCACCACGGGAATTAAGGGCGTAGGAGATCTGTTTGGCAAGGCGATTCGCGGCAAGGCAACCGGAGAATCCGCAATCAAGCCGGAATATGTGGGGGACGGTACGCTCGTGCTCGAGCCGACTTACCGCCATATCTTGCTGGTCGATTTGAACGAGTGGAACGGCTCGATCGTTTTGGATGACGGCCTGTTTTTGGCATGCGATGCCAGCCTGAAGCACAAAGCGGTCATGCGTTCCAATCTTTCGTCTGCGGTTGCAGGCGGTGAGGGGCTGTTCAATCTGGGTGTTACAGGCAGCGGCGTACTCTGTCTGGAGTCCCCGTGCCCGAAGGAAGAACTTGTGGAGATTACGCTGCAAAACGATGTGCTCAAGGTAGACGGAAATATGGCAATCGCATGGAGCGGAAGCTTGGAGTTTACGGTTGAACGCTCCGGAAAGTCTCTGGTTGGGTCGGCAGCATCCGGCGAGGGGCTTGTGAATGTTTATCGCGGTACCGGAAAGGTATTGCTCGCTCCGGTGCGGGACGGGCTTGCATAAGCAGAAAAAAAGCTTTTAAATTAAGAAAAAAAGATTCAGAATGCCCCAGCATTCTGAATCTTTTTTTGATTGAAAAACAAAACAGTGCATGAAATATACTTTACAACGCCGTAAAATTATGTCATGATGTCCATGATAGAATACATCCGGAACAAAATTTGCAGGGAGACTTTGCATGGATCTGTGGGAAAAGGAATGCTTGCAGGCAGTAAAACGGTTCACACAAATTGGACATCCTGTAGTTGCAGCGATTGATGGTCGCTGCGGCAGCGGAAAGACGCGCCTTGGAGAGATGCTGAAACAGAAATTTTCGTGTAATCTGGTGCATATGGACGATTTCTATTTGTCTCTTTCCGAACGTGAGCAGGATTGGAAGCGAAAGCCGGGCGGTAATATGGATTTTCTTCGTTTTCGGAAGGAAATTTTGGAATCATCTTGTGCAGGGCTGCCCATTGTATACCGTGCCTTTGACTGCCATGCGAATACATACTGCGAACAGATTGCGATGCCGGCATGCCCGCTGACGATTGTAGAGGGGAGTTATTCGCATCATCCGATGCTTGCCGATTGCTATACGCTTCGAATATTCCTGACCTGCTCGAAAGAGGAACAGCTTCGCCGGCTGCGGCGGCGGGAGGGGGAACGGCTGGAATGGTTTCAGTCGTTGTGGATTCCATTGGAAGAACAATATTTTGAACGCTATGGAATTGAGGCTGCAAGCAATATAGTATTGGATACAACGGGAAGGGAATAGAGCGATGAAAAGCCTTGACATCAGAATAAAAAGATTATGCCTCGCAGGTATATTTTTGGCGCTCGGATTATTGCTGCCGTTTTTTACGGGGCAAATCCCGCGCCTTGGAAGTCTTCTGCTGCCAATGCACCTGCCGGTATTCCTGTGCGGATTGCTCTGCGGTTGGCAGTATGGGCTTGCTGTGGGTGGACTTTTACCACTTCTGCGATTTGCACTGTTTGGAATGCCGAAAATTTTTCCTACAGGGATTGCAATGTCGTTTGAACTTGCAGCGTATGGACTGATTGCCGGAATTTTATATGTCCATGAAAAAAAGCCGGGGATGGCTGCACTGTATCGTTCCCTGATTTGTGCAATGGTGGCCGGACGGCTTATCTGGGGGAGCGTACAGGTGATGCTGAGCGGGATTGCAGGTGCAGCTTTTACATGGAAAATGTTTTTATCGGGAGCGATTGTGACGGCAATTCCCGGGATTGTGTTGCAGCTTGCGCTGATTCCGGTCATAGTAACGGCATTTGAGCGCGCAGGTATCATGCGGTTTGAAGTACAAAAATAGACTAAAAAAAGCCGCGGCAGTGCGGCTTTTTTAGTCTGTGATGAGTTAAGAGTGTTCTGCTTTGGAAATCAGATAACGATAGATCTGCGGTCTGACCTGCTCATACAAGCCGAGATCGGTGTAAAGCTGCTTATAGTAGGGGAACAGACTGGTTTTGACCTTGACCGAGCGCAGCAGATTGACTTGTGTAGCTGTGATGCTGTTCGGGTTTTTGTAGTAGTAATAAATCGGCGTTTGTAGCGCGCAGAAGCGGTCACAGTAGCGGATATATTCCAGATTGAACAGGAAATCCTCGCTCCATGTCAATTCTTCATTGCAGCGGATGTCATGTTCCATGATGATGCTGCGGCGGTACAGTTTGTTCCACATAACGCCATAATAAAAACTTGCAGGTTCATCGAGCAAATGCATTGCAAGCTGGCGCTGATTCATTACCGGTCCTTCGCTCAGAAATCCGTGTACCGTTATTTTATCACCGGCGACGCGGCAATAATGTGCAATGGTGAGGTCGCTGTCAGTTTCCTGCGCGCGCTCTACCAGAAGACGGGTTGCGTTGTAGTCAAGCTGATCGTCACTGTCTACAAATTGAAGATATTCGCCGTGCGCCTGTTCAATAGCGAAGTTGCGCGTTGCAGAAACGCCGCTGTTGGGACGATTGATGACAACAATGCGCGGGTCTGTGCGTGCATACATGTCGCAGATGTGCAGGCTGACATCTTCGCTGCCATCATTGACCAGAAAGATCTCCAGATTTTCATAGCGCTGCTTCAGAATACTATCGATACAGGCTGCGAGTTTGGGGGCTGCGTTATAGATGGGGACGATGACGCTGACAAGCGGACAATTCATAATTTGTACAGGTTCCTTTCTTGGGGAAATGCGATTATTATTACTGTACCATATTGTCCGTGGGCGGCGCAATGAAATTTTTGTTAACTCTGTGCTTGGGCAGAGGATTTCAGGATAAAATATCGCGCAGTGCGGCAAGCAGCGCGTCCATTTCCGCGTCGGTGCCGATTGTAATGCGCAGATAATTGTCAACCCGCGGCAGGTTGAAGTAGCGGACAAAGATTTTTCGTGCACGGAGCGCGTCGAAAATTTCCTTTGCGGATTTTTTCGGATGGGTTGCCAACAGGAAGTTGGACAGGCTGGGCAGTACAGTAAAACCGAGTGCGTTCAGCGCGTCCGCCGAACGCTTGCGGGTCGCGATGATTTTTGCGCAGGTTTCACGGAAATAGGCATCATCTTCAACCGAAGCGGCGGCAGCCTCCAGTGTCACCATGTCCATGGTGTAGGAGTTGTATGAGTTTTTCACCGCCTCCAGCGTTGCAATGAGCGCGGGATTTGCGAGCGCAAAGCCGACGCGTAAACCGGCGAGCGAGCGGGATTTGCTCATGGTTTGCACTACGACAAGGTTTTCGTATTTTTTCAGCAGCGGCACCGCTGAAATTCCGCCAAAATCAACATAGGCTTCATCGATGATGACAATGGAATCCGGGTTGCCCTGCAAAATGCGTTCGACAAAGTCCAGCCCCTCGCCGATACTGGTCGGCGCATTGGGGTTTGGCAAAATAACGCCGCCGTTTGCACGGTCGTAGTCCGCGGGACAAATGCGAAAATCTTCATCAACCGGCACGGTCTCATAAGGCACACGGAACAATGAGCACCAAACCGGATAGAACGAATAGGTCAAATCGGGAAAGAGAATGGGCTTGTCCGAACAGAAAAACGCCTGAAAGCACAGCGCCAACACATCATCTGAACCGTTTCCCATAAAAATCTGGTCGCCGTTGAGCCCAAAATGCTTGGCAAGCGCATTGCGCAGGATGCCGGAGTTTGCATCGGGGTATTTGCGCAGGCGGTCGGGAACAAAGCTGCGCAGCACCTCTGTGACGCGCGGCGAAGGGGCATAGGGATTTTCGTTTGCGTTTAATTTGATAATATCCGGGTCTTTGGACTGCTCGCCGGGAACATAGGGGTCGATGCGGCGCAGCTTGTCCTGCCATGGCTTGTTCATATCGGTCACCTCAAACGGGATGTAGTTTCTGTCGAAATTTTATCATGATAAAGTGCGACAGTCAAGCGCGAAAATAGAAATCATCATGCGGGATGGGGAAAGAACCGTACAAATGTTGCAACCCTTCCTGCGGACTGATATAATAAAACAAGATTCAAAGCAGGCGCTGCGCGATTTGACGCGCAGCTTCAAAAATAAAGGAAAGGGGTGTTTGCCCTGTATCAGCCACTTGCAGACCGCATCCGTCCGCAGACATTGGACGATGTTGTGGGGCAGACCGAACTGCTTCGGGCAGACGGCGTTTTGCGCCGTGTAATCGAAAATGGACAGATTCCCAACATGATTTTTTACGGTCCTTCGGGGGTGGGCAAAACGACGGTTGCGTCAATTATCGCCCGCCAGACTGAGCGGAAACTGTATCGCCTGAATGCAACAACCGCTTCCATTGCGGATATTCGCCGCATCATCGATGAATTGGATACCTTTCTTGCGCCGAACGGCGCGCTCGTCTATCTGGACGAGATTCAGTATTTCAATAAAAAGCAGCAGCAGAGTTTGCTGGAATTCATTGAGGACGGCCGCATGACGCTCATCGCGTCTACGACGGAGAATCCGTATTTTTATGTGTATAATGCGGTGCTGAGCCGGTGTACGGTGTTTGAATTCAAACCGGTCGAGCCGGATGAAATGCGCCGGGCGGTGCGCCGCGCATGGAATATTGCGCTTGAAGGAAGGACGGTTGCGGTCGAGGACGGCGTAGTCGATGCGATTGCGACCGGCTGCGGCGGGGATGTGCGCAAGGCGCTCAATGCTGTAGAGCTGCTGAGCGACAGCGCGAGGGACGGAAGCACGGTTTCCTTGGACGATGCAATGGAGGTTTCGCAGCGCTCCAACATGCGTTATGACCGGGATGGAGATGGCCACTATGATATCTTGTCCGCGCTGCAAAAATCTGTGCGAGGTTCAGACCCGGATGCGGCGCTGCATTATCTGGCGCGCATTTTAGAAGCTGGGGATATGATTTCTGCCGCGCGCCGTATGCTGGTGATGGCGAGCGAGGATGTCGGATTGGCATATCCGCAGGTGGCTGCGATTGTGAAAGCTTGTGTCGATTCAGCGTTTCAGCTCGGCATGCCGGAGGCGCGTATCCCGCTTGCAGAAGCCGTTGTCTTGATGGCGACCGCGCCCAAGTCCAATTCTGCTATCAACGGCATTGACGCGGCGCTTGCAGATGTGCGCCATGGCAACTGTGGAGATGTGCCCGCACACCTCAAGGATTGCCATTATTCGGGTGCTGCCAAGCTGGGGCGCGGACTTACCTATCAGTATCCGCATGATTATCCGGGGCATTGGGTTGCGCAGCAGTATCTGCCGGATGCGCTGGCAGACCGTACCTATTACGAATACGGAGAAAACAAGAATGAGCAAGCCGCGCGTGCCTATTGGGAGAAGATAAAGAAGAGATAGCAGAAGGAGGACGGATATGGAGCAGCATCGTTTGGATCGTTATTTCAGTGGTCAGGCCTTTGATGCCTATCGGTATTTTGGCGCGCAGCATACCAGAGAGGGCGTTGTATTCCGCGTATGTGCGCCGCATGCGCAGCGGGTTTCTCTGATTGGGGAGTGGAGCGGCTGGCAGGAGATCCCCATGATCCGCACGGACGAGCGCGGCGTATATACGGTTTGCTCGGATCAGGCGCAGCCGGGACAGCTTTATAAATTCCGTATTTATGAGGGCGGGGCAGGGCGCGTGCGCGACCGCGCCGACCCGTTTGCGAGACAATCCGAATTGCGGCCCGGAACGGCTTCTGTTGTGCCTCCTAAAGAGCGGTTTCATTTTACGGATCAGGCGTGGCGCAGTGCGCAGGATGTCGGGCATTACGATCGCCCAATGAACATTTATGAGGTTCATATTGGTTCATGGAAGCGGCACATGGATGGTTCGGTCTATGGGTATCGCGCACTGGCTGCACCGCTCATTCAGTACTGTAAGGAACATTTTTATACTCATGTGGAGTTCCTGCCGCTGGCGGAGCATTCTTTTGATGGCTCGTGGGGATATCAGGTAAGCGGCTATTTCAGTGTGACCTCGCGCTATGGTTCACCGGATGATTTTTGTTGGCTTGTCAACGAGCTGCACAAGGCGCATTTGGGTGTCATTATGGATTTTGTGCCGGTACATTTCATTCCGGATGACTTTGCGCTGTACGAGTTTGACGGAACTGCCATGTATGAGTATGACCATGATACCGGTCTTGCTTTCAGCGAATGGGGGTCCTGTAATTTTGACTTAAGGAAACCGGTCGTGCAGTCTTTCTTGCAGTCCGCAGCAGATTTCTGGCTGACAGAGTGCCATGTAGACGGTCTGCGCTTTGATGCGGTCCGCAATTTTATCTATGTACAGGGCGATGAAAAGCGCGGTGAGAATGCGTCTGCGCTTTGCGCGCTGAAACAGATGAATGCCGGACTGAAATTGCTGCATCCAAACGCGCTTCTCATTGCTGAGGACTCTACGAGTTACCCTAAGGTTACGGCGCCTGTGCAGTATGATGGGCTTGGGTTTGATTATAAATGGGATCTTGGTTGGATGAATGATACGCTGTCCTATTTTGCGCTGCCGCCTTCGGAACGTGCAGCAAATCACCATAAGCTCACATTTTCAATGAGTTATTTTTATAACGACCTGTTTTTGCTGCCGCTGTCACACGATGAGGTGGTGCATGGGAAAAAGACCATCCTCGACAAAATGTGGGGCGCATATGAGCAGAAGTTTGCACAGTGCCGCACCTTGTATACATATTTGTACACGCATCCGGGTAAGAAACTGGGGTTCATGGGCAACGAACTGGGCTCGTTCCGCGAATGGGATGAAAGCAGGGAACTGGATTGGCAGCTGCTGAGCTATCCTATCCATTCGGGATTTGACCGCTTCCTGATCGGTCTTGCAGGATTATACCGCTCATGTCCGGCGCTGCACGAAAGCGAATACCATCCCGGGTGTTTCCATTGGGTGGAGGCAAACGACAGCGCGCATTCAGTGTATGCGTATGAGCGGGCAGCGGGCGGAGATCGTCTGCTGATTGTGCTGAATCTGTCCGATCGTGCGTACCATCCCTATTCCCTGCAATTTCAGGAGCCGGTGACACTGCGGGAACTGGTGAATTCTGATTATATCCACTACGGCGGCACGGGGGATACCAACGAAGCCAAGCTGGTGGCGCAGCCGCAGGGGACCGGCTGGTCAGTAAACCTTGCGCTCGCGCCGTTTGGAAGCTGTATTTTCCGCGTCACGGTGGGGTGATAAAATCGGTTGCAACGTATTTGCTTTTGCAGCAGGGTGGCGTATAAACCCAGCGGTCAAGCCGTCCGTTTTTGATGAAATAGTGCAGTGCCGGAGGTCCGCCCGGGCGGCGGAGCGTGTCGATGATGGTTAGCTTGATTTTGGTCCGATCGGGCAGGATGGATTTAATAAATACGGAAACTGCCTCCCCCTCGTGCAGACCGGAACGCCGTTCTGCCAGACCGGATAGATTTGGAGTCAGTTCGATGAAAATGCCATAGCTTTCGATGCTGCGTACAATGCCGCGCACGGTTTCACCCGCGTGAAACAGCGCGGCATTTTCTGCCCATGTGCCAAGCAGTTCACGGTGCGTCAGGTGGATGCGCCGCATGGCGGGATCGGTGCTTAAAACGGCGGCATAGATCATCTGACCGCAGCAAAAGCGTTCGGATGGGTGAAAAATGCGGGAAACAGAAATGTTTTCGATGCCGATAAATGATACGACGCCGCATCCAACATCAACAAATGCGCCGAAAGGCTCCAAGTGTGTGACACAGGCGGGGATGACATCTCCCGGGCGCAGCGATGCGAGAAGCCATGCAAGTGCACGTTCCTGCGCAAGCCGGCGGGAGAGCACAATGCGCCCTTCCTCGGCTTCGGTGACAACGAAACAAACCGGTTTCCCGACGCGGGAGAGAATTGCAATTTCGCGCGTTTCGCCGGATGCAATGCCAATCGCACATTCCGTACGTGGAATGATACCGCGCAGCGCGCCCAGTTCAACGATCAGGTTATGCTCCGGATCGCAGGAGATTGCCATCCCTTCTACAATCGTGCCGGTGTCCCGCGCGGCGCGCAGCCCGGCAAGTGTTTCGGTAAGTGCCTTGTTCTGTTCGGCTGCAAGCCGTGTTCCTTCCGGTGCATATGGTTGATGATTCATGCACAGACCTCCTTTGCACGGTCGGATTGGATGACCGCGTTTTTTTCACGATGCTATACTATATGCACATAAGGATAAAATTTGACCGATGTTTGGGCAGAAATGTTCATCTCATGTTCACCAAAATACGGGCAATCTATGATATACTAAAAGAAATAGAAAATGGCGGCAGGGATCGCGAAAGGAGGAGGACGATGGACATTCGTCTCGGCGATACGCTGACGATGAAAAAGGCACATCCGTGCGGCAGCAAGCAGTGGCTTGTCCTGCGCGTTGGCATGGATTTTCGTCTGCGCTGCTGCGGCTGCGGGCATGAAGTGATGATTCCGCGCAGCAAGGCAGAAAAAAATATTCGTTCCATTGAAAGGGAGGATGCAACATGCTGATCGATGGCAAACAGATGCATATTCAGATCACAAAGGGAGAAATCGGGCGGTATGTTATTCTGCCGGGTGATCCCGGACGGTGTGAGAAAATTGCTGCATATTTTGACCATCCGCGGAAATTGGCCTCCAACCGGGAGTATACACTCTATACCGGAGAATTGGACGGCGTGCAGGTCGGCGTATGTTCGACTGGTATTGGCGGCCCGTCTGCAGCCATTGCGCTCGAAGAGCTGGTTGAGTGCGGTGCAGATACCTTTATTCGGGTCGGCACTTCGGGCGGAATGCAGGACAATGTACTGGCAGGGGACATCTGCATTGCAACTGCTGCAATCCGGCAGGAGGGCACAAGCCGTGAATATCTGCCGATTGAATTCCCGGCTGCCGCAAACTTTGATGTGACATTGGCACTGCGGGATGCTGCGGAAAAGCA
The DNA here is from genome assembly GCA_018383195.1 of Clostridiaceae bacterium. GTDB lineage: Bacteria > Bacillota > Clostridia > Oscillospirales > Butyricicoccaceae > Butyricicoccus_B. The sequence continues at coordinate 6,599 of JAGZOP010000020.1, read as the reverse complement.
GGGATATCGCTACCACACCGGTGTGATTCAATCGAAGGACAGCTTTTATGGCGAACTGCGCCCGCATCAGCAGGCGGTTGCCGATGAATTGCTGACCAAGTGGAAGGCGTGGAAAGCTGGCGGTGCACTGACGAGCGAAATGGAAACTGCGGCGCTTTTTGTAGTAGGCGCAACACTTGGCGTGCGCTGCGGCGCAGTGCTGAATGTGCTCTGGAATGCGGATAATGATGCGGCGGATACCATTGCACCGGATGCGGCGGCACGCGGCGTAGTGACAGCCGTTGAAGCGCTGCGGCTGCTGATTGCACGCGACAAGGTTTGATTTTGAAACGCCTGGGCGGGGGGAATCCCGCCCAGCTTTTTTGATTGAGTTTTTTGGGAGAAAGAAAGGATTTCGATACCATATGCAATCCAATTCCAATTCTGAACTGGGGACAGAACCGGTTGGCCGGCTGCTGCTGCGGCTTGCCTTGCCCGCGATTTGTGCCCAGCTGGTAAACATGCTTTATAACATTGTAGACCGCATTTTTATCGGTCATATTCCGGATGTTGGAGCGGATGCGCTGACCGGCGTGGGCGTTACGTTTCCTGTAATTTTGTTGATTTCTGCATTCAGTGCACTGGTCGGTATGGGTGGCGCACCGCGTGCATCAATCGCGTTGGGAGAAAAGAAACAGGAGCAGGCAGAGAACATCCTTGGAAACTGTTTTGCTGCGCTGATCGCAATTTCTGCTCTTTTGACGGCGTTTTTCTTGATTTTTCAGCGCCCTCTGCTTTTGCAATTTGGTGCAGATCAGGATACGATCGTCTATGCGACTGATTATTTGCGGATTTATGTGCTCGGTACAATTTTTGTGCAGATTGCGCTTGGCATGAATGGATTTATTACTGCACAGGGCAAGGCGGGCGTTGCGATGGCAACCGTCTGCATCGGCGCGATTATTAACATCATCCTAGACCCTATTTTGATTTTTGGATTCCATCTTGGTGTGCGTGGTGCAGCGATTGCAACGGTACTGTCGCAGATGGTTTCTGCAATGTGGGTGCTGCGCTTTTTGAACAGTGAAAAGACAGCGCTGCGCCTGCGCCGCAAAAATTTTAGGATTCAAAAGTCTGTGCTGATGCCCTGCGTGGCACTAGGCTTGTCGCCGTTTGTGATGCAAAGCACAGAAAGTCTGCTTTCCATCACATTCAATGTTTCGCTTTTGGAATATGGCGGGAAGGCTGCGGTCGGCGCCATGACCATCCTGACCAGTTTGATGCAGATTATCAATCTGCCGCTTTTGGGAATTGGACAGGGCTGCCAGCCGATTTTGGGTTATAACTATGGTGCACGCCAAACCGGACGCATGCGGCAGGTTGTGCGGCTTACCGCAATTTCTTCGCTGTGCTATTCGGCGCTGTTTTGGATTGCAACCATGTCGATTCCTGAGGTACTCGCAAGTCTGTTTGGTTCGGACCAGAAATTGCTTGAGATTACCGTATGGGCAATGCGTATCTATTTTGCAGCAGTATTTGTTCTGGGCGCACAGAATTCGTTCCAACAGTGCTTTATCGCGCTTGGAGAGGCGAAGATTTCGCTGTTTCTCGCGTTGCTGCGCAAGATTGTCCTGCTGATTCCGTTGATTTTGCTGCTGCCGCATTTCTTTGCGGATAAGCTGTTTGCAGTTTTTTTGGCAGAGCCGGTTGCAGATGTGCTTGCGGCACTGACAACCACTGTGGTATTCCAAATTCGATTCCGCACAATTTTGCGGGAGATGGAGCAGCCAAGCGCATCATAGAGCCCCTGTATTTTGAAATTACATAGAAAAACTCCGCATGTATGCATGCGGAGTTTTTTGATTTCCGCTTAAAATAAACGGAAATCAATCTTTATAAATTTTAATTTCGACAGGTTCAAATTCAAAGCTGTTTTCTTCTGGTTCTGTTCCATCGGGGCGTTCTATCCCCAACGTGTCATAATATGTATTGGGAAATGCAATTTGTTCATAAGGGAACATAGCTTGCAAATTTTTAACATACTCAAATGGGGGATCTATTGGAACGATATTGAGTTCTTTACGAATGGTATTCAAAATAGAGGTTACTTCAGGTCGGGCTTTATTTTGCTGCTCTTCTGGATGATTTACAAATTCTTCAAAGGTCTTTTTATCCCATCCAATAATCTGTTGCAAGGTATTTGTATTGCCGGTGGCGAGTATCAGTCTCAAAAAATCGCAGAAATTAGATGCAATCGGATAAACAAAATGGTCACAGCAGGTTTCTGGATTTACGCAGAATACCATCTCTCCAAAACCCTCAATGAAGCAATAGTGTATCCCATTGTCCCAACCAAGGATTTCTGCCCCAAGGGGAGTGCAGAAATATGGGGTTTCATCTCCTGTTTCGAAACCAATCCAACTGCCGTCTATATTCAGAGACATATATCTCTCATAAAGCATATTCATATGGACATCCCCGTAAGCTTATTTGCCGTTTGCTCCAGCTGAGACGATTATAGCATAAGATGAAGAATAAATCTAACCTTTGTCTGCATGATACGTTTCATTTATTCTTCGGACATTGCATAGAGTAACGTAACAGGAGGCAGAGAATATGAGAGACAGGCAGCAGAGTAAACGGATTACACGCGGAGATATTCGGCTTTTATTTGCATCAGCAGCGTTTTTAGGAGCGGTTATACTCAAAGTGTCCGGGATTCCATGGGCAGAAAGTATTCGGGTGCAGACGGTAAATCTGCTTCATGGGGGAATCCCTGCGGAGGAACTCTTGCAGGCTGCCGGCCGCACGTTGGAGGATGGCGGGCTGCAAGCTGTTTTTGCAGGATTGGAGCAGGGGGTACGCGGCAGCTTTCCGGAACAGGAGGAAACATCGGTACAGGTCTATGCAGAATCCGGATATGGAGAGGATGAGCTGAAAACCCGAGAGACATCCAATTTCCCGAAAGAAGCAGATGAAACCGCCTATCTTCTAAAATTCAAAACAGAAACGCCAGTCGAAGGCGTGCTCTCCTCTAAATTTGGTGCACGCACGCATCCAATCAGCGGCAAGGAAAGCTTTCATTTTGGGTTGGATCTCGCAGCGGAAGAGGGAACTCCGATTTATGCCTTTGCGGATGCAACGGTGCGTGAAATCGGCAAAAGCAGCTATGGAAATTATGCGGTGCTCGATCATACGGAGGGATTCTCGACACTTTATGCGCACTGCAGCAGAATCGATGTAAAGGAGGGGGAAACGGTTTCGGCAGGGCGGCAGATTGCCGCTGTGGGAGCAACCGGCAATGCGACCGGAAACCATTTGCATTTTGAGATATGGAGAGATGGCAAGGCACTCAACCCTTCGCATTATATCAGGACATGAAAGAACGAATTCAAGTTGGAGATTCCTTTATTTTAATGGCGGCACTGGTCGGATTTCTGGATGAAAGCGGGCTTGCGCCGCTGTTTTTTCTCGCAGCAGCACTGCATGAGATGGGACATGCGCTGGCAGTACTTTTTTGCGGAGGAACATTCATACAGCTTCGCCTAACGGCGGCTGGCGGTGTGATACGATACCGACTGCCCCGAATAAGCATGCTCAAAGATGTCTGCATCGCGGCTGCCGGACCCGCCTTCGGATTACTTGCAGCGTGGGGAGCGGCGGCGCTTGGATACTATCGGTTTGCGGGGGCAAATCTGCTGCTGAGCATGCTCAACTTGATGCCGGTGCGTCCGCTGGATGGAGGACAAATGATAACTGCGCTGCTGCGAGGGAGGACGATACAGCTTGTGGTAGAAGCAGGCTGCTGCATCCTGCTCGGACTGCTTTCTGGGGTGATTTTTTTACAGGGCGGAGGATGCAGTTTGCTTATTTTTACGACGATATTGATCGGATATTTACAAAAAAACTTGCAAAATCCATGCAAAAGGTTTAGAATATAGATGTACACAAGTGCATATTGGAAATGGAGGGAAGCATGTTTTCTGTTGGAGATTCGATCGTTCATCCGCTGCATGGTGCCGGCGTTATCCGTGAAGTGACCAAGCAAGAAATTGATGGAAATGTTGAACTGTATTATGTTCTGGAATTGGCGCTAGACAGCGTTAAGATCTATTTGCCTGTGAAAACGTGCGAAAAAAATGGAATCCGTCCAATCTGCTCCAGAGAGCAGGCACAGGAGATCATTTCTATACTTCCCACGCTGCCGGTAGAAGAGGAAACGGTGTGGAATAAGCGATATCGTGAAAATATGCTGCATGTTCGCTCGGGAGATCTTTTGCAGGTTGCACAGGCAGCAAAAAATCTCTGGCAGAGAGAACAGGCGCATGGTTTGTCTGCCGGTGAGAAAAAAATATTGCAGTCCGCACGGAAAATTTTATTTTCTGAATTGTCCATGGCACTTCAGTGTGAGCCGGGAGAGCTGGAACAATATTTGCATGCATCATCTTAAAAAATCGCGGCTTTGTCGGGAAATCCTGTGACAAAGCCGTTTTTATGTCAGGAGAACGTATATGTGGTGGAACAAGAATAGGCAGAAGCGTCCGTTTGTATCGGCAGTGCTTCCGGCGGCAGGATCTTCGACCCGAATGGGAGCAGAAACCAACAAACTTCTGATGGAATTGGATGGAGTTCCGATTCTAGCTCGCACACTTCTTGCATTTGAACGCTGTGAAATGGTGGATGAAATTGTAATTGCGTGCCGCGAAGGAGATATCATTTCCTATGCGCGTCTGTGTGAAGCATTTGGGATTTCCAAAGTCAGTCAGATTGTACGGGGGGGAGACTCGCGTTCCGAGTCGGTGCTGTGTGGGGTAAAAGCCTGCGCTGCACATGCTGATTTTGTCGCGATTCATGATGCGGCAAGACCGCTGTTACAGCAAAAGGACTTGGAACAAGTCATTCAGGATGCGGAGGAATATGGTGCGGCATGCCTAGTGGTGCCGATGAAAGACAGCGTGAAGCGCATAGAGGGCGGTTTGATCGCAGGGGATGTAGAACGTGCGTCGCTCGCTGCAGCGCAGACCCCGCAGGTGTTTGAACGGAAAAAGATACAGCAGGCATTGGAATTGGTGCAGTCGCGTGGTATTGCACCGACCGACGATTGCGCTGCGGCAGAAGTTTACGGAATACGTGTGTTTGCAACACAGGGAGATTATGCAAACATTAAGGTTACAACCCCGGAAGATCTGGTGGTTGCGGAAGCTTTTTTGAGGGAGGCGAAAGAATGAGAATTGGGCATGGATATGATGTGCACCGTCTGGTCGAGGGGCGAAAATGTATCATCGGCGGCGTCGAAATTCCGCATGAAACCGGACTTTTGGGGCATAGCGATGCAGATGTGCTGACGCATGCGGTGATGGACGCGTTGTTGGGAGCCGCTGCGATGGGGGATATCGGGCATCTGTTTCCGGACAGCGATCCACAGTTTGCAGGGGCAGACAGTTTGTGTTTGCTGCGGGTGGTTGGCGAGAAGCTTGCGAAGGCAGGATGGAAACCGGGGAATATTGACGCAACCGTGATTGCACAGGCACCGCGGATGGCACCTCATATCGACGCAATGCGAAAAAACATTGCAGACGCGCTTGGTATTGAAATCGGTCAAGTCAACGTCAAAGCGACAACCGAAGAGCATCTAGGTTTTACAGGGGCAAAAGAGGGAATTGCTGCCCATGCAGTCTGCCTGATTGAATCATAAAAAAATCACCATTCACGTTTTTGTGTGAATGGTGATTTTTTTACTGCTCACTTTCAAAACCGGAAACCAACTGAACACCCTTTGGGGTCAGAAGATAAGTATAGGGGGCAATACGGTTGATTTTCCCATCCAGCGTATATGCAGTGCCGCCGAGGTAGTCGAGCCAACGTCTGGCAAGGGCAGTATCCATATCCTTTACACTGATAATCACAGCATGGTTTTCCAGCAGATGATCGGCAGCGGCGCGAACCGATTCCAGCTTGGTTGCCCGCAGCATGGCAATCGTAGAAACAGCTGCATCGGGGACAACGGTTGGACGCTGAACCGGCTCCTGCGGCTGTACAGGTGCATTGTAGTACGAGGAATAATCCGGAGCGGTGGATGCGGTGCTTGCAGTCGCATAAATATCATTTCGTGCGCCGCTCACGGGCGCGTCATCATAATCATCTTCTCCTGAAAAGGTGCGCATCACATCGCGCAGACTATCAACAAAACCCATCAGATGAAGCTCCTTTCCGTTTTGAGTATAGACAAACCGTTATGAATAGTATAGCATCCCTGCCTGAAAATGAAAAGGGGAAATCCGAAATTTAGTAAAAAGAAATATACAATCGGCTGCATTGCACAAAACAACGCCCGCATATACGGTTATGTGAAGTAGTCAATAGTTAGTAGACACAAAATACCCTATGCCACCAGTTCTGTTCTAAAGAGGACTGGTGGTTTTCCGTTTAGTTTACGGACAGGTCGTTCGTAGTTGAAGTAATAGACAGCTTGTTCAATAGTAGCTCTCAGGTCGTTGCTCTCCCAATAGTGGAAGTGCTTATGCAATGTATCTTTGAATCTTCCCCAAAAGCTTTCCATAACTGCGTTGTCAAGTGGGTTTCCGGCTCTTGACATGCTTTGAACGGCATTGTATTCTTTA
>JAGZOP010000089.1 GCA_018383195.1 Clostridiaceae bacterium | reverse complement strand
CAGCCCAAGGTAGTGCAGGACGCCATCCAGAAATACAAGGAGAACAATGACTGGCTGGCCCATTTCCTGGATGACTGCTGTGAGGCAGGGGATGATTTTGAAGCAAAATCCGGGGAGTTTTATAACGCCTACAGGAGCTACTGTCTGCAGATGGGCGAATACACCCGGAGTACGACTGATTTCTACTCCGCGCTGGAATCCACGGGAGTGGTGAGAAAGCGTACCCGTACAGGCGTGATCATTTACGGGCTGAAACTCAAATCGGAGTTTGAGGATTAACAGGTGTGTAGGTCATGTACCTCTCTGCCAGAGTTGCTCTAAGGAGATAAAAAAACAATATATAAGAGAGAATCGGGGGAAGAGGTACATGACCGTCACACAGGAAAAACGGAGGTTGAAAATGCTTTTTTACACATGGATGATAAAGAATCATTTAAAGGACAATTCCGCCAAGGGGCTTCTTGCCAGGAGCATGAAAGCAGAAGGAAACGGATTCCCTAAAAGGCGGCGCTTAAAAACGCTGGTCGGGTATCTTGAACATCGCGGCGCAAGCCAAGAAGTTATGGATGCCCTTGTGGAGTGTTGGGAGGAATACGAAAACCATGAGAGAGAAAGTCATCGAACAGAAGCTGGTTAAAGCGGTCAGGGCAAAAGGCGGGATTGCGCCAAAGTTTGTGTCGCCGGGATTTTCCGGGGTTCCTGACCGCCTTATCCTATTGCAGGATGGGAAATGCGGCTTTGTGGAAGTAAAGGCCCCTGGCGGGAAACCACGGCCGCTGCAGGAGTCAAGGATACGCCTTTTACGGCGGCTGGGCTTCTTGGTATTCATCCTGGATGACGAGAGCGAGATTCCCCACATCCTTTCTGAGATCGGAGGTGACAGCGGTGGAGTTTAAACCGCACGATTATCAGCAGTACGCCATTGAGTATATCGAAACGCACGAGATTGCCGCCATTCTGCTTGACATGGGCCTTGGCAAGACAGCCATCACGCTGACGGCATTGTACGACCTGCTGTTCGACTACTTCGAGATTACCCGCGTCCTGGTGATCGCACCGCTGCGGGTGGCGAGGAATACCTGGCCCCAGGAGATTGAAAAGTGGGACCATCTGAAAGATGTCCGTTATTCCGTGGCGGTCGGCACGGAAAAAGAGCGGCTGGAGGCATTCCGCAGGGATGCAGACATCTACATCATCAACCGTGAGAACGTCCAATGGATGGTGGAAAATGTCCCCTTTGAATTTGACGCCATCGTGCTGGACGAGCTTTCGTCCTTCAAAAACTGGAACAGCAAGCGGTTCAAATCGCTGATGAAGGTGCGCCCCAGGGCAAAGCGCGTCATTGGCCTTACGGGTACCCCGTCCGGGAACGGGCTGATGGACCTGTTCGCTGAGTTCAAGGTGCTGGATATGGGACAGCGATTGGGGCGGTTTATTACCAAGTACCGCCAGGACTATTTCCAGCCGGACCGGATGAACGGTCAGGTGGTATATTCCTATAAGCCCCTGCCGGGAGCGGAGAAGCGGATTTATGACAAGATCTCCGATATCACCATCTCCATGAAAGCTGCCGACCACCTCAAGATGCCGGAACTTGTAAACAGCGAGTACCGGGTGTATATGGAGGAGCCGGAGCGAGCCATTTATGATGAGATGTGCGAGGATCTGGCGGCACAGCTTGACAAGGGCGAGGTAACGGCGGCAAATGCCGGAGTGCTGTCCGGTAAGCTCTCCCAGATGGCAAACGGGGCGGTCTATACGGATAACGGGGATGTGGAATATATCCACGACCAGAAGCTGGACGCCCTGGAGGACATCATCGAGAGCATGAACGGAAAGCCCCTACTGGTGGCTTACTGGTACCAGCACGACCTTGACCGTATCGAGGAACGGCTGCGGCTGCGGAAGATCGGCTTTGCCAGGCTGGATTCTGACGCCAGCATCGCAAAGTGGAACCGGGGCGAACTCCCGTTGGCACTGATTCATCCTGCAAGCGCCGGCCACGGGCTGAACCTCCAGAGCGGCGGCTCCACCCTCTGCTGGTTTGGCATCACCTGGAGCCTGGAACTGTACCAGCAGACGGTGGCGCGACTTTACCGGCAGGGGCAGGCGTCCAAGACCGTGGTCGTACAGCACATCATCACGGACGGCACCATTGACGAGCGCATTATGAAAGCCCTGCAGTATAAGGACAGGACGCAGTCGGCGTTGATCGATGCGGTCCGGGCAAACCTAAGAAAATGAGAGTCAATCAAGGCAAATCCGAAGGAAGCAATTTCTTTTTCGGAGGCAACGCCTATGAACAAGCAGCAGACGGAAATGAAGGAGTACCTCTCCCAGGCGTTCCGCATTGACCAGCGGATACAGAGCAAGATGGAGCAGGTGGCATCACTGAATGACCTCGCCACACGGGCAACTGCGACCTATTCGGATATGCCCGGAAGTGAGACGAGGAACCTCCACCGCATGGAGGACGCCATCCTTTCCATCATTGAGCTGGAGGCGGAGATCAATGAGGACATTTGCAAACTGGTGCAGACGAAAAAAGACATCGTTCATAAGATTAAGGCCGTCCAGAACACGGAGTACCAGACCCTTCTGGAGCTGCGGTATCTGTGCTTTAAATCCTGGGAGCAGATCGCTGTGGATATGGGCTATGAGCTTCGGTGGCTGTACCGGCTCCACCACAGGGCGTTGGATGCCGTTTCCGAAATAAGCCACTAAAAGCCACTGCAATGCACCTTGTCCCTGTGATATAGTTAGAATCAGAAAAACAGGACAAGGAACAAGCCTTGCGGGAGCAATCCTGCAGGGCTTTCCTTTTGCCCGGAAAGCGAGGTGAGCCGATGCCAAGGAAACCAAAGCGGCCGTGTTCCTACCCCGGCTGTCCCAGGCTGACGGATGGCAGGTTCTGTGAGGAACATGAGAAACTGGAGAACCAACGATATGAGAAGTACGACCGCGACCCGGCAGTCAAACGAAAATATGGACGGGCGTGGAAACGCATCCGTGACCGGTACATGAATGCACACCCGCTTTGTGAGCGGTGTCAACAGGAAGGCAGGCTCGTCAAGGCGGAGCAGGTGCATCACATCAAGCCGCTGGCTGAGGGCGGCGACCACAGTGAAGCAAACCTGATGTCCCTCTGCCATTCCTGCCACTCCAAGATCCATGCGGAGCGTGGTGACAGATGGCATAATCACTGACCCAGGGGCGGTCAAAATCTCTGCGGCTCTGCCCCGTGGGAACGGGCGCGGGGTCTCGTGTGCGAAAAAGGCGAAATCAAAAGGGTAATTAAGGGCGGCCGGCTGCGGCTGCTTTATTTTTCGAGGAAAGGGGTGAGAAAATGCCGACAAAATCCAACAACACAGGCGGGCGCGGCGGTGCGAGACCCGGTGCGGGAAGAAAAAAGTCTGCCGTCAAGGAGAAAGCCGAGAACGGCAATCCGGGCGGGCGCAGATTAGAAGTGCTGGATATTCCCGAAGTCGAGGGTGTCGATATGCCAAAGCCTCATGAGTTCCTCTCCGCTGAGCAGCGTGACGGGAGTACGCTCCAGGCGGAAGAAATATACACGGAAACCTGGGAGTGGTTAAAGAAGGTGGGCTGCGCGGCGAAGGTGTCTCCCCAGCTATTGGAGCGTTACGCCATGTGCAGCGCCCGCTGGATTCAGTGCGAGGAGATGACCAACCGCATGGGATTCCTCTCCAAGCACCCAACTACCCAGAAGCCGATTCCGTCCCCGTTCATCAATATCGGCATCAACTACATGAACCAGGCGGTGCGGCTTTGGAACGAGATTTTCCAGATCGTGAAGGAAAACTGCAGCACCGATTACGGGGAGGTTTCTCCCCAGGATGATTTGATGGAGCGCTTACTGCGGGCGCGGAAAGGATAAAGCTATGTTTGAAAAAGTAAATCCGTGCCACCCGGATAAGGTGGCGGATCGCATCGCCGGCGCTCTGGTGGATGCGGCGTACAGAAAAGAAGAAAATCCCAGGATTGCTGTGGAGGTTCTCATCGGCCACGGTGTCTGCCACATCATTGCGGAGAGTTCCGTACACATCCCGCTGGATGAGGTGGATGCCATTGTGAAGCGTATCGGCGGGAATCTGCACACGGATTATGTGGAAGTGCCGCAGGACGGACGCCTTGCCAATAACCAGGCAGAAGGAATCCGCTGCGGTGACAATGGTATCTTCAAAGGGATGCCAGTCACGGAGGAGCAGAAAATTCTCTGCGAGATCGCAAAAAGTGTGTATCACACTTATCTCTCGGATGGGAAGTACATTATTGACGAAGCAAGGCTGATCCTCTGCCAGAGTAATGCGCCCACAGAGGAACTGCAAAAGATGTATCCCACCGCCGAGGTCAATCCTCTGGGTGACTGGTCGGGCGGCACGGATGTGGACTCCGGCGTGACCAATCGTAAGCTCGGCGCAGATATGGCCGATTCGGTGACGGGCGGCGGTCTGCATGGGAAGGATCTCTCCAAAGCGGATGTGTCTGTCAATATTTACGCATGGCTGAAGGCGCAGGAAACGGGAAAGCCAGTGCAGCTTGTCTGCGCCATCGGAGATGATACGGTGGACAGCATTCCCTATAGAGAAATCGTGGAGACTGCCCGGAGATATATCCAGAGCCTTGGCGGTTTTGAAAAATTTGCGGAATGGGGGCTGGTGCGATGAAGACAACAACGGAAATGCAGCTTGTCCCGATTGCCAAACTGGTACCCTATGTGAACAACGCCCGTACCCATTCCCCGGAGCAGATCACAAAACTGCGCTCGTCCCTGCGGGAATTCGGCTTTATCAATCCCGTCATCATTGACCGGGATTTTAATGTGATCGCCGGTCACGGCAGAATCCTGGCGGCAAAGGAGGAAGGCATCACTGAGGTTCCCTGTGTGTTTGCCGACCACCTCAGTGAAGC
>JAGZOP010000088.1 GCA_018383195.1 Clostridiaceae bacterium | reverse complement strand
CGCATGGGGATAGAGCTGCTTTGCGATACGCCCGGTAAGCCCGTCAAGCTCCGCCCCGTACAGCCTGCTTCCCTGCATTTCCTCCGGCAGACAGCCATAAAAATTCCCAATCCCGGCGGCGGGATCCGTTGCCGCACCGAAATTGATACAATGTAACGATGCACCGGATACCCTTTTAACGATGAACACGCCACCCTATTAACGATAGTGAACAGGTGCAGGAATAACTATTCCCCACTAAAGAGATGGGATATGATAGATAAGAACTATAATTTGTTTGCCTTTCAGCGTATCCATAAAATCGCCGCCAAAAGGGCATAAGAAAAGCACCGCCGAAGCGATGCTCTTAAAGCCATATTGTTAAATGTGTCACTTGTTCCGCTTTCCCGTATTCTCTGTCCCCCGGACTTCTTCATGGTAGAAATAATCTACGATGACCGGATGTCCCTGCGGCACTCTGCCATAGGGCATTTCATTGTCAACAAAGGGGCAGTCATATTTCCTGGCCATCTCCCCGGCTTTTTCTTCCAAAGCCTTGAAATAGCTGCGGTTGTGTTTGTTATAGATTTCATCATAAAGCGGCACAAGGTCAGGACGTTTTTCTGCGATATAATCCATAATCGTCTTCTTAAAACCGCCTCGCAGGTTCAGGTTTTCCAGCCAGAACAGGTCGCACTGGTCCTTCACCCACTCAAAAATCGCCTCGAAATCCGTGATGCCCGGAAAAACCGGCGCAACAAAACAGACGGTACGGATGCCTGCATCGTAAACTTGTTTCATGGCTGCCAGCCGCCGTTCGATGCTCACAGCATTGTCCATATCCTCTTTGAAATCCTCATCGAGCGTATTGATCGACCACGATACCGTGACCTGACCCAGCTCCTTCAGCAGATCAATGTCACGCACCACAAGGTCGGATTTGGTGCAGATCAAAATATCTGCGCCGCTGCCTCGAAGCTGCTCCAACAGTTTTCTGGTATTGCCGAACTGTTCCTCCTGTGGATTATAGCCGTCCGTCACGGAGCCGATTACGATGCGCTGTCCGGCAAATTTCTTTGGATTTTTAATCTCCGGCCAGTGCTTTACATCAAGAAACGTACCCCATTCCTCCGTGTGCCCGGTAAAGCGCTTCATAAAAGACGCATAGCAATATTTACAGGCATGGGTACACCCTACATATGGATTGACCGAATAACCGCCCACCGGCAGGCTGGATTTGGTCATGATATTTTTTGTTTCTACTTCTCTAATGAGAATATCTTGTTTTTTCTTCATTTTTTTCACCGCAAATCAATGGGTATAGTCTAACAGCTTTATCTATTCTCCTAAATCCTTTTCCACGATCTATTTCATTCTCTTTGCAAAAGGACAGGGATATCCGATAGGCGTACCTTTTTGAATACAGGATGCGAATGCTATCGTGTCGGCTCCTCGTTCTACCAGCTTTCTTGCCCGCAACACAGCTTTCTTGCCCGGGCATCCCCCGCAGTTGCAAAAACCAATCAGCTCAATTTCTTCATTGATACCTTCAAAAGCGCCCTTATGTTCTTTAAGCATCTTAAAATCGGTTGTCCCGGGACAATAATCCTCGGTCTGCATACATCTTATAATTCCAACCTTCATAATATAGTTACCTCCAATTTTGATAAACTACTTCTTGCTATTTTTCTTATTCCATTTTCTTTGTTTTTCTAGCACTTCAACAAATTGCTTCGGAAATTCCTGAATCATGTTTTCTTCACCTATAATGGGAACAAGGTCTTCTTTCATAAAGGCAGGGATACCGAGCACATGAGCCTGTTCCACAAGGGAATACGCCCATTCTGGGGCTGTCCGTATTTTTTTGCTTTGCGCCCCGGTCATCGTTCCCACCACGATCCAGTCGATACCGGCGAGATCCACTTTACCAGGATCGTCAAACAACGGCTCAAAGGTAACGTGATAGTGCTTTGCCCGTATATTTGCTTTCAGCGTGTCGATGCGCCACAGCTCTGATTTCTTTGTGACAGTGACGCCAAACCATGCGTTTTCCAAGTCTGTCTCAAAATTCAGTAGGTCGGGGCGCTTTGACAAAAACAGGAATTGATGCTGCGGGTTTTCCTGAATCTTTGCGAATACCTTATCCCGCCACTCCGGTTGCCAGCCCGCCAAATCGCTCATACCGGTCAGCAGGAAATTCTGCGGGCGCTTCTTTTCCATCAGTCGCAGCTTCTTCGGAAAAAACTCCGGCTTGCTGAAGTCATCGATTATATAGTAACGCTTTACATTATTTCGGGCATAACAGTAGGAACAGCCTACGGTACAGCCGATGACCAGATTCATATTTTGAATATTGTCCTTAATGCAGACGCTCATCAGAGAACACCCTCCACATTTTTCAGGATGCGGTGGAGATAGTTCTCCAGCTGCTCGATTTCTTCCTCAGAAAATCCCTTATAATAAATGTTACTGATTTCTTCTGTTACTTCATTATATTCTTGTTCCAGACCTTTGGCTTCTTCTGTAAGGAAAATGAGAATCTTTCTACGGTCTTTGTCGCCACGATCCCGATAAATCAGATTTGCCGTCTCCATGCGGTCAAGCATACTGGTCAGCGTGGTCGTGGCAAGACCGGTCTCTTTTGACAGCTCACTGATGGGAACGCCATCCTTCTGCCAGAGGATATATAGAATCCTTCCCTGGGAACCATTAAAAGCATCAATGTTTTTTTCGCTCAATATGCGTTCAAAAACACGTCCTCCGACCTGTTTGATCCGGGTTATCAAAAATCCACCTTGTGTTTTCATATTGCCACCTCAAACCGCAAGGCGGCTATCCGCAGACAACCGCCTTGTCCTTTCCTATTTCTGCTGCGCAGCCGCAAATTCAGCGTAACCTTTCCAGCCAAATACAGCATCCACATCTTCATCGCCGTAAACACCTTTGACATCGCAGAGGTGGACAACATGATCGTCCGCATCCATCGTCTGGGCAACAGTCGCATGAATGAGCAGCTTGCAAGGAACAGGAGCTTTGATATTTGTTCCCTCCACTTCCTGCATCGTCAGACCGACCTTAGCAGCCTTATCCGTATCACGTCCGGAGCAGGTGCCACAGCCAATCAGAGCGCCGGTCAGTTCAACTCCGGGAATGGCGAGAATAACTTCTTTCTTCTCAGCCAGCAATTCAAGACTGTAAGCCCCTTTGTTCAGGGAGAACATGATCTTTCCGGGATTGGTGGACGCAAAAGCCCAGAATGCCAGAGTCGCAAGATTGGTGCTGCCATCCGGTTTCTCTGTACAGATCAGAGTCATGGAATTGGGAGAAGTGTAAGCAGGCGCATTGCTGATATTGATTTTGTTCATTGTAGAAACCTCCTTACTTGATTTCGTTTAGGATTATACTATATAGGAATATCCTTTGTCAACTCTTTTTGGATTTTATATCAATTCACCACATTTGTTAGGAATTGCCGTTTTGTGATTTGGTATATAATTAGCCCTCCCCGGCATGGGGAGGGCCTCGCTGCCTTTATGCTGCAATCTCCGGGATTTCCCCGACAAAGTTATAAACAATCCTGACTTCCTGCATCTTCTGGCCGTCCACCTTCTTGACCTCGCCAATCAGAATCCAGCTGATAAGCCGGTTCAGCACCGCCTCGTCCAGTTCCTTAATGGCGGCGTGGGTATATTAATTTACTGAAGAGGAAACAAAACAATATCTCTTTCCACGGTACTATCATTCTATTCGCCTATATTTCCGTGCCGTCCTTAAAGGTTACACGGATGTCCTTCTCGCTGTACACCGTTACGAAGTCCACCAGGCTCGACCACAGCATCTCGTCAAATCCTGCAATCGGCTCCTGCGTCTCCACTGTATGAAGGAACTGCTCCAGCAGCTTTTTGCGGTCGGCTTTATCGGAAAGCACCTGGGTGACCTCATCGAACTGTGCTTTAACCGCTTCATAGCGGCTGACCAGCCCATTGTAACGCTCGGTGTACTCATCCTGGTCAAGGGCAATTCGGGCATTCTCCGTAACACACCGCTCCACCAGTCCAACCACAACCTCCAACTCTTCCTTCAGTTCCGTCTGCCGCTTTTCCAGCTCTGTGCTGTCGCACAGCATGGCGATGACCATCTGCACATTGGCAGACAATTCTTCCTTCTCTGAGAGCAGGATGTTGACCGCCCGGACGAAGGCATCTTTGACCTGCTCCTCCGTGACATGGGGCGTACCGCAGGGCTTGCCGCCTTTGTACTTGTGATTGCACTGGTAGATGACTCGGCGGTATTTATCCGTGGAATGCCAGACTTTCGAACCGTACCAGCAGCCGCATTCGCCGCATTTTATCTTGGAGGAAAACATACTCACGCCACTGTAACGGTGCTTATCCCTTGTCCGCCTTGCCATCTCCGCTTGGACGTAGTCGAAGGTGTTCGGATCGATGATGGCTTCATGGTTGCCTTCCACATAGTACTGTGGAACCTCGCCCTCGTTCTTTTTCGTTTTCTTCTGGAGGAAGTCCACCGTGAACTCCTTCTGCAGGAGTGCATCGCCTTTGTACTTCTCGTTGGTAAGGATGCTGCGGACGGTGCTTTGGCTCCAGACCGCCTTGCCGCCCGGAGTCGGCAGTTTCCGCTCCGTCAGCTCCTTTGCGATGGCGTGGCAGGTCAGGCCATCCAGAAATAACTTGTAAATCAGCTTGACGGTCTTTGCCTGTTCCTGATTGACCACAAAGCCGCCGTTCGGCCCCCGGTCATAGCCCAGGAACCGTTTATAGGCCACGCTCGCCTTGCCGTCTGCAAACCGCTTTCTCTGCCCCCAGGTGGTATTCTCCGAAATGCTCCGGCTCTCCTCCTGGGCAAGGCTGGACATGATGGTAATGAGCAGCTCGCCCTTGGCATCCAGCGTCCAGATATTTTCCTTCTCGAAGTAAATCTCCACGCCCTTTTCCTTCAGCATCCGTACCGTGGTTAGACTGTCCACTGTATTTCTGGCAAACCGGCTGACACTTTTTGTTACTATGAGGTCGATCTTTCCGGCAAGGGCATCCGCCACCATCGCCTTGAAGCCCTCG
>JAGZOP010000019.1 GCA_018383195.1 Clostridiaceae bacterium | reverse complement strand
GGGGGTTCGGAAGTCAGACTTGGATTTTTGAAAAATTTTCATAGAAATGCCGCAAAGCCTTGTGGCGCAATGCTTTGCGAATGTATCTTTTTTATCAACACATGACAACAAAAAGAGAGTATTCCGAAAGGAATACTCTCTTTTTGTATTTTCTATCCATTACAGTAGACCATAAGCCAAGTGGCAAGGTGTAGGACTGGAGAGCTCTGATCATGCCAGCGCAAGAAAGGTAAAATGGAGAAAAGAAGACCTCCTTGTTGATAGAATGGAAGCGAATAACGCTTAACCGAAATCAAAGGAGGTCTTCTTGATAAACGAGAAAGCCTATCACATGCACAAATGCGTAATAACCGTAATAAAATATAGACGTAACTGATGCAATTTATTACGGAAGTAAGAAGCATGTAGAAATTATAGAAGCTGCTATGCCGGATATCTTTTTTAAAGGTATTTTTAGACGCGAGGATAATCTTAATATATAATTATACAAAATAAAGATTTTGTATAATTAAGAACAGGACCTTTTCAGTATCTACTAATTCTATCCAAAATTTCAGCAAAATATTCCGGTCTAGGTGCTTCAAAATTCATCGTCGCTAATGTTCGCGGATGTGTAAAACTCAATCTTTTTGCATGTAAACACTGCCCATTAATTATAGAAAAACGATCTTTTTGATTTCCATACAGCGGATCTCCAATAATCGGATGCCCTGTGAACGCCATATGAACTCTGATCTGATGCGTGCGTCCGGTTTCTAATTTGAATTCTACATGTGTATACCCATGATACCGTGCAATCACATGATAGTGTGTGATTGCACGGCGTCCACCTGCAACAACAGCCATCTTTTTTCGATCCGTTTTATGTCTTCCAATCGGCTGATCGATTGTTCCTGAGTCGTTTCGAATGTTTCCGCAAACAATCGCTTCATATTGTCGCTGTACATCATGTCTAGCGATTTGCTCGGCTAAACCCACGTGAGCAAAATCATTTTTTGCAATAACAAGTAACCCGCTTGTATCTTTATCGATTCTGTGCACAATCCCCGGACGAATTTCTCCATTTACTCCAGACAGACGATCTCCGCAATGATACATCAGTGCATTGACCAATGTTCCCGACCAATTTCCAACAGCTGGATGTACGACCATGCCACGTGCTTTATTTACCACCAAAAGGTCTTCATCTTCATACACAATATCGATCGGAATATTTTCCGGAAGAATATCGGTCGTCCGCGCATCTGGAATTGTCACGATCAGCGTCTCATCCCCCCGAAGTTTATAATTCTTCTTCAGTATCGCGCCACCACACTGGACGTTGCCATTTTGAATTAGTATTTGTGCTGCATTTCTTGTGATTTCAGCTATATTATGGGTTATGAAAAGATCTAGCCGTTTTCCTATATCTTCTCTTTCTGCTATGATTTCGATTTCTCTGCTCATTCTTTTTTTATTCTCCTAGGTTTTTCTTGGCTCTATCGTACTGTATGACAATATAGTATGCAAATAAAATACCCCCAATTACAATGAAGATATCCGCAACATTAAACACCGGAAAATCAATTAATTCAAAATAGAACATATCAACAACGTATCCATGTAGAATTCGATCTATAAGATTGCCGATTGCACCTCCTGCAACAAAAATCAGAGACCACTTCCCTAACTTCGTCAGAATCACTTTCTTATATAATGCATAGGCTATCGCTGCAAGCACGCACACTGTTGTAAGAACGAAAAACCAAATCTGATTTTCTAAAAAAGAAAATGCCGCTCCTCTATTTTCAACATAAGTCAACTGAAAAACACCCGGTATCAGAACAATGGGGTCCCCTCCCATTAAATTTTGAATTGTCCAAAATTTCACCAATTGATCCAAACAAACAATCGCACAAACTATAAAAAAAGTTAGCATTCTATTCCTCCGCTAGTTTTCATAATAAGTTACAAAAGGGACGGTCCTACAAAGACTGCCCCTTTTGATCTTTTTATTTAAATTAGCCAACCACTGCGGCACACCGGCTGCAAAGCGTCGGATGCTTAGAATCCATACCAACAGAATCGCTATAAATCCAGCAACGCTCACACTTCTCACCAGATGCATGCTCAATATCTACTGCAATGCCGCTAAAGCTTTCCCCATTTTCTCCTACAGTCTCATCACGAATGACATTAAACTTAGACACAATACAAAGTGCTGCAAGGTCATCCATCGACATATCGCATCCGAGGAGGAAGTCAGCAAGTGTGCCATTCGCACGGACGGTTACCGAAGCTTCCAACGGTTTGCCGATCGTCTTTGCAGTACGGGCTGCTTCCAGGGACTTATTCACTTCATCGCGCAATGCAATCAGTTTATTCCACTTCTCGCGCTCTGCTTCAGAGAGATCAAACTGCTCACGTACAACTGGCATATCGTTCAGAACAATATTTTTCAGATCATCCGCTGCTACATGCGGCATTGCCTTCCAGATCTCATCTGCGGTGAAGCAGAGAATAGGTGCAATCATGCGCACCAAAGCATCTAAAATGTAATACATCGCAGTCTGAGCCGAACGGCGGCTAATGCCCGCAGTATCGTCACAATACAGGCGATCTTTAATTACGTCCAGATAGAAATTCGACATATCAACAACGCAGAAATTGTGAATCGCATGCATTACCGTATGGAACTCATACGCATCATAGCCCTTGCGTACACGCGCAACCAGATCGTTCAGTTTCATCAGCGCCCACTGATCCAGTGCCGGCATCTGCTCATATGCAACCAGATCAGACGGATCAAAGTTCTGAAGATTGCCAAGAATATAGCGTGCTGTATTACGTATTTTCAAATAGTTCTGAGAAAGATGCTTGAACATGTCCTTGGAAATGCGCATATCCTGACGATAATCTGCCGAGGCAACCCACAAACGCAGAATATCAGCGCCGTAATCTTTCATCAGTTCCTGCGGACTGATTCCGTTACCGGCAGATTTAGACATCTTCTGGCGTTCTTCATCGACAATCATACCATGGGTGATAACCGTCTTGTACGGAGCAATGCCTTTCGTTGCAATTGCAGTGAGCATCGATGACTGGAACCATCCACGGTACTGATCATTGCCTTCAAGGTATACATCAACCGGAATTGGCTGCCCCTCGCGCTGCTCAATTACAGCTGCCCAGCTTGAACCTGAATCGAACCATACATCCATAGTATCGGTTTCCTTGTCAAACTCATTGCAGCCGCACTCACATGCAATATCTGCGCCCAGAATCTCACGTGCATCCATCTCGAACCATGCATTAGAACCCTTTTCACGGAACAGTTCAGAAACAATCTTGATGGTTTGCTCGTTAACCAATGGCTTACCGCACTTTTTGCAGATAAAGATCGGGATCGGAACACCCCAAATACGCTGGCGCGAAATGCACCAGTCCGAACGCTCCTGAATCATGGAGGTCATACGCTCTTCGCCCCAACCCGGGAGCCAAGTAATATCGTGGCAAGCCTTGACCGCATCTTCCTTCAGCGCATCCACAGAACAGAACCACTGCTCCGTAGCGCGGAAGATAATCGGATTCTTACAGCGCCAGCAATGAGGATAGCTATGCTCAATCTCTTCAATTGCAAGAAGTGCATCGCAAGCTTTCAAATCCTCCAGAATTACCGGGGTGGTCTTTTCGTAATACATGCCTGCGTATTTGCCTGCATCCTTAGTCGCATAGCCCTTGCCGTCTACCGGTACAATGATCGGAATCTTGTACTGCTGACATACAACAAAGTCCTCTGCACCAAAACCAGGCGCCGTGTGTACACAACCCGTACCTGCATCCAACGTAACATGCTCTCCGCAGATTACAACGCTTTCACGATCCATAATCGGATGCTTGGTCTTCATCATTTCCAAATCAGAGCCGAGCAACGTACCTAGCACTTCCCAGGAATCAATGCCGGCAGCATCCATTACTGACTTGGTCAACTCCTTAGCGAGAACATAAACTTCACCAGAGGAAACTTTGACTAGATCGTACTCAAAGAACGGATTGACAGAAATCGCAAGGTTGCCCGGCAGCGTCCATGTCGTAGTTGTCCAAATGACAAAATAGACATTCTCAGTCGTACCAATTAACTTGGAAATTACGCCCTTATCATCTGTTACCGCGAACTTTACGTAAATTGACGAACACTTTTCATCCTGATATTCAATTTCAGCCTCAGCAAGTGCAGTTTCATCGTGCGGGCACCAGTAAACCGGTTTCAATCCCTTATAAATGTAACCCTTCTTCGCCATCTCGCCGAAAATTTCAATCTGCTTTGCCTCAAAGTCATGGGTCAGTGTCAGATACGGATTCTCCCAATCTGCAACAACGCCCAGACGTTTAAACTGCTCGCGCTGGGTATCTACATGTTGACGGGCAAACTCCTCACACTTATGACGGAATTCTGAAATCGAAACCTTATCCCGGTCCATGCCATACGCCTTGATTGCCTGACGCTCAATCGGCAAACCGTGAGTATCCCATCCCGGAATATACGGTGCGCAGAAACCAGCCATGTTTTTATAGCGGATGATGAAATCTTTTAAAACCTTATTGAGCGCATGCCCCATGTGAAGGTTGCCGTTTGCATACGGAGGACCGTCATGCAGAATAAAGAGCGGTTTCCCTTCATTCTTTTTCATCATATCATGATAAAGCTGATTGGTTCCCTGCTCCCAGTCGGCTAAGAAGCCCGGCTCTCTCTTGGGCAGCCCGGCTCTCATCGGAAAGTCGGTCTTTGGTAGATTGATTGTTGTATTGTAATCCTGCGGCATTGTACCGTGTCAGTCCTTTCGTTTCTATTTATCTATCCTCGGTCGGGGCATAGTCAGCGCCGAACTTGAGTTCACCAAAATCAAAGTGCGGTTTGTCCGTCGCCTCTGCAGACGAGTCGTCGCTGCTTGCTAACGAAACCTCAGTAATCTTAAAACGTGATTCCTTCTTCCCCTCCGATGCCGACCCATCAGTTTCCGCTGTATGGTCATGAATATCAAACTGCTGTGTCGATTCTAACGGCTCTGCCGGCTCTACGGTTTCGGTCGTCATTGAAATGGGTTCGGTTGGGAAAGCCGGTTCGGTTTCTAAAATATCCGAAGCAGATAATGCGACTAAAGATTTTAGCTGTTCTTCATAAACTGCGGTCAGCTGAGCCGCAAATTCAGCATTTTTTGCTTTTGCTTCTTCTAATTTTTTTGTTTCGGCAGCGATCTGCATTCGATAATTTTCGATTCTTGTTTCAGCTTCCGTACGTGCATTGAACAACAGCTGCTCTGCTTCCGTTTTAGACTTGTCCAGAGTTTCCTGTGCGATACTCTGTGCAGATACCAAAGCGCGTCGCATACCGTCTTCTACGCTGCGATATTCTTCAATTTTATCAACCAAAACCTTCATTTTGGATTTAAGAGCAGCATTTTCTTTTTGCATTGCTGCATAATCTTCGGTAATATGCTCAAGGAACTCATCGACGGCTTTCATGTCATAGCCGCCAAAAACCGCTTTCTCAAAATTCACCGCTTGGATTTCCTGAACAGTTAGCATATCGAAATATCCCTCCAATTCTATCGTGGCAATAATTCTTCCAAAAATACGGTAAAATGACCGGAGAGCGTGCCCCGGTCAAATAAACATTCGTCAGTACAGGCTATACAGCATCATCTGAAGAACTTCAAGAGCCAAAAAAGCGCATAAAAACGATAAATCAATTGGCATCATACGCATTCCCTGAAAGCGATCCAACAAACTCCGGAACGGTATGATAATCGGCTCTGTCACCATATACAGGAATTCTGCGATTTTTGATCCCTGCATTTGCGGGAACCATGAAAAAATTGCGCGTGCAAACATTAAAAATTCCAGTAGCCGGATTAGAGAAGATACCAATTGAATCAATACATACGTCACAGCAAAAACTTATAGATACAAGCCGTTATTCTCGAGTTCATCAATTAGATCTCCAAGAATATCAACATTGTAGGGCGTAATAATATATGTGCTGTTTGCAACGCGCTTAATTTTTCCTTCATTTGCATAGGCAACACCACTCAGAAAATCCACTAGGCGGCGCGCTACATCTTTATTGGTTTGCTCTAAATTCAGTACCACCGTACGCTTGTCCTTTAGATGGTCTGCAATCTCTGCCGCATTTTCAAAGCGATCCGGTTTCACAAGGACAACCGCAAGCTGCGTAGTCGCGTGAATGTTAACCACCTTATTATTTGAACGCTGTGTATCTGTGGTATAAGAGAGCGAATCCTCCGGTGCAGCCGCCGAAGGTGCAGCAGCAGTAGACGCAGCTGCGGGCTGAGATCTAGGAATAAACTCTTCGTAATCGTCCTCCATGTCCTCGCCCTTTACCCAGTCTAAAAAACCCTTTAACGATGCCATTTTAATATTTCCTCCTCACGGATATTACTAATTAAGTCAATTGCTTCATATACGGACGTAATCCAAAAATTGCAGAACCAATGCGCACCATATTTGCGCCGCATGATATTGCATCTTCAAAGTCACCCGACATGCCCATTGATAAATAGTCCATAGATACATTATCGTATCTTTTCTCCGTCATGTCAATAAATAGTTGCCTCATTCTATCAAAATAACGTAAGTTTTCACCGGAAGCATGTGCAATTGGCGGAATTGCCATCAAACCGCGAATGCGGATTCCCTGCAAAGCGCATAATTGTTCGATTGTAGGCTCCAAGTCTTCGGGTAATACTCCGCTTTTCGCCGGCTCAGAACCAATATTCACTTCTATCAAAATATCCTGACAGATGTTATGCTTCTGCGCCTCTTTTGCAATGCAGCTCCCAAGCTTCACAGAACCGACAGAATGAATAAGGCTTACTTTTCCCATTAAATATTTCACCTTATTGGTTTGCAAGGTTCCAATAAAATGAAGGTTCGCGCCTATATATGCATTCTGGTCATACTTTTCCAGTAGTTCCTGTACACGGTTTTCTCCCATGGTGCAAACACCGTTTTGAACCGCGGCACGGATACGCTCTGCATTATTCATCTTACTTGCAGCCACAAGCTGAATATCGGTCGGTTTTCTGCCTGACCGCTCTGCAGCTTGTGCAATGCGAAACTGCACCTGCTGAATGTTTGTATGGAGTTCCTGCAATTCGAGTTCAGTCATTTGACCACCTTCTTATCTTCCAGTCCTCTTGCCTTGACGATAATGTTATCTCCTACAACAAGACCTGTATTTTTAGCACCATTACCTTGATTTACAATATAATAGTCTTCTCCTTCATACAGCACTTCGATTGGTTTAAATCGGCTCACTGAGCCAGTTAAAATGTACACACCCTGCTTCTGTTTTCCCTGTTCGTCAACTTGAATCTTTACAGCCGATTTAGGAACTTTGATGCCGGTATAGGAATCTCGAATAATTTCTGCAGACTGAAAACGCATGGTAACCAACTCCGGCGTAATATCCATACCGCTTAAAATCAACAGCGCTTCCTTTGCATCTTTTTCTTTTCGAACATCTTGAACGGTTACTTGAATATCTTCATCAACCTGCGGAAACCGTAAGTACAGAGTATCCCCTGTTTGAATATCCCCAAGCGTTTCTGTCGGAACGGCAGTTACAAAATTCCAACGAAAATCACTGATAATCTTTCCAAGCTGTCCGTTTTTTGCATCATGAATCTTTTCAGGATCCAGCGCCTTAAAATCTTTCATTGTAAAATTGTCCAGCGCTTCTATCGTTAATTTCTCTTCAAATCCATCTACAATTTCCGAGAAAAAGCCCGATGCCGGAGATGCGATTGTCGTGCTTCGCCCGATAATCTGACGCTCCAACGCATCTCGCTCTGTCGTAAGCGTGGAGATCTGAGCGGAGAGTGCCGTCCCATCTAAGCTGCCCGCACTGCGGCGCAAACAAAGATTGCGCAAATTTTCAGCTTCTGATTCAGCGCCCGTTACGATCCCGCTTTGTGCTTTAGACGAGAGCGTTGAAATCTGTGCCGCAATTTGCTGATCCAATTTAGCAGCATCTCCACTATTCGCAGAGGACTGCATTGCAGAAGTTAAAAGCGTAATTTCATCATCCAACACTTCGACCTTCTGACTAGTCTCTAAAGCTGAAGCATCTGTATAAACAATTGCAAGCGCGGAATCTTTCTGTACTTTTTCGCCGCTTCGCACAATATGTTTGACAGTTTCACTTGAAACTCCATTTGCCAAGACTTCGTTTCGGAAAAACCACCCTTTTGCAATAAACGAATGATCCACTGTCACCCGCATAGCTGCCGTTGTTTTGGGGGTGTTGATCATGCTTCCTATAACTTGAACCAATAGAAAAAGAATAAACAAAACGATTCCAAACAACACGAACAGGCGGTTCGGTGGTATTCTATGTCTTGTCTTTTGTCCGTTCATAACGCTATCATCCACGTCCTAACTTCTATTTATCTTCCCGGCGCGTATAAAAATCGATGCGGTGCTGCGGAACTACCGTAGAAATTGCATGCTTATAAATCATTTGCTGACGCCCGTCGGCATCTAAGACCACAACAAAGCTGTCAAAACCGCGGATGACCCCGCGCATTTGAAACCCGTTCATCAAAAAAAGTGTAACCGGTTGTGCCTGCTGACGCGCAACATTTAAAAACGCATCTTGAAGATTGATTTCTGATTTCATGATGTTCCTCCCAAAATTTAAGATAGATACATCATAACCCCATTCTATCCAAGATTTCTGTCGAACGACGAACAACCTCGTCAAACTGTGAACTGTCATCATAAGTAATCCATTGCACAGCCTGATCCCGTTTTAACCATGTTAGTTGACGCTTTGCATAATTTCTAGAATGCTGTTTCAGCAATTCGGTGCAGGAATCCAAAGAAGCTTCCCCTTGAAAATATGGCAGATATTCTTTATAACCGATTGCTTGTGCCGCTGTACCTGTCAAAACTCTGTGAGAAAGCAATGTTTCTATTTCCTCCAACAGACCATCTTTCAGCATTTTGTCCACGCGCGTATTGATCCGTTCATACAGCGTTTCACGGGTAGTCGGACATATACCAATCTTAATTGCCTGATATTTCGCTTTCGCACGTTTGTTTTTCCGATTTAATTCATCGATTGTCATGCCTGTCTGATAATAGACCTCAAGTGCACGAATTACGCGTTTGAGATTATTCGGGTGTAATCTTGCAGCGCTGACAGGGTCAACCTGCTCCAATAATGCATGCACTGCATGATTCCCATGAACCTCTGCCATATGATTGAATTTTTGGCGCAGCGCAAAATCAGCTTCGTTTCCGGAAAATACGCTGCATTCAATGAGTGCATCCAAATATAATCCTGTACCGCCGACAACAATGGGAATCTTACCCTGTTCCAAGATTTTTTGTGCACAACAATCTGCAAGCTCAACATAACGGGCAACTGAGAAATCTTCATCCGGGTCACATACATCAAACATGTGATGAATCACGCTCTGACGCTCCATCTGAGTGGGTTTCGCTGTTCCAATATCCATACCACGATAGATCTGCATGGAATCGGAAGAAATGATCTCGGTCTTACGTTTTTTTGCCAGTTCAACCGATAATGCGGTTTTTCCGCTTGCTGTTGGTCCGACGATGCATATCAATTGATTTTGCAGAGAAAACGCCTCCTTCATTGATTTACGCGTTTGAAAAGCTTATCGATTTCGTATTTTGTAAGGCGAACTGTAACAGGTCGCCCATGCGGGCAGCACGAGATTTCCGGATCTCCCAGTACTCGGTCGCAAAGTTGCTGTAATTCCATCTGTGTTGTGCTTTTCCCTGCTTTAATCGCAGCCTTACATGCAACAGTATGGATTAAATCATCCAAACGGTCTGGCGTTGGTGCACGGTTCGAAGAAATCTTTTCTGCAATTTCAGATAGGACTTCTGCAACATCTCCTGCATCCAGATACGCCGGTACCGCACGTACTGCAAAACTAGACTCTCCAAATATTTCGAGATCAAATCCAAGACTTTGCACCATCTTCATGCTGTCTTTTAATATTTGGAACTCAGTCACGCTCATTTCCGCAATATGCGGCGTTAAAAGCTGCTGCTGTGGAATATCCGTTGCTGCACGTAAACGATTAAATAACATGCGTTCATGCGCTGCATGTTTGTCAAGCAGAATCAATCCATCCGAATCCTCGGCAATGAGATAGGTCTGAAATGCCTCCCCAATCACCCTTGCATGCGGTGGAGTTCCTATTGTATTTTGCGATGCCAAAGGCGCAGAGAAACGTGGTTCTGTTTTCTCACCCGAACCCTTATTTTCTGCTTCTCCATCGTCATAAGCTGAAGCGACAGTTTCTTTCTGCATAGCAGTCTGCGGCATTTTTTGCACACCGCACAGATGCTGCGGTTCATCTGCAATCTCAGTCGATGCAAAAGAAAGTGAATCGTCCTCCTCATCACAATCAATAATGGGCGGGCGGAATTTCGGAGGAACCGAAAGCTTTTTTGGCAAAAATAATTGTTCTATGGGCTGATTTTCCTGGATTCTCGCTTTTGGTCGCTCAACTTCAGTACTAGATTGAATGGATATATCAGTCACTTCCATACGCTGCTGCATATGGGTAAGATTGTCCTCTTTCGGTGCCGCCTTTTTGCTTTCACTCAATTTCAAGACCGGAGTATTATCGTTTCTCTCAAGCGCATTTTTACATGCGCTGTACACCGCACCGAAAACATTCTTTTCCTGTGCAAACTTTACTTCTGTTTTTGCTGGATGAACATTGACATCCACCAAATTCAGCGGCAAACCAATCAGCAGTGCACAACTCGGATATTTGCCTGTAATAATTTTATTGCGAAATGCTTCTTCCAGAGCCGCTTGTAGCAGTTTACTTTTGATATACCTTCCGTTTACAAAAAAATGCTGCATACTGCGGTTGGGACGGCAACAATGTGGTTTTGTAATATAGCCCTGTACAGTAATTGCATCTCGCTCGAACGGTTCCACCTCTATCATGTTCGCGGTGATTTCGCGTCCAAACACACCAAAAACAGGTGTCATCAGTTTTCCATCACCGGAGGAAGAAAAAACTTGCTTTCCGTCCCGGATCATGGTAAATGCAATTTCTGGATGGGATATTGCCGCATGCTGCACGACGCCCACCACATAGCCCGCTTCTGTAAAGTCCTTTTTCAGGAACTTCATCCGCGCAGGTGTATTAAAAAATAAGTCCTTAATAATGATGGTTGTACCGTCCGGACACCCTGCTTCCTCCTGCACCTGTAATTCTCCTGCTTCGAGGTGCAGATGCTGCCCGACAAGCACATTTTTTTGTTTCGTAAACAAGTCAATCTGCGTCACCGAAGCGATTGCCGCAAGCGCCTCTCCGCGAAATCCCAATGTACCGATTGCCGCCAAATCTTCTTCAGTACGAAGTTTACTGGTTGCGTGACGTCGAAACGCAACAGGAGCATCTTCCGGTGTCATACCGCATCCGTTATCCATAATCCGCAGATAGGTGATCCCGCCGTTTTCAATTTCAACTTGAATTCTTGTTGCGCCTGCATCAATCGCGTTCTCTACCAGTTCTTTCGCAACAGATGCCGGACGTTCCACAACTTCACCTGCTGCAATAAGATCTGCTAAGTGAGGGGACAACTCCTGTATAACAGCCATTTCAGTCTCCTTTCTCCAAAATTATATCATTTTTTTCAGTTCGTAAAGCGCATTCATCGCTTCAATCGGCGTCATCGTTTCAATCTGCATTTCCCGCAGACGATTTGCAAGGGTGTCGCTACTTAGATCGGCAAGTGTGATCTGCGGCTGCTCTGTCTCTTCTACTGCACGGACTTCAATCTTAGGGGCATACTGTTCCAAATCGGTTAAGATATTTTTTGCCCGCCTGATAATTGAGTTGGGAACCCCTGCAAGCTTTGCAACTTCAATGCCGAAACTGTCATCTGCACCGCCACGCACGATTTTACGCAAAAATGTAATATCATCTCCACGCTTTTTCACTGCAATATTGTAATTTCGAATTCCGTCCACCAAATTTTCCAGAGCAGTTAACTCATGATAGTGTGTTGCAAACAGTGCCCGCGCACCAAGTTTCCGCTTATCTGCCACATATTCAATCACGGCGCGCGCAATAGACATTCCATCGTAAGTCGATGTGCCGCGTCCGATTTCATCCAAGATGAGCAGACTATTTTTTGTTGCGTATTTTAAAATATCGGCAACCTCGCTCATCTCAACCATAAAAGTGGACTGTCCGCTTGCTAAATCATCCGAAGCTCCAACGCGGGTAAATACACGATCGGCAATGCCAATGCGCGCGGCGGATGCCGGTACAAAGGAACCCATCTGCGCCATAATGGTAATCAGCGCAACCTGACGCATATATGTGGACTTGCCCGCCATATTCGGCCCTGTAATGATTGCCACCCGATCAGATTTATTGTCAAGCATTGTATCATTTGGTACGAAAAAGCTGCCGTCCAGCATTTTTTCAACAACCGGATGGCGGCCGTCTCGAATTTCAATACGTCCAGAAAAATCAACTTCCGGACATACATAATGATTCTCACAAGCGAGCGCTGCAAGGGAGCAGAGCACATCCAAATTCGCAAGCGCCTGTGCAGTACGTTGAATTCGAAATACCTGTGCAGCAATCTTTTCCCGCAACACACAAAACAGCTCATACTCCAACGCGGTCAAGCGCTCCTGCGCACCCAATACGGTGCTTTCCAGCTTTTTCAGTTCTTCCGTGATATATCGCTCACAATTTGTAAGCGTCTGCTTGCGGATATAATGCTCTGGCACTAGGCTTAAATTTCCCTTGGACACCTCGATATAATATCCAAACACCCGGTTATATCCGATTTTTAGGTTCTTTATTCCGGTCTTTTCACGTTCTCGCTGCTCAATCGTAAGGATTTCTCCTTTGCCGCCACTAGCAAGATCCCGCAGGTGATCCACTTCATCACTATATCCTGCACGAATAAACCCGCCCTCACGCACAGATACCGGCGGATCTGGCTGAATCGCGCTTTCAATTAGTAAGGAAACGTCGTTTAACGTATCGATACGCGTATGCAGCTCTCGCAGCAGCGGAGTCGGAAGCTGCGCTGTTTGCGCGTGGATGGCTGGCAAATGCAGCATCGCCGCCTGTAAGGCACAAAGATCACGGCAATTTGCAGAACCATATACAATACGCCCGATCAAACGTTCCATATCGAACACTTGACGAAGTTCCTCCGTCAATGCATCGCGTGTCAGGACATCTTCGGTCAGAACGCGCACCGCATCCTGCCTTTTCTTGATATGAATTGGATTGAGCAGCGGCTTTTCAAGCCACTGCCGGATCAAACGCGATCCCATTGCGGTTTTGGTTTTATCCATTACCCAAAGCAAAGAACCACGCTTTTCTTTGCCGCGCATTGTTTCGCAGAGTTCCAGATTGCGCCTTGCAGTAAGATCCAACTCCATGTATTGTCCCTGTTGATAAACATTCAGAGTGTTGAGGTTTGCAAGGCTGCTTTTCTGTGTTTCCTCCAAATATGCAAGCAATCCTCCCAAAGCGCAAAGTGCCGCCGGAAGATCGTCCAGTCCCGATGCCTCAAAATCCTCTAAGTGAAACTGTTGGCATACACGTACTTTTGCCGGCTCTGTCTCAAAAACACTGTCTGGAAGGGCGGAAAAAATCCCCTCCAACCGCTTGCTGATAAATTCCTGCAATTCCTTGTCTGAAACGCAATCCCCTCCCAGCAAAACTTCGCGCGGAACAAACCGTCCGAATTCGCTGAACAATTCCTGATGGGATTGCTCCCTGCGGACTTCGGTCACATATACCTCGCCTGTCGAAATATCGCAAAAGGTCACACCGTAGGACGAAGCGCTGCCGAAGGCGCAGCTCAAAAAGTTATTGCGGTTTTCATCCAGCATGGACGCATCAATCAATGTACCCGGAGTAATCATACGGACGATTTCCCGCTTCACCAGACCTTTTACAGATTTCGGATCTTCTACCTGCTCGCAAATTGCAACCTTATATCCTTTTCTTACAAGGCGTCCGACATATGTTTCGTATGCATGATATGGAACGCCGCACATCGGTGCGCGCTCTGCCTGACCGCAGTCCCGCCCTGTCAGCGTCAGTTCTAATTCCTTGGATGCAACAAGCGCATCCTCAAAAAACATTTCATAAAAATCGCCCAAACGATAAAAAACAATATAGTCTTTGCAAGTGTTTTTTATTTCAAAGTATTGTTTCATCATGGGCGTAAGTTCTGCCATGGTATCCTCCAAAAGCGATTTTATTTCTCTGTCGTTTCGCATGCAAACAAGCAGCGCAGCGTTGTCTTTTCAATTTGAACTTCCGCGAATTCTCCAATACGGAGGCTGCTTCCTGCACAGCATACCAGTAATCCGCCTTCTGTGCGCGCAGTATATGGATATGCGGTAT
Organism: Clostridiaceae bacterium; assembly: GCA_018383195.1. Lineage (GTDB taxonomy): Bacteria > Bacillota > Clostridia > Oscillospirales > Butyricicoccaceae > Butyricicoccus_B. The sequence goes on along the minus strand of JAGZOP010000019.1, from coordinate 21,818 downwards.
CTTTGCTCGTGCCATCTACCAAAACACGCAGGCGTTTTCCAAGATAGGCGGTCTGCCGGGGTTCGATGCAAGCATCTTGCGCGTGCAGCAATCTTTCAAATCGGTTCTGCTTTTCTTCTTTTGTCGCAGGATCTTCAAAGGACGCTGCCGGCGTGCCGCTTCGCTTGGAATATAAAAATGTAAATAGCATGTCAAATCCCGTCTCTGTCACGAGAGACAATGTTTTTAAGAAATCCTCTTCGGTTTCTCCCGGGAATCCAACGATAATATCGCTGGAAAGCGTGATATCCGGCATTTTCTCGCGTGCATATGCAATGAGCGCACGATACTTCTCCGCTGTGTATCCACGATTCATTCGCTGCAAGACGGCATCCGAACCTGACTGGAAAGGCAGATGCAGCTGCTTCGCAACTTTCTTGCACTCCGCCATCGTATCAAACAGTTTATGCGATGCATCTTTGGGATGGCTTGTCATAAAACGCAGAAGGAAATCCCCCGGCACCGCATTCAGACGCCGCAATAAATCAGAAAAATCAATATCAACATCCAAATCTTTGCCATATGAATTTACATTCTGCCCCAAAAGCGTGATGTCTTTATACCCCAGTGCTACCAACTCACGAAGTTCGTTTTCGATGTCTTCAGGGCACCGGCTGCGCTCTCTGCCCCGTACATAGGGCACAATACAGTATGTGCAAAAATTGTTGCATCCGTACATGATCGACAGCCAAGCCCGCGGTCCCTTTTCGCGCTGAACAGGTAATCCTTCTGCAATGGTACCACGCTCTTCGCCCGAAGTATCAAATACACGTTTTTCTCCGGATAAACGGCGGTATAGCAGTTCCGGAAAGCGCCACAATGCATGTGTTCCAAACAAAAGATTTACCTGCGGATAACTTTTTCGAATCTTATCCGGAATATGTTTTTGCTGTACCATACAGCCACACAAACCAATTGTAATATCAGGGCGCTGTTTCTTGAGATGGGAAAGGGCCCCGATATTTCCAAGCGCTCTGGACTCTGCATGCTCACGCACTGCACAGGTATTATAAATCAGGACATCTGCATCATCTGTACATGTTGTTTTTTCATATCCCATGTCATGAAGCATACCGGCAATCCGCTCGGTATCTGCTTCGTTCTGCTGGCAGCCAAATGTTTGGGTATATGCACGTGGCTTTCTTCCATTCGTGATTTCAAAATCACGATTCATTGCCGCGATTTGATCAATATATGCAAGTTGACGGTCAATATCTGCCTGCGGAACCGCAGTCGGTGCATAATGATTCATATGAAAAGGGTTCCTCCAAAAATAATATCAAGAGATCAGCAGGTTTACCGAAATGGTATCCCCTGTCCGTTATAAACACATACACGGTGATATGCCTCATCGATAATGGAATACTGCGGCAAATACTGTGCAATTGCTTTGGTTAAATACTCAGGGCTCATATTATTATTGCCGGCGCCTGTTGTAACCTCGCAAATCACAAAATTTCCAAAGTCAGTTAGGTTCGGCTGACCGTACATAAACTCCCGCATATTTACTAGCTTTTCCCCTCGTTTGGAACGTTTCAGGATTTCAATGCAGTCCTGCGCAAACAATGTCTGTACATCCGATACAAAATTCTCTGGAACCGTTCCGTCAAATCCCCAAGTGATGCGGTACTTGCTCCATGCAATATCAGCAATCTTCATTCCTCCGTCCGAAAGTGGATAGATTTCAATTGCGCGCAATCCCTCAGGAAATACTGCATTCAGTTTTTTAACTGCATCATCCGGTACCTTTTCAGTCAATAAGTTAAAATCAAGAAACTCACACTCTCCGGAATATCCGGTAGAAAGAGGGAGTGCAACTGAGACATAGGCATGCTGATTAAAACCCTCAGTAAACCACAGAGGCATCCGACAGCGCGCCATAGAACGCTGCATCGCATGCATCAAATCGAGATGAGAGATGTACTTCGCCCGACCTTCTTTTGCAAATTTCATACGCACCTTAAACACAGCACTTCCCCCCTTCCAACAAACGATTGGACCCACAGCCTGCGCAGTTCTGCATACAATCCGGTGTAATTTCTGCGCTGCGTGAGCGCTGCCATTCGCGGATTAAGTGCCGCTTATCTGTGCCGCAACCAATATGATCCCACGGAAATACCTCATCCAGCGGACGCTGACGTGATGCATAAAATTCCGGATCCAATCCGCAGTCTGCAAATGCCTGCATCCACGTATCATAATTAAACAGCTGATCCCATCCATCAAACTTGCAGCCGCGCTGCCAAGCAAGATAAATTGCCTTACCCTGACGGCGGTCACCGCGCGCAATGACACCTTCCATCACAGAAGTTTGCACATCATGCCAGTTATAGGTTACATTCTTTGTCTTCATAATTTGCTTCATGTAATCCTGCTTGCCGCGCAGCATTGCAAGTGTGTTCTGCGCATCCCATTGGAACGGGGTCTGAGGTTTTGGGACAAAACATGAAGCTGATGCTGTAATTTTCACTCCGCGTGCGCGATTATTGGTATTCATCCGCCAACAATATGCGACTTTTTTGCAGATTTCAGAAATCCCATCCAGATCCTCTGAGGTTTCGGTCGGTAAACCGATCATAAAATAAAGTTTCACATTGTTCCATCCACCCTGAAAGGCAATTTCGCAGGCATGAAGCACATCTTCTTCGGTAATATTCTTGTTAATGACATCCCTCAGGCGCTGTGTACCTGCTTCGCAGGCAAAGGTCAAGCCGCTCTTGCGCACTTTCTGTACGCGCTCCATCAGCTCCGCTGAAAAGCTGTCTGCGCGCAAGGAGGGCAGAGACAGACTGATATGACGCGGTTCGCAATAATCGAGCATGCACTCAGTCAATCCGGATAGTTCGCTATAGTCACTGGTGGAAAGAGACGAGAGCGAGATTTCCTCATACCCTGAGCTTTTCAGAATTGCTTCCGCCTGCTTCATCAGAGTTTCCTTTGACTTCTTGCGGAGCGGTCGATAGGTGTGTCCCGCCTGACAAAACCGACAGCCACGGGGACAGCCGCGGAATAGTTCTACCATGGCGCGGTCAAATACAATATCCGTTGAGGGTACAACAAAGGAATCCGGATAATACATCGTATCCAGATCTTTCACAATGCGCTTTTGTACAAATTCGGGTGCACCATGCAGAGCAGTCACATGATCAATCGTACCGTCCTCTTTATATGTCACATCATATAAAGCCGGTACATATATTCCGGGGATTTGAGACGCCTCAATTAGGAATTCCTGTTTCGACAAACCGCGCTTCTTTGCGGAGCGATAGAGATTGGTGAGATCCAACATAATCTCTTCCCCATCCCCGATCATAAACAGATCTACAAAATCACAGAGCGGCTCCGGATTATAGGCACACGGTCCGCCCGCTACAACCAAATGCTTAAGATCTGTACGGTCTTTCGCCAGAACAGGCACTCCACCCAAATCCAACATGTTGAGAATATTAGAAAACGAAAGCTCATATTGCAAAGTAAAGGCAATGATATCAAACTCAGAAAGCGGATCACCGCTTTCCAAACCATATAGCGGAATCTGTGCCTTCCGCATTTCATCTTCCAAATCAACCCATGGTGCAAATACGCGTTCGCACCAAATACCTTCCTGATCATTCAGAAGTCCATAAAGAATGCGAGAACCAAGATGGCTCATTCCCACCTCATATACATCAGGAAAACAAAATGCAAACCGTAAATCTACCTGTTTTTTATCTTTTGAAACCGAACCCCATTCTCCGCCAACATATCGCGCCGGTTTTTGAACTCGGGGTAAAATTCGTTCCAATCTGGAATCGAGCATATTCTTCCTCCTGTTGACACATACGTTCTGCGTGTGTCCACCACATTTAGTATCAGTTGTTATTCACTTCACGATTATACCACATTTCATACAAAAATGACATGAAAAATTTCATCACACCGCAATGCTTTTCTTGCCAAATAGCACAAACAACATCACTTCTACATTAAAAAAGCGGTGCAGATACCCACACCGCTTTTCCATTCCTATGCAAGCCATTGAAGGCTGCGATCTTCTGCCAACGACGATAATCCATATAAAAATAGAATACGATCGTATTTTTGTTCTTTTACATATTCTGAAACCGTCTGTTCTTTGAAATATCTCAGATCAATCAGATCAATTTCACGAAAATGTCTCGCCAAAAAGGGAGCAAAACAATGTGCAAATGAATCCCTCACCACGAGCAGTCTACCAGACGATGCATTTGACGTAATTTTCACCAGTCCATGATTGCCATCCAAAAATACCGGATACTTATCCGCCGCATCCAAATGCGTTTCAAAAAACATGCTTTTGTGTTCCGGCGGGAATGGTTTATTTTCATCATAAATGCTTACCTGGCTTTGTACACTGCGATCATTCCAGGTTTCAATTTGATCTGCCTTGGTTGCCCATAAGCCACTTTTCGAATATGTCGTTCCATAAAACCCCGGTATGGAAACAATTTCGTATTCTGCTTCTTTGGCGGGAATCAATCCCCATGCACGTGATAACGTCTGATATGCCTGATATGCACCTCTACTGGTCCAGTGATGATCTGTCCGGTAAAATGTATTTCCATGTGCCGTATTTCGCAATGTATCCTGCACATCAATCCATTGCACCGTTTCTCCGCAAATGGCTTGTATGTTCTGTATCATCTCATCATCTGGATATGCATCGTGCAGCGCAGGAAGCTGCGACTTCATAATGTATCCCGTAGTAGGAACGCACAGCAGGGATACCGGAATATCTGTACTCTGCGCAAAATCCGCAATTGTCTGCGAGTTGTTTTGCAATATCCTCCGGTTCGCCTCAAAATCAATCGGGCGCTCCATCAGCCACCCATTTTTTCCTCGATAAATTTCGCCGGCAGCGTTCAATCCTATTGCCTGACGATAATAGGCGTTCAGCCCTACCCAAAAATCACGTCCTGCAAAGTGATCAGAAATGTAGTTGTCCAACGACGAAAAAAAACGTCCATCTGCTAATCTACTCCAACTAAACTTGGGAGCCGATTGCAGCACCCGTTTTTCATTCTCCGAAAAATCTTTTTTGGGCAGGGCAAAAAAGGATACACTCATCACGATTACTAGCGCACAGAACCCGACTACCAGTGGAATATTTCTATTTTTCACATTCTCTCTCCTCAGAATCTAAAATACAGAAATGGGTTATAGCTTTGTGCAACCAATGCTGCTGTACACAGCAAAATCACCGCACCGCCAGAAAGACATTCTACCACAGCAGCAGATCTCCCTGTACGGAAACGATCAAATATGCGCTTTCCAATCGGCAAAGCCGCAATTACTGCAATGGTCATCAGCGGCAAGTAGGATAACACCAGCGTGAGCGCATGTGTTCCCAATAATTTGTTTCCCGAAAACATGCAGGCGATATATTGCCCAAGTTCATCGAATTGGTCAAATGCAAATAAAACCCATCCGAATGTTACGCAAATCATAGTATAACAATGCGCAATACATCCAGGTGCTTTACGCAGCCATGCACCAAGCCAGAGCTTTTCTAGCACCAACAGCGCAAAGTAGTACAGTCCCCATAATACAAAATTCCAGCTTGCACCATGCCACAAACCGGTTAGTGCCCAAACGACCAATAGATTTCGTACAGTTTTTATAGTGCTGCACCGACTTCCACCCAATGTGAAATACACATAATCACGAAACCATGTACCGAGTGAAATATGCCAACGTCTCCAGAATTCTGTAATGCTTTTTGAAATGTATGGGTAATCGAAGTTAATCGGCAATTCAAAGGCAAAGAGCTTCCCTAAACCCCGTGCCATGTCAGAATATCCGCTGAAATCGAAATAAATTTGCAGCGTAAATGCAGCAGCTCCAACCCAAGCTCCCAAAACTCCTATTTCTGTAGGAAATGCTTTAAACGTTTCCCACAACGCACCCATCTGATTGGCAATCAGAACTTTTTTCGCCAACCCAACAAGCAGCAAACGGATTCCTCCCGCAAAGCGATCCAGATTTTGCTGACGCACACCCAACTGATCTGCCAAATCGCGGTAGCGCACAATTGGTCCGGCGATGAGCTGTGGGAACAGCGTCATATAAGTAGAAAAACGAACAAGGCTATCCTGCGAATGCACTTCCCCGCGATATACATCAATAATATAAGATAGCACTTGAAACGTATAAAACGAAATACCGAGCGGCAGAGAGATTTCAATATGTGGAAGATCAGTCCAAAAAGCAATTGGTCTCAAGGTATCCAGAAGGAATCCTGCATATTTAAAAATGATAAGCAGCGCCAAATCAAAGAGGATTGCCAATATTGCCCAGGTTTTTTTGTAATCCGGATTTTTCTGCATCCGCTTTGCGGCATAAAAATTGATGACTGTCGTTGCTAAAATCACAATTAAAAACGAAGGCTCCCCCCATGCATAAAATACAAGGTTCGCAAGCAGAAGGAAACCATTGCGCCATCGATGCGGCAGGACATAATATCCCGCCAAGACAGCTGGCAGGAAAAAATATAAAAATGTCAGACTTGCAAAGCTCAAGGAATTTTACACCGCCTTAGGCATCGAGCAAATCATCAATATATGTTTCCGCCGCTTCATTATCCGCAGAAACACAAAGAATCACATAATGATCTTCCTGCGTTAACACTGCGCTTTCCAGTTTGGGGACTTCTTCTGGTTTATAGTCCGAATAGCCGTCAATCCAACTCTGTAAAAAGTTTTCCAGCTGATCTTCCAGTTCTTCGGCATCCTGCTCATTGGCAGTTTTCCAAACCGAAAAATTTTCAGCTGTTGCACCCGAGCCACGCAGTGCGGCGCAGTCTGAAACAAGCGCTTCATCCACCCCATAGATACGAAGCGCCCCTTCCATATCTACCACGGTCATTTGATCGGTAAATGTCAATTTATCTTTCATCTGTTCCACGGTCTCTGCCGGGTCAAGCGACATTGAGGATTTCCCGCATGCAGTCAGCGACAGTATTGCCAACGCTCCGCAGCATGCGCGCCTGATATATTTTACACTACTGGTCATCTTAATGTCTCCAATCATATTGTTTCTTGCATTTTATTGTGAAACTGCATTTTTCTTTAAATAATCCGCCCATTTTTTATAGTATTCAATTCCGGGATGAATTCCGTCTGTTGCCGCTTCTTCCGGAAGGTTTCCGCTTTCATCCATCATCACTGACGCAACGTCTAGATAAATCGCGTTTTTCTCTTCCGAAAGCTTTTTCAGCATATCGTTAAACTCTAGAATCTGCTCATTGTTTGTGCAGTCAATATTTTTTTCCGAAACCTCCGCAGAGACAGGTAAGATAGACTGAATGTATACGGTTGCGTCCGGCTGCCGTTCGCGCACAGCGTCAATCACTTCACCGTAACCATCATAAAATGCCTGCGTATTTGTCCAGCCAAGCTCATTTTCGCCGAAAATCAAAAATACTTTATCATAGTTCTTTCCATTTGCTAATTCATCAATGACTGGAATTTCCCTGTTCAGCATCGGTTTTGTAAAAACCGAACGCACAGTCAGACCAATCCGATAAAAGCAGTCTGTATCAGGCAAAACGTCATATGTAACAAATCCATCAATGTAGGAGTTACCCAATAGCGCCGCGTGGGATAAATCCGCCTCCTTGCCTTCGTCAGCCGACCCTATCAGGCTATTTGTTTCAACTGACATGCTGCTGTCGGCGGGAGTTTGCACTCCGCATGCCGTAAGCAGCATCAGCGCAGTTGTCAGGCTTGCCGCCCTGACAACTCGTTTCAATAAAAGATGTTTCATGTTCTTCGCCCCTCGATGATTTAACAAAAAACAAGTGGATATTTTGTCTATTTGACCGAAAAACTTAAATTTTAGCAATCAAAAGTGGGCAAAAAATTGTTCGATGATCTCCATCGAACAATTCAAAAGCAATATGACCTCACGGTTATTTGTTTTCTATCCAGCAAACTTGTTTCCTTTGTTAAAAGCATAATCCAGATGTCGAAACATGTCAAGGTGAATACTTGGTTAGTAACGAAACTGTAACCAGTATATCCTATTATCGAAATGTTGCAAACAGTACAGAATCCAATAAACGGTCATTCTTAAAAATTCGATTACAGAAATATCCTTCCTGAATGAATCGGTTTTTTTGCAGTACCTGAATCGACGCCGGATTATTTGAAAACACTTCTGCCTGAATACGCACAATATCTGTCGTTTGAAAAGCCATTTCACAGATTTGATTGACTGCACGAGTTGCAATCCCTTTTTTCCAGTATGGCTCACCAACCCAGTACCCAATCTCTGCACTCTTAGCATGTATATCATCACCGAAATTCAAAGTAATTCCGCCGACCGCCTGCCCATCGACGTCAATCGCCATAATCCACTCGCGCTCGGAATGGGCATGTCGCGCCAAACGAATAAAAAACTCCGCATCTTCTTTGGTATATGGATATGGGAATGTATTTCTTAAACAGTCAGAAATTTTCTCGTTATTTGCGTAATATGCCAGATTACTTTTGTCCTGTTCTGTCCATCTGCGAACCGATACAACCATGAGATAGCTCCTTTCATTGAAAGCGCAAAAAAACTCTCGTCCAAAATTCAAGGACGAGAGCGAAGCTTCGTGTTACCACCTTAATTCATTCACCTCTCACGAGGTAAACCTCTGCAAGTACGGAAATCTTTATTTCGATACTCTGGCGCTGTAATGGGCGCTCCCATCGTATCCTAATGCCATTCGGCAACTCGGTACGCAACTCCAAGACCATTTTCCGCGAATCCATACGCACCTTCTTTCACCAACCAAAGGCTCTCTGCATCGTCTGCGAATCGCATACTTTTCTTTTCATCGTCTTTTTACTCTTAATTTAAGTGGATTATAGCACAATACCACTGGGGCGTCAACTCCGTTTTACCCCCTCTCCGCGAAAAGAGGGGACAAAACTTTCCTGTGCCGCCTCTCCTTCCTGAAGAAAACCGGTCAGTCCAAGAAAGGAAAAATATTCAACCGCTTCCGCATACTCTTCTTCTGTGATTTTCCGATTGATTTCCGGAAAGGAGTCCACAGAAAACGGCGTATATTGTCTCATCAAGCTGACCAACACCCGATCACCCCATCGTTCGGCAATATGACGCAGAACTTGCTTCGTGTCACCAAGCAGTCCCGGAAGCATTAAATGACGAATTACCGTACCTTTTTTCAGTATCCCGTCCGCAGCATACTGCGGCATTCCTGTTTGAGATACCATCGTTTCAATTGCTGTATCAGCAACTTCAAAGTAGTCCTCTGCCCTTGAGTATTTTTTGGCATAATATGAGCTGTAATACTTAAAATCAGGCAGATAGATGTCAATCCATCCATCCAACATAGTCAATGTATCCAGCGACTCATATCCACCAGAATTCAGCAGTATTGGAATATACAGTCCCGCAGCACGTGCAGCTTGAATCGCTCGCGTTATATGCGGCGCATAATGTGCAGCAGTCACCAAATTGATATTGTGGGCGCCTTTCTCTTGAAGCTCCAAAAAAATCTCTGCAAGCCGTTCCGGGCTAATTGCAATTCCCTCTGACTCCCGTCTGCTGATTTGATGGTTCTGGCAAAACACACATCCCAATGTACAATGAGAAAAAAACACAGTTCCAGAACCCCGTGTCCCTGAAATCGGAGGTTCCTCCCATGCGTGAAGCATTGCCCGTCCCACCTGTAATTCTGCGGATGCCCCGCAAAACCCACGCTGACCGTTTCTGCGGTTCACGTTGCACGCACGAGGACAGAGACGGCAAGTTTCATATGGCTTCATCCAATTCATTCTCGTGATACTCCCGCTCAGTACACTCAATCAAACATCGAAGTCGATAAATAACGCTCTCCTGTATCCGGAAAAATAACAACAATATTCTTCCCGAAAAATTCCGGACGCTCTGCAACTTTCACCGCAGCGCATAAAGCAGCACCGGAGGAAATTCCAACCAATATCCCTTCTGTACGTGCCATCTCTTTTCCGCACGCAAAGGCTTTCTCATCTGTCACCGTAATAATTTCGTCAGGCAGATTGCAGTCCATCGTTTCCGGGATAAAGTTCGCACCAATTCCCTGAATCTTATGTGGACCGAATTTTCCTTCGGAGAGCAGCGGAGAAGATGCCGGTTCTACCGCGACCACGTGAATATTTGGATTCTTTTCTTTTAAATATTTTCCTGTTCCCGAAATTGTACCGCCAGTTCCAAATGTTGCGACAAGTACATCCACCTGTCCCTCCGTATCTTCCCAAATTTCCGGGCCAGTTGTTTCATAATGCGCTGTCGGATTCGACATATTTGTAAATTGTCCAGCAAAAAAGCTGTTTGGAATCTCTCGCGCCAATTCTTTCGCCTTATCTACCGCGCCCTGCATTCCTTTTGCGCCCTCTGTCAAAACCAATTCTGCGCCATATGCTTTGAGCAGGTTTCTCCGTTCGATGCTCATGGTTTCCGGCATGGTTAGAATGGTACGATATCCCCGGGCTGACGCAATCGAAGCAAGACCAATACCCGTATTGCCGGAGGTCGGCTCAATAATTACCGAACCCGGTTTTAAAAGTCCCTGCGCTTCTGCATCAAGAATCATCTGTCTGGCAATGCGGTCCTTCGCGCTGCCCGCAGGATTTATTGATTCAATTTTTGCAATCAGATTCGCTTGTAATTGATGCGCCTGCTTTATTTGATTCAGCGCCATCAGCGGCGTATGTCCAATTAAATCTATAACACTATTTGCAATCTTCATAATATCCGCTCCTATCTTCATGGAATTATTATACGCGTTTCATTTATTCAATGCAACAGCATTTGACGGATACTGCAAAATGTGCTATTGTGAACCTGCTAGGAGGTCTATTATGAAAAAATATATTATTTCCGAGTACGCATATGATGCGCCTCCACTGTTGCGTGATTTTCTTGCATACATCTCTACAATCAAAGGGAAATCTGCACGCACTGCATATGAATATTTCCTTGATCTGCGCTTTTTTCTCCGGTATTTAAAACATGCACGCAAACTGGTCCCCTTAGAACAGCCGTTTGACGAAATCTCCATTCGGGATATCGACTTGGATTTCTTAAAATCAATCACGCTCTCTGATGTTTACGATTATCTGGGATACATTGCCCAAGAACGCCCCCGGCAGCAGAACAGTGCAACAACAGAGTATGGACTTTCCTCCACTTCACGCGCACGAAAAGTTGCCTCGCTGCGTGCCTTTTTTAAATATCTCACAAGCAAAGCGGGCGTACTTGAAGTGAACCCCGTTGCAGAATTGGACTCGCCTTCCCAGCCCAAGCGCCTTCCCCGCTATTTAACGCTTGATGAATCGTTGGAATTATTGAGCCATGTAGAGGGCCCTTATGCTTCCCGTGATTATTGCATTCTAACGCTGTTTTTAAACTGCGGAATGCGTGTTTCCGAACTCGCGGGCATTAACTTACAGGATATTCGCGGCGATACCCTGCGCGTTGTGGGAAAAGGCAACAAAGAACGCACAATCTACCTCAACGATGCCTGCATGAACGCGATTGAAGCCTACCTTCCTGAACGCATTGTGCCTCATCCCGCAGACCAAAATGCGTTCTTTACCAGCCGCAACCGCAACCGCATGAGCGTCCAAACGATTAAGTGGCTTGTAAAAAAGCATCTCTCCGCCGCAGGATTAGATGCCAATAAGTATTCTGCGCACAAACTTCGCCACACTGCCGCAACACTCATGTATCAAAATGGTGTCGATATCCGAACTTTACAAACGGTACTTGGTCATAAAAGCGTGGATACAACCATGATTTACACACATATCCACGATGAAAGCGTCCGCTCTGCGGCGCTCAATAACCCGCTCGCGCATGTGACAAAGAAGTCTTCCGCTTCCGCGGAACAAGAGTCTGCCGATTCTTCTTCCGAAGGCAGAACCCATTACGAGCCATAACCCCTGTGGCTTATGGGGCAAATCCGCCAATCCGCAGTACGATCAATGCCGTTAAAATGATTGCAGTCATGAATAAGGTTGCGCGTTCCAAGTGCTTCATAAAGATTCCTCTTTTCTGTTTTCTTACTTACATTTCCCACCACACCTCCAAATTATACTTAAAAAATAATTTTTTGCGTTCATAATCTAAAAAAGGCGGGATATTCCCGCCTTTTTTAGATGTCGCACTGCTCAGATTCTCAATGTTCTCCAAACAGATTTCAATGTCTTCCGATAAATACAATATAGCATAAGGGAACACACCGCGATCAATACAAGACATACTGCAATACCCGCGATCTCATTCGGTGTATAGCCATGCGGAGAACCGTTAAAGTATAGGATCATCAGATAGAGTCCCAAAATTCCAGCCGTACCTACAGCAATCGGTACGAAGAACACACGTTTTACCTGTCCCCGCACAGAATGGCGCAAATACGCTCTGGATGCACCCAGATGGCGCAAGTCATCATAAACCTGACGGTTAATCAAAGCAATCGTCATACAGCGCGTATAGGCAATCACAATCACCGCCGTCATGCACACAATAGAAATGAAGATAAACAGCATGAGGAAGACTGCCGTAGTTTTCACAAAATCCGCGCGGTCAAGCACCCGGAATTTGGGCATATATTGCCAATACATCCGGAAGTTTGTACTGTCCGGCTCATCATAATCAATCCGTTCTATCGAAGTGCCGTCAAGTCCCTCAAATTGCTGCGGATCGTAAAAATAGTATCCCTTTTCCTGAATATCAATGTCCCGTCTCACCGGGTCCCATGCATCGAAAACTTCAACTTCCGGTCCGGAATGGTCTACAATCTCATAAAAAAGCTGTTTGGCAAACGGATAGGTATCCGCACAATTTTCGACATTGAAGAATACCATCGTTTCCAGCCATTCCGCCGGAAGTCCGGTCGTAATCTTTTGATAGTCGCTGTCATCCATCACACGGTAACCAAATAGTACATCATTTTTGAGTACCTCATCACGTGAGGTCACAGGAAGACGCTCCCCTGTTACATAATTTGTGACAAGCGTCACATCATTGCCCATCCTTCCGTTTGCATTGCCGTATTGATCGAAAATTGCAACAATCTCACCGGCAGACAGATTCAGTGTGTCTCCTGTCAGCGCATTCCACGCACTTTCGGGAAGGAATAAGTCGGATTGCATAGTTTCTCGATATTCACTTTCCCATGTAGTTCCAAACGAAGTCTCTGTTTCGATGGATTCAGTGCCGTCAATCGCAAGGCGTGCCATGGGCTGCGCTGTCAGGTCGGTGATAACAACCTGCGCCTTCTCTGCCATGCTGCGCACCTCATCTTCCTTCGGAATATCCTGATCATTTCGGAAACGATATGCATAATCTACCGTACGCTGATCAAATGCCATCATGGCGCCTGTACCCAACATAGGCGTATAAAATGCACCAAAGTAGCTGCCCGCGATCAGCAGCGTAATCACCAGCATATTGCGCACAGTCTGCCGTCCCTGAAACTTCATCATACTGGTTGAAATGATATTCCTGTAGCGGTTTTTGCCGTGTCCCCAACCATTCACCACCGTATGAAGCAGAACCATGTACAGACCGATAAACACAGGCGCATATGCGATGCTTGTTAGTCCATCAGGCGCATACCAGTGCAGCATCCGCACGCAGAACGCCGGTACACTGTATCCAAGAAAGCCGCCGGCTGCCATCAGCACAATCCCAACTTTCCCATACCAATGCGGAACATTGTGAATCGGTTCGGATTTTCTGCTCTCATTGACAATGTCAATAATGTTTGTCCGGCGGACAAACCGCGTTCCCATTACAAATAACATCAGAATTACAAACCCGGAAAAGATAACAGCAAACAGTCTGGCTTGCGGATCGAATGAAAGCACCATTTCTTCACTGTCTACGACCAATAACCGGAACAGTCTCCAGACAATCCACGCAAACGGCACGCCCAATACTGCTCCTGCTGCACAGGAAACAATCGAAATCAACGCCAAATCGTAATAAATCTGTCTGCATACCTGCCGTTTGCTTGCTCCGAGAGCGAAGAAAATTCCTGTTTCACGGGATTTCGATCGAAAAAACAGTCCCGACGCATACGTTGTAAATACCGCACAACCAATGACGGCAAGTACAAAAATCATCATGACCTGTTTTCTACTGTCTCCCCCCTCCGGCAGCACCGACAATACAGTGGGAGAGCGCATCATACATACATACGCGGTAATCAGCAGCACAGAAAAAAAGCAGCATCCAATCAAAAGCAGATAATTCTTGAAATTTTTGCGCCGTAGTGTTGCATATACTTCACGAAAATTTGTCATAGCAATCACTCCTTGCCCATTTCCCGAATTACATCCAGCAATTCATCTTGGAACCGTTCACGGTTTCCGTGATTTTGCAGAGTGCGATAAACTACACCGTCCCGCAAAATCACAACACGATCACAAAATGAAGCCGCAAAGCTGTCATGTGTCACCATAAAAATAGTGGCATTCAAACTTTCGCGCGCACGAAGGAAACTGTCAATCACCGCACGCGAGGACTTGCTGTCCAAGTTCCCTGTCGGTTCGTCTGCAAGAATCAGCAGCGGATTATTGATCAATGCGCGTGCAACTGCTGTCCGCTGTTTTTCGCCTCCTGAAATTTCAGCCGGATATTTATCCTGAATATGGTGAATCCCAAAGATATCGCAAAGCTCTGATGCATTTTGTTCCATGGAGCGGTCTACCCTGCCCGCAATAATGCGCGGCAGCATAATGTTCTCCCGCACCGTCAATCCATCGAGCAGCAGAAAATCCTGAAATACAAACCCAAGCTTTTGGTTCCGCACTTTCGCAAGTGCATTTTCATCCATTTCCGCGATGACCTCCCCACCCAGAGAAATTGTTCCCCGATCTACCGGGATATAGCAGGAGATACAGTTCAGCAGTGTTGTTTTTCCCGACCCGCTCGGACCCATTACCGCAACGAATTCTCCGCGGTCCACCTCAAAGGAAATTCCCTTTAGCACTTCATAGGTGTTTTTCCCAACCTGATAGGATTTATATACATCACTTACTTGCAGCATGACCGTCATCCTTTCTTCGTTTTCCAGTTTTATTGTTCTTTTCATGCTCATCTTATCACCTGAGGAATTCTCCCGCAAACGCGCTTGCGATTTATAGCAGCAATATTGTAAATGACTGCAACGGGTTGTAAAGTTTTGCGGGGATTCTGTAAAAATCGGTTTGGCACTTTCCGGCTGCTTGTGATAAAATAAAAATCGAATGAAAGGGGCGATTTCATGCTGCATATTGGAATTTGTGATGATAGCTTCGCAGCACGTGCACAGCTGCGGTCTGTCCTTGAGCACAATTTATATGACCGCCATGCAGAATATAACATTTTTGAATTTTCATCCGGCGAAGGCGTGCTTGGATGGTTTGCAAATCACACCGCGGAGCTTGACCTGCTCTTTTTAGATATCGAAATGAATGCAATCGATGGAATGGAAGCTGCGCGACGGATCCGGGAACAGAACCAAACCATTCAGCTTGTTTTTGTCACCGGATATGCCGACTATGTCTTTGATGGATACAGCGTCGGCGCACTGGACTATTTGATAAAGCCTGTCCAACCGGAACATTTGGATCAGGTTCTTGTACGTACTTTTGCGGCGATGCACCGCGCAGCCGACACCGTTTATCTCTGTCATAATTCCGACGGCGTTTACCGCATTCCGCGGCAGGAAATCTTATACTTTTCATCTGATCGGCGTTTGATTACCTGTGTTACAACAACTCGCAGTTATACATTTTACGGCAAACTGGATGATGTGCAATCCGAACTGAACGATCAAGCCTTTCTCCGCATTCACCAGCGGTATCTGATACGGAAAGACTCCGTCGAGCGGGTGACTGATAATAGTGTACGAATTCAAAATGAAGAATTGCCTATTTCCCGTTCTTATAAAAAAGAGGCAGTCTTTGCACTAACTCGTACATTTCTGGAGGAAGAAGCATGACCGTGCTCACCTATCTAACTGCATATGTATGCGGGATCAGCATCCCGTTTTTTGCAATGTGGCTGACAAGCAAATTTCTCACACCAAGGAACGGGAAATGGTTCTGGGGCGTCCTTCGTTTTGCAGTATTTGTCGTGACGCTGAATATGGTGATCTATATTGCTGACCCTGTGAATATTTTATATACGCTTCCGATGTTTGTGCTTGGGATTTTCTATCTATATACGGACACTTGGGCAGCAAAGCTTGCGGTTACCTTGGTGCTTTATTCGCTTATCATGTCTATGAATGCACTCATTGACAGTTCCCGATACCTTCATGATTTTTATCAGCTGCTGCGTTTTACCGCATGGCTCATCATCTTTTCTGTGGGTTATTGGCGGCTTCGAGAAGAGCGATATACGCTTTCCCCTCATCTGTATAAACTCATCAGCGCGCTGGCTCTGCTGCCGCTGAGTGCAACCTTTGCTGTTGTAACGCTCACCGGTTATGATGACAACAGCATGCATAATGTAGCAATCGCCTTTACCATTCTTCCCTTTGTGCTGTTCAGCGCATTGGTGCTGCTGTATGCGATCACACTGCTTTACCAACACGAAAAAATTCAAAGCGAAAATCAACTTTATCAGGTCCGCTCTGTATACTGGAACAGCATTGAGCAGGAGCAGCTGCAGATCCGCCGCTTACGTCATGATATTTCCAACCACTTTGCGGCATTGTCAGGGTTTTTAGAGTCAGGAAACTGTGCAAGAGCTTTAGAATATGTAAACGGTTTGCAATCTATCACGCACCCGCATACCACACCGTATTGCGCCCATGAAACAATCAATGCGGTATTGACTGCCAAAGTTGCAGCCGCCAAGGCGGTTGGCATCCGCTGCACGATTACGGCACGGATTCCCGATGCCCTTCCCATATCGGATTTGGATCTCACTGCCCTTTTCGGAAATGCTTTTGATAATGCAATCGAGGCGGCACGCGATTCGACTGATAAAATCATTACTCTACGCACTCGCGCAGACAAAGGGATGCTTATGATTCGGATGCAAAACAGCTATAACGCGCCGCGGAACACAAAAAATGGTCAATTTTTCACGACAAAGCCAGACCCTCATATGCATGGATTTGGGCTGAAAATCATGGAAACCATTATCGATAAATACAAGGGCTCTCTCGATGTTACAGCCCAAAACAGTGTATTCGATGTTGTAATTGCCATTCCGCTCGATTTTCCCGTTTCCTGATTAAAAAATCCCCCGAATCGCTTGAACCGGTTTATGGTTTAGCGATTCGGGGGATCGTTTTAGAAAATCTCGTGATATAAGTCAACCGTTTCAGGACCGTCAAACATTTCGGCAAACTGCGGAATAATCCGTGTGAAATGCTCGGTCGCATTGTGTGCATCAATCGCGTCCTGATCTTTCCAAACTTCGAGGAAGCAATGAACTCTCTCATCCGCGATGCTCTGATTGCTGCTATATGAGATGCATCCCGCCTCTTTGTTTGACGCTGCAACCAACTCAGCAGCCAAAGCGTGATAGCTTTCCAAATATTCTTTTTTGATAATCTGTCTGGCAACAATCTTAATCATATTTTCTCTCCTCCATCTTGAGTTATCGGGATTTATATTAGTATAACATGCTGCCTGCCTCATGTAAATCAGCGATCAGACTTTTCTTTTTTGCGTCAATTTGGTATGATAATAAAGATCTTAAAACATGGAGGATTTTATGAAAAAACTGTTCTGTTTATTCACCTGCTGTATGCTGACCCTCTTATCAGGCTGTCAATCCAAATCAAATCCTGCTGCGGTTTCCTCGACCGATTTGCTGCACGGAACGTATCAAGCTGAAATCGCTGTGAAAGACTACGGAACCATTTGCCTTGAGTTGGACGCTGATACAGCACCTATTACCGTAACAAATTTTGTAACGCTCGCAAAATCCGGCTTCTATGATGGTCTAACTTTTCACCGGATTATATCTGGATTCATGATCCAAGGCGGCGATCCGAATGGAAATGGTACAGGCGGTGCTGATCACACAATCATCGGAGAATTCAAAGAAAATGGATTTGAAAACTCCATTCGGCATAAACGCGGCGTTATTTCCATGGCACGTTCTAATGATCCGGACAGCGCCAGTTCTCAATTCTTCATCATGCATGAGGACGCCGCACATCTGGATGGCAGCTATGCAGCATTTGGTCACGTCACAGAGGGCATGGATATCGTAGACGCCATCTGTGAAACTGTTGTCTCGCAAGACGGCAGCGGAACAGTCGCTCCCGAGGATCAACCAGTCATCGAAACCATTCAAATCACTGAATAAGGTGAGCCTTTTATGAAAAAAGCAGCGTTTCCTATACTGGAAACGCTGCTACATTCTATGTACTTAATTTGTGCTTCTCAGAACGCGGAAACCGGACGCTTTAAAACCACCGATACAGGAATGGATGCTTGCGTATGGCGCAGCATAATTTGCAGTCTGGCAGCGGTATATCCCGGACCAACCTGCCCAAGAAGTGCAGTCAGGATTTGTTCCTGTGATTTCTGATAAGAATTATCAGCTTCATGTTTGGTAACAGCATAATACAGCATTTCACTCCCTCGCTTTCCAACTTTAACATGCACGGTGACGAATATCGACTCAAGGGATTTATCTAACACTGAAATCATCCTGATTTTGTCTATATTATATCTCTTTATCCCACAAATGTCAATCCTACAATTATTATTTTTTTGTAATTTTATACAACGTATCGTGATTAACAAATCTTTGGTTGTCACGGCTCCACATGCATAATGTTCCTCGCCATTTTGACGCAATGATATTCCTATGCTATAATATAATAGTATAAATGTGTTTGATAAAGGAGTATCTTATTTTGGATGTACTAGCCGTTATGTGCCTCGGTATTCTTGCCGGTCGATTTCTGGTTCCTGCTCGTATGAAGAAAGGAAACGAGTCAATCTCCTTACTTTGTACTTTTCTCTTAATTTTTTCGATGGGAGTTATGTTGGGAAAAAAAGAGAATTTTTTTGAAGAATTGTCCTCACTGGGATGGTCAAGTCTGCTCCTCTTTTTAATCCCTACAATATTATCCATTATCCTTGTATTTTTTCTCACCGAAATATTCATGAAAAAAACTCAGCTCAAGGGAAAGTGATAGACAAATGATGATTTTAACCATGGTCTGTTCTCTGTTTCTCGGATTATTTTATGGAATATCCGGTGTAAATTTTCATTTTATTGACACAATCAGTCAAAATACAGACATAATACTGTATATCCTGATGTTTTTTGTCGGAATCAGCGTCGGTATGCAAAGGGGGCTGTTTTCCAAGATCAAGGAGTATCATTTAAAAATTTTGATTATCCCCTTCGGTATCATCCTCGGTTCGTTTTTAGGCGGAATCATCTGTTCTTTTATTCTGAAAATACCGGTTGGCTATGGAACTGCAATTACTAGCGGGTTAGGTTGGTACAGCTTGTCCGGTGTGACCATCAGCAGCATGGCAAGCGCAGAACTGGGAAGCATCGCGTTCCTGAGCAACCTTCTGCGCGAAATGTTCTCTTTTCTTATCATTCCATTCCTTGCGGTTCACTTCAATCATTATACATGTATCGCATCCGCAGCCGCAACCAGCGAAGATACAACACTTCCGATTATTCTAAAATATACCAACGAAGAAACCGTTGTCTTATCTGTATTAAATGGCATCATCTGCTCGCTGATGGTTCCTGTTTTAATTCCGCTATGTCTGAGCATGGTATAATTTATGCTTTAAAATTTGTCCCGAATCTTAGAAATTCTTGTCCGAATATGAAACATCTTGACATCTGTTTCTGTTATTTATTATAATAAGAATAGTAGAAGGCGCTGAAGCATCTAGCTGACAGCGCCTTTTCTTCTAAATGGTATGGGTAAGGAAAAGGAGGAATTTATGAAAAATAATTACAATTTCACAAGCCCGTATGATTTCCACGGACGTATTCCCCTGCGTCAGGCAATTCCGCTTGGATTACAGCACGTGCTTGCAATGTTTGTCGGCAACCTAACTCCGCTTTTGATCATCTGCGGAGCGTGCGGAATCTCATCAAGCGACCCTGCACTGCTGAACAGCCTGCTGCAAAATGCCATGTTAGTTGCCGGTATTGTCACATTGGTTCAGCTTTTCTCCATTGGTCCCTGCGGCGGACAAGTTCCGATCATCATGGGAACCAGTTCTGGCTTTCTCGGAGTCTTTAACAGTGTTGTTGCACAGCTTGGCGGCGGTATCATTACATATGCTTCCATCATGGGTGCTTCCTTCCTTGGTGGACTATTTGAAACTGTGCTTGGTTTTTTCCTGAAACCGCTGCGCCGTTTCTTCCCTCCTGTTGTAACCGGTACAGTTGTGCTTGCGATCGGTCTGTCCCTAATCAGCGTCGGTGTCAACTCTTTTGCCGGCGGAAATAACGCGAAAGACTTCGGTTCAATTGAAAATCTGGCGCTCGGTCTGATCGTATTGATTTTGATTGTAATTTTCAAGCACTTCTGCAAAGGGACTACATCGACAGCATGTATCCTCTTTGGCATTATCGCCGGATACGTTGTCGCATTTGTTATGGGGCTGCTGCTTCCGCACACAGCAACCGCAGTAATTGACGGAGAAACCGTTGAGTTCACAAAATCATGGGTTTTAAACTGGGATCTCGTTCGCGAAAGTGCATGGATCGCAATTCCCAAATTCATGCCGGTCAAGATGGAATTTGATATTCGGGCAATTGCACCGATTATGATTATGTTTATCGTTACCGCAGTCGAAACAGTCGGTGATATCTCTGGCTGTATCGAAGGCGGGATGGATCGTGAAGCCACCGATTCTGAACTTGCTGGCGGCGTAATTTGCGATGGTTTGGGCTCTTCTTTTGCTGCTCTGTTTGGCGTTCTGCCGAATACCTCGTTTTCCCAAAATGTTGGTCTTGTTACGATGACAAAAGTTGTAAATCGATATGCACTATCCTGCGGCGCAGTTTTCCTGATCCTCTGCGGTCTGTCACCAAAACTTGCCGCACTGATTCAAATTATGCCGCAAAGCGTACTCGGCGGTGCAGCTGTAATGATGTTCTCTTCGATTGCTTTTTCCGGCATTCAGCTAATCACCAAAACAAAGATGGACGCACGCATTGTAACGATTGTATCCATTGCGCTTGGTCTTGGTTACGGTTTGGGTTCTAACAGCGCCGCTCTCGCATGCCTACCAAGTTGGGTTGGTCTGATTTTTGGCGGTTCCGGAATCGTTCCCGCAGCGTTGATTGCAATCATCTTGAATGTCATTTTACCTGAATCACTTAGCGAAAAAGGCTGATTGATTCAGAAAGAGTGATATTTGCAGACAAAGAGGTCCTCTGCCTGTTATTCGGCAGAGGACCTCTTTGTTTACTTTACGGTTTGTTTCTGATGCAGACCAAACTGTTTTGATTTGATGAAGATACTAAGTTTTTTATAAACCATCATTGTAATCACAGTAATAATTGCACCTTTAATAATATTAAATGGCAACACGCCGATCAATAAATATGTTCCCATACCCGAAATATAAGGGTTCACCGCCGCACAAGCGCCAAAAATCGCATCAAGCGGCATCAGCATTACCTTGGAGTAAAACGGGATAATAATTAAATAGTTGGTCAGCATGCCGACGCATGCCATTGCAGCCGATGCAGCCAAACACCCAATCAGCGCCCCTTTGCGGGAATGATGACGCTTATAAATTGAAACCGCAATTACAACC
>JAGZOP010000087.1 GCA_018383195.1 Clostridiaceae bacterium | reverse complement strand
AGTCTACTGTCAATACACAACAGGAAGTATTTAACCTAATGATATGAATTGTGTGGACATATCCAAAAAGAAAGGTGAACTGTAAAATGTAACAGGGTGAATGAAAATGGCAAAAAGACCCGTACCATTGTACGACTTTAAGGCTTTCGGGGCAGCTATAAAAGCCGCGAGAAATGAATACGGCGAGAGCCGCAAAAAGGTAAGCGACGAGTTATATATTTCCCCGCGCTACCTTGCGAATATCGAGAACAAGGGACAACAGCCGAGTTTACAGGTATTCTATGACCTTGTAACCCGGTATCATATTTCGGTAGATCAATTTTTCTTCCCGAACAGCAATGCGGAGAAATCCACCGGGCGGCGGCAGCTTGACGCGCTGCTGGACGGTATGAGCGATAAAGGCATACGGATTGTAACCGCAACAGCAAGGGAGATAACGGAAGTCGAAAAAGCAGAGGATTAACCTCACAATATGAGAAATCGGGAGATTGCAGCGCATGGCGGCTGCAATCTTTTTTTGCGTCCAAAATCAAAGGAACGCGCAACAAATACCGCCTTTCGGTGGGGGTATGGAGTAGATAGCAAGCACAGCAAACGAGTACCCGTTTGCGGAAAATGCTTGTTGGGATAATCCCAAACCCTTATACCGAAAGGCGGTGCGGAAATGGAAAACCGAAAGAGAAATATACAGATGAAGTTTTACGTTACGGAAGAAGAAAAGCGGCTGATCGACGAGAAGATGAAGCAGCTTCCCATAAAGCAGTATGGGGCATACTTCCGTAAAATGGCGATAGACGGGTATATTCTTGTCGTTGACCGAAGCGACACAAAAGCATATATCCGGGAACTGCAAGCGGTGAGCCGGAACATCAACCAAATTGCAAAACGCGCCAATGCGACGGGGACGGTTTACAGGCAGGATATAGAGGACATTAAAAAGGCGGTGGACGAGATATGGCGGTTACAAAGACGCACCCTATTAAATCAACCTTAAAGGCCGCAATAGACTATATCTTAAATCCCGAAAAGACGGACGGGAAACTGCTTGCGTCCTCTTTCGGCTGCGGGCTGGAAACCGCCGATATAGAGTTTGCATGGACGCGGGAAGCTGCCGGAGATCGCGGCACCCATTTAGGGCGGCACTTGATACAATCCTTTGCGGTGGGAGAAACCACGCCGGAAGAAGCGCACAAAATCGGCATGGAACTTGCGCAAGCGGTGTTAGGCGGCAAGTATGAGTTTGTTTTGACAACCCACGTCGATAAAGACCATCTGCATAATCACTTGATTTTCAATGCGGTTAGCTTCGTTGACTACAAAAAGTACCATTCCAACAAACAAAGCTATCATTTTATCCGGCGCACCAGCGACAGGATATGTAAAGAGCATGGGCTATCCGTCGTCGTACCGGGACAGGACAAGGGAAAAAGCTATGCAGAATACACCGCCGAAAAGCAAGGGACAAGCTACAAAGCAAAGCTGAAAACGGCGATAGATACTCTCATTCCCCAAGTGAAAGATTTTGACGAACTGCTGCGCCGCTTGCAGGAAATGGGGTATGAAATCAAACAGGGCAAATACATTTCCTTTCGCGCTGCCGGACAGGAACGGTTTACCCGCACAAAGACGCTCGGCGCGGCCTATACGGAAGAAGCGATAAAGGAGCGTATCAAGGGCGTGTATGTTGCCAAAACAAAAACGCTGCGGGAAGATAAGAAAATCCGGCTTGTCGTCGATCTTGAAAACAGTATCAAAGCCCAACAGTCGGCGGGCTATGAACGGTGGGCAAAAATCCATAATCTGAAACAGGCTGCTAAAAGCATGAACTTCCTAACCGAAAACAAGATTGAGTATTATAGCGAACTTGAAAGCAAGATAGCCGATATTATGACCGCTCATGACGCGGCGGCAAAGGCGGTTAAGGAAGTGGAACAGCGTATGTCTGATTTGTCGCTGCTTATCAAGCACACCACCACATACCGACAGTTAAAACCGATTTACGATGAATACCGAAAATCGCCGGACAAGGAAAAGTATCTGCGGGGGCATGAAAGCGAAATTATCCTGTTTGAAGCTGCGGCAAGGGCATTAAAGGAAATGCAGATAAAGAAGCTGCCCGATCTCGCCGCGCTGCGCAAGGAGTATAGAAGCTTAAACGACAGGAAAACCAAATTGTATGAAGATTATCGGCAAGCCAAGAAGCAAATGCAGGAATACGGCGTTGTCAAAAAGAACGTCGATAGTATTCTTTACCCGTCCCAAAGCAGGGCGCGGGAGCAGGAGCGATAAGGCGCAAAACATGGGGTGGCAAGTGGAATGTTAAGGGCTGAAAACGCCTGTGTTTCTGCGGCTTCCAGCGCATGAAAACGACATAGACGATAAAGTATATTCAAACCCGCAAAAACGGCTTTCTAATTGTCCACGCAAGGACAAAAAAAGAACAGGGGCGCGGTGCCGGAAATCGGCAACCGCGCCCCTGTTCTCTATGGGCTATTCCTCGTCGGTCAAGATAAACTCCCTTTCGGAAAACTCGCTGTCCGTCATGGCTTGCAGCTTGTTCACCGCTGCGGCGGCAAGCTGGCGCATATCCTCGTCCATGTAGGGCATGGCGGCAAGGATATTTTCAAGCGTTGTTTCCCGGCTGTCCTCGGCGTAGATCGCAACAATGTTTTCTTCCTCAATGGTAAAGCGGGTATTCATGCTATCAAACCTCCAAATCCTTTTTATGCTCTTTCTGTTTATCTTTCGGCTGCTGCGCCGCCTGTTTCTTGTATTCGTCCAGCTTCTTCAAAATGGACGGTTTTTTCTGCGGCTGTTCCCGTTTCTCGGCTTTTACCGCTTTTGCAAGGTCGGTAACGGAAATCGCTTCCCCCGCCTTTGCCCGCTGCTCAAAATCTGCAACGGTGGGCGTTTGCGGCGTATTGTTGATAAGCCCGTCAAAATTGTTGTCGTTCTGCTCTATGGTGTCCTCGACGTGCTTTAAGGGATTATCCCGCTGCGGCTGCTCGGCGGCTATGGCATAAGCCTGTGTGCCATTCCCCATAATGAGATACTTCCCGTCCTCCGACGCATGGTGAAAACCAAATCCCGCCGCTTCGATCTGTTCACGGCTCATATCGGTAATATGAAAATTGCCCCTCGGCGTTCTAACGGTTTCACCCGTCAAAAGGCTGTCGGGGGTCGCTTCCGGCTGCTGCTTTTCAAGCTGCCCGTCCTTGTAGGAATATCCTTGCGCCGCGATTGCTTCAAGGGTCTTGCCCGTAACGTCGCCATAAATCCGCTTGTCTGCGTCAACCAGCATTTGCAAAGTGTCTTGTACGGTGTCGGACAAGGCTTGCTGCTGTTCGGGCGGCAGCTTGTCAAATACGGGGGTCTGCTGCTCCTGCAAAAACTCCGGCACTTGCTGAAAACCGATACTGTCTACATAGTGGGCGGTGTCCTCGTCGTTCTGATGAAGCACAACAATGTCGGAAACGGAAAGGCTATGCCCCTTGAAATCGGCGGGGTGGTCGATATTAAACCTTTCCCAAATGTCGCCCAGCGTCATATCCTTTGTAAGCGGTGCAGTATAGACGAGTTCATAATTTACCCGGTCAATGGTAAGTCCAGCCGCTTGCAGACGGTCATAAGGCTCAAAGCGCAAGTCCCTTGTTTCGTCCCCGCGCTTTAACTGATAAATGGAAAAGGTATCGCCCTGCTCCTGCTCGGCTTGCCGCTGCTGCTGCAACTCGGTAAAATGCCCCTCAATCTCGGTAATGAGTTCCTTTGCGGTGGTCTGTATTGTTTCAAGGGACGCTTTTAACTCGGTCATTTCCTTGCCGCTGCTCCAACCAGCCACATAGCCGAAAGAGTAATCGGAAGTATCAAGGCCGAAATGCTGGCAAACCGTATAAGCGACGCTTTCCGCTTCTACCTCGCAGGTATGGCGGTCAACGCGGTTTTGCTGCTCCGGCGGGGCGTTTAAGTCTACGTCGTGCAGCTTCGCATGGGCGATTTCGTGAATGGCGGTCTTTACCGCCTGTAATTCACTCACGCCCTCTTTGATTGCAATACGCTTGTCGGTCAAACTGAAATACCCATTTGCGCCGTTTGTGATCTGCTCAAATGCAATCGGGACGGGGGACGCTTTTTCAAGGGCGGCGAAAAAATCCTCGTACTGCTCCACATCGGCAAGCAGCGGTTTAACGGAAAGGTCGGGAAACTCCTTGCCCTCGGTCTGCGAAATATCAAAGACGGTTATAACCTTAAAGGCGGGGACGGTGATTTCCTTTTCTTCCTTTACCACTTTTCCCTCGCGGTCAAGCATGGGCTTTCTCGTTTCGGGGTCGATTTTATCAACCAGCTTTTTCACCTTGTAGGGCGCGGGGGCAAAGATTTTAATGCCTTTCTCGCCTTTCTTTACATGGCGGTCAAACTCCTTTTCCCATTGACGGAAGCCCATTACCAAATTGCCGCCCTGCATAGCAATTAGGATAGTGTTATTCAAACTATAATCATGGAACTTTGACATAGCGGTTAGAAACTCTTTGTAGCGGTCGCTGTCAAAAATCGCCTGTACGCCCTGTTCCAAACGCGCGGTGATCTCCTTTACCTTTTCGGCGGGCTTTTCGGAAGTAAGGATAATGGGGACGACGGGGCGGGGCTGCTGCGGCTCTGCGGCCTGTGCGTCTGCTTGCTGCGTTTCGGCTGCGTCCATATAGGCTTTGTCCTGTTCGCCGCGCTCCGGCTGCGGGTAACTCATAATGCGGTATTCTTCCGGCACTTCGCGCCCCTCAAACTGCCGTTCCCACTCGTCGCCGCTTTCCACGATATAGCCGTACTCGGTAAACGCGCCTTTTTCCTGCGCGGCAGCGTTCCTGCCAAAAGTAGAAAGGTCAATGCCGCCTTTCCATTCTTCGGGCATTTGTACCATGCCGGATTGATTTAAGTAATAGTCGCCCAAATCGTGGTAGTTATGTACTTCGGGGATATGGACGTAAAAATCCACGTTGTAGGTGAAGTCAATTACCTGTCCAATATTTGCAAGCCCGTTTTTCTGCTGCAAAGCTGCGTTCAGCTTGCCAACCTCGGCGGGGTCAAGCTGTTCGAGCCGCGCCGCAAGAAAATTGAGTTCGTCCACGTCGGCGGCGCATACCATTTCATAAGGCAAGGCAATATGTTTCTCCGGGTCGTCGGAATAGCCGCGAATGGAAAAATCCTGCGGGTTGTCGGCGGTAATGCCGACG
>JAGZOP010000018.1 GCA_018383195.1 Clostridiaceae bacterium | reverse complement strand
TTTTTGAAGCTCTTTCAAAACTTTTTGAGCGGGTTCGCCGTCCTTTTGAACAGCTTATTTAGTATATCACACGAAAAACCTCTTGTCAACAACTTTTTTATTTGTGAGAAGATTTTCTTTCGTGACCGCCGTCCCTCACGAGACAGCTTGATTAGTATACGACAATTCCCGCCCCTTGTCAACAGGTTTTTTGATTTTTTCTGAAATTCTTTTTAAAGTTCTCTTTCTCGCAGATGCCGCTCAAACAGCGCCCATTCCCCTTTATGCAGGCAGCACATCTGACTGCATGGAATCCGCTCCCCACCAGCTTCAATCTGCTCCGCACCGTCCTCCGCTTTCATGAATTCACGGAACGGCACCCAAATCATACGTTTCACTTCACTGCCGATTGTAAATGGGGGTGTATCATCCAACCGCGCCACAAACGCATGCACCAATTCATTGTCCAAGCCGCCGTCCGGACGGGCATAGCATTGCTCCGCAGTGCCAATCGACAACACCTGTTCTTTTGTTAGATGAATTCCGATTTCCTCGCGCGCCTCCCGTAACGCGCCTTCCAGCGCAGCCTCTCCCGGGTCAATATGACCCGTTGCCGCCAAGTCATACATTCCCGGGTAAAGCGGGCGATCCTCCGCACGTTGTTGCAGCCAATGTCCCAAGACACCCGCCCGCTCCTGTACCAACCATAGATGGCAGACGTGATGCCGAATCCCGCACCGGTGTACCACTGCACGCGGCAGCACCCCGGCTTCCATTTCATCCGCATCATAAACCGTCAGCCGTTCTCCTGCCTGTATGCTTTCAATCAGATTTTGCTTTTGGGCGCGCGACATTTTTTTAATCTCTGCTTCGCGTTTCAGTGCAGCACTTTTATCCGGCAGCACCTCGCAATATACGAGCTGAACCGGGCGGCGTGCCCGGGTATATTTTGCCCCAGCCGTCCCGCGATTATGCGCGGCAAGCCGTGCAGTCAGATCATTCGTCCATCCTGTATAATAACTTTCGTCCGCACAACGGAGGATATACACACAATTCATCTATTCGCACCTCTTTCGCGCCATCCATTATAGCAAAGCCACAAGCGAAACTCAAGAGACGCACAAAGGGCTTCGCGTACTGTTCGCGAAGCCCTTAACATCTTTGATATTTAATTTTTATTCCATAGTCTCTCTGAACACGAATCCGGAAGGCAATTATAAAAAGGAGGTTCCCGCTGTATTGCACCTTCAGAATTCATTCAAATCAGGATTCACAGGACTTTCAATCTTTGCGGGATTCCTATCCCCGTCCTGTATGTTTTCCGTCTTGAGCCGTTCCGCCGATTCCGGCCTTGATCAAACGATCATCATTTTTTAGCCGCGCAATCGACCATCCCTTCATACCCCTCGGTATGCCCATCGGCCACTGGAAGAGGATGCCGCTGTCGTTTCAGCTAACGGTGTTCTGCGGTGTCAGGCTGCGAGCCCTGACGGAAAAATGTGAAGTTTCTGATACCATTGGACTCACCCCTTTCAACCGAATTCCTGAGAATCGTCTTATACTTTATATAAAACTTTATCAGTAGTTCTTTTTGATGGTTTTATGATACCACCTTTCAGGTGTCCCGTCAACACTTTCTGCGTATTGTATATGTACAAAAATCAGCTTAAAATTCTACACTTTCCCCCTTTTTATCATTTTCCGGTTCTGCTATAATAAAAGTGTATATGGGCATTTTATTTGCTCCCCCACAGGAGGTCTATACTATGAAAAATTTCAGTTACTATATGCCGTCCCGCATCTTCTTCGGCGCGGGCAGCGTTAAAAAATTATCCCGCGCCAAGCTTCCCGCAGGCAAGGGGCTTATCATCACCGGCGGTACATCCACTCGTAAACTCGGTTATGTAGACCGCGTCGCAGAAGCGCTTGCAGCCGGCGGTCACGAAACCATCGTATATGCCGATGCCCAGCCCAACCCCACCATCGAAGGGGTACGCGCCTGCGCTGCACTGGCACGTCAGGAGGGGTGCTCCTTTATGGTCGGTCTTGGCGGCGGCTCGTCCATCGATACCGCCAAAGCCGCGGCAGTCATGGCAACCAACGACGGCGACTGGTGGGATTATGTCTTTGGCGGTACCGGCAAGGGGCAGAAAATCCAGAACGACCCGCTGCCGATCGTTGCAATCACCACGACAGCCGGCACAGGCACCGAAGCCGATCCGTGGACCGTTATCACAAACGGCGATGAAAAAATCGGCGGTGGCGGCGACAAGACGTTCCCGACCATTTCGGTTGTCGATCCCGACTTTATGATGACCGTTCCCCCGCATCTGACTGCGTATCAGGGCTTTGACGCATTGTTCCACGCCTGCGAGGGCTATATCGCAACCATTGCAAGCCCGATTTCCGAAATGTTCTCCCTCAAATCCATCGAACTGATCGGCAAAAGCCTTGCAAAGGCGGTCGCAGACGGCTCGGATAAGGACGCACGCGCAGATGTCGCGCTTGCGAATACACTCTCCGGTTTTGTAGAAAGCATGTCTTCGTGCACCTCTGAGCACTCCATCGAGCATGCACTTTCCGCATATCATCCCAAGCTTCCGCACGGCGCAGGACTGATTATGATTTCGCTCGAATACTATAAAATGTTCACCGAAGCATGTGCAGAAAAAATGATCGATATGGCACGTGCACTCGGCAAAAAAGACGCCGCAAAGCCCGAGGACTTTGTCGAAGCGCTGCGCGAGCTTCAGGTTGCGTGCAAGGTTGACAGTCTCAAGATGAGCGATTACGGGGTTGATGAACACGATCTTGGCAAATATGCGGACAACGCCCGCGCAAATATGGGCGGTCTGTTCGGCTATGATGCCCGTGAACTGACGCGCGACGACGTCATCGGAATTCTCGCCCGCAGCTATCGCTAAAACCAAATCTCCCCCGCAAAAAGCCGCGCAGCCTTGCGCGGCAATTTTGCAACCATTCGTATTACAGAATAAAGAAGGCTTTCCAGATGAAACATATCCTTTTAATTGCAACCGGCGGCACCATCGCCTGCCGGGAAAGCGGGCGCGGTCTTGCCCCCTCTTTGACCGGCGAGGAACTGCTCGAATTCCTGCCCGAAATCCGCAAAATCTGCCGTGTTTTTGTGGATAACCCGTTCAGCGTAGACTCAACTGATATTACCACCAGCCAGCGCCGCGAACTTGCGGCAATGATCTGGGAAAACTATGACCGCTATGACGGCTTTGTCATTGCGCACGGCACCGATTCCCTCGCCTACACCGCCGCGCTGCTGTACCATATGCTGCGCAACTTCAACAAGCCGGTTATTATCACCGGCGCACAGAAGCCGATGGGCGAACCGGGTTCGGATGCAGAACGCAACATGCTCGATTCGTTCCGCGTTGCCTGCTCCGGCTGGACCGGCGTTGCCGCCGTGCTGCACGGACAGATTATCCGCGGCAACCACGTGGTCAAGGTAAACTCAAAGGCAATGAACGCATTCCGCTCGATCAACGCCCCGCTTGCGGGCACCATCCGCGACGACGGCAAGGTGCTGCTCAATATCCCGCCCATGCTCGGCGGAGAGCCGCGCTTTGTCGATATTGTGGATTCCAGCTTTGTCGTTTTGAAGCTGGTTCCCGACCTTGACCCCTCTATCATCGACTTCCTCCGCAAATACAACAAGGTGATTTTGGAGGGATACGGCGCAGGCGGCGTACCGGTTCGTCTGGAAAAGGTCGTGCAAAAGCTTATTTTGTCCGGCACCAAGGTCTACATCACCACCCAGTGCCTCGAAGGCGATGTCGATCTGCACAAATATGAGGTCGGACGACGTGCCGAAGCCATGGGCGCAGTTCCTCTTGGACACCGCACCATCGAAGACGCGATTGCCGCAATTCAGTGCGGCGAAATCTGACTTCTTTCTTTAATAAAAAAGTCAGCAAGTGAAAATAAAACAGCCTTCCTCCACACCCGGAGGAAGGCTGTTTTCATCTTTCCACTCTTAAATCGCGCCCTTGAGCAGGAAATACACCGGCGGCACCAGCAGCGCAGGCAGCATATTCATGGTCTTGCAGTCCTTAATTTTCAGGATGGACAATCCGGAACTGAAAATCAGAATTCCGCCAAGGATCGAAATTTCCGTAAGCAACTCCGTGGTCAAAAAACCGCTGAGCGCTCCCGCCCCCAGATAGATCGTCCCCTGCCACGCAAACAAGACGGGCGCGGCAAAGGCAATGCCATAGCCGTAAGAGGCAGCAAGCGCCATCGATGTAATAAAGTCAAGCGCAGCGTTGGTCAGCAGAAAGGTATGGTCGCGATGCAGCGCGCTCTCAATCGGTCCCAAAATCGACAGTGTACCGATGCAGAACATCAGGATTGCCGTTGAAAGCCCTTTGCCGATGTTGGTCTTGGAGCGGCGGTCTGCAAACCCGACAAAGCGTTCTTCCAGCTTGAGCGCTGTGCCAAGCACGCTGCCCACTGCAAGGCTGATGATAAACAGCACCGGCGCCGTGCTGTTCGGCATATTCTTTGCGATGGTGGAGATCCCGAGCGCAAAGGCTGCCAGTCCCATTGCGCGAATCATGGCTTCCTGCCAATCCTCGCGCAGCCCCCGCCTGCACGTGCCCCCGATCAGGCTGCCGCATAAAATTGCCGCTGTATTGACAATGGTTCCGAGCATCCTAAAACACCGCTTTCTCCCCAAAATTGCACACCCATTATAGCAGATGCCGTGCAAAAGCGCAACCGCCGCCCCAAAAGGGACGGCGGCTGTAAAAGGAAAATGATATGAGCTCCAATCAACCTGCAAGGCCAAGGGGAGAGAAAAGGATGTAGACGGCGACCATGATGACGCACGCAACACCGGCAACCGGCTTTGCATACTTCCACGGAGTCAGATCGACTACGCCTGCGTCTTCAATGACGAAATCGGTCGCACGCGGATGGAACTTGCCGATGAGCAGCATCACTGCGATATTGACTACAAACAGCACGGCAAGCACGTATAGATAATGCACATTTTGCAGTGCAGGAATGAACTTGGAAATCGAATACAGCACAACGTGCAGCACAAGGGAAACCTTGGGCGCAATCGCCGGCACACGCTTGGTGAACAGACCCAGAATCACAGCCGCCAGAATCGGTACATTGAAGAAGCCGAAGCAGGACTGCAGGAAGTCATACAGACCAGAGGGGGCATAGCTGACAAACGGCGCCACGACGATGGACAGGGCTGCAAGGCAGGTGCCGAAAATCTTGCCGACACGAACCAGATGTGCGTCCGTCGCCTGCGGATTGAACATCGGGCGATGGATGTCCAGTGTATACAGCGTAACCGACGAGTTGAGCGCCGAGTTGAACGACGATAGAATCGCACCAAACAGCACGGCAGCAAAGAAGCCGAGCAGCGGCTTGGGCAGTACGGTCAGCACCAGCGTCGGATATGCAAGGTCAGTGGTCTTTGCCAGATTTGCAATCTGCTGCGCAGAGAAGAAGCCCTCTGCAGGGTCCATAGACATGCGGAATGCGATGATGCCGCAGATGGT
Organism: Clostridiaceae bacterium; assembly: GCA_018383195.1. GTDB lineage: Bacteria > Bacillota > Clostridia > Oscillospirales > Butyricicoccaceae > Butyricicoccus_B. Next base: position 31,657 of record JAGZOP010000018.1, on the reverse strand, counting down.
GATGAAGAACGGACCGCAGCACTTGAGAATGCCGGCGTAAATGGCGCCCTTCTGCGCTTCTTCCAGGTTCTTTGCTCCCAGTGTACGCTGAATGATCGCCTGGTTGGTGCACCAGTAGAACATGTTGTTGACCAGCATGCCAGTAAACAGCACCGGCCACGGAATCATCGGCGCCTGTGCATTGACCGGGTTAATCGCGTTAAACTTATACGCGGGAACATTGGAAATCAGGTCGCGGATGCCTTCGAGGAAATTATTATTTCCGAGCAGCATCAGACCAAAGATCGGCAGCATGAAACCGCCAATAATCAAGCCAATGCCATTGATGGTATCCGAAACCGCGACCGCTTTCAGACCGCCGAAAATCGCATAGCACGCGCCGACGATGCCGATGGCAACCGCAGTGACAATAACGCCCTGCATCTGGGATACGCCCAGACGGGTATCAATCTCAAAAATCTGGTTGAATACCAACGCGCCCGAATAAAGGACGGTCGGCAGATAAGTCAGCAGATAACCAAGCAGGAACATGACGGTCACGATACGCTTGGTTACGGTATCGTATCTCTTTTCCAGAAACTCCGGCACGGTTGTCAGACCCATTTTCAGATAGCGCGGCAAAAAGAGCATTGCCAGCAGAATCAGCGTCACGCAGGAGGTAACCTCCCACGCAATTGGGCCCATATTGGTCGCAAACGACTGACCGGTCTGACCGATCAGCTGTTCGGTAGAAAGGTTGGTGAGCATCAGTGAGCCAGCAATGACCGGACCGGTCAGCTTACGTCCTGCCAGAAAGTAGCCGTCCTGCGTGCTCAGGTCATCCGAGCGGGTCATCCACCAAGCCACGATTGCGACCAACGCAGTGAACCCGACAAAGGTTAAAACGGTAAACATGGTATTCCTCTTTTCTTTTCTTTGTTTTCTGCCGCATTCGCGGGCGGCAGTCCGCCACGCCCTCCTTAATTCATATTATTTTTTGTGTTTTTTATATTTTATTTATTACATTGAATATTATCTTAATATATTTTTTCATAAAGTCCATAGGATTGTTGCGGCGTTTTTTTGCAGCACTTTGCACAGTGTTTTCCATCTTTTCTGTGCATAACGTCTTATATGATTCTTGTATTTTACTTTTAATATCCATATTGCACAATTATTCCGCCGTTTCATCGTGCGAATCACACAATTATTTATCGCAAATTTCACGAAAAAATTATCATTGTTTTTCATATCTACTTCTCTTTTCTTAAATTCCGCGCCATCCGTGTATCCCCCCTGCCGTTTTCCGAACTTCTGAGCAATCCACTAGGCACAGCGCGCAAACTATGATAAAATAGCAGAAGAATACCTGCGCGTCCGAACCGCGCAGACGCTCCATTGGAGGAACCTATGAAACGCATCATCCTGCTGCCCGCTCTGGCAGGACTTCTCCTGCTGCTGGGCGGGTGCGAATTCAAGTCCGGCGATTCCCTGCTCCAGCCGCCTCAGCCAAGCAAAACCTACGAGGCGCTGCAAAAACAGCTCAGCGCCATCGCAGAGGACGGCAAAATTGCCGTTGCCCCCCAGTCAGGCGAAAACCGCACCACGGTCAAGCTTGTCGATCTCGATCAGGACGGCGAAGACGAAGCCGTCGCTTTTTTCTGTGAGGCAAAAAACCCCGACCAGTTTCACGTCTATGTATTCCAAAAGGAAGGGGATGACTATGTCGCACGCGGCAGCGTCACCAGCACCGGCGTGCAGCTCGCTTCGGTCTCCTTCCCCATCTTGCAGCCTACCGGAGAAAAGGGCATTGTGCTCTCGTGGAAACTCGGCAACGACATTGTCAACACCGGTTTGACTGTGTGCAGCTTTGAAGACGGAACACTGAACACACTTTTGGAAACCACCTACAATTCTTTTATCACAAGCGACCTTGATGACAACGGCACCGATGATCTCATCCTGCTGACCACTGAACCATCTGGACGCCGCGCTGCAAAACTCTACTGCTTCGCTTCCGGCAAACTTGAGCTCAAGGGGGAAACCACGCTTGCTCCCGAGGTTCAAACCGTTGTAAGCCTCAAAACCGGTTGGCTTCGCGGCTACCACCGTGCGGTTTTCGCCGAGGGCAAGCCAAAGCTTGGCTCCGGTCTGATGACCGATATTCTGATTTTAGACAATAACGGATTTCGCAACATCACCCTCGAAAGCGAAACTGCCTCCAAGCTGAGCACTTACCGTCCGGTTTCCGTACTGTCAAACGATGTAAACGGGGATGGTTTGACCGAAGTACCGCGCGCAGTCACCATGCCCGGAACCAACGCAGCCGACCCGGTATACATGCTCGACTGGTATGCATACAGTGCAGGCGACCAGCCGGTGCGCGTGTGCACAACCTATCAGAATGTGTCGGAAAACTGGCAGTTCATGCTGCCAAACGAGTGGCGCGGAAAAGTCACGCTGTCCAAGGGCTTCAACAGCGGAATGTCTACCACTGTGCTTCTCGATTATAACGATGGAGACAAGGGGATTCCGCTGCTCAATATTTACCGCCTGACCGGTGATATGCGCAGCTACTACGCTTCCAGAGAGGGCATGATCGAACTGGCAAAAACTCAGACCGAAATCTATGCTGCCACCATTCCCTCAGGCGCTGAGGACAGCCCGCTCGCCATCACAGAGGATGATATCCGCAGCCGGTTCTCCATCATCACACAAAACTGGAACAACTAAAATAAAGGAGCTTTTCTGAGATGAAACGTAAAGTCCTGGTATTGGAAGACGAAGAAAATATCCGCAGCTTTGTCGTGCTCAATCTCAAGCGCGCAGGCTACGAAATTGTGCAGGCGGGCACTGGCGAAGAGGCGCTCGCAAAATATGAAGAAAACCCCGATATCGCAGTCGCCATACTTGACGTCATGCTGCCCGGCATTGACGGATATGAGGTCTGCCGCACCCTGCGTGCCAAGGGATACGCCGCAGGCGTTATCATGCTGACTGCACGCACGCAGGAGGCCGACAAGGTCACCGGGCTCATGACCGGCGCAGACGATTATGTCACCAAGCCGTTTTCAGTGGTCGAACTGGGTGCGCGTGTGGACGCGCTGTTCCGCCGTGTTTCCGGCAACCCGTTTGCCGATGAAGAAATCATCAAATCCGGTCCGTTCAAGCTCAATCTGCGCGCCCGCGAGGTGCACAAAAACGGGGTGCGCATCGAGCTGACCCAGATTGAGTACGGCATTCTCAAGGCGTTTATGCAGAACATCGGCAAGGCGCTCTCGCGCGACGATCTGCTTGAAATGGTCTGGGGACATCACTATGTGGGCGAACTGAAAATCGTAGACGTCAATATCCGCCGTCTGCGCATCAAAATAGAGGATGATCCTGCCCGTCCGCACTACATTGTCACTGTGCGCGGATATGGATACATGTGGGAAGCATGAAGTACCGCAAGAAGCCCGCGCAGCCGCATGTCGCTGCCGCCGCTGCGCCGCCAAAAGAAGATCGCGTGCAGCACGCCCCCGGCGGTCTGAAGGGCCGCTGGCTAGTGAACTCCCTCAGCTTTGTTGTAGTCATCCTTGCCGTCATCATTATCTTTGTGTCGGTCGGCATTTCGAGTTACTACTATTCGAGTATCCGCGACAACCTGTCAAACCGCGTGCACAGCGCCGCGTCCGCCGTGCGCGATAACTTTACGCAGTCTTCCTATGACCAGTATCTCGGCGCAATCCGCCAGTATGTGCTCGGCTACGAGGATAAAGATAAAGTCGAATTACAGTTTATCGATAACGCAGGTCTGATTTTGATGTCTACTTCGGCGCTGACTGCCGACCCCAACCCCTCAACCGACGATGTCATACGCGCGCTTACCAACGAAGTTCCGGAAAGCTGGACCGGTGAAGACCCCATGACCGGCGAGCGCATCATGAGCGTTTCCGAACCCATGTACTCTTCCCGCGGCGACCTGCTCGGCGTTGTGCGTGTGATCTCCTCTCTTGAAATTGCCGAGCATCAAATTGCAATCATTATTTTAAGCGCCATTGCCGCATGTCTCATTTTTCTCGCACTGGTCGTTGCATCAAACAGCTATTTTATCCGCTCCATTCTGTTGCCCGTCACCCGCATCAACGAACTTGCCAAGGAAATCGCAAACGGGCAGTACGGCATGCGCCTGCACAAAGTGTTTGACGATGAAATCGGCGAATTGTGCGACTCAATCAACCATATGTCGGACGAAATCAGCCGCGCCGAACGTATGAAAAACGATTTTATCTCATCGGTTTCGCATGAACTGCGCACACCGCTGACCGCCATCGCCGGCTGGAGTGAAACCCTCGCCGCCGGCGGCGCACAGGACCCCGAAGAGGTCATGCAGGGGCTTGATATCATCCAGAAGGAAAGCCGCCGTCTGACCCAGATGGTCGAGGAGCTGCTGGACTTTGCGCGTATGGAATCCGGACGTATGAAACTCGACATGGAGGTTTTCGACGTTTCCCTCGAACTGTACGAGGCGGTTTATATGTACGAAAATCTGCTGCGCAATTCGGAAATGACCCTGCATTACAGCAAAGAGCCGGACAGCTACTTTATCTCGGGCGACCGCCACCGCATGAAGCAGGTTTTCCTGAACGTCATCGACAACGCCGCCAAGTACGGACGCTCGGGCGGCAAAATTGAGGTCGCGCTCAGCCGCGAGGCGAATACCATTTTGGTATGTGTGCGCGACTGGGGTCCCGGCATCCCCGAAGCCGAACTGCCGTTTGTTAAAGAGAAATTTTACAAAGGCTCTTCCAAACAGCGCGGCAGCGGCATCGGTCTGGCCGTAACCGACGAAATCATCACCATGCACGGCGGCTCCATCGACATCACCAGCAAGCAGGACACCGGTACTGCGGTTTATATCCGAATCCCCGCCATCGACCCGGTTGTCACCGCCGAACCCACCCCTACGGAGGAAATTGAACCATGAGCAAAAACCAAACGCCCGCCTGCGTCAAAAAGACCACCATCGGCGGGCAGGCAATCCTCGAAGGCATTGTAATGAAAGGTCCCAAACGCACCTGTGTCGTTGTGCGCAAGCCGGACGGCACGCTCGTCACCGAGGAACGCCCCACCAGTCAGCCCAAAAGCCGCTTTTGGAAGCTTCCCGTCTGCCGCGGCGCATACAGCCTGTTCACCGCCATGAAAGACGGTCTTGCGGACATCGATTACTCTTCTCAATTTATTGAGGACGGCGCAGACGAGAAGCCTTCCAAATTTGAACAGTGGCTTGAGCGCAAGCTCGGCTCGGAAAAGCTTGAAAAGGCAGTCACGGCTTTCGCCATGGTGCTCGGCATTGCAATTCCAGTTGCGCTTTTTATGCTGCTGCCGTCGTTTGTGGGCGGTCTGCTGCCCGCCGATGTGCCGAATGTGGCGCGCAACCTGTTTGAGGGATTGCTGCGCATTGTGATTTTCCTGTGCTTCATGTGGTCGGTATCCCATATGGAGGACATCCGCCGCACCTTTGAATACCACGGCGCCGAGCACAAGACCATTTTCTGCTACGAAGCCGGTCTGCCCCTTACGGTGGAAAACGTGCGGAAGATGCCGCGTTTTCACCCGCGCTGCGGCACAAGCTTTCTATTTGTCCTCATCATCGTGGCAACGCTGGTGTCCTCGCTTATCTTCTCGCTTGTCACGGTTACCAACCCATTTTTACGCGCGCTGACCCATCTGATCATTTTGCCGCTTGTGGTCGGTATCTCGTATGAATGCAACCGCTATGCCGGACGGCACGACAACCTGCTCTGCCGCGTGCTGCGCTGGCCCGGGCTGATGATTCAGCGGCTCACCGTTTTTGAACCCGATGACAGCATGATCGAAGTAGCAATCGAGGGCATGCAGCGGGTCATCCCGGAGGATGACAGCGACGTCTGGTAGCAGACGTAAAAAACATGCCTGCGGCATGTTTTTTAGCTGTCGGCGGTCATCTTGGCGCAGCCACATGACCGGAAAAGTACGTACCTGCACAAGGCACCTATTTTCCACGGGCAGCGGCGGTCGTAAACAACATGCCCTAACGCACAGATATTTACCGACCTGCATACAGAGCGCACAGCTTACGCCTAAGAACAAGCCGGAAGGCTTGTTCTTTTCCAGCTGCGGTCCCAACACAGAAACAGAAGGATAACAAAGATATGACCATCACCATCAACGACCTTTACATTGACCTGCGCCGCCGGTTTCGCGCGGCGGATATCTCCATGGCAGAACTGGAGGCACGCGAACTGACCGCTTTCGCCTCCGGCGCAGACAAGCGCATGACCGCCGACTGGGCGTACCGCTATCTCGATTCGGAGACTGTGGAACGCGCGCACGAAATGGCTGCACGCCGGGAAGCGGGTGAGCCGCTCGCCTATATCCTCGGCGAGTGGGACTTCTGCGGGCACACCTTTCAGGTCAACCCTAATGTACTCATTCCGCGTTCAGATACCGAGCCGCTGTGCCAGCTCGCCATCCAGGACGCAAAAACGCTGGACGCGCCCAAGGTACTCGACCTGTGCTGCGGGTCGGGCTGTATCGGTCTTTCGCTGCTCAGCGAAGTACCGGCGGCACGCTGCGTTGCGGTCGATCTTTCCGAGGACGCGCTTGTGGTTGCGCGGGAAAACGCCCGCCGTCTGGGGGTGACCGCGCGGTATTTCACCGCAGCAGGCAACGCGCTCAGCCTTCCGGACGAGCGCCTCGGCACCTTTGACATCATGCTGTGCAACCCGCCGTATATCACTGCTGCCGAAATGGAAGCGCTTGACCCGAGCGTCGCAGACTATGAGCCGCGCATGGCGCTTTACGGCGGCGAGGACGGTCTGGACTTTTACCGCAACATTTCCCGCCACTGGGTACGGATGATGAACCCGGGCGGGCGCATGTATTTCGAGTGCGGCTGGAAGCAGGCGCAGGACGTTGCAGCCATCTTTGACGCGCGCGGCATGCATGACATTTTCATGGCAGAGGACCTGTCCGGCATCATGCGCATTGTGGTAGTGAAAGCAAATATGTAATTTTTGCCTCCAAAAATAATCGAACATTTTTTCGAGAAATGTCTTGCAAACAAAATAACACCGTGGTATGATGATACCAGTCAGGAGGATGCGCCCTGCGCATCCTTTTTCATTGTTTTGTCAGGAGGTCATGCATCATGGCAGCAGATAAAAAGAAACACTTAGAGCCGGTCGCACCGGCTGCGGATAAAAAGAAAGCGCTTGCACAGGCGCTCGGGCAGATCGAAAAGAACTTCGGCAAAGGCGCAGTCATGCGTTTGGGCGAAAACACCGGCATGAATGTGGAGCACATTCCAACCGGCTCCATCGGTCTGGATATGGCGCTCGGCATCGGCGGTCTGCCGCGCGGCCGCATCATCGAGATTTACGGGCCGGAATCCTCCGGTAAAACAACAGTCGCACTGCATGCGGTCGCACAGGCACAGAAGATGGGCGGCGAAGCCGCGTTCATTGACGCCGAGCACGCGCTCGACCCGATTTACGCCCGTGCGCTCGGTGTGGACATCGACAGTCTGCTCGTTTCTCAGCCGGATACCGGCGAGCAGGGTCTTGAAATTGCCGAAGCGCTCGTGCGTTCGGGCGCAATCGACATTGTCGTTGTGGACTCGGTTGCCGCGCTCGTGCCGCGCGCCGAGATTGAGGGCGACATGGGCGATTCCTTTGTCGGTCTGCATGCCCGAATGATGAGTCAGGCGATGCGCAAACTTGCCGGTTCGATTGCAAAGTCCAACTGCTGCGTAATCTTCATCAACCAGCTTCGTGAAAAGGTCGGCGTCATTTACGGCAACCCTGAAGTTACAACCGGCGGCCGTGCGCTCAAGTTCTACGCCTCGGTACGCATCGATGTGCGCCGCACCGAGCATCTGAAAAATGGCTCCGAACTGATAGGCAGCCACACCCGCTGCAAAATTGTGAAAAACAAGGTTGCTCCTCCGTTCAAGGAAGCCGAATTTGATATCATGTACGGCGAGGGAATCTCCATGACCGGTGAGCTCGTCGATTTGGGCGTCAAATACGGCATCGTGCAAAAGGCCGGCGCATGGTTCTCTCTGGGCGACATCCGTCTGGGTCAGGGCCGCGACAATGCCAAACTCTACTTCAAAGAGCATCCCGAGGATGCCGAGCGTGTACGCAAACAGATCGAGGAAGCTATCCGCGCAGAACAGGCAGAAGGGCTCAAAAAGGGCGGAAAACCTGCTGCAAAGGGCAAGGTGTCCAGTGAGGATGAGGATGCCCCCAAGCCCGCAAAGGCACCGACTTCATCTGCCAAGGCAGTCTCGATTGACGCAGATGACTTTGACGACGACCTCGAAGTATAATGACACGCGAGGAACTGGAAAAAGCCTATCAGTCTGCGCTTGACGCGGCGGCAAAGCAGCTTTCCTACCGCGCGTTGAGCGTTTCCGCGCTGCGGGAAAAACTGCTTTCCAAGGGTCACAGCGAGGATGCCGCCGATTACGCCATCGCATGGCTTTTGGAACGCGGACTGCTGAGCGACAGCCGCTTCGCTGAATCCACGGTGCATTCCTACGAGCGCCGCGGCTATGGGGAACTGCGCATCCGGCAGGAACTGCGCCGCCGCGGCGTGAGCCGCGAAGATACGGATGCCGCAATGGAGGACTACGAACCGGACGGCGGCGCCCTGCGCAGCCTGCTCGAAAAAAAATTAAAGGGCGATTTATCCGACCCCAAGCAGGTGCAGCGCACCATTGCGTTTTTGCAGCGGCGCGGTTTCAAATGGGGCGATATCCGCCGCGCACTGAATGAATACGGCGCAGAACTGGACGAGCAATTCGACTAAAATATTTATTCTTTTCTGGTAAACTTACACATTGTATCCGAACCGTTTCCATGCTATTCTCAGGATGGAAACGGTTTTCTTTTGTTCGAAGGAGGGATTTCGATGTCTCAGAAAACATTTCGGCTCTGTACCGTATTGCTGACATCTGCCGCAATAAGTCTGCTGCCCCTACACTTCTTTGCATTCCAATTTGCCGCAGATGCGCCCACACCGACCGCCAATTTTCTTGCTCAGCTGCTGTCAGTCCCGCCCTTTCTGGATGCAGCGCTGCTCGTCTGCTCCATCCTCCTGCTGCGGAAAATCTATCACACCCCGCGCCCTTCCAAAATTGGGCTTGTTCTCGCCATGGATGCCGTTTTGCTCACCGTCATACTCGCAGCGCATCTGCTCCTTTTTCTCCCCGCTGTCCTATTCGGATTTTGAGGGCGGACTTCCGCACTTTTCTGTCAGTTTTTCTACTGACAAACCGCCGCTTGTATGATAGAATAGACTGAATAAAAGTTTATGGGAGGAAGAATTTTGACCAAAATTTCGCTGATTTCACTCGGTTGTGCCAAGAATCTTGTGGATTCTGAACATATGCTCGCCCGTCTGCGCGAAGCAGGCTATGCCATCACCGACGAAATGTCCGAAGCCGATGTCGGCATTGTCAACACCTGCGGCTTTATTGAGGCTGCCAAGAGCGAAGCCATTGAAACCATCCTCGATGTGGCGCGCTACAAGGAAGAGGGCACGCTCAAGGGGCTGATTGTCACCGGCTGCCTTGCGCAGCGCTACCGCACCGAAATTGAAACCGATCTGCCCGAAGTCGATGTCATCTGCGGCACCGGCAGCTATGACAACATCGTGGATGCCGTGCAGGACGTCCTCTCGGGTAAAAAAGCCGCATACATGGCAGATATGACGGCCGCTGCACTGGACGGCAGCCGCGACCGCCTGACCCCGTCTTACACCGCATACCTCAAAATTGCAGAGGGCTGCTCCAATAAGTGCGCTTACTGCATCATCCCCAAGCTGCGCGGTCCCTACCGCAGCCGCGATTTCCAAAACCTGCTCGAAGAAGCGCGCGCGCTTGCCGCAGACGGCGTAAAAGAGCTGATCGTCATCGCGCAGGACATCACCAAATATGGTCTTGACCTCGCGGAGCACAAGCGCCTGCTGCCCGCCCTGCTGCGTGAGTTATGCAAAATGGATTTCACGTGGGTGCGCCTGCACTATCTCTACCCCGACCAGATTACCGACGAGCTGATTGACGTCATCGCAGAGGAGCCGAAGATCGTCAAGTATCTCGATATCCCGCTCCAGCACGTATCGAAGCGCATCCTGCGTGCCATGCACCGTCCCGGCGACCGTGAAAGCCTGACTGCGCTCATCCGCACCCTGCGCGCCCGCATTCCCGGTCTGGTGCTGCGCACCAGCCTGATTGTCGGTCTGCCCGGCGAGACTGAGGAGGAATTCACCGAACTGTGCGAATTCTTGCAGGATGTGCGCATCGAACGCGCCGGCGTATTCGAGTTCTCCCCCGAAGAGGGCACCGAAGCCGCCGAACTCCCCGACCAGATCGACGAAGAGGAAAAGCATCGCCGCCGCCTGATTGTCGAAGAGCTGCAATCGGGCGTCATCGACGACTATAACCTGTCCCGTATGCATGAAACGCTTGACGTTTTGTGCGAAGGGTGGGATAATGAGTCCGGACTTTGGTTCGGCCGCAGCTACGCCGACTCGGTCGAAGTGGACGGCAAAGTGTTCTTTGCCTCGGAAACCGAAGTCCAGCCCGGTACATTCGTCACCGTGCGCATCGAAAACAGTCTGGGCGCCGATTTAGAGGGCGTCCGGGTAGGAGGCTAACCCAAAATGACCACAGCAAATAAAATCACGCTCATCCGCATTGCGATGATTCCGTTTTTCATCTGGTTTGCACTGCAAGCCGATTTTACCAGCTTGGTGATTGCACTCGTGCTGTTCTGCACCGCATCCTTCACCGATTTTCTGGACGGCTACATCGCCCGCAAGTACAATCAGGTGACCGACTTCGGCAAGTTCGTCGATCCGCTTGCAGATAAGCTGCTCGTCACCGCCGCCCTGCTCATCTTCATCGAAAAGGGCATTTTCCCGTCGTGGATGGTGTTCATCATCCTCGCACGCGAATTTATCATTACTTCGCTGCGCATTGTAGCAGCCAATAAGGGTCGTGTCCTCGCCGCGACTTGGACCGGCAAGGTCAAAACCTGCGTGCAGATTGCGGGAATCATCCTCGACTTCCTGCTCCTGATCTTCGCAGCTTCCGCTGATTTCACCGCCGTATTCGGCACAGCCGGCAGCCTGGGCGTCATCGGCGGCGCAGACGGTCCGACCTACATTCTGGTCGGCGGCATCAGCCTCCCGTCGATTGTCGCATGGGTCATGACGCTCGTTACCCTGTACTCCGGCTGGGACTATCTCAGAAAGAACTGGGACCTTATCAAGGACGGCGCAGTTAAGGAAAAATAAAAAACACAAAAACCCCGAAACCGACTGGTTTCGGGGTTTTTTAAGTTTGGCTCGAGCCTTTTCAAAGGCTCGCGGGGTGCAGGGGCGGCGCCCCTGCCAGCGCTCCGCTTATTAAAACGGCGCACGCGCGCTGCCGACAAAGAACGTAGTCATGACGCCCGGACCGGTGTGCGAGCCGATGACCGTGTCGATCATGCGCACCTCGGTTTTCAGCCCCGCGGCTTCGAGCTGCGCCGCGACATACTGCGCATCCTCCGCGCAGTCGCCGTGGCTGATGCGCACCGGTGTGTTCCGATCGGTGATCTGCGCCAACGTGGTCTCGGCGAGCGCGTTCAGCGCTTTTTTCCGTCCGCGAATCTTGCCGCAGACCTCGAGCTTGCCGTTGTCATCGAGATAAATCATCGGCTTAATGCCGATCAGCCCGCCGACCACCGCCGAGGTACGGCTGACGCGGCCGCCGCGCCACAGATGGTTGAGATCGTCCACCGTGACCAGATGGATGACCCTCTGCCGCAGCGCTTCGACTGCGTCCCCCGCCTCGTCTGCCGTGCAGCCCGCATCGCGCATCTGCCGTGCCTTTTCTACCAAAATCGCTTCTCCGCCGGCTGCGGCAAGCGAATCGACACAGCGGATGGTGCGCTCCGGATATTCCTCGCGCACCTCGGCTGCCGCCATGCAACCCGCATGGTACGAGCCGGACAGACCGGACGAAAATCCAACATAAAGTACATCCTTGCCCTCGGCGCAAGCTGCACGGAAAATCGTCAGATAATCCTCAAGCTGTGCCTGAGACGTCGTACTCATATTGCCCGCACGGAGATTCTCGAAAAATTCCTCAAACGGCATCGTGCGTCCGAAATCCTCTTTGATCGTTTTGCCGCCAATGGTGAAAGAAAGCGCCGCGCACCGGATATCATTTTTTTCATAATATTCTGCCGTTTCATCGGTGGTCGAATTGGCGACCAGAATAAATTTTGTCATTCTAACCCCTCCTCAGCCGATTTCGGTCAACGGCAGCACACGACCGGTCAGCGATTCGCCGCCCGCCGCAGTCACCAGATAGGTGTTTTCCGTGCCGACCATGCCAATGCCGTCCAGCGCAATTTTCGGCTCAATGGCAAAGGTCATGCCCTCCGCAAGCGGCTCGCGGAACGATTTTGCAAGCACCGGCGCTTCATCCATGGTCAAGCCGATCGAATGACCGAGGAACTTGCCGCCGCCCATGAAGCCTTTCTGAAACTTGTCCGGCACCATCGCCGCAGCTTCCAGATAGATCTCCTCCGGAATCGCACCCGGCACGATCCGCGCCGCCGTCCAGCGCTCAATGGACGCGCACAGGTCGTACGCTTCGCGGATCAGCGCCGCATTCGGGTCATCCTTCAGCGTTCCATAGTAGTATACCACCGATTTATCCGTATGATAACCGAGCAGACCCGCCGGCATGTCCATCAGCACCAGATCGCCCTTTTTGAGCATGCGCGACGGTGAGCCGATCGCCTGCACCGCGATGCAGGTGCCCGCGCAGCCGTCCGGACCGTCAAATGCCAAAGCGTCAACGGTGTTCTCTCCAAAGCCGGAAAACCCGCAGACATCCTCGCCGACCGGCTGATTATACCGGCAGATGCCCATGGAGCCGCGCTTCAGCAGTTCCAGATAGACCGCGCCGCACAGCTCTGCCTCGCTCATGCCCTCGCGCATCAGTTTCGGCATCACGCTTTCCATCACTTCGGCGTGCAGCGCACCCGCCGCACGCATGCAGCCGATTTCATAGGCACTCTTATGCGCGCGCAGCGCATTCAGGTGGGGAGCAAGCGGTTTCCACCCGGAAAACGGCAGATATTTTTGCACCATGCCGAGCCAATCGAGCGCCGCGGTCTTGGTCTCCAAATACACAGTCTCCGGAATTTCGGCGAAATGCTCCCCGAGTGTGCGGTACGAGCGCATGGGGCGGATATCCGGAAACAGCGACTCACGCTGCGCACGGTCCAAGCTGCGGCGCACCCACAGGATGGCTTCGTCCGGCGTAACGGTCAGCACGCCGTCCTGCATGGTACCGGTCAAATAATACAGGTTGATCTTATGGCTCACCAGCGCGAGCTTCCAGTCCGGGTCAGCCGCTGAAAGGCGTGCGCGCAGCGCTGCCAGACGGCTGTTTAACTCTTCCCCGGGCACGCGGGCATGGAAATCAAACATATGCGAATACTCCTTCATATTCGGATTGGACGCATTCCGGTCTGGAAGCGTACACAGTAATTATAGCACACTTTCCATGCACTGCGCAGTTTTTCGCTAAAAAAAGATCACTCATCCTCCTACTAGGCAGAAAAGATACCAGCCGTACACCCCGAGCAGCAAAACGCCCTGCACACGCCGCATGCACCCGGAAAACATGGGCGGCAGCATGGCAATCCCCATCAGAACCACCGTAAACGGTAAATCCCGCAAAAACACCTCGGGCGCAACCGATAAGACGCCGCCGCCCGCAGCCGTGCAGGCGGGCAGCACAAGCGCCAGATCGAGCACATTCGCCCCGACAATATTGCCCACAGACAGTGCGCCTTCCCGCCTGCGGATTGCGGCAAGGGCGGTCATCAGTTCGGGCAGCGAGGTGCCAAGCGCAACCAAAGTCAACCCGACGATGCTCTCCGGAATTCCAAGCATACGCGCCAGAATGACTCCATGATCGACCATGAGCCGCGCGCCCAGCACCACCGCCATGCCGCCCAGAAAAAAATGAATCCAAAGCGCCGCCCGTCCTTTTCCATGCTGCACAGGCACCGTTTCTGCCGTCTCCCCTGCGGCACTCTGCAAATTGACCGCCAAAAACGCAAACAATACCGCAAGCAGCCCCAATGCCTCTCCGGGCTGCATTGTCCCGTCTTCCAAAAAGCATCCGAGCAGGATGGCGGCGGCAATCATCAGCCCGCCCTTGCTCCGCGCCTCCCGCATCCGGAACGCCGCAGGCGCAAGCAGCGCAGACATTCCCAAAATCAATCCGGTATTGCAGGCAGCCGAACCGACCGCATTGCCAACAGCAAGCGCAGACGCGCCCCGCATGGTTGCCAGTACCGAAACCATCAGTTCGGGCAGCGTTGTGCACACACTCATCAGGGTGGCGCCCACCACAAAGCGCGGCGCACCGCTCTCCTCTGCAAGCTGTGCCGCCGCATCCACAAATCCATCCCCGCCGCGCATGGTCAGATACAGACCAATCGTAAAAAATGCGGCAGACAGCAGCACTGTCATCATGAAAGCGCCCCCTCAAATCATTTTCATTACACGATATGCGGAAGAAAACGATCTATACCAAACCTTTACGCGGCGAAGATTGACATGTTCCGGCGTTCGCGGTATGATAAAAATATTATGGGATGATTTGCAACGGGCGATGGAGGGAAACATGAAAAGGCAACTCGGTAAAATTTTAGGGGACCGCCGCATCATGGGTGCGCTGCTGATTGTGATTCAGGCGGTTCTGGTCATCTGGGGATTGGACACCCTCAGCCAGCACGTGCCATGGATTTACTGGATGTGCTATGTGTTATCGGCGGTCATCATCATCTGGATTGTCCGGAAATATGACAATCCCTCCTATAAAATCCCGTGGATTATTCTGATTCTGGTGTTCCCCCTGTTCGGCGGCATTTTCTATCTCGCATGGGGCAACACGCCCTTCAACCGCGCACGGGCACAGCATAAATTTGTATTCCCCAAGCCGGATTTTTCCTCCGGTCTGTCCCATCCGGCAGGCAGCCGGATGGTTGCCGCCATGCCGCGCCACACCCGCCGCAGCAACTATATCGCTTCGCTAACCGGCATGCCGGTCTGGGGCGAAACCGCGGTGCGCTATTTCCCGCTCGGTGAAAACCAGTTTACCGCCATGTGTGAGGAGCTGAAAAAAGCCGAACGCTTTATTTTCATGGAGTATTTCATCATCGAGCAGGGCGAAATGTGGCAGCCCATTCTGGATATCCTGACCGCAAAGGTGCGCGCAGGCGTGGAGGTACGCGTCATGTATGACGATGCCGGCTGTATGACCAAACTGCCCAGCGGGTATGAAACCTATCTGCGCTCGCTCGGCATCCGCACCGTGCGTTTTAACCGCTTCATCCCCACGCTCAACACCTATCTCAACTACCGCGACCACCGCAAAATTACGGTCATTGACGGCAACGTCGGATATATGGGCGGCGCAAACATTGCGGATGAATACATCAACCGCAGCTCACCTTTCGGACACTGGAAAGACACCGGCATCGAACTGCGCGGCGCGGGCGTTGCCAATATGACCGAACTCTTCCTCGAAATGTGGGAATATGCGACGCGCGTCGCGGTTTCCGACCATTTGCAGTACCGCCCCACGGTCAGCCGCCCGGGCGACGGCTATGTGCAGTCGTTCGGCGACAGCCCGCTCGACGATATCAACGTCGGCGAAACGGTGTATATGCAGATCATCAACAACGCGCGTGACTATGTGTATATCACGACCCCCTATCTGGTGCTCGACAACGAAATGATTACCGCCCTGACCACTGCGGCGCAAAGCGGCGTGGATGTGCGCATCATTACCCCCGGCATCCCGGACAAAAAATTTGTCTATCTCGTGACCCGCTCTTTTTATCAGCAGCTCACCCGCGCCGGGGTACGCATCTATGAATATACGCCCGGGTTTCTGCATGCAAAAATGATTGTTTCCGACGATGACGTCGGTGTGGTCGGCACGATTAACATGGATTTCCGCTCGTTCTTCATGCACTTTGAATGTGGCACCGTGCTGTACGGCGGCAAGGTCATCCGCGAAATCAAACAGGACATGCTGGACACCCTCGCGCAGTCACGCGAGATCGACAGCGAATGGTTCCGCCATGTGCCGTGGATTTCCTCGGTGCTTGCGTCGGTGCTGCGCCTGCTGTCCCCGCTGTTGTAACACAACTTTCCTGTACGAAAAACCCCCGCTCGATGAGCGGGGGTTTTTCTGAATTTATCCGAATGAGGCTATCAGGTATTTCCTTACTTCTGCTTGCGACCGTAACGTGCCTTCATGCTGTTCTGGCAAATGTAGTCATAGTTCGCGTTGCAAAGCATTTCAAAAAAGTTGTTCTTTTTCATAATCATTCAGTCTCCTTCCAAAGTACTGGTCTATTAATTTAACATTTTATCTGTTTTGTTTGTTCGGAACCTCTTGTTCCTTACGAATATTATTATAGCGATATCGCACAAAAAGTCAACAACTTTTTCGTTCAATATATCCATGAATTTGCGACGTGTTTTCGTGCATTTGCACTAATATCACATCTATTATTTGTACATATCATCCAATTCAAAGCAAATTCGCCGTTTGCGCTTCGCATAGAAAGAAATCTGCTGCATTTCCCCTTATTAGTGAACGTTTCGTCTGTTTTGTAGACCCATTTGCCCTTGCCGTGCCTGCCTCCCCGCCGGCTTTGGTATATCAGAATCTACAAGGAGGGATTTTTTCCCGATAAAAAAGCAGCCGAATATCCGGCTGCTTTCCCATTAATTTCCACCTGCGATCGTATCAGGACTGCTTTCTCTTTCGGGACGCTTTTGCCGCTCCCGCCTCACTCTCCGCCCGCGCAACATAGGAGCTGCGGTAACGGCTGGGTGACATTCCAATATATTTGGAGAACATGGTATTAAAATGACAGGGGTTGCCGAAGCCGACCGAAACCGCAATCTCGGTCACCGACAGCGAGGTCGTGATGAGCAGGCTCTGCGCCTCGCCCAGACGGCGGCGCACGGTGTACTGCATGGGCGAATACCCCGTGGTTTCCTTGAACATATGCGCCAGATGATAGGGGCTGACACGGATGGCGTCGCTGATGTCCTGCAAGGTAAACTGCTCGTCAAAGTGGGTGTCAATATAGTGCTTGACCTGCCCGGCAATGATATCGGTTCGGCTGCGCACGGTATTCCCCTCAGTCTCACAGTACTGCCGGATGACCAGCAGCAGCTTGGAGATGAGCGCCGCCGCCAGATAGTTGCAGGTTTCGGTCGCGCCTTTGGGGTCGGTGGCGAGCAGGCTGTGAATCATGCCCATCAGCTCGCCAAAGGTCTGCGCGCGCTCGCCCGCCGGGAACACCGGCGAATATTCGGGCGCAATCAGGCAGTTCGGAGGCAAGCCTTTTACCGCAATATCTGCCAGCGCCAGAGAGTAGGTATTGAGGTCCTGCGCCTGCGAGGGGTCCTCATCGTGCAGCACGCCCGCGTTGCAGATGATGATATCGCCCTCTGAGATGTTGTACCGCTGTTCATCGACAATGTAGATTCCTGTGCCGCTGCGGACATACAGCAGCTCGAGAAAGTCATTGTGTTTATGAAGCACGCGCGGGTGAATCGAATACGAGGAGTCAATCTTACTCGCAGAAATCAGGCGCGGCGGTTTATTCTGTTCAAAACTGGATTCAAAGACCCGTGATGCAAAACACTGAATCATGGACGTACTCCTTTCCCATATTTCACAACCCTGCACTTGCTCAGCAATTCTTCTTACCTATATAGATAACATGCGCACGCCGACTTGTCAAATGTTGCGTTTTCCCCGATTAATTTTTTCAATTCGCAAGATTATGATACTGTCTTTTTCTTTTTTTATGAAACCCCGTGATTTCGCGCAAGATTCCGAAACTCCATCGCATTCCTCGTATCTTTTCAACTAATTAAACAAATATTTTTGTTTATTTTTATACATATTGCCCACTATTTTCTCTTCTGTTTTTCAAACTTTCGCAAAGCATCCTTTGTTATTTCGCATCATTTTCGCCCCCATCCGCAAGGATAATATATTATAGAAATCGTGCGTTTCTTCTGTCTTCCGGATGCCGGTATCCCGCGCAGCGTCCGAATGCGCCGCAGCATTTCCCCGCTCGCTGCTTTCCATCAAACCAACTTTCTTTTTGTTTGACCCGCCCCGCAATGCACGGGACCGGCAAATCCCTCCGCGTTTTCCTCCGGAAATTCTCTGTTTTCACGAATGGATTCCCCCCACAACCTCCATAAAATTTGCTATAATGGAAGAGCGCGTCAATGTGAAGATTCCTTTGCGCACAAAACAAAATAGGGTAATAAAGGGGAAAATAACATGCTGAAACATTACATCAGCGACCTGCGGCGTGAATTCAAGGGGTATGACGCCGCCGCGCTGACTCAGGATTTGATGGCTGGTTTAACGGTTGCCGCCGTTGCGCTGCCGCTCGCGCTTGCGTTCGGCGTATCGTCCGGCGCGGATGCCGCTGCCGGTCTTGTCACCGCCATTGTCGCGGGAATTGTCATTTCGCTGCTCTCGGGCGGCTATTATCAAATTTCCGGTCCGACCGGCGCCATGGCTGCTGTTTTGGTTTCGGTCGGTGCGGCGCACGGCATGCAGGGCATGTTCCTCGCAGGTGCGCTCAGCGGCATCATTTTGATTCTTGCCGCCTTGCTCCACCTCGGCAACCTGACCTCGTTTGTACCTGCGCCAGTCATCACCGGCTTCACCTCAGGCATTGCGGTCATCATCGCGATGGGGCAGATCGACAACTTTTTCGGCACCACCTCGGAGGGCGCTTCTGCAATTTCCAAGCTGCTCTCTTACGGTGAACTGGGATTTCGCCCGGATATGACCACCACGGTCATCGGCGTGGCGGTTGTACTCGTCATGGGCTTGTTCCCGAAAAAATGGAATGCTGTCGTTCCCGGCTCCCTTGTTTCAATCGTTCTCGCAACCGCAGCAACCATTGCATTCGATTTGAACGTTGCAACCGTCGGCGAAATCCCGAAATCGCTGCTGTTGGACAACCGCCTGATGCTCTCCGAAATCGACCTGTCGCAGGCAACCGCGCTGCTAGGCGCCGGTTTCTCCATCGCTATTCTGAATATGCTGGAAAGCCTGCTGTGCGGCGCGTCCGCAGGCCGCGCCACCGGCGTTAAGCTCAATAACGATCAGGAACTGCTCGCACAGGGCATCGGCAACCTGATTCTTCCGTTCTTCGGCGGCATTCCGGCAACCGCGGCGCTTGCACGCACCTCAGTTGCAATCAAGTCCGGGGCGCGCACCCGTCTGACCGGCGTATTCCACGCAGTCGGGCTGCTCATCATGATGTTTGTCCTGGCGCCGGTCATCTCCCGCGTGCCGCTGGCGGCGCTCGCGGGTGTGCTGATGGTCACCGCATGGCGCATGAACGAATGGCATGCCATCCGGTACATGTTCTCACACAAGTTCAAGGGGCCGATCTTCAAATTTCTCGCCACCATGGCGGCAACCATTATCTTTGATCTAACCGTTGCCATTGTTGTGGGCGTTTCCATTGCGCTCGTGCTGATGGTTGCGCGCCTGTCGCACCTCCAGATCAATTACGAAAAGGTCGATATGACCCGCGTCGGCATTACGGACGCAACGCTGTGCAGCCGCTATGACAACGCGATGGTCGCCTATATCACCGGTCCGCTGCTGTTTGCGAATATCCCGGTACTCGAGCAGCTTCCGAGCCATCTGGACGGCTGTGACACCCTGCTTCTGTCCATGCGCGGCGTGCCGCAGCTCGACATGTCGGGCGCACAGGCGCTGATGGGGATTCTGCAAACCCTGCGGGAAGAGGGCATCGATGTCGTCCTGTGCGGTCTGCCGACCGGCGCCATGGAAATGATGCACCGCTCGGGCATCTACGACATGATGGGCGCAGGCAACTTCTACTGGAGCGTTGAACGTGCCCTGCTCGATCACCGTCCGCGCCCCAAGGTTACGGTATAAATGCAAAATCCCCACAGGAATCTCCTGCGGGGATTTTTTATATCATACGCCGCCATCCCAGTTCCCGCAGGCGTATTGTAATTTCCTGCGCGGACTGCATACGATCAGAGCACACGGTCAGTGCGCGTCCATCCGGTGAAAACGCAGCTGCGCCCAGTCCCGCAACCTCGGCAAGACGGCGGCACGCCGCAATGCGGTCCGGCACCGCGGCGCATCGGAAACAAAACTGCATCGGATTCCCTTCTTTCGCTTCTTTCACCCAGTATGCCCGCTCCGCTTTGATTTATCCCGGCTTGCCATCCGCTTTCGCACATGATATGATAATAAAATAAGATACTATCATGAAGGAATGCAATCGCATGAAAACATTTTATTCTCATGCGCCCGAAGAAACCGAGCAGCTCGGCGCAGACTTTGCGCAGACCTTGCATCCGGGCGATGTCATCGCCTTTACCGGCGACCTCGGCGCAGGCAAAACCGCCTTTTCCCGCGGCATCCTGCGCGGTCTTGGCTACAGCGGGCGCGTCACCAGTCCTACTTTTGCTATCGTCAGCGAATACCACACCGAAAAAGCCGATGTTGCGCATTTTGATATGTACCGAATCCTAGACGTCGAAGCGCTCTGGGAACTGGGGTTTGACGAATATCTGGACGGCAGCCGCATTGTCCTCATTGAATGGAGCGAAAATATCGCCGAAGCGCTGTCGCCGCACAAACTGGTCTCCATCCGCTACGGCGCGCAGCCGGATGACCGTATCATCACCATCACGGAGGAAGTCTCGTGAAAATTTTAAGCTTTGAATCATCCGCAGTTTCAGCGTCCGTCGCGCTGACCGACGGCGAAAAACTGATCGCGCAGTCCTTCCAAAACTGCGGGCATACCCACAGCCGCACCCTGCTGCCCATGGCGGAAAGCCTGCTTGCCGGCTGCGGCATATCCCTGAATGATGTCGATGCATTTGCCGTCGCCGCAGGTCCCGGCTCATTCACCGGTCTGCGCATCGGCGTCGCTACCGTCAAAGGGCTTGCCTTTCCCTCCGGCAAGCCGTGTGCGGGCGTATCTACACTCGAAGCCATGGCGCGCGGACTGGAAGGGCTTGAGGGCAATCTGTGCTGCGTCATGGATGCCCGCGGCGGACAGGTCTACAACGCCCTGTTCCGGTGGGAGAACGGCACGCTCACCCGCCTGACCGAGGACCGCGCCATTGCACTGGCAGAACTCGGCGCAGAAATTGGCTCCACCACGCAAATTCTGGTTGGAGACGGCGCCGATTTGTGCTATACTAATCTTGTCTCCTCTTGTCCCGGACTGCGGCTTGCGCCGCCGCATCTGCGGTTCGCTTCCGCCTATGGCGTGGCGATGGCTGCGCTGCCGGTTCTCACACGCGGGGACGGCGTCGATGCAGGAACGCTCGATGCAAAATATCTGCGTCCACCCTACGTGGCGCAGAAAAAGAAGAAGTAACCCCGTCTTTCGCAATCCGAAAGATGCAATACGAAAAAAAGGAGCCATTCATTATGGGAACTGTTCATGTAATGGACCATCCGCTGATTCTGCATAAGCTGAGCCTGATGCGCGACAGTCAGACCGGTGTCAAGGAATTCCGCGAAGCCACCCGTGAAATCGCAATGCTGATGTGCTACGAGGCAACCCGCGATCTCCCGCTCAAGACCATCCAGATCGAAACTCCGCTAGCGCATGCCAAGGCACGCGTCATCTCGGGCAAAAAGATCGCCTTTGTCCCCATCCTGCGCGCAGGTCTCGGCATGGTAGACGGCATGCTCGAGCTGATTCCGGCGGCAAAGGTCGGTCATCTGGGTCTGTACCGTGACCCGGAAACCATGAAGCCAGTCGATTACTACTGCAAGCTTCCGGTTGATATCGCAGAGCGTGACGTTATCCTGATTGATCCCATGGTTGCAACCGGCGGTTCGGCTGCCGCTGCAATTCAGACTTTGAAGGATCAGGGCGTCAAGCATATCAAGCTGATGTGCCTGCTGTCCACCCCGACCGGTATCCAGACCGTACAGGACGCACATCCGGACGTTGACATTTTCGTTGCGGCAATCGACGAAGGGCTCAACGAGCACGGCTATATTGTTCCCGGTCTCGGTGACGCCGGCGACCGTATCTTCGGCACCAAGTAAAAATATAAAAAGGACGTATTCCTCTGGATACGTCCTTTTTTTTGCGCTCTGATTCCAAAAAAAATTCATCTTCTTCTGACATGATGCACCGTACGGACCGGCACCCGCTGCACCTGCTGCGCCCGCCGGATTGCCGTGCAAAAACCAAGCAGCGCCGTCAACAGCCCGCAAACGCCAATCAGGCTGCCCCAAAGCATCTGCACAGTTGTCAGCACACCGCTTTCCACTCCATTGACCACCGCAAACACCAAAATTAGTGAAATCCATCCAATCCACTGGCTCAAACGTGAATTCATTCGCGATCTCCTCCTGTCCGCTGCATTCAAACGGCATTTTCCTTACCGTAAACTTTCTACTGCCATTATAACAGAACAAACGTTTGTTGAAAAGAGGTTTTCGAAAATTTGTTCGTTTTTAAATGCAGCACCTTTTGTGCCAGATGGGTTAGAATGAAAAAAATCCGCCGGTCTGCTGACCGGCGGATTTTTTGAGCCGCATTGTGCTGCTCCCATCCTCCCTATGTCAAAGGAGTTTTGCAATCATGGTAAACGCCTCTGCACGCGTAATCTGTGCCGTAGCGCGCAAAGTATTGTCCTGATATCCGGACAGCATGCCGTTTTCAATCAAACCGGCAAGGCTGCCGCGTGCCCATGCAGGAATCGACGCATGATCCGAGAACTTTTCCAGTCCCGAAGCATCGATTTCCGAAAGTCCGGCAACCCGAGCAATCATTGCTGCAACTTCTGCGCGCGTCGCAGTCAGCTGGCCATTCATATTGCCCTTTGCATCGCCGAGCAGGATGCCGCGCGCCTTCGCAGAAGCAAGGATATCCTTTGCCCACGCAGAAGAACGGTCGCCTGCGGCGATGGTGCCAGTCTGATCGGCCGGAATATCGAGCGCCTTGAGCAGCGCAGTGGCAACCTCCTCACGGGTAATCCGGTCGTTCGGGCGGACAAATCCCGTGCCTGCATCACCGCTGACAACACCCTTTGCAGCCAGTGCCTGCACGTTCTGATATGCCCAGTGATTTTGTGCCATATCGCCGCCTACTGCAATTTTCGATACATCTGCGGCGCCCGAATAATCATCGTAATCGTTTGCATAATCGTTAAAGATGTCATCCGACTCATAGCCGGCTGCACCGGTAAATACGCCCTTGTTCCAGTCTGCAAGCGTTGCCCAGGTGTTGCAGTTGCCCGCATTTACGGTATAGCTCCGAATCACCGGCACATCGGTCGCAGCTTCTGTCACAGAGGACTGCATCGCAGTCGAAACGCGGACAAACTTCGCGCTGCCCAAATCGGACAGATCCTGCGTGCCCTTGCCATTCTGAAGCACAACTTCCTTGGATTCCTTGACGGTCTTTCCGTCTTCCGAGGTCTCGATGACTGCCTTGGCAGATGCTGCGCCGGAAAGCTCCGTTTCATACGAGAACTGATTGAGCCCGCCAATCACCGGCCGCCATTCGGTCTGGTGTGTGCCCTCCGTGACGAGATTCGACGGGTCAAAGTCCAGCCAGACAACCAGTTTATCGCCCTGCGGTCCCTTCGCAGACGGATTTGCATAAATCTTCTTGTTAGAAGCCTCAGACAGCTTTTCGGTGTAGAAACGAATCTGACCAATATCGCCGGTCAGCATGGTGTGCGTCTTGCCGCGTCCCCGGTCAGCGAGCAGATGACGGTGGAACGCAAAGCCGGAATACATCGACTTGCCTTCCCAGTTTTTAATTTCGGAATCAAAATCCGGTGCATCAATCTGACCGCTGAGCTTGCCGTCTTCCCAGCTGGTGCCGCCGGTTGCACGGTCAAAGCCGCCCGTATACTGCACCCATTTGCCGAGCGTTACGCCCGCGCCGTCGATATTTTCATCATCATTCCAGAAGTATTCGCCGTTGTCATTGTCAAAACCGATGCCGTACGTCACCATACCGGTCTTGCGCACTGCCATTCGGAACAGGTAGTTTGTGCCGTAGCTGATGGAAGCGCCCTTCATCAGCAGCGGGTTGTGGTCCCATTCATCGCCCTGCGCCAAACGATCGACATTTGCCCAGACCATGCCGGTCACGCCGTCATCCACGATATAGTTTCCACGGTCCGGAATTTCCACATAATCATCCACACCGTCGAGCGACAGTCCCCAGCCTCCATCATATTTGACGAGCGTCGGATTGCCGCGGATGATGCCGTCGTTTCCAAGACCGGATTTGTCCTTCACAATCGGAGTGCCCTGCATGGAACCGAGAACGGTTACCTTCTGCTCCGCCGAAGTGCCAATCTTCACGGTGTAGGCGCCGCCTGCCGGAATGTCATAGGTAAACTCAACCGAACGGGTTTTTCCCGCATCCAGTTTGACCTGCTTGCTCTGGACTGCCTTGCCGTTTACATACAGCGTTGCCGCTGCCGTGCCGTTCTGGTTGCCGATATTGGTAACGTCCGCCTTCGCGCACAGCAGGTCGCTCGTCGGGTCGCTGATTTCTCCTGTGCCGAGTTTCACGCGCAGGTTATCATACGTATAGGTTGCCTTGCGGAACGTAACATTGACCGTCTTGGACACGCCCGCAAGGATCAGCTTGTGGCTGCCAAGTGCGGAAAGCGTCAGCGGTGCACTCAGCTCAGCCGATTCGCCCGGGTTCAGTGCAACCACACGTTCCTTGCCCGCCTGACCGAATTCGTACAGCCAGCGGTTCTGACCGTTGTCGTTGACACACATCGCCGCCGCAGCCATGCCGCTGCCGATGTTTGTCACCTTTGCCGAAACCGTAACCGCGCCATTTGACTGCACGCTGTCCGGTGTGATCGAAATGTTTTCATAAGACAGTTTCGCGCCATCCTTGGAAAGCGAAACGGTTTCATAAACCTTTTCCGCACCCTTTTCCAGACCGACGTTGGAATAAGTCAGCAGCCCGCCCTTCACGGTAACCTGAAGCATATCGCCCTTGCCGGTTGCCAGCAGGTTGGGGTAGTTGTCATCCATGCGCTGGTCTTTCTTGCCGGTATCAATTTTGCCGTCGCCAATGCGGGCGTCGCCCTGTGTGACATACATCGTACCGGTGCCGCGCGCAGCGTTCGGCGAAGCATAGCGGGAATATACATGCGTATGACCGCTGAACATGATGTTCACATTGCCGTTTTCCACAATCGGCGGCACATATTTCCGGGTCAGATCATCCTCATACGGATGATGCATGGTAACGACGCGGAAATCCGCATTTTTCGCATCCGCAGATGCGAGGTCTGCCTTGAGCCAGCCGAGAGATTCGTCTACAACTGCCTTGGTCGCAGCATCCACCTGACCGCCTGCCGCAGAGTTC
The DNA here is from genome assembly GCA_018383195.1 of Clostridiaceae bacterium. Lineage (GTDB taxonomy): Bacteria > Bacillota > Clostridia > Oscillospirales > Butyricicoccaceae > Butyricicoccus_B. The sequence goes on along the minus strand of JAGZOP010000018.1, from coordinate 6,143 downwards.
AGCTCAAACAGCGACCACGGGTTGCTGTCAAGCATCGAAATATGCACCGGTCCGCAGCTGAACGAAACATTCCGTCCGGTTTCGTTGGAATGATACTGCTCTTTTTGGATTTTGGTGACATACTCATCGAAATATACCCCAAAATCATGGTTTCCGCTGTTATAAATGACCGGAACATTGTGCAGGAAACCGCCCGCATTCTGGAACCAGTAGGAAAACTGGTCTTTCTGAGAGCCTGTGCCCTCGACCATGTCTCCGGTATGCAGAATGAAATCCGGGTCAAATTTTTCGATGGCATCCGATACCTGCTTGGCAGTCTCAAAGCGGTGGCTGTCGCTGACAACGACAAAGCGTACCTCCTCGGGATTTTCGGGCAGCGTGCGGAAACGCCCTTCCATGGTCTGTCCGTTTTCGAGCGCAACCTTGTAGGTATATGCCGTGCCCGGGGTCAGACCGGTCAGCCGTGCGCGATACATATGCATCGGCTCGCCCTGATATTTTTCTCCTTCTTCGACCGGAACATCCACTGTTTTCTGGTCGTCCGCAGTCGTACCGTACGTAATCGTGGCTTTCATCGCCTTGTCCAGTTCCCAGACCACCGCCATTGCGTCGGTCTTCGGGGTCATCAGGTAGGGACCGTTCACAAAAGAGCCGGTATCCTCTGTACCAACTGCCAATGCGTCAACCGGCGCCATTGCAAACAGCACCACCGCTGCAAGCAGCAGACTCAGCAGCCGCCGTTTCCGTGAAAAAATTCTTTCCATTCTTTTTCTCCTTTCTCACGGCACGGCACTGCCGCGCCGCCGCGTCTATGGTGAACTCATTTGAGTTTGCGCGCGGGTTACATTCTTTTCAAACGCCGCAATCAGCCGGGTACGGTTTTCTCCCGCCCATTCAGGGTCATAATCAATCAGGTTCAGTTCGGAAAATGCAGGCAGCCCATCCGCCGTCCGCGCCGCAGTATTTGCCGGCAGCCGGCTGCTTTTGGCTTCAATATAACATTCCTGACCGCGCTGCGAGGTCATCCAATCGACAAACTTTCGGGCATTTTCCAGCTCTTCCTGCGGTCCGCCGCGCACAAGCGCACATGCGCCGATCTCAAAGCCGGTGCCGTCCGTGGGATATTGCAGTTCCACCGGATAGCCGTCGAGCGCAGCACGCCGTCCATCGTGCGAAAATACAATGCCGACTGCATGGTTCCCGTTCTTTACCCACTCGACCGGTTCAATCCCTGACCGGGTATATCTGCCGACGTTCGCGTCGAGTGCACGCAGATACTCCCATGCTGTCGGTTCGCCGCGCTGCTGCACAAGTGCAGCCAGCATGGTGTAGGAAGTGCCCGAGGAAGCCGGCGATGCCATTACAATCTGCCCGGCGAGTTCCGGACGGAGCAAATCATCCCAGCAGTCAGGCAGCGGCAAATCTTTGCGTTCGAACCAGTCGCGGTTGCATGCAAAACAAATTACACCCGCATAAATCGGATTCCACACGCCGTTCTGATCGAGATAGGCTTCCGGAACGTGAACAATTTCAGGACTCTGATACGGTTCAAGCAGTCCCACCTCCTGCGCCTGCACATAATTATCCGCCGCACCGCCGAGCAGTACAGATGCCTTAGGCTGCTCCCGTTCTGCCTGCACCCGCGCAATCATTTCCCCCGCGGACAGGCGCTCGCAATCAACGGTAATACCGGTATCCTTGCGGAAAGCGCTGCAATACAGCAGCAGTTCTTCCTCCGGAAGCGGGCTGTATATGGTCAGCCGGTCATAGGCAGGCGGCGGCGGTGCGGCTTGTGCCGCATCAGGCAAAGGCTGCACCGCATCAGGCGCAGCCGTGCAGCCGCTGACAAGCAGCGTCAGCAGCAAACATAGCATTCGTTTCATCGTACCACCTCAAAACAAAGGCGGGCAGGGTGCTCTGTGTCCCTGCCCTTATAGTGTAGCAAACATCCATACGCCGCTCTACCGAGCGGCATCCGATAAAATTTTATCCTCCGCATGTCAAGACGCAGAAAGTAAGATTTTTTCCGAAAAAATTAAGTAACTTCTCCGCGGCTGCGATACTCCCGCGGCGATACCCCGACATGCTTTTTAAACAGATAGCTGAAATAATGCGGCTCCTGATATCCTACATCGAATGCAATATCGCTCATGCGCGCATCGCTCGTGCGCAGCAATTCTTTGGCGGCTTCCAGCCGCACCGCCGTCAAATATTCGACAAAGGTCTGCCCCGTCTCCTGAGAAAATACCGTAGAAAAATGATTGGGGCTGAATCCAACCTCTGCCGCAACCATATGCAGCGACAGCCCGCTATCCGCATAGTGCGCACGGATAAAGGTCTTCGCCCGACCGATTTCTTCGCTGTACCGCACATTTTGATGCCGGTAACACAGCTGTGTCAAGCGGCGCAGCGTTTGTGCAGCACACACTTTCGCCCCCTCCAGCGTGGCAGCCTGCGCGAGCACCGCCTGCGGGTCATCCGGCGCTGCAATGCTGTTCGGCTGTACTTCCGCTGCCAATCTCGCAGCGCTCACCAGCAAATCCATGAGCAAATAATACCGGTACAGCACACTTTTCATATCTTCTTCGGCGGCATTTCCAAAGTACTCATCCACAATTCGCGGTACATCCTCCGGCGCGGCATGCCGCAGCTGATCTGCAAGCGCGCCGCCCGCCGAAAAGTCAAATCCGGTTTTTCCGGAAGCAAAATCCGTACTCCCGAACACGCCGCCCTCCGCGCAGGCGGCAGCACGCAGCATGGTTTCTTTGGCGGTGCGGTAAGAATCCGGCAGCGCGGACAGCCGTGTCACCGGCAAACCGATTGCTGCAAGCGTATCCCACCCAAGAAACTGCCGAATCTCATGCCGCAGATTCTGGCAAACCTCATATGCGCGCTCGCGCACCGCATCCTCGCGTTCGCCCTGAAGCAGCAGCACCAGCCGCCTGCTCCCGCGAAAAAAACAGATGACCTCCTGCTGACCGTCAAAGGTCCGCGCCGACAGCGCCCGCGCCTGCATAAATGCATCGCGGTTGTCCGGCAGCCGCAGGATGCAGACCAGATATTGCCGTGCCGCTGGGGACAGTCCCCATGGCGCACCCTGCTCGACTGCATCCGCCGCAGCCATCCCGCCTGACAGCAGAAGATTAAAAAAGTGCTCCCGCAGCGCATCATCTTCCTGTTCGCTGCGGCTTTGACGCACTGCCTGCCGGTACTGCTGCTGTTCTTCTTCAATCCGCGCTGCTACATTTGCGAGTGTCGCAAGCAGCTGTGCGGAATCAACCGGTTTGAGCAAATAAGCATCAGCATGCAGGGAAACTGCCTTTTGCGCATATTCAAATTCATCATGTCCGCTCAAAAACACAATCCGCATCCACGGCATGGTGCGCCGCACCACGCGCGCCAGTTCCAGCCCATCCATAAACGGCATTCGGATATCGGTAATCAGCACATCCGGTTTGATTTCCATCATCATCGGCAGCGCCATCTCGCCATCCGGCGCCTCGCCTGCAAACAGAAACTTTCCCTGCTCTTTTTCAATGCAGTTGCGAATGCCGTCGCGGATGATATCTTCATCGTCTGCAATAAAAATCCGCATCATCAGTGATTTTCCTCCTCATGTTCCCCACAGGGCAGACGAAAACTGACCCGCGTGCCTTTGCGGTACACGCTTTCAATCTCCAGTCCCTGCCCATAATACAGCCACAGCCGTTCTTCCACATTGCGCAGCCCATATCCGCCTTTGGTATCCGGGTCATACTGCGCCGGGCGGCGCAGTCCCTCGCGCACTGAGGCAAGCTGCTCAGGCGTCATACCAAGCCCGTCATCCTCAACCGCAAAGCACATCTCATTTCCCTGCCGCCATCCGGTCACGCGAATCAGCCCCCGTCCGCGCTTACGCTTGACCCCATGGTAAATCGCATTTTCCACCAGCGGCTGGAGCATCAGCTTGAGCATACGCTGCCCGGCAAGCGATGGGTCAATCTCGATTTCATAGCGCATAATGCTGCCATAACGCACCGACTGAATCTGCAAATAGCTCGCAACATGCTGCTCTTCCTTTTCCACAGTGATGTAGTCCTGCCCCCGACTGAGCGAAATGCGCAAAAATCCGGTAAACGCCATGGTCATTTCCACAACCTCCCGATTGCGCCCTTCCTCCGCCAGCCAGACGATTGTTTCCAGGGTATTATACATAAAATGCGGGGTGATTTGCGCTTGCAGCGCACGCAGCTCGGCTTTTTTTAGCGTTTTTTCCTGCTCTACCCGCTCATGAATCAAGGAGTCAATCTGCCCCGCCATGGTGTTCAGGTCGCCGGTCAGCCGCCGCAATTCCTCAACCTCCGCAGGCGGCACGCGCACCGATAAATCTCCCTGTGCAATCCGCGCCGCCATTTCTTCCAACCGAAAAATCGAAGTACGGATCGAATGATCGACCGTATGGGAAGCGCGCAGCGCGAACCAGATCATCATCCCGATCAGCGCGGCAAGCAGCGCGCCTGTAACCAACATTCCGATCTGGATTTGGCTGTTCAGCTGCCCCATCCGTGCGATTTCGCTTTCGATATAGCGGTCCAGCATACTGCCCGCCAGTTGGCTGACGCTGCGTATTTCGCGATACATTGCTTCCCTGCGGCTCACAGCAGCGCCTTCTGCGGTCTGCGCACCAAGCTGCGCAATATAAGTTTTCACCGTTTCTGCGGCACGCAGCGCAGCACTCAAATAGCGTGTTTCCTCGCCCGCAGAACGCTTCCGCATCTCCTCCAGCTGCCGGCAGGCTTGATCCAGCAAAACCTGCTGCTGTCCTTCGTCAAACGAAATGCGTCCGGATACGACCCTCCAAATCTCGTCGGGCAGCTCCTGCACCAGAATTCCGCGCAGCTCGGATGCGCGGGACGTATCTGCAATGACAGAATCGTATCGCTGCGTCAGTCCAATCAGCAGTCCGCCGAGCAGCAGGGTTGGCACCAGCATTCCCGCAATTATTTGAAAAAATGACTGCCGCAGCATGGCATGAATGCTGCGGGCTGCATTACGTCCCGGCATGCCCCGCGCCTCCTTCCAGTACAGCAGCCGATGCAAAGTACGTAAAACGCGCACCGGGCGCCCGCACAGCTCCCTGCGCTGCCTCTACCGTCAGTGCTGCAAGCGTTTCATCATCCAGCGCGGCAACCACCTGCACCATACCGTCTTTCAGCAAAGCGCGCATATCTGCACCGCCGCCAAATGAGCATACCAGAATATCGCGCCCCGGCACACGTCCATGCTCGTGCAAATAATCCACTGCACCGCGTGCCATCGCATCGTTATGTGCAAAAATGCAGCCAATTTCATCCAAATGTTCCGATAGGCTTTCGAGGATTTCATATCCGCGTGAACGCATGCCATCCCCGCACAAGCTATATGTTACGCGCAGGTCTGCTGCTGCCAATGCTTCCCGGCATCCCCGCGCAATTTCCCGTGCATCAGAAGCATTCAGCGTTCCATACAGTTCCAATACACCGCGGCGCGGCGGGTGAAGGCGCAGCAGCGCCTGCGCCGCCTGTTCCGCCAGTGCAGTGTAGTCAAAACCGACATAACTGATGGAAAATCCATCTCCGCGCACGGATTTGTCCACTGCAATCACGGGCACACCTGCTGCATTGGCTTCGCGCAGGACATTCTCCCAACCGCTTTCCACCAGCGGGGTAAAGACAATCACATCTGCCTGATAGACAATAAGCGCACGGATCGCTTCAATCTGCGCCTCCTGTGTGCGTTCCACCGGCATAGACAGCACTTCAAAACCGTCCGCTTCGGCAGCCTGCACCAATGCCCTGACCTGTGCCTCGCGCCGGTCATCTTCTGCGGCTGTGGAAACAATCCCCATCACTGGGGTAGACGGCACAGGCTCTGAGGGCATCAACTGTATCGCATAAAGCAGTACCGCGGTGATTACAGCAAGGACTGCCGCCCCTTTCCATCTTGTCATATCGATTCCCCCTCTTTTTTCTAGCTTATCATATCCGGCTCATTTGTGCCATGTCTGCTTCAAAAAAAGAGGAATTCCTTGGCTTAACAGTGATAAGGAACTAATTCACTTATCAACTGTTAGCTGACGGATTTCGGGTGCATACAGAACTCCCGTCTGATTCCTAACAGGAATT
>JAGZOP010000086.1 GCA_018383195.1 Clostridiaceae bacterium | reverse complement strand
CGTGTGTACCGTGCCCGGCCGCACTTTCAGCTGTACGCCCTTCAGCGCACGCACGCCCGGGAATTCCTTCACGATGTCGAGCATTTCCAGAATGTACTCCTGACTCATCGAAAAAACTCACCCTGCTTTCCTTTTGATTAGGAAAGGGACATTGTCTTCAATGTCCCTTTCAAATTAGGTTTCTTACTCGTAATCAGCAACGTTTTCCGGATATACAGGCTCGAACGGAACCCATACGATGTTACCAGTTTCGTCGGTCTCGTAATCGGTGCCCTCGGTGATTGCCTTGCCTTCGATCATGTTCTTCGCAGCCATTACAGCACCGTAACCCTGACCATTCGGATCCTGGAACACGGTCATTGCCAGTTCACCGTTCTTAACAGCTTCAACGCCGTCAACCGTTGCGTCGATACCAACGATCGGAACCTTGGTCGGGTCCATACCCTTTGCCTTGAGTGCCTCGACTGCGCCGAGTGCCATTGCGTCGTTGTTTGCAATGATGCAGTCATACTCTACGGTGTCAACCAGCGGGGAGATCATATCCATTGCATTTGCACGGTCATAATCAGCAACCAGCGGAGCCGCTGCTTCGATCGGGTTCAGACCGCCAGCCTTCATCTGCTCAATGACAGATGCCGAACGCTGCTCGGTATGTACCAGACCCAGAGTACCCTGAAGCATCAGATACTTAACGTCCTTCTGACCCTTCTCATTGAAGTACTTTGCGAGGAACTCACCTTGATAGCCGCCGGAGGTCATCTCGTTGGAGCCTACGAACTTCGCGTTATCATTCAGAACCGAGGTGTCGGACGGTGCACGGTTTACAAATACGACCTTCATATCGCCCGCAGCTTCGATGCACTGCTGTGCAGTCTCTGCGTCAACAAGGTTAATCAGAACTGCATCGTCGCCGTTGTTGCGCGCAGACTCAACAAACTGGAGCAGCTTGCTGGTATCGTTCTGTGCATCCTGTGTTGCCAGCTTTACGCCGACCTCGTCAGCCGCGGTCTTGCAACCTGCTTCCAGTGCGCTCAGGAACTCATCGCGCAGGGACATAATCAGGGTCATGTTCAGTGCGTCGTCCCCTGCCGCTGCACCAGAACCATTTGCCGCCGGCTTGTCGCCGCCGCAGCCGGTCAGCATGGTTGCTGCCATTGCCATTGCCATGAAGCTTGCAAAAACTCTTTTTTTCATGTTTCACTACCTCTTTCTTCTCCGGGTTTCAGATTTTCTCTGAACCTATAATTCACATTACCGTGCACGTTCACAGTTTGTTTTGCTCACGTGCTCAGCTGATGATTTAATTTTACATGTTTCCTCGAAAAAAGTCAACTACCTTTTTCTCTTTTCCACAGATACGCTGTATTCGCGCATCCGTATTTGTGCATAATTACTATATAAAATTGTGATTTTAGTTTTTGTGTAAAATTTCCATACCATCATTTATCTATAATGCACAGACTCCCCCGCTTGTTTTCTTCTGACCTCTGCTTCTCATGTATCCCATTCTCTTGGAAGAATTCTTTTTGATTTCTTGCTTTTTTGCACACAAAAACCAGACTATATTGCTTTTTTTACGCCATTTCATCGATATTATCGCATTTTTATGGCTTTATATTAGTAAAAATCGATTCTTAAAATCAATTTATGTATTTTTATTTTACCGTGAACGAGCACAAATATTTAAATACGCATTTTATACAACTTTATATCGAATTATGAAACTGTTGACCACTTATGATACAATAGATATATCTTATATTCATAACTCTATCCTACTCTAGGCTGTGGAAATACGTTAAGAGGTGAGCAATATGCCCATCACGATCAACAAAATTGCAGAACTCTGCGGAGTATCCCGCGGCACCGTTGACCGTGCTCTGCACAACAAAGGCAACGTACGCCCGGAACTTCGCGACAAAATCAAGCGGGTGGCAGAAGAATACGGGTATCAGCCCAACCGCGCCGGGCTGGCGCTGTCCCGTGCCAGCCGCCCCGCTCGGATCGGAATCATTCTTCACTCGGTACAAACCCCGTTTATCCAAATGCTGCTCGAATACTGCCGCAAAGAGGCGGAACGTCTGCGTGCATACAGTACCGAGGTCATTTTCCGTCTGGCATCCGATGTGGATCCGCTCCATCAAGCAGCGATGATCGATGAACTCGTCAATACAGAAAAAGTAGACGGTATCATTATCATGCCGCTGCACAATGATCTCATTACATTTAAGATCAATGAACTGATCGAGCAGCGCCATATGCCCATTATTACGGTAAACACCGACCTGCCTTCCAGCCGAAGATTGTGCTACATCGGGCAGGACAATATTACGGCAGGTCAGACCGCAGCAGGTCTTATGGGGCTCGTTCTGGAAAAGCGCGGTCGTGTATTGCCGTTTACCGGTCATTTCAAAGGGCATTTTGCCTATTCTCAGCGCATGCAGGGATTTCTCAGCGAAATGGAAAAACAATTTCCCGATATTGAATTGCTGCCAGTAGAGAGCTGTCTCGACAATGGCGACCGTTCTGAAGAACTAACCCTGACTGCATTACGCCGATATCCCGATCTTTCCGGTATTTATGTTGCATCCTATGGCTATGACGGCGTATGCCGCGCACTGGTGCGTCTTGGACTGGCTCAGAAAATCCACGTCATTACCCATGATGAAGTCCAGTCCAATCTGCAATTTGCGCAGGACCATGTCATTGACTTTATCATCGGACAGGATGCGCAAATGCAGGCAACGCTGCCCCTTCAGCTGATGGGAGATTACATCCTGCTCAAGCGTCAGCCGGAAAAAGAAAATTATTTCACCGATATCCGCGTGTTGTTTCATTATAATCTCGGCACGCTTCTCAACCCATAACGCGGAGGCAACCGACCTTTATGAATTCCAAGCGCTCCATATATCCCCGTTTGCGGCATGCCATTTCGGCAGAGCAGCATGATTTTCTTCCGCGTCTGCCCTACCGGCACGATGACCTTTATGAGGTTATTTTGATTTCATCCGGTACCGCCCGCTTTATTTCCGATGACAAACAGTATCCGGTACAGGCTGGCGATGCGTTATTCTGCTTGCCGGAAACCTGTTATGCACTGTTTCCCGACGACGCCGGTTTATGCTACACCTCTTTGCTTTTTGAACTGCCGGAATATCTGCGCATGTCCGAATTGCCGCCCGAAGATGTCATTCGCTGCGGTGATGGCATGGAAAAATTTCTTCCCCTCATTCAAATGCTGCTTTCCGACGGTACGCTGCCCACTGTGCAGAGCCATCTGCTCAGCGCACTGCTGCTTCAAATCCGTACCTATTCTCCGCTGTCCTGCACGCAGCAGATTCCGGAAGATTCCGCCGCGTATGCAATGGCGCGCTTTATCGACGCGCACTATACCAAGGATATCTTTTTGAGCGATATTGCGGAATCCGTGCATCTCACAACCAGTCATGCCATCCATGTATTCAAACCCATATTTGAGATTTCTCCGATGCAGTTTTTAAGCAGCCGGCGCATCGGTCAGGCGCAGCATCTTCTGTTGACCACCGAACTGAGTGCCAACAGAATTGCCTCCGAAGTTGGAATCAGCAATGTCAACTATTTTTATACTGTATTTAAAAAGTTGGTTGGATTATCTCCGGTTTCCTATCGCACCAATTTCCAGAACCGGACAGCTCATTATCCAATCGACTCTAACTGAACAGCGCCAAAGGGCAAGAGGATTTTATTCACTCTTGCCCTTTTATTATTTCTTCAAACTTTTACCGCCACTTTGTGCTGTGCACTTTTCAGGCATCCGCAATTTTCAAAAGCGTTTCCACGTTCGATTGTCTCGCACCGCTTTCGATCAAGAAAAAAGATAAACAAAAAATGCGGTTCACACTTTCATGTGAACCGCATTTCTGTTACTGCGTATCTTTTGTTCTGATTTCCGCTTGTTTTAATGGTTTTTCACCATTACACAGCGTATCTCAGCACGGATATATGGGCTTTTCGATTAAGCGAAGTAGCGCTTCAGCAGACCTTCGAAAGCCTTGCCGTGGCGAGCTTCGTCGCGAGCCATCTCATGCACAGTGTCATGGATTGCATCGAGGTTTGCAGCCTTTGCACGCTTTGCCAGATCAAACTTGCCAGCGGTTGCGCCATTCTCAGCCTCAACGCGCATCTCGAGGTTCTTCTTGGTGGAAGAGGTTACAACCTCGCCAAGCAGCTCTGCAAACTTTGCAGCGTGCTCAGCTTCCTCGTAAGCAGCCTTCTCCCAGTACAGGCCGATTTCCGGATAACCCTCACGATGTGCAACGCGAGCCATTGCCAGATACATACCAACCTCAGAGCACTCACCCTCGAAGTTAGCGCGCAGATCAGCCTTGATGTCCTCTGCAACGTCAGCAGCTACACCAACAACATGCTCAGCAGCCCAAGTTCTCTCCTCGCTCTGTGCGATGAACTTATCTGCACCAACATGGCATACCGGGCACTCAGCCGGAGCGGAATCGCCTTCATGAACATAACCACAAACAGAACATACGAACTTCATAATAAATTTCCTCCTCAAATTTTGTCTTTCATTTTAAAAAAATTTTTAGCTTATTCTACTGTTTTCCGGTGTACAAGGCATAATTTGATCGAGTGTAATTCGATACAGGTCTTCACGCAACCGCTGATTTACGGCGCCGAACACTCTGCGGAAATTACAATTCTCTTTTTGTGCAACTCTTGTACAATCAAACTCACCGGTGAGACAGTGGTTGATGGCGATTGTGCCATCAATCGCTTCAATAATTTCTCCAAAGCTGATTTCGTTTGGAGAACGATTGAGCATATATCCGCCGCTGGCTCCCTTAAAAGATTTGACGATGTCAGCTTGAATCAGTTTTCTAAGAATTTTCAGCGCAAACCGAAGCGTTACGCCGGTAGATTCCGAAATTTGTTTCGCACCAACCTTATCGCCGGAAAAAGCCAGGCAGCAGGTCACGCGGATTGCGTAATCCGCTTCGTGCGTGATCCGCATGTCACTCACCTTGCCTTTCCTTTACGAGATTAGTATACATTCAACTCTTCTGTTTGTCAATAGTTATCATTCATAAAAGCCGAAAATTTTTTCTCTCAAAAATCGAAAAATAATTGTTGACATTCCCCCCACCGGCATGTATAATACATATTGTCGCTGAACGAAAGCGGCAAACAAGAGCGGAAACGCGAGTGTGCTGGAACTGGTAGACAGGCACGTTTGAGGGGCGTGTGTCAATCGACGTACGGGTTCAAGTCCCGTCACTCGCACCATCTCTTAAAAAAACCGTATATGCAGATGTGGCGGAATGGCAGACGCGCTAGCTTCAGGTGCTAGTGTTCGCAAGGACGTGAGGGTTCAAGTCCCTCCATCTGCACCAAAATCTCGA
>JAGZOP010000085.1 GCA_018383195.1 Clostridiaceae bacterium | reverse complement strand
CTGCTTTCTGACAGTCGGGCAAGTGGCGGTGTTGGTTGCGGTATTGTTCATTCAAAATCCTCCTGTAAATGAAAAATGCCCGGTGACTGTTCATCATCGGGCGGTGTCAGTATGAGGGAACAAGGCAAGGCGGCAACATTAAGGTATCTATAAACACCTTGCCGTCTTTGCCACGCTTGCCTTGTTCCTGTGTCAGTTTCGGAGATAGCAAACCCATGCTGTGCCGTCTTTCTCGGTTATGAGCCTGTCTCCGATACGGCTTTTCGCCGTTCGCATGGTGCGTGAGGAAATCCCTCGGTCATTGACCGCTTTTTCCAGCTCTGCACTTGGCATTTTCTTTCCGTTTGCCAGCAGTTCCAGTATCAGCATTTCTGCCTGTGCGGTCTTGCTTTCCGTCTTGGCTGTGTCCGTTCCGGCAAGCAGTTCATCGGCGGTAATGTCATAAGCACCTATCCATTCAAACCCTTTCTCGTCTCCCAGAGAAAAAGCAAGGGACTGTCCGGGTGGTGCAAGAGAGCTTTTCTCATGGATAAGCACCCTCGTTGTGGGATTGTCTTTCAGTTTGCCGATAAACAGCAGACTGCGGACTGCCGCCGTAATGTCGATAGAGCCTAATCCCCGGTAGGTGCTTTGCGTTCCTGCGGCTTTGTTGAGGTGTCCTATCAGAACGATAGCACACCCGGTAGCCTGTGCAATATCTCCCAGACTGCGGAAGATGGGACGGACTTCATTTGCTCTGTTCATATCCACATCTGCTCCTAAAAACGCCTGTACCGGGTCTATGATAACCAGCTTGGCATTGTTCTCACGGATTGCCCTTGCTATGCGCTCATCGGCAAGGGTCAGCGGTGTGTCCCTGTCATCAATGACAAGCACTCGTTCAAGGTCTGCGTCCGCTTCTATCAGTCTCGGCTTGACGGTATCACCCAGACCGTCCTCGGCGGTCTGATAGATGATGTTGAACGGCTCAAGGGTCTCCATACCGGGCAAAGGCTTTCGATTGGTGCAAGCCGCCGCAAGACGCATGGCAAAGTAGGTTTTGCCCTCGCCGGGGTTGCCCTGTATGATGGTCAGCTTTCCGAATGGGATATACGGAAACCATAGCCAATCCACGCTCGTCAGCTCCACATCAGCCATGCGGAGCATAGGGACAGGCTGGGCAGTTGGCAGCTCTCGCAGCGTGATTGTCTCGACTATGAATTTGCGGTTGGGAATATCCCCTTGCTGACGGAGAACATCGTTCCAGTCTTTTCTTGCCGGGACAAGACGAATGACAGCGTTCTCGCCGGGAATAGTCTGTGCCAGTCGGGTACAGGCTTCATTTCCTGCGGTGTCGCTGTCAAGGCAGAGGAACACTTTCAAGATGTCCTTGCGTTCAGAGAGAAAACGGTCAAGAGCCTTGCCAGACACACCGCCCAGGGCAAGGTAGCTTCTCGTCTGCCAGTCCTGCGGATAAAGGCAGATAAAGGATAAAAGGTCTATGGGTGCTTCAAAGACAAAGAGCTGACTGCCGTTTCCCTCATAGCGGAACGGATAAGATTTATCAGAGCCGGCAATGTCCTGTCTGAAACTTTCCTGCGTTCCTCGCACATGAGCATATCTCGGTGTGCCGCTTCGGTCTCTGCCGACAAACACAACATTGTGCCGTTTGCTGTCCTCGTAAATATCCCCGGAAAGAAGAAAAGTCTCAACAAGCGATTTGTTGAGACCTCGGCTTTCACAAAGATATTGAATTGCTCTGTCGACTGTGCGGTTGTGTAGGGGCAAGTGGAACTCTGCGGGCGGTGCTGTGGTGGCTTCGGTCTGTCCCTCGCCGCTTTCACCTGTCAGCAGTTGGACAGCTTCGGGAAAAGACTTTCCGTAAAACTCCATGACGAAATCAATGGGATAGCCGCCTTTGCTCTGACTGTGGCGAAACCATTTGTTTCCCCGGACGGTCAAACTGTCATGCTCTTTCCAGCGGTACTCCCGCCCGCTTTTGATAAGTGTTTCTCCCTGTGTGTGGAGAAAATCTTCCAGACTGACGGCATTTGCCCGGTCAATCTGTGCCTGCGTGTAATTCATCGTGTCATATCCTCCTTTTTGTGTCGTATTTGAGGTTGATTTTGGAGCTTTTGTTCCGCTGTACGCTGATTAAATCGGACGGCAGTATCAATGTTTGACTTTACTTTCCAAAGCCGCTGTAAATCCTCTCTGACGGTCTTAAACTCGGCATAGGTGGTCTCATGCTCCTGTTCCAGCATGTCATACTCTTTGGATAGCTTTCCCATATCCACCTTGCCGTCCGGGAACTCCTCGGTCAGCTTTCGTCTGGCGGTGTAGAACATTTTCAGCTCATCAGCGTGTTCCGTCTTGTACTTGGCTCTCGATTTCTCAAACTTGATTTTCTGCAAGCCGTCATAGACAGGCTTTAAGCTCTTGTAGGTGGCAGAGTAATCATTAAGACTGCGGATTGCTTTCATTCGGGCGTTCTGGCTGTCCATCGTTGTCTTTAAGCCGTCAACGGTGGTGCGGTGGCTCTGCAATCTGCTTTCCAAATCTTCAAGGGTGTAAATGCCGTTTGCCCGGAGATAATTGTAGGTCTCGTTCATCTCTTTCAGATTGCTGATTTTGCCTTTTTGCGAATATGCCCCGGCTTTTCGCTGGGTGTAATAATCGTTCAGCAGAGAAACAAGGTCGGGTGTCTGCGGCTTGGCAAGCTCAGCTTTTATCTCCGTTATCCAGTCGAACAGGAGAGAGATTTTCTTTCTGATGTCCTTGATAACGGCATTGGTCGCCTTGATCCAGCGGTTGAACTCGCCCTTTTCGGTGCGGATACCTTTCTTCTCCATTGCTCGGACGGTTGCTCCCTCATGAATGGTGGGAAGTAAATCCACGCCCTGCCGTTCATAGCTGCGGTGGTCGATACGAACATCCAGACCTTTCTCCGCAAACTTGGCGTTGCACATCTCCGCCCATGCTTCACGCCAATGTTCCAGCGTTTCGGGACTGCCCCAGTCGGTAGTGGGAACGGCATTGAACACATACTTACCGTTTGCGTCTCGAATACGGTTGCCCTCCTCGTCCAGCACATATTCTCGCCGTTGTTTTATGCCCCATGTGCCGTCCTGCTCCATTGGTCGAATAGGGCAGAGAAAGTGAAAATGGGGATTGGGTGTGCCGCCGTCCTCACACTCCTTTTCGTGAAAGGACACATCAACGGTCATGCCCCGGCTGACAAACTCCCGAAACAAAAATTCCCTTGCCAGAGCGATGTTTTCTTCAAGAGAAAATTCATTCTGCAAGGAAATTTCAAAACTGTATGCAAGCTGGGCGTTCTTACCACGCTCGGCTTTTTCAACTGCGTTCCATAGGGTCTGACGGTCTGCGTATTCTTTCGGTGCATGGGGCGGCAGGAGAATGTCAGAGCAGATAACACCACGCTTTCTGGTGTAGTCGCTGTATTCGCCGTAATACTCGCTGTACAGCTTTTCGCCGGAACGATAGGCGGCAGAAGCAATCGCAGACTGACCTTTACTGCGTTTCGTTTGGGTTACTGTGAAGTGGAATAGTGCCATTGGCTTTCAGCTCCTTTCCTCTGTTTGCTTGGTTGATGTGTGTAATCTCCATGTGCCGGACGGCTCTCTGTACCTCCGGCAGACCGAAGATGTGTTCCATCAGCTCGGTCATTTCGGTGCGTGTGAGATTTTTGACCTCCGGGGCAAGGCTCTCAATCGTGCCGCCCAGATTGCAAAGGCGGTGGGTACGTTTCTGCCTTTCGCCTTTCTCCAGATATTTCTTTCTGTTCTCCAAACGCTCCAGTTTGTGCTGTTCCTGTGCAAGCCGCTTTTCCACTTGCTCTTTTTCAGCTCGAAGCTGTTCAAGGCTTTTCTGTTTTGCCATTTTGGTTGACCTCCTTTTTTGAAAATGGGTATAAAAAAAGACCGCCAACTTTTCGCACATTGCGACCAGTCAACGGTCTATTTTTCGGTATTCGGTTGTTGTATTCAGTTAGATAATTTATTTGCTATCCTTACCGAAAAAACCAATCGTAGCCATAACAAAACCCACGATAATTAAAAGAAACGACACCCACAGTGTTCCTACATATATCACCTTTAATCCTGCAAGTATCATTATAGCAATACCCAATAGCATTAAACTGTTTCCAAACATAATCTTTTTCATACGCTCACGCTCCTTTGTTAAATTATCGTTTACTATTTTCAAACTTGCTGGCGGCGAACGGTTTGTCAAAACCGTTTGCGGACGGCAAGTCCACAGGGGATAGCCGCTTTAGCGGTGCAAGGGGGTGTAGCCACCTTGACGGAACGAAGTGACGCAACATTCGCAGGCAAGCAGTTTTCTTCTGCTGACAGAGAATGAAGCTCCGCAGGACGCACGATACTCCCGATAGGAGAGTATAGAAGTGCGCCCTTTAGTTCCTAAAGGGATTTGCTCCGGCTTAACTTCTCGACAAACTGAAAGTTGTTTTACTTACGTTCCATAAATCCTATGATTGAAAAAATCAATCCTACAATTCCAATTCCAATAGAGAGTAGCTCCATTCCTGATGAGCAAAGAGTAATTACGATAGCAAAGAGTAATATTGCAATACCTAATCCGATTTTTTTCACTGTAAATCCCTCCTTTGAAAATTCCGATTTGTTTCTCAATTTCGTATTCAAATTATACCATAAAACTTGTGAACAATTCTACCGCAACTTTGGACTGTATGAGAAAAGTCCGGACGGTTTTCTGCCCGGACTTTCTCACTCAATCATAAATCAATTCCGCTTTCACAATCTCATCTGCCTGTGCCTTGCAAGCGTTCATCTGCCGCACCCATTCCATTTGGTTTTCAGCTTTCAGTTGCTCGGTCACGCCGTACTGCTTTGCCAGCTCCGGCACGATCAGCTCCATGCGGTTTCGTGCCGCTTCGTCAATCTCGGCGCAATGCTCAAAGAGCTTGTCGGATAGCACCAGCTCATTGAACAGTATCGGGCGGTGCATTTCTAAATACGCCTTGCGAAGTCTGCCGTAGTGTCCGATGGACTTGGTCTTGTGGATAACGATGTTCGGGATAAGATAATCGCCGTTCTGTCTGTAAGTGATGTTCATGCAATCTGCGCTCCTTTCATCGGCTCTCTCTGCGGTAAGCTGCTGACAGGGACGAACACTCCCTTTGCAATGTCCTCTGCACGAATGGCGGCTTTCTTAGCTTCGATTTCCGCCTTTTTTCTCCCCTTGATTTTGTCCTCGTATCGCTTCTGTGCTCCGCTGGCTTTACGCTTCAAGTAGTTCTGATGAAGCCTGTCCTTGCGTTCCTCACGCTTGCGGATTTCCTCCAATTCCTCCGGGGTCAGCTCCACTTCTCCAAACGCCGGGGGAACGAATCGCCCAACGAAATTGAAATAAATCTCGACCTCCTGTGTGGTCTGTATACTGCCTTTACGGTCACGCTCATGCACAAGGATTTTCTCGATAAACTCATTGAGCATGGCAATGGTCAGCTTGTCGAAGTTCTCATATTTGTCGATCAGAGCGATAAAACGGTCAGCGTCCTTTTCGTGCTTCTCATAGCTCTTGACAGCCTTTTCCAGAACAGAGATTTCAGCGGTAAGCTCGGACTGTTCC
>JAGZOP010000084.1 GCA_018383195.1 Clostridiaceae bacterium | reverse complement strand
TGGAGTGCATAATCTTAACTGTAAACAACACCTTTATAGACGCAGGAGGATATGCACATGAGCAATTATAATAAAATCACAGCCCTTTACTCCCGCCTATCCGTAGGCGACGAAGACAGGGACGGCGGCGAGAGCAACAGCATACAGAACCAAAAAATCTTTTTAGAGAACTACGCCAAAGGACAGCACCTAACCAATATCCGGCACTACATTGACGACGACGAAAGCGGCAGGTTCTTTGACCGTTCCGCCTACTCCCGCATGATTGAAGATGTGGAAAGCGGCAAAATCGGTGTCTGCATTATGAAAGACCTTACCCGCTGGGGGCGCGACTATCTCCAAGTCGGCAACGCTATGGAGATTTTCAGACGGAACAATGTACGCTTTATCGCAGTCAACAACGGCATAGACAGCGAAAACCCTGACACATTAGAGTTTGCCCCTTTTATCAATATCATGTCGGAGTGGTACGCAAAGGACATCAGCAAAAAAGTGAAAACGGGCATTAAGACCAAAGGCATGAGCGGAAAGCCGGTTGCCACCGAAGCCCCTTACGGCTATATCAAAGACCCGGACAACAAGGACTTTTGGATAATCGACAAGGAAGCCGCCGAGGTTGTACGCCTTATTTTCCGTCTGTTTTTGGACGGGAAAAACCGAAACCAAATCGCCGTATATCTGACACAGGAGCAAATCCCGACCCCTACATTCTACATGAAAGACCGGGGGCGGGGGACTTGTAAAAATAAAACGCTCAATGAGAATAACCGCTACAAGTGGAACAAAGCCACGCTGACCCATATCCTCACGCGGCAAGAGTATTGCGGCGATGTAGTCAACTTCAAGACCGCAAAGCATTTCCGAGATAAGAGAAACCACTATGTAGACAGAAGCCAGTGGCACATCACAGAAAATGTGCATGAGCCGATTATCGACCGCACCGACTTTGAAAATGTGCAGCGGATTTTGGAAAACGCACCTGTCAAACGCCCCAACGGGGACGGAGAAATCCACCCTCTGTCAGGCTTGCTTTTCTGTAAAGACTGCGGCGCAAAAATGCACATCCGCATAGATTACAGGAACGGCGGCAAGCGCCATGTTGCCTATTGCAGCGAGTACCACAAGGGAAAAGCCAAAAATCCCAAGTGCAGCTCTCCGCACATCATGGACGCGGATCTGCTTATGCAGACCGTCGCAGATGTGCTGAAAAAAATCGCGGAATACTCTATCAGCAACCGGGCAGAGTTTGAAGCCTTAGTGAAAAAGAGCCTTGCCATGCAGCAGACTGACAAAGTAAAGAAACAACAGAAGCGTATCCCGCAAATCACGACGCGCCTTGAACAGATTGACAAGGTGCTGAATAAACTTTATGAGGACAACGTGCTGGGTACTATCCCACAAGACCGCTATGAGCAGATGTCGCAGAAGTATTCCGAAGAATACTACTCACTGAAAGCGGAGCTTGAACAGCTTAGGGAGCAGCTATCCGCTTTTGAAAACGCGGGAGGACGGG
Organism: Clostridiaceae bacterium; assembly: GCA_018383195.1. Taxonomy (GTDB): domain Bacteria; phylum Bacillota; class Clostridia; order Oscillospirales; family Butyricicoccaceae; genus Butyricicoccus_B. The sequence goes on along the minus strand of JAGZOP010000084.1, from coordinate 4,127 downwards.
CGCAGAAGTTTGTAAAGCTGATAGACCGTTACGCTGACTTTACCGACCTTACCCCGACTATCCTCAACGAGTTTATCAGCCGGATTGAAGTGCATGAACGCGACAAGAAAAGGGCAAAACAGGCTATTCAGCATATCGGGATATACTTTAACCATATCGGCAGATTTGAAAATGAACTGACACAGCTTGCAGAGCCGACAGAGCAGGAAATCCGGCAAATGCGTGAGGAAATCGAAGAAGCAAGAAAGGAAAAGAGCCGAGCCTACCACCGCAACTATTCAAGAGAATACCGGGCGAGAAATCTTGAAAAGCAACGGGAGTATGACCGTATCAAAGCGCGGGAATATCGGGCGAAGAAAAAGGCGCAGGCTGCCGCTGCACTGTCCGCACCATAAAACAGAATAGCCAACATCAGAGAGGGATTTTCCGAACTACGGGAAGTCCCTCTTTTGCGCCCGGAGAAAGGAGAAACCGATTGACAGAAAAGAAAGGAACACCTACCCCACTGACTAAGCCGGACGGAGTTATCACGACACAGAGGAACGGGCAGACCATTGTTGCGGAGCTGTTTTTCAATCCCAACGGCACAGAAACATTCCGCGACAAGTTACTCAAACTGATACTTACTGACAAAAGGGAGTAACGCAGAAACCGCTTATTTGTAAAAATCCATTCCATTCCTATCCTATCCATTCCACACCAGAACGAAAGGAGTGTTTTTACACATGGCAAAGACCAAAGCCGAGAAAATCGCGGGCATTGAGGAAGAAATCAGACAGCTTGAAAACAGGCGCAGAAAGCTTGTGCAGGAGCAGAAAGCACAGGAACGAAAAGACAGGACGAAACGCCTTTGCCGCCGCATGGGGCTTTTTGAAAGCCTTGTCCCCGACAGCATACCGCTGACCGAGGAACAATTCAAAATCTTTCTTGAACAGACCATAGCCACTGAACACAGCCGCCGCATACTGGACGGACTGACCGCCCGTAACGCCGCCGCGCCCGCCGCAGAAGCCGCCTATACAGCGCAGGAGAGCCGCGAGGACGGAGACGCAGACGGGGGCGGTCTGCAAGGCTGACGGGCGTTGCCCCTACCCTTGCCACAAAGCAAGGGCGCACTTATATACCACATGAATGTGGTATGTGCGGTCTTGCAGACGGCGTTTTGTGCCTGTCGGCACAAAAGAAAACGGCGGGCAAAGCCCGCAGAAAGGAGCGCGGCGCGTGGCGATTTATCATTGTAGTATCAAAATCATCTCCCGCGGCAAGGGCAAGTCCGCAGTTGCCGCCGCCGCTTATCGGGCGGGGCAGAAAATCACAGACGAGTTTGACGGGGAAATCCACGACTACACCCGCAAGAGCGGTGTCGTCCATACGGAGATTTTACTCCCCGCCCAAGCCCCCGCCGCATACCAAGACCGCGCCGTTTTATGGAACGCGGTTGAGAAAATCGAGAAAGCAAAAAACGCCCAGCTTGCAAGAGAACTTGAACTTGCCCTGCCCCGCGAACTGACGAGGGAGCAGGGCATTTCCCTTGTGCGGGAGTATGTGAAGCGGCATTTTGTGGCGGCAGGAATGTGCGCCGACTTCGCTATCCACGATACAGGCGGCGGCAACCCCCACGCCCATATCATGCTGACTATGCGCCCCATTGAACAGGGCGGCGCGTGGGGCGCGAAGCAGAAAAAAGAGTACATTCTTGACCCGCAGGGAAAGAAAATCTATGACCCGAAAAAGCGGCAGTACAAGTGCAGGTCTGTTCCCGCTACCGACTGGAACGAGCAGACCAAAGCCGAGGAATGGCGGGCGGCGTGGGCGGAAATTTGCAATCAGGTTTTGGAGCAGAACGGACACGCGGAGCGTATCGACCACCGCAGTTATGAACGGCAAGGGATAGACCAAATCCCCACCGTCCATTTAGGCGTTGCCGCTTCCGCTATGGAAAAGCGCGGCATCCGCACCGAGCGCGGCGACCTTAATCGGGAAATCGAGATAACAAACCAGAAATTGCGGCAGTTAAAGGCGCGTATCGGGAAGTTGCGGGAATGGCTCAAAGAAGAAGCGGCGAATACCGAGCCGCTCACCCTTGCCGACTACATTCAAGGCATACTGACGCGCAAGGCACAGGCTGGGAAATCGGGATATTCCCAATTGCTGTATAACTTAAAGGACGCGGCGAAAATGCTGAATTTCCTGCAAGCCAATCACATAATGGATATGGCGGGGCTTGATGAAAAGTTTTCGTCCATGATAGGGGAACAACTTGACATTCAAGGGAAACTGAAACCTGTTGAACGGCGGCTTGACACGCTGAAAAAGCACATCGGGCAAGCCGATATTTATTTCAAGTATAAGGGGAAAAAGCCGCTGACGGAAACCGAACAAATCCTGTTCACAGCGGCGAAAGACTACCTCAAAGGCGTGATGAGCAGCAAGACCGCAATCCCTACAAAGGCATGGAAAACGGAATATGCCAAGCTAACCGCCGAGAAGAAAACCCTCAATCAGCGGTATCTTACACTCAAAGAGGAAGTGAAAGAAGCCGAGCAGATACGAAAGAGCGTTTACAGTATTTTGCGGCAGGAACAGCGGGAACACGCACCCCGCAGGACGCAGGATATAGAACGGTAACAGAAAGGGCGGCGGGATAGTCCATATCTATCTCCACCGCCCTATTTTAGTTTTTCATCAGCCAAACCCGTATTATGCGTATAAATCTAAATACCGCCCTTTCCCCTCTACGTCACTTGCAGGACGAGTAGAAGTTGTGTGTGGACACGCGGGCGTATGTTTATGATTTTTATTACAATGGGTGGTTACTGTTGTTAATTCTTCCGTACCCTGTTTACTCATAACAGGAGAATTTTGTGAAGCCGCAGGTGAGTAATAAGACGGGCTTGACATACCAATAGAACTAATCATATATATCATTCCTTTCTTGACTAAATTATGTTTTAGATTTTGCTGATAAAAAACTTCTTAGCAGATTAAATTTCTTATATTATTATACATCTCTGTCAGTCAAAAATCAATACCTGCAATCAACACGATTGTCGGTTAATTTATCGGCTCACCGCCGTAGGCAATCAGTGTTTATGTCCGTTCCGACTATCCAGACGGTCAAGGGACGAGTAGTATTTTTTCGCAAAGGACGCGAAAAAATCTCCACTCTTAACCCCTTGACTGTCTGAATTTTTGCCGCCGCCATTTCGCCGCCGAAAACGGGGAACAGGATTTTTCAAATCCTGCCCCGCCGCTTTCGTCCGCTTCATTTTACGGCAAAACCGTCTGCACTACTTCGGCGGTTGTCGTTAGGTTATGCGGGGCTACGCGCCCCGCGCCCCCGACCTCTCCCAAAGAACAGAATGTTACGCAATAGAGGTCAAAAAGGCTTGATTTTTAAGGCGTTGCAGACACGAAAATCCACAGGGTAAGGGTTTTTTATATGACTTGCCCTCAAAACGGCTTCTAACCGTCCACAGGCGCGTTATACGCCCTTTTTTCTGCCCGTTTCCCGCCGCGCTGATATGAATTTGCGTCAATAACTCAAAAAAGCACTTGACAAAACGCTTCATGGGGCACCGAAAAAGACATCAAGCCTTTTGTCGATCCTAAGTTTGAAAATAATATCATTCTCACCGGGACAGAGCTGCTCACCATCAACACCCGGCCCAAAAATCCGGCCAACGCCCGCAACCTAAACGCCTGCGTCATCGGCTCGTCCGGCTCCGGCAAAACCCGGTTCTGGCTCACGCCCCAGCTGCTCCAGGCTCATTCCTCGTATGTCTGTGTCGATCCGAAAGGAGGAGTCCTCGGGCAAGTAGGCCACTTTCTCCAACAGCGGGGATACAAAATCAAGGTATTCAACAGCATAGATTTTACAAAATCCATGCACTATAATCCGCTGGCCTACATCAAGAACGAGGCGGACATCTTGAAGTTTGTAAACGCCCTGATTTCCAACACCAAGGGCGAGGGCAAAGAGGGCGATCCGTTCTGGACGAAGGCCGAAACGCTTTTGTATTGCGCCCTGCTGGGGTACATCATTTTTGAGGGCTCCGAGGAGGAGCGCAACATGAATACGCTGGTTGACATGATCTCCGGCATGGAAGTGAAGGAGGATGACGAGG
>JAGZOP010000002.1 GCA_018383195.1 Clostridiaceae bacterium | reverse complement strand
TACAACCGGCGAACCGTTTGCACGCCACAGGAAAGTTACCATCTGTGCACGGGTGCAGGAAGCATTCGGCGCAAACAGCGTATCGGTCACGCCGGAGGTAATTCCTTTTTCCGTTGCCCACTTTACAGCATCTGCATAATAAGAAGTGTTTGGAACGTCAGAAAAGGAGGGCGTCTGAGGGGGAGTGGGTTCGGGTGTAGTTGGCTTGTCTTGGGGTTCGGTATTGCCAGAGGCTCCACCGCCGCCTCCACCGCCACCGCCACCGATTGAGCCACCGCCACCTCCGGGTGTCTGTACATTTTCGAAAATAGCTTTGACAGAAACATCCTTAGCTGGCATGGTGAACTGAGAATTGTTCACCTGAATATCACCGTAAAGAATTTCCCACTCTTTGAACTGGTATCCGCTGTCAGGAATTGCTTTTAGCGTAATGAGCGTTCCGGCGGTTGCCTGATCGAAAGTGGCCTCGGCGCGACCGTGACCGTTTGTAGAGAGTGTAATCGCATATACTTTTCGCAGGTCAATTTCAGTTTCGGTTTCTACGGGTTTATAGTTGCTGTCACCGTCATATGCTACTCTGATACAATAGCGTTCCTCTGCGACGTTATTCCAGGATTGAAACGCTCCGCCAGCTTGAAGTTCGGTTTTAGAACCAATCTCTATATTGTCATCATTTGTGCAATTATAGAACGATATATGACCAGAAGGGATATCGCCAAGTCCTACATTGGTGACCGAAGCAGACAGTAGAATGGTGTGTTTTCCATCTTCAACTTTCAAACTCTCTGCCCGCACGGTGACAGACGGTTTTACTTTCTCAACCTGAATATTTACACTATGGGACTTCGTCACAATGTCCGAGTAGTTTTTAATTGTTTCAGCATTGGGAGTAAAGCAAACAGTTGCATTGGACATACCGGTATCGAGCACGCTATCGGGGTTTTCCCATACAAAGCTTCCAAATTCAGTGCTACCACCACTGAGGATACTTGAACTCAGTTTCTGTCCATAGGTGATGGAAGATGCAGTGGGATAATTGATTTGAGGAGCCGGAGCTTTGTTCACTGTAACATCTAGTGTTGCGGTTACACTGTTATAGGTGTCATCACCAGCCATAGTAGCTGTGATAGAAGAAGTTCCCGCACCACAGATGGTGGCCGCATTGTCATCGATTCGGATTACAGAGGGATTACTGCTGGTGTAGGTTACCTTACCATTGGTGCTTCCGCCAGACACAGTCAAATTAAATGGTGCATCTCCATACACCTTTGCGCCAACTGAATCAATCGTCAAAGGGTTTTGATTTTGTTTCGATACATCAACTGTTTGCGGTGCACTGGTGGATTCACTATAGTTACTATTTCCGGATGGAATATATGTTGCGGTAAATACATGTGTGCCCGCTTCAGATACAGAATACAGACTGGAAGCTGCGTTGTCATGTAATTCATCACTGTCTATAGTGCTTCCGTCCATTTTGAATTCTACATTACCAGGGAGGATGTCATCAGCCAGTCCGGATACAACAGCATGCAAGTCTATAATGTTTCCTTGCACTTTTGCAGTGAACTGCACCGTGGGAGACGCAGGAAGAATCGTGTATTGAATGGACTTTGAGCCGGAAATTTCATACTTTGCTGCATCTGCTCCATCGAGTGTCACGGTAGCTGTGTGTGTGCCGGTATGACTTGCAGCGCCAGTTACATTCAGCTGAACATCATCACCAATTTGAATGCCATCTGCACTAACAGTCGGGCAATGTTCTGCTCCATCGTATGTGAATTTTGTTTTGCCCCATTTAAGATGCAAACTTTTCTGTTCGATGCCGAGATATTGCTTCCACTGTTTGTCGCCCAGTTCAAGAAATTGTAAGCTCTCAACGGCTGTTGTGCCGCTGCCGTCTGTTCGGTTAGACAGAATCGCCTGTCCTCTATTGCTGCGATAAACGCCGTAACGCATCATACCGTGTGTAGGATTCGGTTCGTCATCAGAATCCGCAATATATACTGCGCTGAGCCTCCCGCTTTGATCATATTCTACGCCCCAAACGGTGACAACATGAGATTTTGCCGGTCCCATAGAGTAGGAGAGAAGTACGATTTCTCCATTTTGCATATGCTCTTTTAGTTCTTTACTAATCAGATCATAGCCAGAGTCATAATAACTGCGTCGTGTCAAACGCTTTGCTTTCAGTACATCATAGAAGAACCCACCATTTTTGTCAGGTCCCTGTTCAATTAACTGTGGACCATCCCATTCCTCATCGTTGACGCCACCATTGGCTTTTGGTTTATACCCATTAAGGAACTGATCTTGTAGGATATCTGGCCAATAGCCTTCCTGACGCTTTGCAAACTGATCCACAAAAATTTTGTAGATGGGACTTCCGGTTTGTCCCTGATTATGGACGAGTAAGGGGTTCAGTCTCTCGGTCTGATCAGGGTTCTTTTGGAGATATTGCTCAATATAGTTTTCGTTTTGATTCAACCACCAATGCAAAGTATTAGTAGCTGCTGCAGAAAAGCACAGGTTCGCATCATATTCAAGACTTATTGATTTATTGGTGTCGAACCAACCATTGCCTGCGACAAAAGGAGCAATATATTCTACATACGTTTTCCCGCCAACAGAAGTTTCGGTACGTCTGAAGTCGCTGTATTCTCCACCCATTTTCGGCGGAGTCACGCCTTGAGTCCAGTAAATAGTTTTTGTTGTTCCATCCTCTTGATTAACATACTGTGTGACAACATTTTTTTCGTTGATGATTTTCGAGGGGGAATAATCAGAGCCTACAGCGAAAGCTGATGGCAATCCTAATTGCAAAGTTACAGCGACTGCCATAGTGGCAGAGAGTATTCTCCTTCGCAAAGGAAAAATCCAACACATGCGATAATCCATATCTTTCTCCTATTTCTTTTGCTTTGATAACATGTAATGGTGTCGGATCTGAATCTAAAAGCAAGATGAAAGAAACCGAGATTACATGAATCTAATTTATTATACTATGAATAGGCACATAGTCAATAAAAAAAGAGGGGGTAATATATATTTTCTAACTTAGAATGTGTTGAGAATCCCCACAGCTAAAGCTAAGGAATCTCAGTTCGTTGACTGTAGTCTGCACTAACGAGGTCTTACATAGTCTCCCATAGGTTCGGGCGTGTTCCACCTACTGTTTAGAAACGCTCCGTCTTGACAAAGACGGAGCGCCGAGGTATACTCTAAGCAGATAGAGGCGCTGCCGGTAGACGGTTAGCCCTCAGAGTTTAGTCAAATGACCGCAAGTTTCCAGGCTCGGCGGTCATTTTGCTTTTATGTAGAACATGCACAGCCAGAAAGCCGCACAGATCAGGATTCGAAGAATCTTTTTCCACAAAAGCGCTCATCCCCTTTCGATTGGATTGGGGATTCGCGCACCTCCCCTCCTTGTAGGATGGGGAGGATAACCGCCCGCCGCTGGGAGCGGCGTGCCTGTATCTGCCTATTATGTAGTATACCTGCCCTCGTCTTTTTCGTCAAGACTTGTCAATTTGCCGCCTCTTTGGGCGGCTTTTTCGTTTTACAGCCCGAGCATCCGGCGCTCGTCCACGCTCAGCAGCTCCGGCACACCGGTCACTTCCGCTCTCCAGTGCTTGTACTGCGCACGCGTCAGGGCGTCATGCTTCAACCCGTGCGCGCCATCGTACTTGTCCAGACATACGTTGATGTCCCCGCCCATTGCCTTAACTGCCTCGTGGTTCTTGATGTAAATGTTGTTTTCGTATGCTGGTTTACCGCTCGATATCTCTGAGTGTCACATCTGATGCTGGCATGATAAAATAACATTTACTCATTAGACCAAAATACAGGATTTCGTTTCCTAACGAATCTGTTATGACCAACTCTCCTTTGTAGGGTTGGGAAACTAGCCCGATCCGTTCTCCAGCTGACGCTTGAGATTGTCCACTATTGATAGAAGTTGTGTTGTCATCAATCTTGTAAACCTTCTCGGCTCCGCCACCCTGTATCACCGGATTACAGATCATGCGACCACCGCCTTTCGGGTGGTTAGGCTTATTCTACTATTACATCCTCTGCCGGCATGATAAAATAGATGTCTCCAAATTTGGAACGGAACGGAACTATTTTCCCTGACTGCGTTTTTATTGAGTTCGGTGCATTTGGCTCGTTTGGAGAAACAAATTCTCCTGCTTTTGCGCTTGCCGGAAAACTGCCCCCCGCCTTGTCCGTAATCTTGTAAACCTTCTCCTCCGTACCGCCTTGAATCACCGGATTCAGTATCATAAGGCACCGCCTTTCGGCAGATTGCCCAAATGGGGGTTAGTTCTGCCCCCCCTGCTTCTGAATCATAAAATCACCCTTTCTATGAAATAATCATTTTATGCCTTCGGCGGACGCTCCTGGAGGCGACAGCCGATGCTGGAGCTGGCGAACGACGCGCTGCTGAAGTTAATGTAGAAAGGCCCGCGGTCCTGGCGCTGGCTATAGTCACCGCCATGGCGCAGGCCCGGGTACCCACCGCTGAAATCCCAGTAATCCGGGACATAAGTTGTTGTGCTACCAGCTGCGGCACTCGGATACAAAGCCCATTCCAGACCGCTTTGTGTTGGGAGGGCGAAGTCGGACGGATACCCGCCGACAGGCTCACCTACCAGAACACCATTTGCGTTATCGCTGAACTGGGCGGGGTTCTTGATGACATTCAAGCCATAATTGTTGTAATAACAGCCATCCATCCAGTCATATACATTGTCCCACCAACCCTCGATGTTCCGATACTGGGTGAAACCGTAAGTATCCCGATTGGCCGCCGTAGTACCCGTGTGATACCGCATAGCGTCCGTACGACCGTTGTTCTCCTTAGAACCGCTTGCAGAACAGCCTCTGCCGATCGGCTCACCGTTCCAGTCGGCAAACTCCACCAGGAACAGCATTCCCACATACCAGAACTGAGCGAAGTCCATCTGCCAGATATGAGAGCCTAGATTGTGAATATTTGTCCGGGCTGTGCTTCGGGTAATGTTTACCTGCTGCGCCTTGTTGGTCTCAGACTTATAAGTTCCGCTTGCGCAGTGATAACGGCCAATATAAGAGCAGTCCAGCTCTCCAAGGCCGTCCCCGCGGTCCATATTCACCGAGTCCACATGGAAACCGGCCACAGGACCGTCTGCAATCTGAAGCTTCAACTTCTTACCGCTCTTGATCCACTTGTACCAGTATTTAGGCTCTTTGACCATGACGCCGCCGGTACGATCTTCTCGAATCATCTCGCTCCATGGATACAGGTTGTCAAACGGAGATGAGCCAGAGCCATTATTGACCGCGGGGTTCGGGTCTGCCAGCCCAACCGCATCGTCTGTGCGAACACCTCTGGTTGGACCACTGCTTGTCCAGTCCCACTCCACGCCGTAGATTTTCGGAGGTGGAAACGCCTTCGCATGACAATTAAAAATCATCCTGCCACCTCCTGCACCGTCACAAACACAGTAATATCCTTCGTCGGCACCGTCTGGCACTTGAACGTCAGCGCATTTGCCTCCTGCAAGGTACAGGCAATCCCCGCCGCGGCATAATCGTTCTGGCTTGCCATCGCAGGCATGGGCATAATCAGCTGCTTGGTTTCGTCCGCAAGCACACCGGTGACGGTCGCTTTTTGCGTCTTGGCGGAAGAATCCCAGCCGGACGCGGTCAGCGTGATTTTGGTATACTTTGGCGCAAACCCATCTACATATTCCTTGTTGACGATACTTTCCGGCCAAAGGATTTTTGAATTTACTAATTCAACCTTTTCTCCTCCAGCACGAATACCAACTCCATCGAATGTCTTCGTTTTACCGGCATATAAGCTAACCCCATCGTAGCCCCAACCAATTTTCAAGCCATTTGTTTTTCCATCGTCCATGGTTGTTTGTTCAAGAAAGATTGTCTCTTCGTCGTTAGCATCAATGCCGAACTCTTTGAAAACGTATGGAGAACTCAATTGCATGTCAAAAATCTTAGAACCTGAGCCATGACGATCTTCGCTCAAATAGATATCAAGCGTATGATCGCCAGCAGCACCTGGCATAGCCTGTGTGGTAAATGCCAGGTTCTTACAAGAAATAAACGCATCATCATCCATCTTCCCGCCCTTCAGCGGCAAGAAAGGTCCATCCTTGGTTGTGTTATTCCATGCTTGGCGTTCCTCTGAGGTGATGTGCTTGGTTGTATCATTTACATGGCTTGCAGGTGCATAATTCATAGCAGGCAACTGATCAGACGGAACTTTACCGCTTGCGTCCAGACTTGCGACACCGCTTTTTGCACCTTTTTGGGTTGCCGGGATTGCTCCAACCTGATCGGCGGTTACATTGTGCGGATTCTTTTTGTCATTGATATGTCCTTGTACACTGGACATATCCGAAACTGTTTTCCATTGTCCGTCTGCGCCAAACCGGTATAGCACATTGGATTCAATAACGTAATAAAACTTGGAAAGGGGAGCGAGAATCTCAGTCCGCTCGTTTTCTGTATTTACAATAATTACATCGCGCATTCTAACACGCTTATCACTGGTCGGGTCCCAATGAATTTCGCATGTATCTTCGACAAAAATAACCTGTCCCTGTTTGAGGGGAACACGATCGACTGTATTAGAAAATGCGCGAACAGGCTTAAACTTTGCCATATGTTCACTCCTTCAAGGTACGAGAAGCCACCGGTTAGGTAGCTTCATAAAAATAGGAGAGGGGCGCGTTTGCACCCCTCGTTTTCAACTTAAACCAGCTCGGTCCAAGTCAGCTGCTCTACAGCAGCATCCCACTTCGCCTTATCGCCAACAGCGATCTTATCCAGTTCCTCGGCGTTTGCATGAGTGTGAGCATTCTGCTCTACAGCCTCAACACGAGTAGCCAGAGCAGTCAGATCAGCAGCCTTCGCATAATCGCCAATCTTCAGTGCAGCGATTGCGTCGGTTACATAAGCGACAACGGTAGCCTTTTCGTTGTCACCGCCGATACCTGCAAGGATACCCTCCAGCTTGGCAATCGAAGCATTCATCTTGGATGCATCGTCCGGATGCTTCTGAATACAACGAAATCGTGAAGGATCACTTTAATGCACATATGTTGTCGGTCTACGATGGTCAGCAGAGGAGCATGCAGCTTTCATGGATAAACTGAAAGCAAACGATGGTTATTGTCCGTGTATGCTCCAGAAACCCCCTGAGACAAAGTGCATGTGCCAACAGTTCAAAGATATGATCGAGGCGGGAGAGAGCGGAGCGTGTCACTGCGGTCGTTATATCCTGACTCAAAGTGAATAAAGTCGTAAAAAATAGCCCCGATTTATTTCGGGGCTATTTTTCAAAAGGTTCTATCTGAATTGGTATTCCATATGATTACGTGAGGTGATATTTATGACGAACACATCTACGGCAACTAAAATGGAGAAGGATTTAGAGCTTAGAAGAGAATTGGACATTGCCATGGTGGACACCAATGAACAAGGGGATGTCGAAGAAAGAATCAGAGAAGTCATTTCGAATAGAGTGCAGAAAATATTAGGGGAAGGGGGGTGAATGGGAAAAAGTATGGAATATGGGGAAAAACATGATATAATAATTATAGAACTATTATCACAGGGAAGGAGGATACATGCGTTTAGCCGCATATTGCAGAGTGTCTACTGATCACGAGGATCAGTTGGATAGTCTGAAAAAACAAAAAGAGTTCTTTGAGGAGTATGCAAAACTGCATGGGCATGAACTGGTCAACATCTATGCCGATGAAGGAATCTCAGGAAAACAATTAAAAAAGCGCCAACAGTTCTTAAAGATGCTTGATGATGCCGAATTGGGGTTGTTTGACATTGTTGCGGTGAAGGATGTCGCGCGTTTCGCACGTAATACGGTAGACCTTTTGACGTCGATAAGAGAGTTGAAAAGGAAAAATATTACTACTGAATTCGTTACGAACAACATGACTTCACTCGGGGATTCTGAGTTTGTACTTACCATGTTCGCTGCGATTGCTCAGGAAGAAAGTGCGAACCTTTCGAAGCGTGTGCGCTTTGGAAAGAAGATTAACGCGCAAAAGGGACGAGTTCCAAACCGAGTTTACGGTTACCGCCATAAGGATATTTTCAACCTTGAAATCATCGAGGAGGAAGCTGCCGTAGTCAGACGAATATATCGTCTCGTACTAGAAGGAAAAGGGTTCCGGAAAATCGCAACGATTCTGAACACAGAGAATGTTCCGACGAAACTCGGCGGGCTTTGGGCGGAACGCTCCATACGCAGAATGGTGAGCTATCCGATTTACATGGGTCTCGTCGTGAATAACCGTACAGAGACGGACAACTTCTTAGAGGGGACAAGGCAGGACATTCCGGAAGAAGAATGGTATGTGCATGAGCGACCGGAATATGCGATTGTGTCCAGAGAGGTTTTCGAAGCGACGCAAAAAGAGCTAGAGCGCAGGAAGCATGTCCGTAAGCATGACATGGTAAACTGCGTAGATCGGAGAGAATGCGGAACACATCTGTTCAGCGGGTTGATAGTCTGTGCTACATGCAAAGGTGGATACAGCAGAAAGGCTACGAAGCGAAAGGACGGCTTGCGGCTATACTGGAAATGTTATCATCAAGACCAGAAAAAGGTAACACGATCGGGTCCGTTTAGAGGGCAGATTTGTGACAACAGCTGGGCAATCGAGGATGACGCTCTGAAGGATTGTGTGGAGCAATGCCTGCGCTCAATGATCAGCGACAAAGGAAAGTTTGTCGAGTCCATTATCGAAGAGTGCAGCCAGAATGGTGCAGAGGCAGAGCAGAGATTGGCAGAGGAAATTGCGGCTCTGCGAACTCAGATCGAAAGGCACAAAAATAAAAAGAATAAGCTCATGGATTTGTATGCGATCGATGCGCTGACGCTTGAAGAAGTCAAAGTCGAGATGGAGAAAATCAATAGGTTGATCACCGATGCCGAGAGTGAACTTGCAACAAAAGAACTGGTGGCTGAAAAGCGAGAAGAGGATACCGAAAAGGCGGATCACATTGCCGAACTTATTGAGAGATGCCTAAGCCTCGAACTCCTAAAGAATTCCGATTTAAAGCAAATTATAGAAGAAATTGTGGCATATCCGGAGCGAAAATTGGAAATTAAATTTCGAACTTTAGAGCTTACTAAAACCCTTATTCATGTCGATACTAGACGAAAAAAGGAACGAATCTACCGGTAATGCAGTAGTTGAAGCGGTAGAGCCTATTCTGCTTGAAGCAAAGATTGTAGAGCCGACCTATTGCTGCGGCTGCGGATGTGAACTGAGTGCGGTTCCTGCACCGGTCTGCAACTGTTTCGGTGGAGAGGATATTGCGCTGAACTGCGACGGAAATCGCCTTTTTGTAACATTGGGACAGTTTTCAATTCTGCGTCTCGAGCGGGATATTCAGCTGTTGATGCCTGCGTTTGATATCTGCATGCCGGAGCGTGAATGCAGCTGCAACAGCGCAGATGATACAGAGGACCCGTGTGATGTATTCAATCGTTTCGAGTTCCCGGTGGATGAATTTTTCCCGCCGCGCAGGGAAATGCGCTGTGAACCTTGCCGACGTGACCCATGCCGTGATCGAGATGATTCCTGCGGCTGCAATACAAGCTGCGGAAACGGAGAGAATGGCGGACGGTGCAAGTGTAAGTAAGAGAAAAGAGGCAGCTTCGGCTGCCTCTTTTTTAGTACAAATCATCATCTGTGATGAAGAAATTACTGTCACACATTTGACACTGGCGATCCAGTTCGGAAAATGTACCAACTGTGCGGCGCACAGATTCATATTCTTCCTGTGCACGGGGGTTCTGCTTTCCGGTATATGTGCCGCGGATCAGCAGATTTTTCGGGGTATCGAGCGGCGAGATATATTCTACAACCGATACCTTATACCCCTCGGCTTCCAACTTGAGTGCACGCATACTGTCGGTCAGTACGTCGTTGAAACGTGCATTGAATACGCCATAGCGGGTCAGCGGCTCCAACCCCGGGATATGGTACTGGTCGAGCAGCTCCTTGTGACAGCAGGGAACACATGCAATATATTTCGCCTTGGCGCGAATCGCAGTACCGAGCGCAAGGTCTGTTGCAATATCGCAGGCGTGTAGCGAAATGACAGCGGTGACATGCTTCGGCGGCTGGTAGGTGCGGAGATCGGCGCAGATGAACTCCATGTTGTGATAGCCAAGCCGCTTTGCCATTTTCCTGCTTTCTTCAATGACATTTTCTTTAATATCAATGCCAATCACACGGCAGCGCCGGCGCAGCACATCGCGTAAATAATAGTTCATGACAAAACTCAGATAGGACTTGCCGCAGGCGCAGTCGAGCAGCAGGATCTCTTCGCTGTCATCCTGCTGGAACATGGGGGCGACCAGTTCGACATAATGGTCAATCTGATTGTATTTCCGGATCATGTCGTTTTTGATTTTGCCCTCAGCAGTTAGAATCCCGATTTCGCGCAGCAGCGGCGCTGCCTGATCGACACGGATGAGATATTCCCGTCCGCCGGACAGCAGCGGGTTGGCTGCTGCGGTATTGTTCTCAGGAGAAACTTTGCGCTCGCTCTGTTTCATATTAACGCCGCGTCCATTTACGGTAATCGTGATTTCTGCACCACGTTCCGCATAGATCAGAACCGATTCTTCATAAATTTCAGCCTGCTGTTCGAAGAATTCGGTTGCGCCCACTGCGTCTACAGCGCGTTCTGTACCTTGAAAACGAAGCAGATATGCAGAATCATTTCGGTGAAGTGTTCCCTCAAATTTTTTCTTTCCTGCACGAAAGGTACAGGTCATACCGACAAAGTAGTCGCGGTTCTGTTCCAGACGCGCTTTGATGCCGATCAGCAATAGTTTGAGTTTATTTTTATCGCCCTTTTGCATGGTCATAGCTCCCTTAATACTTTTTTCTAAAGGTAAGTATACTGGTATTTCACAAAGAACGCAAGAAAAAAATCCTCCGGAATTTCCGGAGGATTTTGAGAGAAATGCATCAATAATTTTGTGCGCGCAGCTGGAAATATGCCTGTGGATGATCGCAAACTGGACAGATTTCAGGAGCCGTTTTGCCGATATGGATATGGCCGCAGTTCGAGCACTGCCACATCATATCGCCATCGCGGGAGAATACCAGACCGCCTTCGATATTTGCAAGCAGCTCGCGGTAACGCTCCTCGTGTTCTTTTTCAATCGCGCCGACCGACTCAAACAGATAAGCGATGCGGTCAAAACCCTCTTCGCGGGCTTCCTTGGCAAAGGTTGCGTACATATCGGTCCACTCATAGTTCTCGCCGGCAGCTGCATCTGCAAGGTTTTCCGGAGTCGAGGGGATTCCGTCATGGAGCAGCTTGAACCAGATCTTTGCATGTTCCTTTTCATTCGCCGCAGTTTCTTCGAAGATTTCTGCGATTTGAACGTAGCCGTCCTTTCTGGCCTTGGATGCATAGTAGGTATACTTGTTTCGTGCCTGAGATTCTCCTGCAAAAGCAGTTATCAGATTCGCTTCCGTTTTGGTACCCTTTAAATTCGACATCGTAATTGCTCCTTTCATTTGCTTATAGATAAGAATAATTCTTATCTATAATATATCTAATCATACCGCAAAAGTCGAGAAAAATATTCACAGCAAAATAAGTTTTTCTCACCACACAGATAAATATGTAGAGATATTTCGTATAAGCTGTGTCTGTTGCGGACACAATAGATTCAAACCAACCGAAGGAGGAATTTAAAATGAACAACCATGCAAATAAGTCGATCCGCTGTACAGTAACTCAGTGTGCACATCATTGCGGCAGCAGTGATTATTGCGCGCTGGACACAATCACCGTTGGTACCCACGAAACCAATCCAACGCAAGTGCAGTGCACGGATTGTGAGAGCTTTACCGTAAAGTAAAGCGGAAAAGACAACGCCTGACGAAGAAAAAATTCGTCAGGCGTTTTGCTTTTTCAGAACGATTTTATTTTGAGCCGCCTACAAAGATATGCAGCGCCTGACGGTGATTGGTGATCTCAGCCATGTGCGGCGCGCCGCCAAATTCGCCGTCCAGCGTCCACGGCATTTCTCGGTCAGCGGTAAAGCGCACATAGGGCGCCTTGAACCGGAGAATCTGCTTATTATCCTCCGGCGCGATCAGCAGTTCGTTGATGATCTGCTGAAGTGCCAGAGGATTGGTCGGCGCTTTGACCAGAAAAACTTCAAACAGACCGTCATCCAGACCGACATTGTGTACGATGCCTTTGAACCCGCCAACAGTGGTGGCGTTCGTTACCATGCCGAAAATGAAATCATCTTCAATCGTGCGGTCCTCACATTCGACCTTGACATGATAGGTTTGCAGAGTTGGAAGAGATTTGATTCCTTCCAGAATATATGCCATGCGTCCAAGGGCGTTTTTGGTGTTTTGCGGGGTGGAGTATGCAACCTCGGTGAAAGCGCCGAAGCCGGCAACGTAGGTGAAGAAACGGTTATTGAAGCTGCCCACATCAACGCTGTACGGCAGGCTGTTCAAAATCAGTTCCGCCGCGTCCAAAGCCTTTTTGGGAATGCCGAGACTGTTTGCAAAATCGTTTGTCGTACCGGAGGGAATGTAGCCGAGTGCGGGTTTTTCATCCAGCTGCATCAGACCGCCGACACATTCGTTCAGTGTGCCGTCGCCGCCGCTACACACAATCAGATCGAAGGCGCTGCCGCGGTCCACGACAATGCGCGTCGCGTCGCCGGACTGCTGCGTCGTGTAAACGGTGACTTCATAGCCTGCTTTGACAAAACGGTCGATGCAGTCGATCGCCTGATGGCGCATTTCGCCTTTTCCCGAATTCGGGTTTACGATAAACAGTAATCTTTGCATCTCGGTCCTCCTTAAGGGTTATTTGCGGTTATTCAGACAGAAGGCTGCATACGGCGTTGGCATAGGAAACCGGATCTTCGAGCGAGAGCCCTTCAATCAGCTGTGCCTGCGCATACAGAATCTGCGTATAGGTTTTGAGTTTTTCTGCATCGCCGGACAGAGAGATGAGCTTTTGGAAAATCGGATGACCGGCGTTCAGCTCGAGCACACGCTCTGCCTTGACCGTCTGCTCGTCCCCCATGCGCTGCTCTGCGAGCACCTTCTCCATCTCGAGGGAGATCATGCCCTCGGTGGACAGGCAGCATGGATGGCTCTTGAGGCGAGAAGTCAGCTGCACCTTGGAAACCTTATCCCCGAGCGCTTCCTTCATCTGTGCGAGCAGATCCTTATTTTCCTCGGTCAGTTTTTCAACTTCCTGCTTTTCGTCCTCACTTTCAAGACCAAGATCACCGTCTGTGATGGACTTGAATTCCTTGTCCTTGTAGTCGCGCATCATCTTGATGCAGAATTCGTCGATGTTGTCGGTCATGCACAGCACATCATAGCCCTTGTCACGCAGACGCTCCATCTGGGGCAGCAGGCTGATTTTTGCCGTGCTTTCGCCGCAGGCGTAGTAAATATACTTCTGATCCTCTTTCATGCCGGCAACATACTCATCGAGGGTTACCATTTTATCGTTTGCCACAGAGTGGTACATCAGCAGATCCCGAAGCAGTTCCTTGTGCGCGCCGTATTCAACGTATGCGCCGTACTTGAGCTGCATGCCAAATGCCTTGAAGAAGGTTTCATACTTCTCGCGGTCATTTTTCAGCAGGCTCAGCAGTTCGGACTTGATTTTCTTTTCCAGATTGGAAGCAATCAGCTTGAGATGACGGTCATGCTGAAGCATTTCGCGCGAGATGTTGAGCGACAGGTCAGCGGTATCGACCAAACCGCGCACAAAATTGAAATGGTCAGGCAGCAAATCGGCACAGCGCTCCATAATGAGCACGCCGTTGGAGTACAGCTGCAAGCCCTTTTCATAGTCCTTGGTGTAGTAATTGAAGGGCGCGCTTGCCGGGATAAACAGCAGGGCGTTAAAGGTGACAGCACCCTCGGTATTCATATGGATATGGCGAACTGGGTCCTTAAAATCATAATACTTGGACTTATAGAAATTATTATAGTCCTCATCCTTGAGTTCGCTCTTTGCCTTTTTCCAGATCGGAACCATGGAGTTCAGCGTGGTCAGTTCCATGTAATCCTCGTACTCCGGCTTTTCCGGGTCACAGCCTTCCTTCATGCGGCTGCGGGGCATGTCCATCTGGATGGGGTAACGGATGTAGTCGGAATACTTGCGCACGATGGACTGGATGCGGTACGGCTCCAGATATTCGTCGTAGTTTTCGGTCTCGGTGTTGTCCTTGATGGTCAGGACGATATCGGTGCCGGCTTCTGCCTTTTCTGCGGGGGTGATGGTGTAGCCGTCCGCGCCGTCAGAAACCCAGCAGTTTGCCTCGCCGGTCTTTTCCGAGCGGGAGGTAACGGTGACCGTCTTTGCGACCATAAATGCTGCATAGAAACCGACGCCAAATTGACCGATGATATCGACATCTTCGGCTTTGTCCATCTGCTGCTTAAAGGCAAGCGAACCGGAACGGGCAATGGTGCCAAGGTTTTCCTCCAGTTCAGCGGCGGTCATACCGCAGCCGTGGTCGGAGATGGTCAGCGTACGCGCTTCCTTGTCGAGCGCAATATGAATCGGCAGGGAATCGCGGGTGATGCCTGTTTTGCCTTCCTGCATCGCGTTATAATACAGCTTATCGGTTGCATCCGATGCGTTGGAGATCAGTTCGCGCAGGAAAATTTCGTGATGGGTATAGATGGAGTGAATCATCAGATCGAGCAGACGCTTGGATTCCGCCTGAAACTCTTTCTTTGCCATGGAGAATACACCTCTAAAACTTAAATTTGTCGATTGGCACTCTAATGCCTTGAGTGCTAACACAGATAATCATAATACTGTGCCCATGAAAAATCAAGGGGGTGTGACAAGATTTACATCATGTTCATTTTTACCGCAGCTTGCTGCGGTCGATTCCTTTTTCATGCAATCGACGGCGCACGGTCTGGCGCAAAAGGGCGTATACAATCGAAAATAACGGGATATTGATAATCATACCCAGGACACCCATTGTGCTTGCACCGAGCGTAACCGCCATGAGCACCCAGATGGACGGCAGACCGACCGAATTTCCGACAACATGCGGGTAAACCAGATTGCCCTCAATCTGCTGCATGACAAGGAAGAGCACAAGAAACCACAGCGCCTGAATCGGGCTGACAATCAGAATCAGGAATACGCCGACGCCGCAGCCGATAAACGCGCCGAAAATAGGGATCAGTGCAGTTACGCCAATGAGCATTGAAATAATCATTGCATAGGGCATGTGCAGCAGGGACATAGAGACGAAGAACATCAGCCCAAGGATGCAGGCTTCCAGACATTGACCGGAGATGAAATTTGAAAAGGTGTTGCTCGAAAGCTGGCAGATTTCCAGAAAATAATCGGCTTTGCTTTCCGGAACAAACGAATACAGCACACGCTTGAACTGACCGCCGAGTTTTTCTTTTTGCAGCAGCAGATAGATGGCGAAGACCAGACCGATGACGAAATTCGTGAATGTGCCAATGATGGTGGAAGCAACATTGAAGGTGCTGCCGAGCACATTTCTGTTTGTGAAGAAATCCCATACTTTTTGTGTGATGGATTTCCAGTCGATTTGACTCCAATCGGCAAAAAATGATTCAATTTCGGCAAAAAAATCCGGATATTGCCGCGAAAGCGTGTCAACATATTGCATAAGCTGATTGAAAAATGCCGGAATACGTTCGCCGATGGTCAGAACGGAGCGCGCCATTTCGGGCACGACCATGAGCACTAGGATGCATAACACTGCGACAACCAACGCAAATGTGAGCACAAGCGAAAGCAGACGGCGCATACGATAGAGC
Source organism: Clostridiaceae bacterium (assembly GCA_018383195.1). Taxonomy (GTDB): domain Bacteria; phylum Bacillota; class Clostridia; order Oscillospirales; family Butyricicoccaceae; genus Butyricicoccus_B. Next base: position 113,343 of record JAGZOP010000002.1, on the reverse strand, counting down.
GGATTGGGTTTGCGTCCATAGCGGCGTGGAAAAAGTTTGGTTTCCAAAAAGCGCATGGGGACATTTAAAATAAAAGCAAGCGCACCGCCGATGATAAACGGCATCACCAAATGCATCAGTGTGCGGACGGCAGAGAAGAAGAGTTCATACTTTTGCAGTCCTACATTTAATAGAATGGCAAAAGCGATAAGCATCGCAATTTTCTGCATGTTCTTACGGTTCAAATCCATAAATTTTACTCCTAACCCAAATGTGTGTGAAAGGTAAAATTCGCCATATTGCTTTGGATATTATAGCATAGAATCCAAGACGTAATCGTTAAATTTCTGTAAAGATTCCGGCGCCGCTGAAAAGGCAGCCTGTACATTGGGGGAGGATATGCTGTCTTTGTATTGGATGAATAGTTGCTTCTGCCTGTGGGACTTGTTATAATGGGAAAGAAGCAGCGTGTGCTGCAAGGAACAAGGAGGAACAGGATATGAACACTTGGAAAGGACTGGCGCATGTCGCGCTGTTTACCGACGATTTGGAAAAGACCATCGCATTTTATGAGAATCTGGGCGGCAAGTGCACCATGCGCGGCGAAGCACAAAAGCCGCAGTGGGTCAATCAGCTGGCAATGATTGAGATCTGCGGGTTTGCGCTCGAGGTCGTGCAGCCGGGCGGCGGAGCGCCGGTTGCGGTTCAGAACGATGCGTTCCGGCATATTGCGATTGAAGTTGACGATTTGGAAGCGGCGATTACGGAGGTCAAGGCACGCGGCGTGGATTCCTTCCTCGGCGGCATTACAGAAATGCCGGCGCTGTTTGGCGGGGTGCGCAACGCGTTCTTTACCGGTCCAAGCGGGGAACAGATTGAACTGATGCAGAGAATGTAACGGCGCTTATATTTTGTCCGCGATACGAAAGTGGAAAGGAAAATCAGTGTATGGAGATTACTTATCAGGTCGTACCTGAGGATTTTGTTGCTTTTAACCTGAGCTATATCAACACCAGTCCGGTGATGAGAAAAAATGTCCGCAATACACGGCTTGTTAGCGCGGCATTGATTCTGATTGGCGGATGCATCCTGATGGATTTGCTGGGGCTGCTGAATGCAGCGATTGCAGCCGCATATGCGGTGCTTGCGCTGGCGGTTTATTTTTTAACGCCGCGGCTGATGACGCGCCGCGTCCGGAAGGGGGTGCTGCGCATGCTCTCTCAGCCGCAGAACCAGAATATCTGTTCAGAAAAAACGCTTACAGTGGGTGAGAAGCAGCTTACCCTGACAGGCGGCGGAGAGGACAGCCGGTATGAATACAGTGTGGTGGAGCGCGTCACAGAGGACAGTGAACATTACTTTATTTATGTCGGCGCCATGGCGGCGATTATTGTGCCGTTTCGTGCGTTTGCGGCTGGCGAAGAGAAAGCTGCATTTTATAATCTGCTCTGTGAGCGGATTCAGCAGGGCGGCGGAAAGGTGTCGGCACAGGGATAAAAAGTTCGTAAAATCGGCGGGATGCACGATTGACAAACGGCTTTTGCTGGTGTATCATAGAATCCAATAATAGAAAAGCAATGAAGGAAACTGGCTTGTCCGCAGATATCTTTTCAGAGAGCGACCACCATGGCTGGAAGTGGTCGTAAAGATCGGGAAAAGCCGACCGGCTCCTGAGCTGCGCGGAGGAAACCAAGTATTCCGCGCCGGTTTGTCCACGTTACGGATTCCAGAGCGGCAGCTTTCGGTTGCGGAAGCTTGCAAGCAGGGTGGAACCGTGGGTTATTATAGGATGCTATAAGCTCACCCCTGATTTTATGTCGGGGGTGGGCTTTTTTTGTTCTCCCCGCGAATGACAAAGGAGGAAGAATTATGTCTGAAGAAAACAAGTACACGTTTGAAAATCCGGAATACCGCGATACCTACCGCCATACAGTTTCTCATATTCTGGCACAGGCAGTTAAGCGCCTGTATCCGGAAGTGAAGCTTGCCATCGGCCCGGCGATCGAAACCGGCTTCTACTATGATTTTGATGCGCCGTTCAGCTTTACGCAGGAGCATCTGGACGCGCTCGAAGCTGAGATGAAGAAGATCTGCAAGGAAAAGCTGAAGCTTGAGCGGTTTGAACTGCCGCGCGCAGAAGCGATCAAGTTCATGGAGGAGCGCGATGAGCCATACAAGGTCGAACTGATCAACGACCTGCCTGAAGATGCGACGATTTCGTTCTATAAGCAGGGGGACTTTACCGACCTGTGCGCCGGTCCGCATCTGGACTCCACCGGCCGCGTGAAGGGTAATGCGATCAAGCTGCTGAGCGCGACGGGCGCATACTGGCGCGGCGATTCCAACCGCAAGATGCTCCAACGTATCTACGGCACTGCATTCCCGAAGAAGGATGAACTGGATGCATACCTTGCAGCGGTTGAAGAAGCGAAAAAGCGCGACCACAACAAGCTCGGCAGAGAGCTGGAATACTTCACGACGGTTGACTATATTGGACAGGGACTGCCGATTATGCTGCCCAAGGGTGCACGCACCATTCAGATTTTGCAGCGTTGGATTGAAGATGAGGAGCAGAAGCGCGGCTATCTGCTGACCAAAACCCCGCTGATGGCAAAGCGTGATTTGTACCGTATCTCCGGTCACTGGGACCACTATCTGGACGGCATGTTCATTCTGGGCGACCCGCATGATGAAGAGAAGGAGTGCTTTGCGCTGCGTCCGATGACCTGCCCGTTCCAGTATCAGGTTTTCCTCAACCGTGCGCGCTCCTACCGTGATCTGCCGATGCGTTTGGGCGAGACTTCGACCCTGTTCCGCAACGAGGATTCGGGCGAGATGCATGGTCTCATCCGCGTGCGTCAGTTCACCATTTCGGAAGGTCATTTGATCCTGCGCCCCGATCAGCTTGAGGAAGAGTTCAAGGGCTGCCTCGATCTGGCGAAGTATTGTCTCGATACGCTCGGTCTGCTCGAAAAGTGCACCTTCCGTTTCTCCCAGTGGGATCCGGCAAATCCGGGCAACAAGTATGAGGGTACTGCCGAGCAGTGGGAACTGGCGCAGGATACCATGGCGCACATTCTGGACGACTTGGGCGTAAATTATGTGGTTGGCATCGATGAGGCTGCATTCTACGGTCCCAAGCTGGACATTCAGTACAAAAATGTACACGGCAAGGAAGATACGCTCATTACGATTCAGATTGATATGCTGCTCGCTGAAAAGTTTGGCATGGAATATACCGATGCGGATGGACAGAAGAAAACGCCGTATATCATCCACCGCACTTCGATGGGCTGCTATGAGCGCACACTGGCATACCTCATTGAAGAGTATGCAGGCGCGCTGCCGACTTGGATGGCGCCTGAGCAGGTGCGCATGATGCCCATGACCGACCGCAATGTGGACTACGCATACGACATTAAGGCGCAGCTCGAACAGCATGGCTTCCGTGTCGAGATGGATGCGCGCAACGAGAAGATCGGCAAGAAGATTCGCGAGGCACAGCTTGAAAAGGTGCCGTATATGATTGTGCTTGGCGACAAGGATCAGGAAAAGGGCGTTATCTCTGTGCGTGACCGCAAGACCGGTGAAACCGCGCAGATGGTGCTGGATGAGTTCATCGAAAAGCTGACATACGAGGTGGAGAACAAACTTCGCTAATCGGCTGTCAGGGGTGTGATGATTGCATTCAGCGGCAGTTTGCAAATTTTCGACTGCCGGAAAACGTCGAATCAGTCCGAAATAAACTCCGGTCGAAGCTGTTCGAGCGCGCGGATGCGATCTGTCCGTTTGGATACATTGATGTGGTAGAGCTTTCCGGGTTCAAGCGGTCCGAAGGCGAACCGTCCGAGTGCATCGGTATAAAGCGCTCCGACGGGATCGCTCGGCGCATCTGCACGGTAAAATGTGACAAGAGCGCCCTCAACAGGCTTGTCACAGGCATCTACAACGGTGCCTGCAAGGGCAGGGCGCTGCTCTGGGGAAAGAGAAACGGTTGTATGAACAATTTCGTGTGAGGATGGCTTCACGTAAAATGATTGTGAGAGATTCATAATCGACGCTCCTTTAAAAAGTGATATCCGAATCTTATGAATTCAGAAAAAGTGAGGGAACATAAACTATGGCAGAAAAGAAAAAGCTGGTCAGTGAAATCACGTCCATGGACGTGGATTTTGCGCAGTGGTACACCGATATTGTAAAAAAAGCAGAGATGATCGACTATTCCTCGGTCAAGGGCTGCGTCATCATGCGTCCCTATGCGCAGGCATTGTGGGAGAATATCCAGCACACACTGGACGGCATGTTTAAGGAGACCGGTCATGAAAACGTAGCAATGCCGATCTTCATTCCGGAGAGCCTGCTGCAAAAGGAAAAGGATCATGTCGAGGGCTTTGCTCCCGAGGTTGCATGGGTGACCCACGGCGGCTCGGAAAAACTGGAGGAGCGCCTGTGCGTGCGCCCGACCTCGGAGACCCTGTTCTGTGAGCACTATGCAAAGACTGTCCGCTCTTGGCGTGATCTGCCCAAGCTGTATAACCAGTGGTGTTCGGTCGTTCGTTGGGAAAAGACCACCCGTCCGTTCCTGAGAAGCCGTGAATTCTGGTGGCAGGAAGGGCATACTGTGCATGCCACCGAGCAGGAGGCGCGTGAGGAAACCATGCGCATGCTGAACATCTACGCGAAGTTCTGCGAGGATTATTTGGCGATTCCGGTTGTCAAGGGACAGAAGACCGAGAAGGAGCGTTTTGCGGGCGCAGTTGAAACCTATACCATTGAGGCAATGATGCATGACGGTAAGGCACTCCAGTCCGGTACTTCCCATTATTTCGGAGATGGTTTTGCGCGTGCATTTGACATGCAGTTTACTGATAAGAACAACACACTTCAGTATATGCATCAGACATCTTGGGGTGTTTCCACCCGTATGATCGGCGCGATCATCATGACCCACGGTGACAACGAAGGCTTGGTACTGCCGCCGAAGATTGCGCCGTTCCAGCTCGTTGTCATTCCGGTTGCCGCGCACAAACCGGGCGTCACTGAGAAGGCACAGGAGCTGCTGGAAACCATTAAAAAGGCAGGCATCCGTGCCAAGATCGATCTGTCTGACAACAGCCCCGGATGGAAGTTTGCCGAGTATGAGATGAAGGGTTTCCCGCTTCGTCTGGAGGTTGGTCCGCGCGACATTGAGAACGGTCAGTGTGTGCTTGTCCGCCGCGATACCCGCGAAAAGACCATTGTGAAGTTTGAAGACCTGACTACGGTAATTCCGCAGCTGCTGGATGAGGTACAGGAGGCGCTGTTCCAGAAGGCGCTCAAAAACCGCGAGGAGCATACCTACACGGCGCATAGCTTGGACGAAATGAAGCAGATTGTTGCGGAGCATACAGGCTTTGTCAAGTCCATGTGGTGCGGAGAACTGGCGTGCGAGGAAAAGGTCAAGGAAGAAGCTGGTCTGTCCTCCCGCTGCATGCCGCTTGAGCAGGAAAACCTTGGCGAGGTATGCCCGATTTGCGGCAAACCCGCGAAGAAGATGATCGTCTGGGGCAACGCATACTAAGCATATTTTGGGGGAGGGGAGTGCAGTGCGCTACCCTCCCTGTTTTTTGAAAGGAGTGATTGCATGGGAGAGCAAAATGCGGTGAATGCAGTGGGGGATGCGGTTGAAACTGTTGTGGATGAAGTCGTTCCGCAGACAATTTTAGAACAGATTGACGCGTTCTCCCAGACTTGGCTGGGCAGAATTGTCGTAAGTGCAGCATTCATTGCAGTAGTGATTCTGCTGATGGTCGTTGCTGTGCGGCTCACCAACCGCTTTTTTCGCCGTACCGTGCAGAAGATGCTGGATGCAGGCAATCCGGCTGCGACAATATGTTCCTATCTGAGATATTTTGCACTGGCTGCAATCTATTTTACTGCGTTTGCGGTGATTGTGAGCAACATTCCACCGCTTGCGGCGGGGATGAATAAGCTGTTTGCGGCAGGCGGCGTGCTTGCTGTTGTCATCGGTTTCGCGTCACAGCAGGCAATGGGGTCCGTGGTCAGCGGTTTTATGATTTTGACCTTTAAACCCTTTGTGATTGGGGATGTGGTCAATGTGGTATCGAGCGGCGTGTCAGGTACCGTGGAGGAGATTACCCTGCGGCACACCATCATCCGCACGATTGAAAACAAGCGTGTCATTATTCCGAACGATACCATGAACAGTGCAATTATCGAAAACGCCAACCATACGGAGAATAAGGTCTGCCTGATGGTGGATGTAGGGATTACTTATGAATCGGATATTGCGCATGCCATGCGGATTATGCGTGAGGAAATTGTGCAGCATCCGGATTACTTTGATAACCGTACTGACGCTGAACGGCAGGCTGGCGCGCCGCCGGTGGTCATCCGAGTGCAGGAGCTGGCGGATTCGGCAGTCGTCATCCGTGCACAGCTTTGGGCGCGCGATAACGGCACGGCATTTGCCATGCGCAGCGATTTGCTCAAGTCTATCAAGGAGCGCTGCGAACGCGAAGGCGTGGACATTGCATATCCTCATCTGGTGGTTGTCGGAAAGTGAAAAAAGGCACCCGAAATTGATTTCGGGTGCCTTTTTCTATGATGTTTACTGGACATTCTTGGGATCGGTCATGACTTCTTTGAAAGAGGAAGCCAGTCCGGCGAGCCCTTGGATTTCGCTCGGAATGATGATCTTGGTTGCCTTGCCGTCTGCGGCGGCAGCAAACGCTTCGAGTGCCTTGAGTTGGATAATCTTATCCGTCGGAGATGCTTCGTTCAGCAGACGCAGGGAATCTGCCAGCGCCTTCTGGGTGGCAAGCAGCGCTTCCGCTTCGCCTTCGGCTTCCTTGATCTTCGCAAGGCGGGTTGCCTCTGCGCGCAGGACGGTCGATTCCTTTTCACCTTCCGCAACAAGGATGGCGGACTGCTTTTTGCCCTCTGCCATGAGGATGGCTTCGCGGCGTTCGCGTTCAGCGCGCATCTGCTTCTCCATGGACTCCTTGATAGCTTCCGGAGGCATGATGTTTTTCAGCTCTACACGGCCGACCTTGATGCCCCATGCGTCGGTTGCTTCGTCGAGCAGGGCGCGCATTTTGGTGTTGATGAGATCGCGGCTGGTCAACGTCTGGTCAAGCTCGAGGTCGCCGATGATGTTGCGCAGGGTGGTGGCGGTCAGGTTTTCGATTGCCGCCATCGGGTTTTCGATTGCGTAGGTAAACAGCTTGGGGTCGGTGATCTGGAAATAGACCACGGTGTCGATCTGCATGGTGACGTTATCTTTGGTGATGACAGGCTGCGGCGGGAAATCCACAACCTGCTCTTTGAGCGTGACCTTGCGGGAGATACGCTCGAACAGCGGGATTTTAAAATGCAGTCCCGTGCCCCAGGTACCCTGATAGGTTCCCAGACGTTCAATGATGTATGCCTTTGCCTGCGGCACAATGACAATATTGGATGCCAGAAATGCAATCAGCAGGATTAACAGAACAATCATAAGAATCGGAGTGAAAAACGGCATAGAATTATCCTTCCTTTCTGTCTCGTTCGACCATGGCCTTGACGCCGGAGATTGCACGGATGTACACCGTTTCTCCGACTGGGATTTTGGTGTGATCTGTGCTTTGCGCGCTCCAGACCTGCCCGAAGATTTTGACGGCGCCTATTCCGCGGACGTTGTCGATTTCTTCGACTACAATCGCGGGTTCTCCGATGATACGGTCGGCATTGGTGCGCGCACCTTTCGGGCGAAGCAGGCGGCGTGTCATTGGACGGACCAAGATCAGCAGAGTTGCGGCCGCCACCGCAAACGCAAGAAGCTGGGGAATAAGTCCGCCTCCCAGAAGCATGACGATCAGTGCGGCAATCGCTCCGACCGCAAACCAAATTGAGGTCAGGTCAAGCGTGCAAGCTTCGATTACAACGCATGCGATGATGACCACAACCCAGGCAATCGCATTGCCCAAATCTGGTGGTAACAGATGAAAGCCCTCCCTTCCACAGGTGCAGCTTGAAGCTGCTAAAATATAGGAGCAGATGTTCTGCTGTGGTTACAGTATAACACACCTTTATTGTGAAGTATACTATAAAAAGGGTAAAAAGAAGCGAAGAATTTATAGTACCTGTGTGAGCTGGTAGCTGATAAACTGGCGCGCAGTACGCGGGGAACGACCGTTGCGGCGGATGGCAAAACGCTCTGCCAGAAGATGCAGCTGCTCTGCGGGCATGGTAAGACCATATTCCTCGGCAAGCTGGTCGATGATAGAGAGATATTCATCCTTATCGGGAACGGAGAACGTAATCTCAAGACCGAAACGGTCAGAAAGCGAGGTGATGGTTTCCAGGGTATCGCGCACGTGGATGTCATCACCCTGACGTTCAGAGAAGCTCTCTCGTACCAGATGACGCCGGTTGGAGGTTGCGTATAGAATCAGATTGGAGGGCATGCCGGTCAGACCGCCTTCGATAAACGCCTTAAGTGCGGCAAAGTTATCGTCTTCACGGTCAAAGGTCAAGTCATCCATGAAGATGATAATGCGATAGGGGCTGCGTGCTGCTTCTCGGCACAGCATGGGGAAGCAGCCGACCTGATTCGGGGAGATTTCGACGATCTTGAGTCCGCGGTCCGCATACTCATTGACAACAGCTTTGACGGTGGAAGATTTGCCGGTGCCCTTGTCGCCATACAGCAGGATGTTATTTGCCGGGCGGTTTTCCAGAAAGGCGAGCGTATTGGTGATAACCTGATCTTTTTGACGAGCATATCCTTTTAAGTCACTCAAACGGATGGAATCTGCCTGTTCGATGGCGATGATATCATTATTTTTCCCAACTGTAAAGAATGATGCCTTTGCAAAAAAACCATATCCGTTTTCGCGGTAATAGGCGGCGAGCTGTGCGCCGGTTGTAAAGGGAAGCGGCTTGCCTGCGGGAAAGTCAGGAAGCGTTTCAAGCGCATCGCAGTCATCGGGGAAAGCAAGGCGCGCTTCACAGATCAGATCCAGTCCGCGCAGCGCGATGAGTGCGGACAGTGTTTCGAGATCACGGGTGGTGGCTTCCAACACAACTGAGGACGGGTTATCCAGCGATGCGGTCAGCGCGTTATTGTCGCACTCAATCAGATGCAGAATACGTTCGCCTGCATCGTCATATTGATAAATGCGCGCGCAGAGTGCGCCGTATGCTTCGCCAAAGGCATATACATCCTGAGAAAGTGCGTGCAGTACGTTTCGGTAAGCGGTCACAATAGGTTTGCCGGCAAGACCGCGCAGGGTGGAAAGAAAAGATGCACGGACGCGAAGTGTATGGAAATCCATAGGTAATCCCTCCAAAAAGTATTGAATTCGCCTTAAGCATAGCATAGACGGAGAATTTTCGCAACTATTCTGTGGAATGCATAGCATAAAAAAGAATCTTTTTTATGAGGAGGCAAGTCCATTGAGAAGAGTTATGATTGTCTGTCGTTCGCAAACAGAAGCGCTGCGCTGCGCCCGTCTGCTGCAAGGGGCGGGAATTCGCGGCGTGCTGCGCAAGCCGCCGCGCGATAAGCGGGATAATTCCTGTGCGTGGGGGGTGCGAATCCAAAGCGGAGACTTATCGGAGGCACAGCGGCGGATGTCTGAGAAAAATTTTGCGCCTGCACGGGTTTATGAATTTGATGATCCTGACGAAGGGGGGCAGAAATGATGATCTATTTCGACCACGCGGCGACATCGCTTCAAAAACCGCGTGAAGTATATATTGCGCAATATGCGGCGATGAGGCAGGCGGGAGGCTATGGACGTTCCGGACACCGGCCGGCGCTGCGCGCAGGGGAGCTTGTTTATGAATGCCGGGAGCTTGCGGCGCAGCTTTTTGGCTTGGAAGCGCCTGAACAGGTGGTTTTCACCATGAATGCGACCCATGCGCTCAATCAGGCAATTTATGCGCTGACCGATGAAACAACCTGCGCAGCGATCACCGGGTACGAACACAATTCGGTGGTACGGCCGCTGACCGAACGCGGGGTCTCATACATGGTGATGAAAAGCGCTCCCTTTGACGGGAATGCGCTGATTGACTCTGCAAAACGCGCCCTGAATCGGGGGGCAAATCTGCTGATTGTCAACCATATGTCCAATGTGTTCGGCGGAATGATTCCGCTGGAAGAAATTGATGACCTGCTGACAGGTACGGGCGCCGCTATGATTGTCGATGCATCTCAGTCGGCGGGAGCGGCAGAACTGAACGTTGGGAAGCTGAAAAATGTAGCAGCGGTCTGTATGCCCGGGCATAAAGGGCTGCTTGGTCCGCAGGGAACCGGCATGCTGCTTGTATGCTCAGAGCGTCTCGCGCGTCCGCTGATGCAGGGAGGGACGGGTAGTTTGTCGAGTGAACTGCATCAGCCGTCGCTGATGCCTGACCGGTTTGAAAGCGGCACGCCAAATGTGCCGGGAATTGCAGGCTTGGCGGCAGGGCTGCGGTTTATCCTGCGTCGGGGCGTGGAGGAAATTGCGCAGCATGAACGCAGCTTGAAAGACGCAATGGCGAGAAGACTGAGGGAGATTGACGGAATTGAGGTTTTCTGCGGCGCGCAGCAAGGCGGGGTGCTTTCTTTTCGTCATCCAGACCTCGCCTGCGAGATTATTGCGGAACGTCTGGCTGCACGCGGCATCTGTGTGCGTGCAGGTCTGCACTGCGCGCCGCTAGCCCACCGATCTGCCGGAACAATGGGCAGTGGGACAGTCCGCGCCTCGTTCGGTCCGTTCAATACGATGGAGGAGACGGAGTCTTTTTGTGATACGGTACGTGAGATCTTTGAGAAATTGTGAAAAGTCGGCGAAATCTATTCACAGCTTGGTGGGAATATGGTAAAATAATTATATCCGCATGAATGCGGATGGTTTGATGTGGAATTGTCCCAAAACGGACGAAATGATGAAACGGAAATGTACAGGTGTGACAGATGGATTTTTGGGAAAAGTATTGGCTGTATATCAAAAATGGGTCGGTTACCGATCTGATTGATATTCTGATCGTTGCATTTTTGATTTACCACTTGCTGCGTTTTGTGCGCGGTACCAGCGCGGAACGTCTGCTGAAAGGCGTTGTAATTTTGATGGCTGCGCAGATTTTTGCGTCGGCAGTGCATTTGAACACAATCAGCTATGTATTGGAAATGACGTTCAGCGTAGGCGCGCTGATCTTGGCAGTCGTTTTCCAGCCCGAACTGCGTCGCCTGCTCGAGCAGATCGGTATGGGGCGCGTAACCAAGCTGCTTGTGCGCAGGGAAAGCGGAGAAACCGAGATTGACTTTGCAATTTCTCAGACCGTTCTGGCATGTGAGTCAATGAGCTGGTCGCGCACAGGCGCCTTGATGGTTTTTGAGAGAAATGAGCGTCTTGGGGAGATCATGAAGTCAGGCACGCGCATTGACGCGGAACCGTCTGCGGAACTGATTAAAAATATTTTCTATCCCAAATCCCCCCTGCATGACGGGGCGATGGTGCTGCGCGACGGGCGCATTCATTCGGCGGCGTGCGTGCTGCCGCTTTCCAAAAATTTAAACCTCAGCCGCGATCTTGGAACCCGCCATCGTTCGGCGGTTGGCATGAGTGAAAACTCGGATGCAGTTGTGGTTGTGGTGTCCGAAGAAACCGGCGCAATTTCGGTTGCGATCGGCGGGATGCTTAAGCGGCAGCTCGACCCGGAAACGCTGCGTAAGATCCTTGAAGCGGAATTGATCCCGGAAACGAGCGAAAAAAAGAAAAAAGGGATGCTGTTCGCTAGGAAGGAAAAGGCGAAGAAATGAGTTTTTTTAAAAAACATGACATTTTGTTGAAAATTGTAGCGCTGTTGATGGCAATTTTTATGTGGTCTTTTGTCGTGGTGTCCAAACACCCGCCGAAGACCGTGCGGTTTTCAGGCGTCGCAGTGGAGATGATGGGAGCGGAGGAGTTGGCAGACCGCGGCTTAATTCTGGTCATGGAAACCGCTCCAAAGATTGACGTCAATGCAACGGGTACAGCGGATGAAATGGTAAAGCTGTCCTCGGCGGATGTCAAAGCCAGCGTGGACTTTTCCAACATTCAGGAAGCGAGCACATACTATATGCAGCCCGTTGTTACGGTGCCGAAGGCAAGTTCGATTTCGTTTAAGCCGCAGAGACTGCAATTTAAAGTAGAAAATATCGTGACCAAGCAGGTTCCGGTTAAGGTAACCACAATGAATAACCTGTCAGATGACCGGCTGATCGACACGTTGACACCAAGCCGGACACAGGTCACGATTCAAGGCGCGGAGAGTGTGGTTTCTACAGTGGAATATGCGCTGCTGACGGTAGATCTACAGGAAATTGCAGAAAAGATGGTGCAGAGCTGCCGCGTCACCCTGTATAATCAGGACGATGCACAGGTCGAATCTCCGTATGTAACCTGCGAGGAGCAGGAACTGGACGTCTCGGTTGGGGTGAATCATGTGGTTTCACTGCCGCTGGGTGTGACGCTGATTTCCTCTCCGGAATTGTCCAAAGATATGGTCGGCGTTCAGATTCAGCCGAAGAGCGTCCGCGTTTACGGCGCGAAGGAAATCGTGGATGAATTGCAGTCCTTGTCGCTCGGCAGCATTGATCTGGGCCAGGTGCAGGACGATGGGCAAACCTTCACCCTGAGCATTAAACTGCCGGTAGGAGTTAAGCTGATGGAGGGAGAACCGAAGGAGGCACGCGTGCTGCTTTCGATGCAGGAAAACGCGAACCGGACAATTCGTGTAACTGACATTCACCTCAAGGATACCAGCAGCGCGGAAAACAAGCCGGAGGTTGCGCTGGAAACATCGTTTATCGACATAACCGTGCAGGGCAAAGCCAATGTCATTGCTGGCGTTTCGGCTTCTGACATCGATGCGGAAGTGGAATTTGATTCATCGGCGCTTGGCGCAGGTACGCACACCGTTCCGGTTCATATTACGATAGGAAAAAGCGGTGTCACAGCAGTAGAGACGGAATTGACGGTAACGGTTTCGGTCAGCGCGCAAGAGGAGGAACAGGAGCAGACTTGAGTATTTTTGTATCAGGAATCCGGCAGGCATTTGGAGAGCCTGAGGAGGCTGCGTTTGCAGCTGCACGCAAAATGTGCGGTCTTGGCGCCGATGCAGGAGACGCATCGGTTTATCGGGTGTCGATTGACGCACGGCGCGGGCGCATCCATCAGGTGTACACCGTTGTGCTGGATGGACTGGAGGATGAAGAGGCATTTGCAGCTGGTCTGCAAATGCCCTCTGTACGTTATAAGAAAATCGCCCCCTTTGCGCCGGCATTCGGGAAAGAAAAACTTGTGTACCGTCCGGTTGTTGTCGGGCTGGGACCGGCGGGGTTATTCGCGGCGCACACACTTGCGCGGTTTGGGTACAAGCCGCTTGTGCTCGAGCGTGGGGATGAGATTGCCCGACGCGATGCCGCAGTGGAAAAGTTTTGGTCAGGCGGTGCGCTTGACCCGGATTCCAATATCCAGTTTGGAGAGGGCGGTGCAGGTGCGTATTCAGACGGGAAACTGACCACGCGGATCAATGATCCATTGTGCGATGAGATTTTGCGGGTGCTGGTGGAATTTGGTGCACCGCGCGAAATTCTGCGTCAGGCAAAGCCGCATATCGGTACCGATGTGCTGAAAAAGGTTGTCCGCGCCATGCGGGAGGATATCATTTCGCGTGGGGGCGAGGTACGATTTCGCACCGCAGTGACCGGTCTGCGCAGAGAAAGCGGTGTGCTGACTGCGTTATATACAGGGAAGAATGAGATTGGCTGCGAACAGGCAGTGCTTGCCATTGGACACAGCGCCCGGGATACATTTTTTTCTCTGCACGACGCAGGGGTTTATATGGAACCCAAAGCGTTTTCGGTCGGCGTGCGCATTGAGCATTTGCAGGAAGATATCGACCGTGCGCTGTACGGAAACTCTGCCGGACTGCCCGGATTGCCGCCTGCGGAGTATACCCTGTCGCATCGGGAGAATGGACGTGCCTGCTATTCGTTCTGTATGTGCCCGGGAGGACATGTGGTCGCGGCGCAGAGTGAGGAACGTACGGTCGTTACCAATGGCATGAGTTACCATGCGCGGGACGGAAGAAATGCGAATGCGGCGCTTGCGGTGTCGGTCGATCCGTCGGATTTTGACAATGGGACGCCGCTTGGCGGGATCGCGTTCCAGCGGCGCATAGAACGCGCGGCATTTGAAGCGACCGGCGGTTACTGCGCACCCTGTCAAACTGTCGGGGATTTCCTCCAAGATCGCCCAACCGGAAAAATCGGTCGGGTTCAGCCGACCTATCCGGTCGGGGTGGTATCCGGTCGGGTGGATACCTGCCTGCCGGAGTTTGTGACCCGCCAGCTTTGTACCGGACTGCGCGTGTTTGGACGGAAAATCCGTGGATTTGATGCGGCAGACGCGCTGCTGACAGCGCCGGAAACCAGAACTTCGTCGCCGGTGCGCCTTTCGCGTGGAGAGGATCTTTATAGCCTGACCACAAAGGGGCTGATTCCCTGCGGAGAAGGTGCGGGGTATGCAGGCGGCATTATGTCCGCAGCGGTGGACGGTGTGCGCGCCGCCTGCCGGATTATGGCGCAGTATGCGCCCATGGAATAAAATGAAAAGGATTTGGAATTATGATACAGAAAGCTGTGGTCAAGAAAATCCTTGACCGGAAATATGCAGAGATTGAGGTGCAGAGACAGAGCGCATGCGGTCATGACTGCGCGAACTGCGGCGGCTGCGGTGCACCGCTGGAACGTATTCAGGCGGTTGCGATCAATCGCGTAGACGCGCAGGTGGGGGACATTGTAACGGTTGAAGCCGAGAATAAGCAGCTGATGCGAATGGCAGCAATTGTTTATACTTTGCCGCTTGTGCTGTTCTTTGCATTTTTCATTGCGGCAAGCTTGTGTGGGGTAAGCGAGGGACTCTCCGGCGTGATTGGCGTAGGTGGAATTCTGGTCGGAACAGCGGTTGCAGTGCGTTATAATCACAAGGTTAAGAAAAACGGCGGCACCCCATTTACCATCATCAAAAAAGGTTAAATATTTTTGAACATTTTATGCGTTCCCGGAGTGCGTCACAATGCCGCGCTCCGGAATGATGTGCTGAAAATCCGGATTTTTGTGCGTGATTGTAGGATAAATGCGCATAAAAATGCAGGTTTTCGTAGATTTCTCTGTGGCTGCGCAATGGCGTCTGCATGCTGGAAGAAGCGCGCAGGCGGTCTTGTTTTTTTCAGAAAAATCTTGTAAAATAGATTGAATACGGCTGACCAGCCCAAAAGGAAGATTGTATGTTTGGATTCATCCGTCCGGTTAAGCCGGAACTGCGTGTGCGCGAGGTCGAGCGCTTTCAATGTGTCTACTGCGGACTGTGTCATGCGATTCGGCAGGAGTACGGACGTCTGCATACCATGTTTTTGAGTTACGATATGACGTTTCTCGCATTGGTACTGACCAGTTTGGAGGAAACTGCACCGGAGATTGTCCGGCGGCGGTGCGACGCCAGTCCGGTACGTCCCAAGGCGGTATGTACTGCGGGAGCAGGAATCCTGCGTGCAGCCGACCTCAGTGTACTGCTCACGTACCATAAGGTCTGCGATACACTGCTCGACGAGCGCGGGATAAAACGTTTCGGCGCCCGGATTCTTAGAACTCTGCTCCGGCGTGGCTATGAAAAAGCGCAGAGACGCCTGCCCGAAGAGGATGCGGCAATGGAATCCTGTCTGGCAGAACTGCACGCGCTTGAGTCGGCACGGATCCCGTCACTTGACCAACCGGCAGATACGTTTGCGCGGCTGCTCGCTGCAATGGTGCCGCCGGATGCAGACGGCGATACCGCGCGGATTTTGCGGCAGATGTTTTATCATACAGGGCGTTGGGTGTATCTGATTGACGCCTGCTGCGACCTGAAAGACGACATGGAGAGCGGCGCATACAATCCGGTTGCGCTGCGTTTTGCACTGGCCGAGCCCGCGCTTGCACCGGTTCGTGAGGATATGGAGATTACCCTCCAGCGGTCACTTGCGGATATTTACAATGCATTTGAACTGCTTGCGGTACAAAGAGACCGCGAGTTGATCGAAAATATCATTTGTCTTGGCATGCCGGTTGTAACGCGGCAGGTGCTGGACGGAACTTATCAATCGAACGGAGGACAAAACAGGCATGGATCCTTATAAGGTGCTTGGCGTGACCCCTCAGACCAGTGACGATGATGTCAAACGGGCATATCGTGAACTGGCTAGAAAATATCACCCGGATAATTATATAGGAAGCCCGTTGGCTGATCTGGCGGAGACCCGCATGAAAGAGATCAATGAGGCGTATGACATGATTATGAATGCGCGGACTGGCCGCACTTCTGCCGGTACATCTTCTTCGGGCGGGTATCAGCAGCAGGGAAACCGAACCGGCGGATACACTTCGGGAATTTATGCGCAGGTTCGCGATGCAATCAATAAGGGAAACCTGTCGCTTGCCGAAGAGATGCTTCAGCGCAGCCCTACGCGGGATGCAGAGTGGCATTTTCTGATGGGAACGATTTATTTTCGCAAGGGATGGTATGATGAGGCGCGCTCTTCGTTTATGCAGGCATGTACGATGGACCCGAACAATGCGGAATACCGCAACGCGCTCAATATGGTCAATATGGGCGCGGGCTATGGAGGGTATCGTCCCATGAATTCAATGAGTATGTGTGACTGCTGTACGACCATGCTCTGCATGAATTGCTGCTGCAACAGCTGCTGTGGCGGAGGCGGATGCTAAGTGAAGCGGACGCGGTTTGTCGCATATGGGGGGATTTTGACGGCGGTATCAGTCGTGCTGCTTCTCCTTGCTTCGATTTGTCCGGGGGCAAGCTGGGCGCTGTGTATCAGCGCCGGCACAATTCCTGCAATCCCGCTTGTGCACCGTCAGGTGCGGCTTGGGATTCATATTTATTTTGCAACGTCGCTGCTTGCGGCTTTGATGGTGCCGGGCAAACGGTTCGTGGTCGCGTATATTGTACTGTTCGGCGTGTATCCGCTCATTAAATATGGAATTGAGCGGATTCACCGTCTGCCGGCAGAGTGGGCCTGCAAATTGCTGTATGCCGCATTGGTTGCAGCATTCCTGCTGTTTTTGCTGCGCTTGGGTGTTCTGCCGCTTGGCGAGCATGCCGCTGCGCTGCCGCACGTACTGCTGACCGCAGCATTTTTCATTGCATTTGCGTGCTATGATATTTTGTTTTCTAAGATTATTGCACTGTTCCGTATGCTGTTTCGGGACAGACCGTGAAATATGGGAAAAAGGATGATGACAATATGAAAAGCATGACCGGCTATGGACGTGCCCGGGCGGCAACGGATGGCAGAGAGATCATGGTGGAGCTGCGCGCAGTAAACCATCGGTATTTGGATGTAAATGTGAAATGCCCGCGCGGATATGGCTTTCTGGAGGAAGCACTGAAGAAAGCGACCGGTGCCCGTATTTCACGCGGCAAGGTCGATATTTTTGTTGCTGTTACCGATATGGGGGCGCAGGAGACTGCGATTGTGCTCAATAAAGAGCTTGCGCAGGGCTATCTGAAAGCGCTTACAGAACTGCGGGATACGCTTCACCTGCATGATGACATCAGTGTTATGAGCATTGCGCGTATGCCTGATGTGTTGGTAAGCGAACGCCTCGAGGTCGATGCGGAGGCGCTGACTGCCGCGGTGCTCGATGTGTTTGCGCAGGCGGTTGATGAATTTGACGTCATGCGCGGTCGCGAAGGCGAAAAAATGGCTGCCGATGTTGCGGGGCGCATGCAGACGATTCTGGGTCTGGTGGAAGAAGTCGAAAAACGTTCGCCTGAGCGCGTAACCGCATATCGGGAGCGTCTGGAAAAGCGCATGAACGAGATCTTAGCAGATACTACGGTTGACCCGCAGCGCATTTTGACCGAGGCGGCGATTTTCGCAGATAAGACCGCAGTGGATGAGGAAACGGTGCGCCTGCGCAGCCACCTCGATCAGCTTGCGCTCATGCTGGCGGATGAAAAGCCGGTCGGGCGGAAACTGGATTTTCTGGTGCAGGAGATGAACCGAGAGGCGAATACCATTGGTTCAAAAGCGAACGACACCGTGCTTGCCAACCTTGTCATCAGCCTGAAAGCTGAAATTGAAAAGATTCGCGAACAGATTCAGAATATCGAGTAATGGGGGAACAGGATGAAACTGATCAATATCGGATTTGGCAATATGGTTTCGGCTGGCCGGCTGGTCGCAATTGTCAGTCCGGAGTCCGCGCCCATCAAGCGAATCGTGCAGGAATCACGAGATCGAGGGGTGCTGATTGATGCGACCTATGGGCGGCGGACCCGCGCCGTACTCATCACAGACAGCGACCATGTGATTCTTTCCGCGCTTCAGCCGGAGACGATTGCAGGCCGCACGGCTGCCGTAGAGGAGGATGAGAATGATGCATAAAAAGGGCAGACTCTATGTATTCACCGGTCCGTCCGGTACGGGCAAGGGAACTATTTTGGGACGTGCGCTTGCGCAGGACCCGAAAGTATTCCTATCTGTTTCGGCGACAACCCGTGCGCCGCGTGAGGGGGAACAGAATGGAGTGCACTATTATTTTCTGAGCATGCAGGAATTTGAAGATAAGATTGCACAGAATGCATTTCTTGAGCATGCTCAGTATGTGGGGAACCGCTATGGCACGCTGGAAGCGCCGGTCAATGAGCAGCTCGAAGCGGGAAATGATGTTGTGCTTGAAATTGAAGTACAGGGCGCCATGCAGATTCAGAAAAAACGCCCGGATGCTGTGATGGTATTTGTTGCGCCTCCGTCCATGGAGGAACTGGAACGGCGCTTGCGCGGTCGAGGCACAGAAACCGAGGACAAGATTCGCAGCCGCATGGAGACCGCCGAGCATGAAATGACTTATGTGCCGCAGTTTGATTATGTGATCGTCAACGATGATCTTGATCTTGCAGTGCGTGATCTGCTTGCAATTTTTGCTGCGGAGCGCTGCCGCAATCAGTGATAAAATAAGAAATCTAACGATAAAAAGAGGTAATGAATTATGCTGAAACCGTCTATGAATGAGCTGATGAAGCGTGTTGGGAACCGCTATCTGCTGGTCAATCTTGCTGCACAGCGTGCACGCGATATTTCTCAGGAATCTGAGGAAACCGGCGAGTCCCTGCCGGATAAGGCAGTCAAGCTTGCGCTCGATGAAATTGCGGCAGGCACGGTTGTATATAAGCCGGGTCCGAAGACCGAGGTAGCAGAAACTGTTCGGGAAAAGGCAGTCGCGCTGGATGTTGACCTGGATTTCGACGAAGCGCTGCTTGATGAGGACGAAGAAGACGAAAGCGTGGAGGATAGCGAGGAGCAGTAAACATGATGCACCTGCATGGAAAATCGGTTGTTTTATGTGTCACCGGTGGAATTGCGGCATATAAAGCGGCTGATCTGACCTCACGCCTGAAGAAAAAGGGCGCCGAGGTATTTATCATCATGACAAAGTCTGCAACCGAATTTATCACGCCGCTGACACTCGAAGTGCTTTCGGGCAACCGCGTGATTGTCGATATGTTCAACCGTGATTTCCCATGGGAGGTGGAGCATATTTCGCTTGCCAAGCGTGCAGATGTATTTGTGATTGCTCCGGCGACTGCGAACATCATCGGCAAGGCGGCAAATGGTATTGCAGATGACATGGTGAGCACCACACTGATGGCAACGAAAGCGCCGCTTGTGGTCGCACCCGCAATGAATACGGGGATGTATGAAAATCCGGTAGTACAGCAAAATCTTGAAATTCTGCGCGCGCGGGGTGCACGGATTGTCGAGCCGGCAAGCGGCAGATTGGCATGCGGTGATACCGGACGCGGCAAGTTGGCTGATCCGGAGGACATCGCATGTGCAATTGAGTACGCTGCGGCTGCGCAGGATCTTTCCGGCATATCGGTTCTGGTGACTGCGGGACCGACGCGGGAAGCGATGGATCCGGTACGTTTTCTTTCAAACCACTCGACCGGCAAGATGGGATACGCCATCGCAGAGAGCGCCCTTGCCCGCGGTGCCAAGGTGACGTTGGTTTCGGGTCCGGTTGCGCTCCAATCGCCCGCAGGTGCTTCGGTGGTGCCGGTTACTTCGGCATGCGAGATGCGTGACGCGGTACTGGAACACCTCGAATCATCCGATTGGATTATCAAAGCGGCTGCTGTGGGCGATTATCGTCCGGCACAGGTTGCAGACGATAAGATGAAAAAGAAAAACAGTGAGCTTTCGGTAGAACTTGTCCGCAATCCGGATATTCTCTCTGAGATTGGCAGCAAAAAGCGCCAAAATCAGCTTGTCTGTGGATTTTCGATGGAGACACGTGACCTTGTGGAGAATTCTCGCGCCAAACTCAAAAAAAAGAATTGCGATATGATGGTTGCAAATAATCTCAAGACGGCGGGCGCTGGTTTTGCACACGATACCAACGTGGCAACCTTGCTTTACCGTGATGGATCTTCCGAACCGCTGACACTCATGCAGAAAGACGATCTGGCAGATCTCGTGCTCGACCGGCTGCTTGAAATATCGCGGAAAAAGGAAGGATAAATGCCGGATCGGATCTGTGCGGTCGCGGTGGAAGCTGTGACTTTCGCGATTGATAAATTATATGATTATATTTTGCCGGCGGATTTGGACGGCAATGTGTCGGTGGGAAGCCGCGTGCTTGTGCCGTTTGGCAGGGCAAATCAGCGCTCCGAGGCAGTCATTCTTGCTTTTCGGGAGCATGCTTCGCGGGAGAAGCTGAAGGCAGTCAGTGAAGTGCTGGATGCAGAACCTGTGCTTGACGCTTTTCAGCTCAAACTTGCCGCGTGGATGCGTGAGCATTTGTATTGTACGTATTATGAATGTATCCGCACGATTTTACCGGCAGGTCTGTGGTTCAAGCGGAAAGATACGTATACCCTGCTTGCGGATGCGGAAACCATACATGCACTCGAAAATGAGGGGTTTGGAGGTCTGCTGTCTGTTTTTTCGGGACAGGGACAAAGCCACACGATTTCTGAACTTAGAACATTGCTCGGTGTCCGCTTTGTGCCCAGTCAGTTGGATACGTTGTGCCGCCGGGGTGTTTTGGAATATTGCAGCAACATCGCGCAGCGTACACAGAATAAAACCGAGCGGATGTACCGGCTTGCGGTGGATGCAGGAGAGGCAATGGTACGGGAGAGCCGCAGGCGCGGCAGTCCGGTGCGGCAGGACATCATTTCCTGTCTGGCTGATGGGCAGTCCATGAGCAAGCAGGAACTGCAATACATGACCGGCGCTTCTGATGCGGTGCTGCGCACCATGGTCAAAAACGGTCTGCTTGAGCAGTTTCAAGAAGAACGCTTTCGCGCGCCGGCGTTTGAGCAGATTATGCCGGAGCCGCCAAAGAAATTGAATGAAAGACAGCAGCGGGTTTACGAAGAAATCCGCGTGCTTTTGGAATCGCATGCGCCTGCGGCTGCACTGCTGCATGGCGTGACCGGCAGCGGCAAGACACAGGTATATCTAAAGCTGATTGACGATATGCTTGCAGATGGTCGATCGGCAATTGTGCTTGTGCCCGAAATCGGTTTGACCCCACAGTTTATCCGTGTATTTGTGGCAAGGTTCGGGGATACCGTTTCGGTGCTGCACTCTGCGCTCAGCGCCGGAGAACGGTACGACAGTTGGAAAAAGATCAAATCGGGCGCGGCACGCGTTGTCATTGGAACACGCTCTGCGGTGTTTGCACCGGTGCAGGAACTTGGTTTGATCGTGATGGATGAAGAACAGGACGGCGCATATCAGTCCGACCGTTCGCCGCGTTATCATGCGCGCGATGTTGCAAAATTTCGGGCGGCGCAGCAAAATGCATTATTGCTGATGGGTTCTGCAACGCCGTCAGTAGAAAGCTATTTCGGTGCGAAAAACGGAAAATATCCGCTTTTTTCTTTGCCGGAACGCTTTGGAGGCGGCGGTTTGCCGCAGGTGCTGATTGCGGATATGCGCGGACTATCCCGGCAGGGACTGACCGGCTCAATCGGTCCGGTACTGCATGCAGAGCTGGAAAAAAACCTTGCAAACGGGGAACAGTCCATTCTGTTTCTCAACCGGCGCGGCGCAAACCGCGTGATTGGATGCTCTGTCTGCGGTTGGATGCCGGAATGTCCGTCGTGTTCGACAACGATGACCTATCATTCGGTGAGTGGACGCGCCATGTGTCACTATTGCGGGGCATCTATTCGCGTGCGGGACTGCTGTCCGGAGTGCGGAAGCTATCACTTGTTTATGGAAAATCCGGGGACGCAGCGTGTCGAGGAAGAGCTGCATGCGCTGTTTCCGGCAGCGCGGGTACTTCGCATGGATGCGGATACAACTGCCGCGAAAAATTCCCATGAACAGCTGCTTGCATCCTTCGGTGCAGGCGAGGCAGATATCTTGCTCGGAACCCAGATGGTGACCAAAGGGCTTGATTTTGAAAACGTCACGCTGGTGGGCGTGTTGGATGCCGATCAGTCGTTGTATGCGCAGGATTTCCGTGCGCGGGAGCGCACGTTCGCGCTCATTACACAGGTTGTCGGACGTGCAGGACGGCGCGACAAGCAGGGCAGGGCGGTGATTCAGACGTTCAGTCCGGAGCATCCGGTGATTCTTGCCGCTGCGCGGCAGGACTATGATGCATTCTATGAACGGGAGCTGGAAAGCCGCCGCGCGACCCAATGCCCGCCGATTCGGGAGCTTTTGCTGCTTTCTGCAAGCGGTGAGGACGAGCAGGCGGTGCTGCGGGCGCTTTTGCGGCTGAAAACCAGAATTTTGGGTCTGATGGAAGGTCAATTTGCAGACCTGAAATCTCCGGTGCTCGGTCCGGCTGCGGCGAGCGTTGTGCGTGTTGCAGGGCGATACCGATATCATTTGACGATACGATGTCCGGCAGGAAAGCGGCGCAGACTGCTGGTGTCAGGCGTTTTGCGGGAATTTGCCGCAGATAAACAAAACCGGGGTGTCAGCCTGTATGCTGACCTTAACCCGGATTCTATGTAAAAGGAGTCATGAATTATGGCGATTCGCAACATACTAGTAAAAGGCGATGAAATGCTGAACAAGAAATGCCGCGTCATTACTGCGTTTGATGACCGTCTGCACACGCTGCTTGACGATATGAAAGAGACATTGCTGTCCTCCGGCGGTGTGGGTCTGGCGGCACCGCAGGTCGGCGTTTTGCGCCGCGTGGTCGTACTGCTCGATGTGAATCAGGAGCCGGAGGAGATGATTGAACTCATCAATCCGGAGGTCATTGAGATGAACGAACTGGAGCCGACCGTGGAAGGCTGTTTGTCGGTTCCGGGGAAATATGGCTATGTTGACCGCCCGACATGGGCGAAGATTCGCGCACAGGACCGCAACGGGAACTGGTTTGAGCGCGAGGGCGAGGGCATTGTGGCACAGTGCTTCTGCCACGAAACCGAGCATCTGGACGGCCATCTGTTCACTGAAAAGGTGACAGAATACGTAGAAGTAGAGCAGGTGGAGGAAGAATGAGAATCCTGTTTATGGGTACGCCGGACTTTGCGGTGCCATGTCTCGCGCGTCTCATTGAAGATGGTCATGAGATTGTCGGCGTGCTGACTCAGCCGGATAAACCGCAGGGACGCAAAATGAAGCTGACGCCGCCGCCCGTCAAAGCGCTTGCGCTCGAGCGTGGATTGACCGTGCATCAGCCGGATTCTCTGAAAGACGGTGCGATTTTGCCATTGCTTGAGGAAACCCGTCCGGAACTGATAGTCGTGGTTGCCTACGGCAAAATTTTGCCCGCCTATGTGTTGGATTTTCCGCAGTTTGGCTGTATCAATGTACATGGCTCGCTGCTGCCGCGCTGGCGCGGCGCGGCACCCATCCAGTGGTCGGTAATTGCGGGAGATCAGTATGCGGGCGTTACAACGATGAAAATGGCGCGCGGCTTGGATACCGGCGATATGCTGCTGACGTATAAGACCGAAATCGGTGCGCGGGAAACGGCGGGGGAGCTGTTTGACCGTCTTGCCGAAGCGGGGGCAGCGTTGCTCAGCGAAACCATCGCAAAATTGCCGGAAATTGTGCTGCAGCCGCAGGATGAAAGACTTGCAAATTATGCATCCATGCTGGATAAAGAACTGGCAATGGTCGATTGGCGCAAGTCTGCCCACGAGATTGACTGCCTGATTCGCGGTTTGAATCCGTGGCCGGTTGCGCTGACCACGCTTGAGGGAGCGCGGATGAAAATTTTTGCGGCAGAGCTGTCAGACCGGTGCGGAGCGCCGGGTGAGGTGCTCGAAGCAGATGCGAAAAAGGGGCTGCTCGTCGCCTGCGGAGACGGTGCGCTGCGCCTGACCGAGATTCAGATGGTCGGCGGCAAACGTATGAACGCCTGCGATTACCTGCGCGGGCATGCAATAGAAAAGGGAACAGTTTTAGGGGCGTAAAGAGGGTATCAACCAAAGAAAGCAGGAACTTTTATTATGCCTTATTATTACGGATTTGATTATTATTATCTCGTGCTTGTGCTGCCATGCGTGTTTTTCGCAATGTGGGCACAGTTCAAGGTCAAATCGACCTTTGACCGGTATTCTCGCGTATACAGCCGCCGGAATATGACCGGCGCACAGGCAGCGGCTGCGGTACTGCGTGCGAGCGGGGTGACCAATGTGCGTATTGAGCGCGTATCCGGCCACCTGAGCGATCATTTTGACCCGCGTGACAATGTGATTCGCCTGTCAGACAGCGTGTACAGTTCAACTTCGGTCGCTTCCATCGGCGTTGCGGCGCACGAGGCAGGACACGCGGTACAGTATGCGGTTGGCTATGCGCCGATGAAGCTGCGCGCTGCCATTATTCCGGCAACCAACATTGGCTCTATGCTGTCCATGCCGCTGATTTTGCTCGGTCTGGTGTTTAATTTTGGCGCAATCATCACCATTGGCATTGCATTTTTCGGATTATCCACGGTATTCCAGCTTGTGACGCTGCCGGTGGAGCTGAATGCGTCGAACCGTGCGCTTGCAGCAATCGAGCAGGGCGGTCTGCTGTATGACGACGAATACCCGATGGCAAAGAAAACCCTGTGGGCTGCGGCAATGACCTATGTGGCAGCACTCGCTGTTTCGCTGGCGCAGCTGCTGCGATTGATCCTGATCTTTGGAGGCCGAGGACGAGACGATGATTAAGAAGAAACCGGCGGACGCGCGTGAGGCGGCGGCATTTACGCTGTTTGCGATGGCAGAGGACGGCGCATGGTCAGACGGTGCGCTGCATTATTTTCTGGAGCGCGCCGCATTGTCCGGGCGCGATGCGGCGCTTGCTGCACGTCTGGCGTATGGAACACTGCAAAATCGCAGCATGTGCGATTTTTACCTGTCGAATTATTCTAAAATCCGTTTGAGCAAGATTGCACCGCGCGTGCTTGATGTATTGCGGATGACAGTCTATCAGCTTACGATGCTCGACCGCATTCCGGCGCATGCCGCAGTGGGGGAGGGCATCAACCTGATTCGGAAGTATTGCCGGGCAGACCCGCACACGGTTGGATTTGCCAATGCGGTGCTGCGTGCGATTGCGCGGGGCGCAGAGGCGGGTCAGCTGCCGCGGCTCGACTGCCCGGACAAGGAAAGCTATTATGCGCTGCGGTACAGCCACCCCGTGTGGTTTATCCGAAGCCTGAGCGAACAGTTCGGACGGAAAGAAGCCGAGCGTATTGCGGCGGCGAATAATGCGGGCGCACCGATTTCAGTGCGTGTCAATCGTTTGAAAATTACACCGGAAGAAGCTGCGGCGCAGCTTGCCGCCGCTGGATTTGAAGTTGCCCCGCACCGGGCGATGGATTATATCCTGCTGTGCAGCGGCGGGGATATTGCGGCGCATCCGCTGTTTGAAAGCGGCGCGATTACGGTGCAGGATGCAGCAAGTGCAGCTTGCGTCGATGTGCTGTGTCCGCAGCCGGGGGCAAAAGTCCTTGACTGCTGTGCGGCGCCGGGCGGAAAAACATTCTACATCGCGGAACGCATGGAAAACACTGGCGAGGTGGTATCCTGCGACGTATACGAACATAAACTGGAAATTATTCGGGCGGGGGCAGCACGCCTCGGTCTGTCTCAGATAAAACCACGGCTGGCAGACAGCCGGGAACGCAAAGAGGATCTGGTAGGATGGGCGGACTTCGTTTTGTGCGACGTACCCTGCTCCGGTCTGGGGATTATTCGCAAGAAACCGGAAATCCGCTTTAAGACGGATGAAGAACTGTCTGGTTTGCCGAAAATTCAGCGGAAAATTCTCGAAAACTGCTGCGGCTATGTCAAGCCGGGCGGCACGTTGGTCTATTCGACTTGTACTGTGCTGCGGCGTGAGAATGAAGAGGTTGTGCAAGGCTTTCTCGAAGCACATCCGGAATTCACGTTGGAGCCATTTATGCATCCGGTATGCGGCGAAACAGAGGGAATGGTGACCCTGCTGCCGCATCTGCACCAGACCGACGGGTTCTTTATCGCAAAGCTAAGGAGAGCACAATGAGTGAACCGATTCAAATCAAATGCCTCTCGCTGGAGGAATTGCGTACTGCGCTGAGCGAAATGGGGGAAAAGCCGTTTCGTGCAGGACAGATTTTTAAATGGCTGCATACGCCGGTCACATCGTTTGATGAGATGAGCGATCTGTCCAAAGATCTGCGTGCGCGTCTCAGTGAGCGGTTTGAGTTGACCGTTCCGCATGCTGAACGCAAACAAATCTCTAAGGTTGACGGCACAGTGAAATATTTGTGGCGGATGCGCGGCGGAGACTGCGTTGAGAGTGTACTGATGCGCTATAAGCATGGCAATACGGTCTGCGTATCCACACAGGTCGGATGCCGCATGGGATGCAAATTTTGTGCATCCGGTTTGTTTGGACTCAAGCGCAACCTGTCGGCGGGGGAGATTCTCGATCAGGTGCTGTTCGCGCAGAAGGATGCGGGGGTCAAGATCAGCAATATTGTACTGATGGGCACTGGAGAACCACTTGATAACTACGATCATGTGCTGAAATTTCTGCATCTCGTTTCCTGTCCGCAGGGAGTTAACATTGGACAGCGTCACATCTCCTTGTCAACGAGCGGGTTAGCTGATAAAATAGAAAAGCTAGCGGATGAAAAATTGCAGATTACGCTTTCCATTTCACTGCATGCACCGGATAATGAGAGCCGCAGCGCGATTATGCCGGTTAACGGCAGTTATCCGATTGAACGGCTGATGCAGGCGTGCAATTACTATTTTGACACGACGGGACGGCGTATTTCCTATGAATACGCGATGTCGAAGGGAATCAGTGACCGTCCATGGCAGGCGGAAAAGCTGGCGTCGCTGCTTAAGGGACGACCGGGGCATGTGAATTTGATTCCGCTCAATCCGGTGAAGGAAAGCGCGGTGCAGCCGTCTACCCGGGAAGCCGTGCGGCGTTTTCAGCAGATTTTGGAGAAAAACGGTGTGACTGCGACAGTACGGCGCCGCTTGGGACCGGATATTGACGCGGCGTGCGGACAGCTTCGCCGCCGAACCATGGAAGAAGGTGATGCAGAATGATCGCTTACGGAAGCACAAACAGAGGTCTGGTGCGTCCGACCAATCAGGATACCTATGCGATTGAAGAATTTAAATCAATTGATGCAATGCTGCTTGTCGTTTGTGACGGTATGGGCGGTGCAAGCGCAGGAAATGTTGCAAGCCGCTATGCTGCTGAGCGTTTTACCGAAGAAGTGCGGCATGAAATTCAGGCGGATATGGATAATACATATATGGAAGATCTGCTTCGGGTGGGGGCGCAGTATGCAAATCAGTCGGTTTTTGAGCTTTCCATTCAGCAGCCCGAGTTCCGCGGCATGGGAACCACATTGGTTGCCGCTCTGGTGCAGGGAGAAAATGCTGTGCTGGTAAACGTGGGCGACAGCCGCGCATATCTGGTGCGGGACGGCGAGGCGCGCCAACTCACCGAGGACCATTCCTATGTGCAGGAGATGGTGCGCAAGGGAAAGATCACGCCCGAGCAGTCGCGCAATCACCCGCACAAGAATCTCATCACACGTGCGGTCGGCGTGGATACATTTGTAGACAGCGACCTGTTTGATTATACCCTGAGAGAGGACGATGTGTTGTTGCTGTGCTCGGACGGCTTGACCGGAATGGTTGAGGACAGCAAAATTGCGCAGATCATCGGGGATGCCGCTACTTTGGAACAGGCGGCAGGGGAACTGATCGTTTCGGCTTGTGAAAACGGCGGCACAGATAATATTACCGTGGTGTTGTTCCGCCGCGGCGGCTCAGCGGAATAAGGAGAGAGTAGTATGGATAAATACATTGGAACCCTGCTCGGCGGGCGATATGAAATTCTGGAAGTGCTCGGCGTCGGCGGCATGGCAATGGTGTATAAGGCAAGGTGCCGGGTACTCAACCGCTTTGTTGCAATTAAAATCCTGAAAGAAGAATTCGCGCAGGACGAGGAGTTCCGCCGCCGTTTCTACAACGAATCGCAGGCGGTCGCCAAACTGTCGCATAACAATATTGTGTCAGTGTACGATGTTGCGCATTCGGACGGCATCGACTACATTGTCATGGAGTTGATTGACGGGATTTCCCTCAAGGAATATTTGCAGAAGAAGGGGCACCTGTCGTGGCAGGAAACCGTATTTTTTGCGCAGCAGATTGCCCGCGCGCTCGAGCATGCGCATTCGCGCGGCATCATCCATCAGGATATCAAGCCGCACAATATTATGCTGCTGCGCGACGGAACGGCGAAGGTTACTGATTTCGGCATTGCACGTTTGGAAAGCAATCAGGAAACCCGCGTGATGCAGGAGGCAATCGGTTCGGTGCACTATATTTCGCCCGAACAGGCAAAGGGCGGCGCAATCGATTCTCGTGCAGATTTGTACTCGCTCGGCGTTGTGATGTACGAGATGCTGACCGGCAAGCTGCCGTTTGAGGGAGACTCGGCGGTTGCAATCGTCATGCAGCATATCAACTCCGTGCCAATGATGCCCAGTGAACTGGTGCCCGGCATTCCGCGCGGCATGGATGATATTGTGATGCACGCCATGTGCCCCAATGTTTCCAAGCGCTATGCGACGGCACAGCAGCTTTATAACGATTTGGAGCGTATTAAGCTGAATCCCAATACGGTGTTTGGCTACAAGGAGCATGATGTGCGCGGAGATGCGCCGCTGCTCGATGAGACGCGTGCGATTCCATATCAGAGAAGCGTATCGGATTTGTCCTCGGGCAGCCGTCCGGAAAGCCGCTATCAGGATGAAATTGCGCCGCAGCGCCGCAGCAATCCGTCATCATCGAGAAATGATGACGAATACGCACCACGCCGCCGGAAGAAAAAGAAAAAATCGTTTGGACAGCGCATGGGAGAATCTCCTGCTGCCATGGCGGGCATTGCTGTTGCGGTGTTTGCTGTGATTGCGGTCGTTGTGGGTGCGCTGCTGCTTTTCTCGGGCGGCAGCGACAAGGTGAAAGTACCGGATTTTATCGGGATGAATTACGAAGATGTGCTTGATAAGGCGGAAACCGAGTACAAGGATTTCCATATCGAGATTGCAGACGAACGTGAATATGATCCCGATTATGAAGAAGGCGATGTCATCGATCAGGACCCGGCAAAGGGCAAGGAAGTTGCGGTCGGTACCAAGATTATTTTGACCGTCTGCGGAACCGAAGAAGATCAGGATGAGCCGGAAGAAGAAGGCTATGAACTGATTGACTTTGCGGGGATGAAACTCAAAGAGGTAGAGCGGCTGCTCAAGCAGAATGGTTTGGAAGACAGTTATGAGATTGTCGAAGAACCCAGCGATGAGGTCGGAACCGGTGAAGTAATCCGTACCACCCCGGGCAAGGGCAAGACCGTCACACCGGATGATACCATCACAATCTATGTCAGCAGCGGCAAAAAGACAGATACGGTCGAGATGCCGAAGTTAACCGGAAAAACGCTGTCCGATGCAAAGGCGATGCTTGAGTCCTACGGTCTTGTTCTTGCAGATACGCAGGAAGAAGAGAGCGAGGAGTATGCGGTTGGAGAGATTTGCAGGCAGTCGATTGAATCGGGTGCAGAGGTTGAAAAGGGCGCGGAAGTAGTTCTTTATATTTCAACCGGCAAAAAGAAACCGGATACCGGAAACGAAAACGATAAGCCGAATACTGAGCCGGAGCCTCAGGAGTCTAAAAAGGGAACGGCAGAAGTGCCTGTGACATTGCCGGATGCAGAATCCTCCCATGTAAAAATTTATGATTCCAATGGAAAACTGTTGGCGGAAAAGATCTTTGCGCCGTCCGGCGGCATGCAGACTATCACGGTTGAAGGACCGGAGGGCGATGCGATGCTGGATGTTTGGATTGATGGTACAAAGAGTTCAATTCCTGTGACATTTAATTAAGAGGAGCGACGTTTTGGAACTTACCGGAACGATTTTAAAGGGCATCGGCGGTTTCTACTATGTAGATACTGCCGATGGCGTTATCGAATGTAAAGCGCGGGGAAAATTCCGCAAAACCGTGGGAAAGCCTGTCGTAGGCGACCATGTCACGGTCGGCATGCAGCCGGATGGCACCGGATATCTGATGGAGATTGCTGCGCGGCGCAATCAGCTGATCCGACCGGCGCTTGCGAATATTGATCTGCTTGTTGCAGTTGCGTCCGCCGCCCCGCCGGTGACCGATCCGTTTTTGATCGACAAGGTGATTGCGATTGCAGAAAACAAGGGGATTGAGCCGCTGGTAGTCGTCAATAAAACCGATTTGAATGACGGTGCAGAACTCATCGCAAGCTATACGCTTGCTGGAATTCAGGTGCTGCCGGTCAGCGCACAAACTGGAGAGGGTGTGGACAAGCTTCGTACAATGCTTGCGGGTAAGACGAGCGCATTTGCAGGAAACTCAGGTGTTGGAAAATCCAGTTTGCTGAATCGTTTGCTGCCCGATTTTGGGGCGGAAGTCGGCGCGATTTCAGACCGCATCGGGCGGGGACGGCATACGACGCGCCATATTGAACTGGTACCGTTTGCGGGCGGATATCTGGCAGATACACCGGGGTTTTCTTCGTTTGATACCGAACAGATGGATCTTGTGCTGCGCGAAGACTTGCAGTACGCATTTCGCGAATTTGCACCTTATATCGGCATGTGCAGGTTTACAGGCTGCGCCCATGTGAAAGAAAAGGGCTGCGCGGTGCTGGAAGCAGTGGAAGCGGGCAAGATTGCGCGCAGCCGTCATGAAAGCTATGTCAAACTCTACGAAAGTGTAAAGGACTTGAAGCAATGGGAGATTGGGAAGGGCGCAGGGCGCTGATTTTATCAGCAGCCCCATGTGATAATCTAGACTATGTGCGTGATTTTCTGCGGGAAAATCCGGACTGCATTGTGCTGTGCGCCGACGGCGGTATGAAATATGCTGAGCAGCTCGGCATTGTACCGGATGTCGTGGTTGCTGATTTTGATTCCAGCAGGGAAGCCATTGCCTGCCGCGAACTGGTACGGCTTATTCCGGAAAAAGATGATACAGATACCCAGCATTGTGTTTCCCTCGCCATTTCCCGCGGCTGTAAAGAGATTACGCTTGCATGCGCAACGGGGGGGCGGCTAGATCATCTTATGGCGAATTTGCTGCTCTGTGAAAGTGCATATGAATCCGGTGCACGGCTGACGGTCATCGACAGACAAAACACGGTGTTTTTGCATGAAGGTGGGTGTATGCAGTTTGCCCGCAAGAATGCGAAACGATATGTTTCGATTCTCCCCCTGGATTCCACGCTTACAGGTGTAACCCTGCAAGGAATGAAATATCCATTAGAAAATGCCGTATTGACGCGGAATCATCTGATTTCAGTGTCCAATGAGGCGACAGAAGAACAGTTTTCAATTGAGATAAAACAAGGCAGGGCGCTTGTAATATTTGCGGAAGACTGCACTGGAATCCTGTGATGAGCCCTGAAAGTAAGGATTGATCAAAGCAGATTTTGATAATGTGCTAGTATGGTTTTGCAATTTTTCAGATGCATACTTGCAAAATCCCGATGTGCATAGTATAATAAATTCGTTACTATAAGGGGGTCGTTGAAAAGTGCTACAAGAGCTCAAGCCGATTTCTGCGATTGCGTCGCAGGTACAGGCGTCTACCACGCTTGTAATTGATAGTATGTTCAAGGAAATGAAGGCCGCAGGCGTCGATGTTGTTGGATTTGGCGCGGGCGAACCCGATTTCCCCACGCCCGAGCATATCAAGCAGGCGGGCATCTCCGCGATTGAACGAAATTTGACCAAGTATACTCCTGCATCCGGTATGATGGAACTGAAGAAGGCGGCATGCTTCCGTTTGGAAAAGGATTGCGGGCTGAAATATGAACCGAACCAGATTGTTGTGGCTTCGGGTGCAAAGCATGCAATCTATATCGCGCTGATGGTGCTGTGCAACCCCGGTGATGAGGTTGTGATTGCGGCGCCCTATTGGCTGTCCTACAGCGAAATGGTAAAGCAGGCAGGTGCACAGCCAGTGATTGTAGCTGCAACAGAGGAGCAGCACTTTAAGATTACGGCAGAGCAGCTGGAAGCTGCGATTACGGACAAAACCAAGGTATTCATGCTCAACTCTCCCTCCAACCCGACTGGTATGGTCTATTCCCGTGAGGAACTTCAGGCGATTGCAGATGTCTGCGTGAAGCATAACATTTACGTGATCGCGGATGATATTTACGGCAACCTTGTTTATGACGGCATTGAATGTGTTTCGATTGCAACACTGGGCGATGAAATCAAGCGCCGCTGCATTGTGATTAACGGCGTGTCAAAGTCCTATGCGATGACCGGCTGGCGTATCGGTTATGCATGCGCAGAACCCTTCATTGCAAAGACAATGGGAAATTACCTCAGCCATTCTACCGGCGGTCCCTCCACCATCTCTCAGGTTGCTGCAATCAATGCGCTCAATGGTCCGCAGGAGGATATTGAGGAGATGCGCAAGGCATTTCAGGCGCGTCGCGACCATCTGGTTGAGCGGATGAACAAAATCGAGGGTATTTCCTGCATCAAGCCGCAGGGTGCGTTCTATGTCATGATGAATATGAAGAATTTCATCGGCAAAACCATGTATGGCGTGGAAATCAAGAGCGACAGCGATTTTGCACAGCTGTTCCTCGAAAAGGGATTGGTCGCAACGGTACCGTGTGAATCATTTGCAGCACCGGGATTTGTCCGTTGGAGTTATGCAACCTCGATGGCAGACATTGATAAGGGAATTGATCGCTTGGAGCAGTTCATTAAAAATGCATAAAATTCCCGAAAGTTGGTGTTTTTTTCTTGAAAGCGCCTAAAATCGGTGGTAAACTAAGAGCGGACTGTGAAGTCCGCTCTTTTTTGACGCTTTTCTTTCAGAAAAACGCTCAATATGTAGGATTCATGCAATCATGTTACCCCAAATGATGTAGGAAGGAACGAACAAGATGAATAATATTTATGAAAGCCCGTTTTCTGCGCGGTATGCTTCGCCGGAAATGCTGTATCTTTTTTCTCCGGATATGAAGTTCTCTACATGGCGCCGCCTGTGGATTTCGCTTGCAAAGGCAGAAATGGCACTTGGACTGCCGATTACGCAGGAACAGATTGACGAGATGGAGGAAAAGCTAGAGCCGATCGATTACGAGATGGCGCGCAAGCGTGAAAAAGAAGTTCGTCATGATGTGATGGCGCATGTCTATACCTTTGGGCAGGCAGCGCCAAAAGCAGCGGGGATTATTCATTTAGGGGCAACAAGCGCATATGTCGGTGACAATACCGACATCATTCAGCAGAGGGAAGCGCTGCGTCTGGTGCGCGGCAAGCTTGCAATGGTGCTCAATCAGCTTGCAGGTTTTGCAGATGCACAGAAAGCGCAGCCTACCCTTGGATTTACACATTTTCAGCCGGCGCAGCTCACCACAGTCGGCAAACGTGCGACGCTTTGGATGAATGAACTGCTGATGGATTTGGATGAAGTGGAGTACCGTATTGCGCATTTGCGAATGCTCGGCTCCAAGGGAACTACCGGAACACAGGCGTCATTTATGGAGCTGTTTGATGGTGATGAAGCCAAGGTGAAAGAGCTGGAACAGCGGATTGCGGATGATTTTGGATTCGATGGCGTGGTTCCAGTGTCCGGACAGACCTATTCCCGCAAGATTGATGCGCAGACGCTTGCAACTTTATCCGGAATTGCACAGTCTGCTTCCAAGTTTGCAACCGATTTAAGGTTGCTCCAGCATCTTAAAGAGATTGAAGAGCCTTTTGAAAAAAATCAAATTGGATCTTCTGCAATGCCGTATAAGCGCAATCCAATGCGCGCAGAGCGTATTTGTGCACTCAGCCGCTATGTCATCTGCGACAGCCTGAATCCCGCATTTACTGCTGCAACTCAGTGGTTTGAGCGCACACTGGATGACTCTGCCAATAAGCGCATTTCGGTGCCGGAAGCGTTTCTTGCAGTGGACGCAATTTTGAATATTATGCTCAATGTGGTTTCCGGACTGGTGGTATATCCCAAGGTCATTCATCAGCATGTGATGAACGAACTGCCTTTTATGGCAACGGAAAATATTATGATGGATGCAGTCAAGCGCGGCGGAGACCGGCAGGAGCTGCACGAGCGAATCCGAGAACATTCAATGGCGGCAGGAAAGCGGGTCAAGGAAGATGGACTGGAAAACGACCTGATTGACCGCATTGCAGCAGACCCGATGTTCGGCATGACCCGGGAGGAGATTCTGGCACACCTTGAACCGGCAGCATATATCGGCCGCTGCCCGGCTCAGGTGGATGAGTTCCTGAAATCTGAGGTATATCCGCGCATTGCGCCGTATCTGGACAGCAGCCGGACAGAAACCGAGCTTAGTTTGTAATCGCTGTTTGACAAGAAAGCGCGCACAAGATATAATAAATCGTATGTGCAAAACATAGGAGGTTTTGAAAAGTGAAGAAAAGTATCATTTCCTTCCTTGCAGTCATGCTCGTGATCGTGCTTTTGGGCGTGTCTGCAATTACCGGAATTTATCTTCCGGTGAGCGGAGGCGACAGCTCTGCGGAGGAAGGCTCGTCGGAGGGAACTGTAAAAACGATCATTCCGAGCGTGTTCGACAGTGAAAACGGCATCCGCCGCGGACTGGACTTGGTTGGCGGTTCGTCGATCACGTTTGAAGCGCAGCTTCCGGAGGGGTATGACTATGATCGCCTGAAAGACGACATGAGCAGCGCAATCGAGATTCTGCGCTATCGTCTGACGCTTGCAGGCTACACGGAAGCGCAGGTTTCCGCGCAGGGCGAGAATCGCATCAATGTCGAAATCCCGCAGATCAAGGACCCGGAGGAAGCGGTTCAGATTCTGGGTGCAACCGCGCAGATGACTTTTGAGGACGTGGACGGCAAGCAGTGGCTGACCGGCAGCGACATCAAGAGCGCAAACGAGGCGCAGAGCCAGGAAGGTCTGGGTTATTGTGTGCAGATCAATTTCACCAAGGAAGGCCGCAAAAAGTTTGCTGAGGCAACCGAGGCGATTGCAGCGCGCGCATCAGACGGCACTAACATTATGGCGATTATGCTGGACGGTCAGGCAATCTCTGCACCGGCGGTTTCCGGTATGATCGACGATGATTCCTGTGTCATTGAAAGTCCGCAGGGCTTTACCCGCGAGTATGCGGTACAGCTTTCCAGCCTGATTGGAAGCGGCGCACTGCCGTTCTCGCTCAAGCAGGTTGAACTGCGTGCAGTCGGTCCGCAGCTTGGTGCAAATGCGCTGAGTTCCAGCATCAAGGCGGCAATCATCGGCGTGATTTTGGTTGCAGTCTTTATGATTCTTGTATATCGTCTGCCCGGTCTGGTTTCGGTGATCGCACTGGGCTTCTACATTGTGATCGAAGTGCTCATTCTGGGCCTTTTCAAGGTCAATTTGTCCCTGCCGGGTATTGCAGGCATTATTCTGTCCATTGGTATGGCAGTTGACGCAAATGTCGTCATTTTTGAGCGTATCAAGGAAGAAATCCGCAACGGTAAGACGGTTAAGGCTTCGATTGATGCGGGCTTCAAGCGCGCATTTACTGCAATCCTTGATTCCAACGTAACCACGCTGATTGCAGCGGGCGTGCTGTTCTTCTTCGGCAGCGGCACGATTGTCGGCTTCGCGACGACACTGGGTCTGGGTGTCATCATTTCGATGTTTACTGCACTGACCGTGACCCATTTCCTGCTCAACCGCATGGTTGACTTTAAGATCAAAAACCCCAAGATGTACGGCGCGTAAGGAAGGAGGATGAACGAAATGAAGAGTAAATTTCCGATTATTAAGAACCTGAAGATTTTCGCAGTCATCTCCGCCCTGCTGTGCATCACCGGTCTTGCCAGCTTGATTCTGCTGCCGTTTGGCACGAACTTGTATAACCTTGCGATTGACTTTGCGGGCGGTACTCAGATTGAGTTCAACATGCATACCGAGGTGACGGCTGAGATTTCTGATGAAATTGCAGCACTGGTAGAGGCAGAAACCGGCGTGAAGCCGGAAGCACCGGTTGCAACCGGCGCTGCGAAGGATCACGTTATGATCCGTTCCACCAGTCTGGATACCGAGCAGCGCGAAGCGGTCATCACTGCCATGCAGGAAAAGTACAACCTGACAGACGACGATCTGGACAATGCAAACGATGTCAGCGCAAGTGTCGGCAACGACCTCAAGAAGGCGGCGTTTACTTCTGCAATCGTTGCGGTTATCCTGATGCTGATCTATATCACATTCCGCTTTGAATTTACCTCCGGTCTGGCGGCGGTTTGCTGCTTGATCCATGACCTGCTGGTCATGCTGTCGGTTTATGTGATTTTCCAGATTCCGCTCAACCAGAATTTCATTGCTGCCGCACTGACCATTCTCGGTTACTCGATCAATGCGTCGATTATTGTATTTGACCGTGTACGCGAAAATGCTCGTATTGCGCGCAAGGAAACCTTTGAAGAGATTGCTGAGAAATCCATCTGGCAGACTATGGGTCGTACCGTGAATACGACGCTGACCACGCTCTTTACGGTTGGTATGATTTTTGCCCTGTGTGCAGGTTCGCTGCGTGATTTTACGCTGCCGCTGCTCGTGGGCATCATCAGCGGCGCCTACTCGTCGATCTTCCTGGCAAGTTCGCTGTGGGCATTCTTCCGCAAGCATCTGCGTAAAAAGGCGTAATTTGTTTCATCATGGGGGTACCTGTCCGGGTATCCCCATTTTTCTGCAAGGAGGCTGCTATGAAAATCGGAATTTCCACTGCCTGCTTTTATCCGCGCCCGCTTGAAGAGGGGATTGCGCATATCGCAGCGCTCGGTCTGCGTGAGATTGA
This sequence comes from Clostridiaceae bacterium, assembly GCA_018383195.1. Taxonomy (GTDB): domain Bacteria; phylum Bacillota; class Clostridia; order Oscillospirales; family Butyricicoccaceae; genus Butyricicoccus_B. The sequence goes on along the minus strand of JAGZOP010000002.1, from coordinate 75,957 downwards.
GATTTTTTTCAATACGGACAGCGAATTTCGACCGCCGTACACCGCAGGGCTTGCCCGGCTACTGCGGGAACATGATTTGAATCTGGTTTCTGTACACCCCTATACCTCACTGATGGAAGGGATTTTGCTGTTCAGCGACTATGCGCGCCGCACAGAAGATGGGTTCGAGCAATACCGACGGTATTTTGCTACGGCAGCAGAACTCGGTGCCCGGTACCTGACCCTGCATGGCGAACGTATGATGCCCGGGATGCAGGAAACGCCGGCTGCGGCAGAACGAAAACTGGAGCGGTATCGCCGTCTCTGCCAAACCGCAAAAGAAGAGGGCATGATCGTCGCACAGGAAAACGTCGCGTGGTGCAGGTCGAGCGACCCGGCGTATTTGCAGCGGCTGTTTGAAAATATTCCGGAGCTGCGCTATACGCTGGATATCAAGCAGGCACACCGTGCCGGACATCAGTGGCAGGAATATTTTGAAATTGTTGCGCCGCGACTGGTAAATGTGCACATCAACGATTTTGATGAAGCGCATAGCTGCCTGCTTCCGGGTGAGGGCAGTCTGGATTATGACGCGTTGTTTTCCGCGCTGCGGGGCGCGGAGTATCACAAGCAGGTGCTGATTGAAGTATACTCCTCTAACTATGCTGAGGAGAGCCAGATCGCAGATGCTGCACGCTTTTTGCGGGATAAGGCGTGTGCAGCAGGATATGATACCGCTGAAGTGGTGTAGTTTTTTGAAAAACATGCCGGACAGACTTCCCAGCGGCACGAAAAAATGGTATGATAGTAATAAGTTATCGAGGTAGGTGTTGCAAACATGAAATGTCCATTCTGTAACTATGGAGACAGCAAGGTGGTTGATTCGCGACCGACCGACGAGGGGACAAGTATCCGCCGCCGCCGTGAATGCCTGAAATGCGGCAAACGGTTTACAACGTATGAAACGGTCGAACGCCTGCCTCTTATGCTCATCAAGCGAGACGGCACACGTGAGCCGTACAGCCGTGAAAAACTGCTTTCGGGCGTCATGAAGGCGTGTGAAAAACGTCCTGTGCCGCAGCAGCGGTTGGAGCAGCTGGTGGATGTGGTTGAGCAAAAGCTGTTTGGCACGCTTGAATCCGAGGTTTCGTCTAAGACAATCGGTGAAATGGTGATGGAAGAACTTCGCACGATCGATGAGGTCGCTTATGTACGTTTTGCTTCGGTTTACCGCCAGTTCAAGGACATCAATACGTTCATGGAAGAACTTAATACGCTCCTCCGTGAAAAATAAGAAGAACCTATACCGGACACCGGTCATTGCGCAGAGTTTAGCTGCCCAATGACCGGTTTTTTGATGCACCAGACGGACATATTTTTCATATTCTGAGGTATCGAAGCAGACTGAAGGAGGAAAAAGTATGCCTATTATTTATTTGAGTCCGTCCACGCAGGAATATAACCTGTTTTATGATGGAGATGGCAGCGAGGAATACTATATGAATCTGGTAGCAGATGCAATGGAACCATATCTGACAGCATCAGGGATTGAATATGTGCGCAATACGCCGGATATGACGGCGGCTTCGTCCATTCGGGCATCGAATGCTGGAGAATATGACGTTCATTTGGCGCTTCATTCCAATGCTGCCCCGCCGCAGCTATCCGGACAGATGCGCGGGTCGGATGCGTATTATTATCCGCAGTCTCAGCGCAGCCGCCGTCTGGCAGATATCATTGTTTCGAACCTGAAAGCGATCTATCCGCTTCCAGACCGGGTTTCCGCTCGCCCGACAACCTCCATTGGAGAGGTGACGCGCACCCGCGCTCCGGCTGTGCTTGTGGAACTGGCGTATCATGACAACGCGGAGGATGCCGCGTGGATCCGCAATAACATCGGCTTAATTGCACGCAATCTTGTCCTCTCCCTGACAGAATATTTTGGAATCCCGTTTATTGAACCGCAGCCGGTTCAAACTGCGACGGTGGAAATTGAGAATGGAAACTTGAATATCCGGCAGCAGCCGTCACTCAGCGCACCTGTGGTGGGTCAGGCGCCGGATGGAGCCCGGCTTGAGGTGCTTGGCAGCTGGGATGGCTGGTATGTGGTACGGTACGGGACCGTAGAAGGGTATGTGCGGTCGGAATTTGTGATCTTGAATTATTCATAAAAAGATTGGGCAGGGTCGATTCGCGTGAAATATACCAAATGATGATTAAAACATTCGTATAACCAACCAAAATGTTTGGTCAAATTGCCTTGAAAAAAACTAGTAGAAATAGTATAATAAATACGATTTGCAGAGGAGGTTTGAAATGTACCAGATTCTAAAGAAAAAGACACTGAATGTCAATACAAAGCTCATGGTCATTGACGCGCCGCATGTTGCGCGCAAGGCAGAGCCGGGCCAGTTCATCATCCTGCGCGTGAGCGAGGACGGCGAGCGCATCCCGCTGACCATCGCGGAATATGACCGCGAGCAGGGCACAATTACGATCATTTTTCAGGAGGTCGGCGCAACGACACAGGCGCTCGGCGCAATGAACGAGGGTGACTGCTTGCACGATTTTGTCGGACCGCTGGGCAGAGCATCTGAGCTGGATGGTCTGAAAAAGGTCGCAGTAGTCGGCGGCGGTCTGGGCTGTGCGATCGCATATCCGCAGGCAAAGAAGCTGCATGAGATGGGCTGTGAAGTAGATCTGATCGCAGGCTTCCGCAACAAAGATATTATTATTCTTGAGGACGAGATGCGTGCTGCATGCACCAATCTGCACATCGTCACCGATGACGGCTCGAACGGCCGCAAGGCGCTTGTTACGCAGGTGCTGAAGGAGCTGATCGATGCAGGCAATCAGTACGATGCAGTGATCGCCATCGGTCCGATGATTATGATGAAGTTCGTTTCCGAAACCACCCGTCCGTATGGTATCAAGACCATTGTTTCCATGAACACCATCATGGTAGACGGCACCGGTATGTGCGGCGGCTGCCGCCTGACTGTGGGCGGAGAGACCAAGTTTGCATGTGTAGACGGTCCGGATTTTGACGGTCATCTGGTTGACTTCGACGGTTCCATGCGCCGCGGTGCAATGTACAAGGCGCAGGAAAAGGCTGCGGTAGAGCGCCGTGAGGAGCACTGCAACCTGTTCAAAAAGGAGGTCGAATAAGATGGCAAATATGAATCCGAAGAAGATGCCCATGCCTGAGCAGGAACCCAACGTCCGCAATAAGAACTTTGACGAGGTCACGCTCGGCTATACCGCTGAAATGGCGATGGAAGAGGCACAGCGCTGCCTGAACTGCAAGAACAAGCCCTGCATGACCGGCTGCCCGGTACAGGTCAAGATTCCGGAGTTCGTTTCTCTGGTTGCAGAGGGCAAGTTCCTCGAGGCGGCTGCCAAGATTAAGGAGACCTCCGCACTGCCGGCGGTCTGTGGTCGTGTCTGCCCGCAGGAGACCCAGTGTGAAATGCATTGTGTCCGCGGCATCAAGGGCGAGCCGGTTGCAATCGGTCGTCTGGAGCGCTTTGTTGCTGACTATGCGCGTGAAAATAACACGGAAAAGGCAGTGAAACCCGAGCCGAACGGTCACAAGGTTGCAGTGGTCGGCGCGGGTCCGGCGGGTCTGACCTGTGCGGGTGATCTGGCGCGTCTGGGCTATGAGGTCACCGTATTTGAAGCGCTGCACACTGCAGGCGGCGTGCTGATGTATGGCATTCCGGAATTCCGTCTGCCCAAGGAAATTGTGCAGAAGGAAATCGATACGCTGAAAGATCTCGGCGTAGAATTCGTGCTGAACTTCGTGGTTGGTCGCTCGGAGACCATCGACGAGCTGTTTGCAGACGGCTACGAGGCGATTTTTGTCGGCTCTGGCGCAGGTCTGCCGTCCTTTATCGGCGTACCGGGTGAGAACGCCAACGGCGTGTACTCGGCAAACGAGTATCTGACCCGCATCAACCTGATGAAGGCATATAAAGAAGATTCCGAAACCCCGATTTTCCATGCGCACAAGGTTGCAGTCGTTGGCGGCGGCAACGTTGCCATGGATGCGGCACGCTGCGCCAAGCGCATGGGCGCGGAAGAGGTTTACATCGTATACCGCCGCTCGGAAAAGGAGCTGCCCGCCCGTCTGGAGGAAATCCACCACGCCAAGGAAGAGGGCATTGTCTTTAAGTTCCTGACTGCGCCGCTCGAGGTGCTGGCAGATGAGAACTACAATGTTACGGGCATGAAGTGCCAGCAGATGGAGCTTGGGGAGCCGGATGCTTCCGGTCGCCGCCGTCCGGTACCGGTAGAGGGTTCTGAGTTCGTACTCGACCTCGACTGTGTCATCGCGGCAATCGGCACCAGCCCGAACCCGCTGATCCGCACGACCACCCCGGGTCTGGAGACCAACCGCAAGGGCTGCATCGTGGCAGATGATGAGCACGGCATTACCTCCAAGGACGGCGTATTTGCCGGCGGTGACGCGGTCACCGGTGCGGCAACCGTTATCCTTGCAATGGGCGCAGGTAAGCGCGCTGCCGCTGCAATGGATGAGTACATTAAGAACAAGCAGTAAGCTGATAAGAGAAAAGCGGCATCCGGTGAAAAGCCGGATGCCGCTTTTGGACTTTATCAGTCGGTATGTACGCCGTTAATGGAGGCGGATTCGTGTTCGTCAAGCGGAATTACCAAGCACCGCTGACCGTCAATCTGCTGTACCTGTACGGTAGATGCTTTGGTTTCGGGCATTTGAATGATGACCGACGGTGCATTAGAGGGAAGTTCTTCCCAAGGCGGGATACTGTCGTCAGAAGTCGGGCGAAGCTGCTGACGCAAGGCGACAACCTCCTGTTCCAGTTCGGCGACGCGTGCACGTGCTGCGCCGGTTTTGACCAGTTTGGGGTCAATTAGGGTTTGCACAACCGGTGGGGCATCCTCAAATTCGCGGGCGTAATCCTGTTCGATGCGTTCACGGGTTGTATCCGGTACTTTCAGATCGGTGAGGATTTCAGAAACGGTTTGGCAGGTTACTGCGACGGGAGGAAGTTCCACTTCGCTGTTTTCCTGTTCGGCGGCAATATCGCTGAGGTTTTTCTGAATGCAAAAAAACGCCTGCTCTGCCTGCTCCTCCTGTTCACCGAAAGCATTTTTGACGATGGATGCAAAGGCGTTTTTTTGTTCGGATGCAGTCCGTTTGGGTTCACACCCAAGCACATTCTGGATGAACTCAGGATGGGAGTCCTTTCCGGTCTTGACATAGTACATCACAGCCGATACATCGCTGCCGCGGTCGCGGAATGCCGGATAGGTGAACCCAAGATCGGGCAGACCGACAACCCAATCGCGGTTGCGCGCTCCGATACGGTTTTCTTCTTCGCGGTATCCGAGTCCTGCCTTTGATAGTTCAACCGGACAGACTGCACAGATCAAATATTCGTAGATTTCTTCGGATTCATCCAGCTTGGAACGATCTTCTGTGCGCGTAATCACATCATAGATGTCATGGAATACCAGAATAAGATAGTTTCCGGAATATTCATAGCGCGCAATGATTTGCTCATAGAGCCGGTCAAGCAGATCGTCGTTTTTGAGTTTGCTTGATTTTAACGCGAGTAAAAACTGCTGCCGTTCTGTAGCGTCCTCCGTGCGGGAGAACTCCAGCTCGAGCAGATTGTTGCCTAATGTGCCGGACAGCGCCTTTTTTGCAATATCAAGGTATTTATAGAATTCGTCATCTTCCAGATCGGCAAAAAATTCAGAAAACTTGAGGATGACATTTTTACTGCCGTTTACGTAGCATCCGGACATACGGTCAATAGAGCAGTCTTTTTTCGTCAGGCGGCGACGCAGCTCAAGCACATCGCGCTTGGTGATATTCATGGGGCAATTCTCCTTTGCGAGGTGGTATAGTAATATTATAGCATATTTTTTCGGAATCCGCAGATGGGAACTTTGCACCATGGGGCAGAACCGGCGAAAAAATAGAAGACAGTCTTGACAAATAGGGGCCTGATTCGTATAATATAATAGATTTGGAATATGGAACGGCGATGAAAAAGAGGAGTATTCCTGCTGCGGTGTGCAGAGAGAAGGCGGTTGGTGCAAGCCTTGGGCAGGGCAGGAAGAAGGTAGCTTTGGAGCTGGTGCGCTGAAGGCTTTGGTAAGCGCATCCGTATGCCCTGCGTTATGGGGAATGAGTGCGCGAATCCTAATTCGCGAATTTAGGTGGTACCACGGAAGCAGCAGCCTTCGTCCTAATTTGGACGAAGGCTTTTTCATTTGCTGAAATCAATTTTATTGAAGGAGCGTATATCATGAACGAACTGCCAAAGATTTATGATCCCTCCGCGGTAGAAGAAAAGCTGTATCAGTTTTGGAATGACAGCGGCTTTTTTCACGCAGAGGTCGATGAAAAAAAGAAACCCTTTACCATTGTAATCCCGCCTCCGAATGTCACCGGACAGCTTCACATGGGGCATGCATTTGACGAAACCTTGCAGGATATTTTGATCCGTACCAAGCGTATGCAGGGATATTCGGCTCTGTGGATGCCCGGCACCGACCATGCGGGCATCGCAACGCAGATCAAGGTCGAGGAGAACCTCCGCAAGGAAGAGGGGCTGACCCGTTACGACCTCGGTCGAGAGAAGTTCCTTGAGCGCGTGTGGGATTGGAAGCATCAGTATGGCAACCGCATCATCAGCCAGCTCAAAAAGTTGGGCTCGTCCTGTGACTGGGAGCGCGAGCGCTTTACCATGGACGAGGGCTGCTCCAAGGCGGTCAAGGAGGTTTTTGTAAACCTTTACGAAAAGGGTCTGATTTATAAGGGACATCGCATTATCAACTGGTGTCCGCACTGTGCGACTGCCCTGTCCGACGCAGAGGTTGAATATGAAAACCAGCCGGGTAAGCTGTGGCACATCCGCTACCCGCTTGCAGACGGCTCGGGCGATCTGGTGGTTGCGACCACCCGTCCCGAAACCTTTATGGGCGATACCGGCGTAGCAGTCAATCCGAACGATGAACGCTACAAGCATCTCATTGGAAAGACCTGCATTCTGCCGATTATGAACCGCGAAATCCCGATTTTCGGTGACGAGTATGTCGACATGGAGTTTGGTACCGGCTGCGTTAAGGTAACGCCGTGCCACGACCCGAATGACTTTGAGATGGGTCAGCGTCACAACCTTGAGCAGATTTTGGTGTTCAATGAGGATGCAACCGTGAACGAGAACGGCGGCAAGTACGAGGGCATGGACCGCTACGAGTGCCGCAAGGCGGTCATCAAGGACCTCGAAGAAGGCGGTTACCTCGTCAAGATTGAGGATCATGAGCACAATGTCGGCACCTGCTACCGCTGCGGCACGACCGTAGAGCCGATGACCTCGGCACAGTGGTTCGTCAAGATGGCGCCGCTCGCAAAGCCTGCAATGGATGTCGTAAAGGATGGTCGTGTTAAGTTTGTACCTGACCGTTTCTCCAAGACTTATCTGCGTTGGATGGAGAATGTGCATGACTGGTGCATCTCTCGTCAGCTGTGGTGGGGACACCGTATTCCGGCGTACTACTGCGACGACTGCGGCGAGATGGTCGTTGCCAAGGAAGACGTGACCGTATGTCCGAAGTGCGGCGGCACTCATATGCGTCAGGAAGAGGATGTACTCGATACCTGGTTCTCTTCTGCGCTGTGGCCGTTCTCCACGCTTGGCTGGCCGGAAAAGACCAAGGAGCTGGAGTATTTCTATCCGACAAACGTGCTCGTCACCGGTTACGATATCATCTTCTTCTGGGTGGCACGTATGATCTTCTCCGGTATGGAGCAGATGAAGGAAGAGCCGTTTAAGACCGTTTATATTCATGGTCTGGTACGCGATGCGCAGGGACGCAAGATGTCCAAGTCGCTCGGCAACGGTATCGACCCGCTGGAGGTCATTGACCAGTACGGTGCAGATGCGCTGCGCTTTACGCTCGTCACCGGCAACTCGCCCGGAAACGATATGCGCTTCTCGCAGGAAAAGGTCGAGTCCAGCCGCAACTTTGCCAATAAGATCTGGAATGCATCCCGCTTTATCCAGATGAACCTGACCATCGATCATGCCGAACTTCCGGAGGAGCTTTCCATTGAGGACAAGTGGATTGTTTCCAAGTATAACGATTTGGTCAAGGCAGTCACCGAGAACATCGATAAGTATGAACTGGGTCTTGCTGTTCAGAAGCTGTATGACTTTATCTGGGACAACTTCTGTGACTGGTATATCGAGATTGTAAAGCCGCGTCTCCAGAACAAGGATGATAAGGACGCAAACGAGCGTGCGCAGAAGGTGCTGTGCTATGTGCTGTCCGGCACCATGCAGCTGCTGCATCCGTTTATGCCGTTTATCACTGAAACCATCTGGCAGGCACTGCCGCACGAGGGCAAGAGCATTATGGTTTCCAAGTGGCCGGAGTATCGGGAAGACCTGCATTTTGCAGAAGCAGCCGAGCAGGTTGAGATTATGATGGATACCATCCGTGCCATCCGTACCCGCCGTGCAGAGATGAACGTGCCGCCGTCCAAGAAGGCGCAGGTTATTCTGATGACCGACAAGCGCGCCGCATATGAAGCGGGTTCGCTGTTCTTTGCGAAGCTGGCGTATGCTTCTGAAATTGTGTTTATAGATGAGACACCGGCGAATGTCGAATCGCTTGTTTCGATTGTCACCGAGGGTGCGCAGGTCTACATGCCCATGGGAGAACTGGTCGATTTCGAGAAGGAGCGCGCACGCCTCCAGAAGGAAAAAGCCAAGGTGCAGAAGGATATCGACTTTGTAATGAAGAAGTTGAATAACCCGGGCTTTGTCGCTAAGGCGCCTGAGGCGGTCATCGCGCAGGAACGCGAAAAGGCTGCAAAGTATCAGGAACTGATGGAAAAGCTGGACGCAAGTCTGGCGGCGCTGAAGTAATAGATTTGCTGCAAAACGGTATGGAGACTGCCATACCGTTTTGTTATTTTCATATCAGACAGGAGGATGGATGATGGAACACACTTATTTGTTTAAGCCGGGCTGTTGGCGTGCAGAGGGGTTTTATCATATTGGCGCCGAGCGTACCGCGCCGATGACCGGAAAGGTTACATTGGTGCGCGACGAGGCGCACTGGACGCTGACCGGATTTTTGGACGCTGCATTTGAAAATGAGCCGCTTCATGCAGAAAACACCTATACAATTTCCGCAACCGCAAACCCCATGGAGCTTGCGTGGACTGCGGAAAATCCCACACTTGGTAAGCTGGAAGGCGCATTTGTCGTACTGCCTAGCATCATTACCTCGTCTTATACTGCACCGGACGGCGTACATTCGGGCAGCGAAATGCTCATGCAGATCAGTGAAACTGAGTATAAGATGCAGGGAGTGCTCAATGAGCATGGTGACCCGGTATGCTGGTGGGAAGGACGTTTGACTTATGAGCCGACCTGCTGACCGGATTCATGCCCGCGGCCGCTTTTCGGGAAAGCCGGGACTGCACCGCATTCGTGCGCTGTGTGCTGCGCTTGGGAATCCCCAGAAGAAACTGAAATTTGTCCATATTGCGGGAACGAACGGCAAAGGCAGTACGGCAGCGATGTTGGCAGGCGTTTTTCAGGAAGCGGGTTACCGTACCGGACTGTTTACCTCGCCGTTTCTGGTGACATTTCATGAGCGCATCCGCGTGGACGGTATGATGATTGACGATGCATCCCTTGCGCGGCTTACAGATCGGGTGGAAGCGGCAGAGCGCACGCTGACCCTGCCTGCGGACGAACATATTGGGGAATTTGAATTCGTAACCGCAATGGCGTTTTTGTATTTTGTCGAGCAGAATTGTGATATTGTAATCTTGGAGACTGGATTGGGCGGCTCGTTTGATGCCACGAATGTGATTGACCCGCCCGAAGCTGCGGTGATTACCTCCATTTCGCTTGACCATATGGCGGTACTTGGCAGCACGACTGGAGAAATCGCCCGTTCGAAAGCAGGAATTCTCAAAAAGGGCAGTGCGGCGATTTGTGCAGCCGGTCAGCCGGCAGATGTAATGGAAGTCATTCATGCAGCTTGCCCGATGGTGCAGATTCCGGAGCCTGCTTTGGATGCTGTCTGCGATCTGAACGGCACATCTTTTACATGGCAGGGAAAGCGATGGCATACCCCGATGATTGGACTGTATCAGGTGCAGAACGCCTGCACTGCACTGCAAACCATTTTTGTGCTGCGGAATCTTGGCTGGGATTTGCCGGATGCCGCGATTCAGCACGGATTGGAGCAGGCAGTTATGCCCGGAAGAATGGAGATTGTGTGCCAAAAGCCTCGTGTGATTGTGGACGGCGGTCATAATGAGGGGGGAGTAAACGCGATTGCACGTACCATCCAAACGCTGCACTTTCGCGGGAACCTGCATCTTGTCATTGGTATGGTTGCGGATAAAAATGTTGCTGCATGCACCGAAACCCTTAAAACATTGAGCGATTCGATCTTTGTAACCCAGCCGGAGAATGAGCGCGCCATGGCGGCGGATGAACTGGCGCAGATGCTGAATCACCAGTCTGCTGTACGCGGCATTTATCCGGCTTCGGAAGATGCGTTTCGAGCGGCTGTGCAGCGGGCAGCGCCAGGGGATACGATTCTCGTCTGCGGTTCGCTTTATTTGGTCGGTGAAGCCGAAAAATATTTTGTATCTGACAGAAAATGATAAATACAGCACTGCTTTTGTGGTAAAATATGCCTGCAACTTCGGTTGCAGGCTTTTTTTATAAAAGACAGCACAAGGCATGCGGTCAAAGAACGAGGTGATCATATGACAATCACACATGAGCGGGTTGGGGAAGGCATTCTTGTCCATATTGCGGACGAGCTGGGGCATCACGAAGCGCGCAGAGTAATTGATTACTTGGAAAACATTGTAGCACTATATCCGGATGACCCGATAGCGCTTGATCTGTCCGGTTTAACATTTATGGATTCTTCGGGACTGGCAGTGGCAATGAATCTGCACCGTGCGCTTGCACGCACAGGGCGCAACCTGACTGTAATCGGGACACCGCCGCAGGCAATGCGGGTATTTCGCGCCGCAGGTTTGCCGCGTCTGATGACTTTTATTACACGAAAAGGGGAGAAACAATGCTGAATGTCATCAATAAAATGTCGATCAAGCTGGAAAGCCGATCGGTGAACGAAGGCTTTGCCAGACAGACTGTTGCGGCATTCATCGCGCAGCTTGACCCGACCGTCGAAGAACTGGGGGACATTAAAACTATTGTATCAGAAGCGGTTACAAACGCCATCGTGCACGGTTATTGTGACCGGCTTGGCTACATAACGGTCACAGTTCGCCTGTTTGAAAACCGTGTGGCAGAAATTAAAGTCAAGGATTCCGGATGCGGGATTCCTGATGTCGAGCAGGCGCGTCAGCCTATGTTTACAACCGGTGACGAAGAACGCTCGGGCATGGGATTTACCATTATGGAGAGCTTTACGGACAAGCTGCGCGTGCGCTCGACGGTCGGAAAAGGCACCCTTGTCACACTGGTGAAAGAGATTCATGGCCGCCGCGTGGAGGAGGGGCAGTGACCGACAATCTGGAACTCATCCGGCGCGCGCAGGCGGGCGACCGTGATGCAGATACGATGTTGGTCGAGCGGAACAACGGTTTGATTTGGTCAATCGTGCGGCGGTATCTGGGACGCGGCGTGGAGCAGGACGATCTGTATCAGCTCGCCTGTCTGGGATTTCTGAAAGCTGTGCGCGGGTTTAACGGCGAATACGGCACGCAGTTTTCGACCTATGCCGTGCCCAAAATCGCAGGGGAAATCCGGCGCTTCCTGCGCGATGACGGTACCGTCAAGGTCAGCCGTTCGATCAAAGAACAGGCAGTCCGGCTGCGCCAGCTGCAAAACCGGATGGAAGCTGAATTGGGACGTGAAATTACCATCTCGGAACTGGCGGAGCGAGCCGGGATTTCAGTAGAAGAAGCGGCAATGTGTGAACAGGCAACCCAGTCTGCTGATTCCCTTCAGCGAGAAGTTGGGGAAGACGGCTCGGCGCTTGGGGAATTGCTTGGGGATGACGGCATCGAGGAGCAAATTACAACGCGAATGGCGCTGCGCGCTGCAATCGCGTCGCTGCCCGAGCGGGAGGGACAGGTGATTTCGCTTAGATACGGACGAAATTTAACGCAGCAGCAGTGTGCGCGGATTCTCGGCGTGTCGCAGGTTCAGATTTCACGGCTCGAGCGGCGTGCGGTTGAGCGGATGCGTGCAGAATTGATTCTATAAGAAAAAGCGAATGCAGAGAGCATTCGCTTTTTTGGATATGAATACGAACATCTGTTTCAAAACCTTGCGGGAAAGAAGGTGCTGTGTTATAATCATATCACGAATCAATCTGCGAAAAAGGAAAACGTACTATGGAAATCACCAAGTTTGATATACAATATGCGTCGATTCGGCGTGCGATCATTGAGCGTCGGTTTGCGCGTCTCAATGAAATGCAGCGCGAAGCTACGCTCCAAACCGAAGGGCCGCTGCTCATTCTTGCAGGAGCAGGAAGCGGAAAGACAACTGTACTCATTCAGCGGATTATCAATATCCTGCGCTTTGGAAAGGGCGCACAAAGCGCGTATGCGCCCGGGTTCGCGACGCAGGAAGATCTCGCATTTTTGATGGAGTATTTGAACCATCCAACCCCGGAACATCAGCAGCGGGCAGAATATCTTTGCTCGGTTGAGCCGGCAAAACCGTGGGAAGTCATTGCAATTACCTTTACGAATAAAGCGGCGCGCGAACTGAAAGATCGTCTGGTCGCTGCGGTCGGGGAGCAGGATGCCGATGCAATCTGGGCGTATACCTTTCATACTGCCTGCCTGCGCATGCTGCGCCGCGACATTGAGCGCTTGGGATATGACAAAAACTTTACCATTTATGATGAGGATGACAAAAAGCGCGTGATTGTCGATCTGCTGCGCCGACTGAATCTTGACGAAAAGGTGTTTGACCCGCGTTCGGTGATGGGGGAAATTTCCCGTGCGAAGGATAATCTAATTTCCCCCAAGGTATTCGCCTCTGAAGCACAGGGTGATTTTCATAAGAGTAAAATTGCAGAAATCTATACGCTGTATCAAAAGGCGCTGAAAGATGCCAACGCGCTTGATTTCGATGATATTATCATGAAAACCGTACAGCTTTTGCAGCAGAATGAGGATGTGTTATCCTACTATCAGCAGAAGTTCCGCTATGTGCTTGTGGACGAGTATCAGGATACCAACCATGCGCAGTATGTGCTGACCAGCCTGCTTGCAGGGGGGCATCATAATATCTGCGTGGTGGGCGACGACGATCAGAGCATCTATAAATTCCGTGGTGCAACGATCGCAAACATTCTCGAGTTTGAACAGCAGTATCATAACGCGCGCACCATCCGGCTTGAGCAGAATTATCGCTCGACCGATACCATCCTGTGCGCGGCGAACGAGATCATTCGCCATAACCAGTACCGCAAGGGCAAGGAGCTTTGGACAGAGCAGGGCGGCGGCGCAAAGATTCGCCTGCACCGTTCGGACAGTCAGGAGAGCGAAGCCGCATATATCGCGGACTGCATCGTAGAGGGCGTATCTCAGGGAAAGAAGTGGAGCGATTTTGCGGTGCTGTACCGCAACAACGTGCTTTCCAATAATATTGAGGGTGCGTTCCGGCGCAATTCGATTCCGTACCGCATTTATAAGGGACGCGACTTCTTCTCGCGCGCAGAGATCCGCGATATGTTTGCCTACTTATGGATTATTGAGAACCCGTCGGACACCTTGCGCCTGAAACGGATTATCAACGTGCCGGCGCGCAAGATTGGAGACCGTTCGGTCGAGCTTGCCGAGCAGCAGGCTGCGGAGAACAATTTGGAGTTGTATGAGGTTGTGCAAAATGCAAGCCGTTTCCCCGCATTGTCCCGTGCGGCGGGGGCAATGGAAAAGTTTGCGCTCATGATCGACAACCTGCGGCAGCAGCAGGAATTTCTGACGCTGCCCGAACTGTACGACGAACTGCTGGAGCAGAGCGGATATCTCGCCGCACTCGAAGCCAAGGGGGATATGGAATCCCGCGGTCGTGCAGAGAATATCATGGAACTGAAATCCAATCTGGTAGAGTATCAGGAGAAGGCAGAAGAACCGAGTTTGGCGGGATTTCTGGAAGAAATGGCGCTGTATACCGACGCCGACCATACCGACGAAAACGAGGATGCCGTACTGCTCATGACCATGCATTCCGCCAAGGGATTGGAATTCTCACAGGTGTTCCTGTGCGGCATGGAGGACGGTCTGTTTCCGTCGTTCCGCTCTGAAATGAACGATGAAGAAATGGAGGAAGAGCGTCGGCTGTGCTATGTTGCGGTGACACGTGCGAAGGAGCAGCTTTATCTGACTTTTGCTGAGCGCCGCATGATTTATGGCCGCACGCAGTATTCTAAACCGTCGCGTTTTATCAATGAAATTCCAAAGGATTTGTTGGATTCCAATATTTCTGAGCGTCAGCGGCAGCAGCAAGCCGCGTTTGAAGCTGAGGAGCGTGCGTATCAGAAACGTTCGTCGTTCTCGGTGGCGCAGGCATATCGTACCGCGGCGGCAACCGAGAAAAAGATTGCGCAAGCGCAGGGCAGCGCAGTTCCGGCGATTCAAGTAGGCGACCGCGTTCGGCATAAGGCGTTTGGCGAAGGTCTTATTGTTTCCGCTAAGCAGCTTGGCGGAGACTTGCTGATTGAAATTGCATTTGACACCAAGGGAACAAAGCGGCTGATGGCAAAGAGCGCCATGCAGTTCATGACAAAATTATAACAAAGAACCGTTCATCAGATGATGGACGGTTTTTTTATCGAAAAATTTATCCTAAAAGCCGAAATTAAACTTTCATCCGATCTTAATGCAAAAAGATTATTTTTTATAATTCCCTAATATGCTGCATGATATGATGAAACACGGCAGAAGGGAAGAAACAGCTGATTTCACAGGAGGATTGGGATGGAACAGATTCAAAAGCCATCAGAAAAATCGAATCATACCAAGGTTGGAAAACTGAAAATTTTCTTTGGCTATGCCGCCGGCGTGGGGAAAACCTACGCCATGCTGGAGGCTGCGCGGCAGGCGCAAAGAGAAGGAATTGATGTGATAGTCGGATATGTAGAACCCCACGCCCGACCGGATACACTCGCGCTGCTGGATGGGCTGGAAATATTACCGACACAAAAAATCGCTTACCGCGGCATTCAGCTGAACGAATTTGATTTGGATGGAGCGCTGAAACGGCATCCGCAGCTCATTTTAATGGATGAACTGGCGCATTCTAACGCACCGGGATGCCGCCATGCCAAGCGGTATCAGGATGTGGAGGAATTGCTGCAAGCGGGGATTTGCGTGTACACTACAGTGAATGTGCAGCATTTGGAATCCCTGCATGATCTGGTTTCGGCGATTACAGGAGTGGAAGTCAGTGAGCGTATTCCGGATCGCATATTTGACCGCGCCAATCAGATTGAATTGGTGGATATTGAACCGGATGAACTGATGAAGCGTCTGCGGGAAGGAAAGGTGTATCGTGCGCGGCAGGCACAGCGGGCACTGGCACACTTTTTTACCGCAGAAAACCTGAGTGGTTTGCGGGAGATTGCCATGCGGCGCACCGCAGATCAGCTAAACCGTGCAGCGGTGCAGGAGGGAAATGGAAAAGGCGCCAAGGCGGGAGAACATATTCTGATTTGTCTTTCCTCAGCGCCGTCCAACGCCAAGGTAATCCGTACGGCGGCGCGCATGGCAGACGCATTTCACAGCGGCTTTACAGCGCTGTTTGTACAAACGCCGGAAACACGAGAATTATCCGGTGAAAACCTCACGCGGCTGCGCAGGAATTTGCATCTGGCAGAGCAGTTGGGGGCGCAGATTGCGACAGTATATGGGATTGATCCGGCGGAACAAATCGCGGAATATGCGAGAGTCAGCGGCGTGACGAAAATTGTAATGGGGCGTATGAACCATCGGCAGAATTTTATCTTCCGAAAGAAGAGCCTGGCAGACCGCTTGATCGAATTCACTGATTTGGATGTGTATATTATTCCAGACCATCAGCCGCGGTACAAAAAAACAATCAAAAAATTTTCCCTGCCGAAAGCACGAATTGCAGGAAAAGACATAGGCATTGCACTTGCAGCGTTCGTGATTGCGACCGGAATAGGATTTGTATTTTATGGCGCAGGGCTTAGCGAATTCAATATTATGATGGTGTATCTTTTAAGCGTGCTGCTGACCGCGGTTTGGACAAACAGCTATGTATGCGGTGCAGCTGGTTCATTTTTGAGCGTTGCGGCGTTTCAATTCTTTTTTGCAGAGCCGCGCTTTACCTTTCAAGCCCATGACCCCAGTGACCCTGTTACGTTTCTGATTATGCTGTGTGCCAGTGTGACTGCAAGCTCGCTCGCCGGACGTGTTAAGGCGCAGACACGCTTTGCGGCACAAAAAGCGTATTATACGGAACTGCTGCTGGAAAACAGCCAGAAGCTGCAAAGGGTGCGCACCGAGTGGGATTGTCTGCGCTTGACTGCGGAGCAGCTCAGCCGTCTGTTCGACCGTCCGGTTTTGTATGCTTTGCAGGAAACGAACCATGAGCTGGCGTTTCGGGTGGAGCCGGCAGACCAAAAACAGATTCTAGCCGAACTGAGTGCCGATGAACTTGGTGTTGCCAAGTGGGTACAGAAAAATAATAAGCATGCAGGGGCAACGACCCACACGCTGCCGGATGTCGGATGGATGTTTCTTGCGGTGCGCGGTACGCAAGGGGCGATGGGCGTAGTCGGAATCCCCATGGCAGGCTATCCGGTTCCGGATGCGTTTGAAAAGAATCTGATGATTGCGATTTTAAGCGAATGCGGCATTTGTCAGGAACGAATCCGTTTGCAGGCAGGACAGAAGCCGACGGTTCCTGCACCAGAGGATGTATCACGTTAATTTGATTTTAATGCCGTTTGCACTTCCTTAATCCGAATTTATCACGAAGTGCGGTATGCTAGGAACACAAATAAACCATATAGAAAGGTTTGTGAAAGGAGAATGAAAATGATAGACGCGCTGATGGCAGGAACGCTGCTGATCGGTTTTTTACTTGTCTGGATGCTGGTTCAATGGTGCCAGAGGCAAGTCGATGCGCAGGAATAACAGGAATAGGAGTGAAACATCATGATTTTATTGGCGGGCGTTGTGGTGCTGCTGGGTGCATATCTCATATATGCGTTGGCGCATCCGGAGCGCTTTTAAGGAAACTGTTTAGGAGGAGTTTGCAATGTTACAACTGGTTCTGACACTGATCATCTATTTGATCCTTGTCATTCCGGTCGGGCGGTATCTGTATCATATCGCCGCAGGAAAGCACACATTTGCCGATCCGGTGTTTGACCGGGTGGACGGCATGATTTATAAATTCAGCGGAATCAATCCCCGCAAAGGAATGGATTGGAAACGGTATGCGCTGTCGCTGATCGGCACCAACGGCGTGATGATCGCGGTAGGGTATCTGATTCTTCGCATTCAGCATATCCCGCTGCTGAATCCCAATGCCATCGAAGGCATGGAGCCAACGCTGGCGTTCAACACCATCATCAGCTTTATGACCAACACCAATTTACAGCACTATTCCGGCGAAAGCGGATTGAGTTACCTGTCGCAGATGATGGTCATCACGTTTATGATGTTTGTTTCCGCAGCCAGCGGCTATGCCGCCTGTGTGGCGTTTATTCGGGGACTGGCGGGAAAAACGAAAGACAATGTGGGCAATTTCTTTGCCGATCTGGTGCGCATCACGACCCGCGTACTGCTGCCGCTTTCACTGGTTGGCGGTCTGCTGCTTGTTTGGCAGGGTGTGCCGCAGAACTTTTCCGGCAATGTTGTGGTGGAAACCATGGAAGGGACTTTTCAGGCGTTGGCGATGGGTCCGGTGGCTGCGCTTGAAATCATCAAGCATCTCGGCACCAATGGCGGCGGCTTTCTGGGGGCGAACTCCAGTACGCCGATTGAAAACCCCACCATGCTCACCAACCTGATCGAGTTGTACGCCATGATGCTGCTGCCCGGCGCCTGTGTGATCACCTTCGGTAAGATGGTCGGAGAACGCCGCCGCCAGCGTGCAGATCAGGCGGCATCCGATGCGCTGCCTGCACAGCGGGAGGGCGTCACCGCGCGGCTGTTCGGCAAGGAAGGTCGCAGTATCTTTTTGGCAATGAGCATTCTGTTTATGGTGGGGCTTGGCGTCTGCTTTTGGGCAGAGTCGCAGGGCAATCCCGCGCTGTCAGAGGCGGGTCTGAGCCAGTCCATGGGCAGCATGGAGGGCAAAGAGGTTCGCTTCGGCGTTGCGCAGTCGGCGCTCTTTACCACAGTGACAACCTCTTTCACCACCGGCACGGTGAATAATATGCACGATACGATGACGCCGCTTGGCGGCATGATACCGCTGCTGCACATGATGCTGAACTGCGTATTTGGCGGCAAGGGCGTAGGTCTGATGAATATGGTTCTGTATGCCATTCTGGCGGTGTTCATCTGCGGGCTGATGGTTGGACGTACCCCCGAGTATCTGGGCAAAAAGATTGAGGGACGGGAGATGAAACTCACAGCGCTTGGTATCATCATTCATCCGCTGCTGATTTTGGCATTTTCGGCACTGGCTGTGGCAACGGCTGCGGGGCAGACCGGCATCACCAATCCCGGATTCCACGGCTTGACGCAGGTGCTGTATGAATACGCATCCTCTGCCGCGAACAACGGTTCCGGGTTTGAGGGACTGGCGGATAATACATACTTCTGGAACATTACCACGGGTATCGTCATGTTTCTGGGGCGCTATCTGCCCATCGTAATCCAGCTGGCGATCGCAGGTTCGCTGATGAAGAAAAATTACGTCAATGAATCTGCCGGCACCCTGCAAACCAATACAGTCAGCTTTGCTGTGATTTTGGTCTTTGTTGTTTACATTTTCGCCGCGCTGACCTTCTTCCCGGCGCTGGCATTGGGCCCCATTGCCGAGCATTTGACGCTTTGGGGCTGAGGAGGAATTTAAGATATGAGTAAGAAACAAACGAAAAAAACACTGACGCCGGAGATGCTGCGCCAAGCGCTGATTGGCGCAGTTAAAAAGTTAAATCCACGGTATATGATCAAAAATCCGGTTATGTTCGTGGTGGAGATCGGATTTTTTATCACCCTGCTGCTCGCCATCGTGCCGAGTCTGTTCGGCGAGACCGACGGCAGCCTGCGTACCTATAATCTGATCGTGTCCATGATTCTTCTGGTGACCGTGTTGTTTGCCAACTTTGCGGAATCGGTTGCAGAGGGGCGCGGCAAGGCGCAGGCAGCCAGCTTGAAAAAGACGCAGAAGGACACCGAAGCGCATCGTTTGGATGCGGAGGGGAGAGAAACGATTGTTTCTTCCAGTGACCTGAAAAAAGGCGATGTGGTGATGGTGACAGCCGGAGAGGTCATTCCCGGCGACGGAGAGGTCATCGAGGGCATTGCATCGGTCGATGAATCTGCTATTACCGGCGAATCGGCTCCGGTCGTGCGGGAGAGCGGCGGCGATTTCTGTTCGGTCACCGGAGGCACCACGGTGGTGTCCGACTGGCTGAAAATCCGCATTACATCCGACCCAGGCAACAGCTTTTTGGATCGGATGATCGCACTGGTAGAAGGCGCGTCCCGCAAAAAGACCCCGAACGAGATTGCGCTCAATACGCTGCTTGTTTCGCTGACCATCATTTTCCTAATTGTGATTGTGACACTGTATCCTATCGGCATGTACTGCGGCGTTCAGCTGCCGGTATCTACCCTGATCGCCCTGATGATTTGCCTAATCCCCACCACCATCGGCGGCCTGCTGTCCGCCATCGGCATCGCCGGGATGGATCGTGTGACGCGCTTCAATGTCATTGCCATGTCGGGCAAGGCGGTGGAAGCCTGCGGCGATGTAGATACCATGATTTTGGATAAGACCGGTACGATTACTTTCGGCAACCGTCTGGCGGCTGATTTTCTGCCGGTGGATGGGGTTGCCCGCAGGGAACTGATTCGCTGCGCTGCGCTGACTAGCCTGCACGATGACACACCGGAAGGCAAATCCACACTGGAATTGGCGCGCAAGCAGGGAGACGACAGTGCGGAGATGCCGGGCGCTGCTTTCATCGAATTTACAGCGCAGACCCGCATGAGCGGTGTGGATTTGCCGGATGGGACCAGCGTGCGCAAGGGTGCTTCGGATGCAATCGAGCAGTATGTCCGCTTACAGGGCGGAGAGGTTCCGACAGATCTTCACAGTTATGTAGAAAAGGTTTCAGCTTTGGGCGGTACGCCGCTGGTTGTGTGCGAGAACCACCGTATTTTAGGTGTGATTTATCTGAAAGATACGGTAAAACCCGGTATGGCAGAGCGGTTTGCCCGCCTGCGTGCCATTGGAATTAAAACGATTATGTGTACCGGTGATAACCCGCTTACCGCAGCCACCATTGCAAAAGAGGCAGGCGTGGACGGATTCATCGCCGAGTGCAAGCCGGAGGATAAAATCAGCGTCATCAAAAAGGAGCAGGCAGAGGGGAAAATTGTTGCCATGACCGGCGACGGCACCAACGATGCGCCTGCACTGGCACAGGCAAATGTGGGGCTTGCCATGAATTCCGGCACGACGGCTGCAAAAGAGGCTGCCAATATGGTGGATTTAGACAGCGACCCCACAAAGATTTTGGAAGTGGTGGAGATCGGCAAGCAGCTGCTGATTACCCGCGGCAGCCTGACCACCTTTTCCATTGCCAACGATATTGCCAAGTATTTCGCAATCATTCCGGCGATGTTTATGGCGGCGGTTCCTCAGCTGGGTGTGCTGAATATTATGGGGCTGACGACCCAAAACAGCGCGATTCTTTCTGCACTGATTTTTAATGCGCTTATTATTCCCTGTCTGATTCCGCTTGCGATGAAGGGTGTCAAGTACCGTCCGATGTCCGCCGGAAAGCTGCTCGCACGGAATATGCTGATTTATGGTTTGGGCGGCGTGATTACCCCGTTTGTGGGAATCAAGCTCATTGACCTGCTCATCGCTCCGATTTTGATGGCGCTGGGCATGTAAGGAGGTTCTTTAGGATGAATGAAACGTCCGGTCGAAAGATATTTTTTCACGATATGCGTCAGTCTGTTGTGACGACGCTGGTACTGCTGGTGCTTTGCGGGCTGGTTTTTCCGGTGCTGCTCAGCGGCATCTCTGCTGTAGTATTCCCGCGTCAGGCGGGCGGCAGTTTGGTTTATGCGGATGGGAAGGCGGTGGGCGCCGCCCATGTCGGACAGGATTTTACCAAGCCGTATTTTATGAAAGGACGTCCTTCCGCTTACCACTATAATACCTATTATCAGGATGAGGAAGGAAAGCGGTATTATAATGACGGCAGTGCGTTTGCCGGGATTGCTTCCGGCTCGAATAACTATGCGCCATCCAACCCGGCGCTGACCGAGCGGGTGGAGGCGGATATGGAAGCGTTCCTTGCAGCAAATCCGGCGGTCAGTCGGGAGGAGATCCCCACAGATCTGCTGACTGCATCCGGCTCCGGACTGGACCCGCATATTTCCCCTGCATCCGCCCGCATTCAGATTCCCGCACTGGCACTGGCTTCCGGTCTGAGCGAGCAGGAATTGGAGGAAATCGTAGAACAAAACACAGAAGAAAAGCTGCTCGGCGTTTTCGGTGAGCAGACGGTCAATGTGCTTGGGGTGAACCTGGATATCGCCGCCGCAATGGGGGTGGTGAAGGACATTCAGAAGTAAGTACCCTGATTCGATGCAATATGCCCCGTTCCTCTTGCTTTGTGAGAGAAACGGGGATTTTTACTGCTTCTTAATCTGAACGCCCGAATCTTTGTCCCGGTTTTAGTTTGTCTGGGCTATCATAGGAATCGTAAGGAGGAATCTACATGATTACTTTGATAAAAAGATTTTCCCGTTTTGAAAAGAAGATGGACGATTTAATGGAGACATTTATTTTCCGCCATAAGTGTTTCGGCTTTTTTATAATTTTTGTTGGGATGCCGTTGGTTACATTGGCAGTAGTCTGTATTTCTACGATTCTACTGATGCTGCCGGTTGCGTTGGTGTTTGGTTAGGGGAAAACGATCTGTCTCCTTATGAAGAAGAAAAATGGATGGAAAAGCGCTTTCTTTATACGATCTTAATATATGCTTTCAGACATTAATACCTCCTTTAGATGAGATGTGGATAATGAGATATAAAGCCGATATAAAGACGCATTCAGAGGTAGACGCTTATGTGGAAGCTTTTGCATAAAAACAACAGAACACCTTTTCAGGTTATTATATTTGGATTTCTTCTGGTCATTTTGCTGGGAAGCCTGATTCTCATGCTGCCGGTATCAACGCAGGAAAAAATACATACGCCGTTTTTAGATGCGTTGTTTACTTCAACTTCGGCGGTCTGTGTGACGGGTCTGATTCTTCATGATACAGCGACATATTGGTCTGCGTTTGGACAATTTGTGATAATCCTGCTGATTCAGATTGGCGGTTTGGGCGTAGTCACAGTAGGCGGCGCTTTTGCAATTCTTTCGGGAAGAAGAATCGGTCTGATGCAGCGAAGCACCATGCAGGAAGCCATTGCAGCGCCAAAGGTTGGAGGAATTGTGCGGCTGACACTATTTATTTTGAAAACAGCGGCAGTGATTGAATTGTTCGGCGCATTGCTGCTTTTTCCGGTATTTTATCAGGAGTTTGGCTTACTTATGGGCGCATGGTATGCGCTTTTTCATTCAATTTCGGCGTTTTGCAATGCAGGATTTGATCTGATGGGAATAAAATCCCCCTTTTCCTCGCTGACAGGCTATGCAGATCAGCCGGTCGTTTCGATTGTAATTGCGCTGTTGATTGTTGCCGGCGGAATCGGATTTCTGACATGGGAGGATATTCACACAAACGGTGTGCATTTCCGCAAGTACCGGATGCAGAGCAAGGTCATTTTAACAGTAACCGGCATGCTGATTTTGCTTCCGGCTGTATATTTTTTCTTTTTTGAATTCTCAGAGGCGCCGCTCGGTGAAAGGGCTCTTTTATCTTTTTTTCAGGCAGTCACGCCCAGAACTGCGGGATTTAATACTGCTGATTTGACAGAAATGAGCGAAACCGGGCAGTCTGTGATGACGGCCCTAATGCTGATCGGCGGTTCTCCGGGTTCGACCGCAGGAGGAATGAAAACGACGACACTGGCTGTTTTATTGGCGAGCGGGCTTGCCGTTTTTCGCCGAAGGGAAAATCCTCATTTCTTTCACAGGCGTGTATCCAATGAAACGGTATCGCAGGCTTCTGCAATTTTAATGATGTATCTGGTCTTGTTTTTTGCCGGCGGGCTGGCAATCAGCAGAATGGAAGAACTGCCGGTTTTGACATGCCTGTTTGAAACAGCGTCAGCAATCGGAACGGTGGGGCTTTCTTTGGGGATTACGCCGCAGTTGGGACAAATTTCGCAGATTATTTTGATTGGATTGATGTTTTTTGGGCGTGTTGGCGGTCTTACGCTGATATTTGCAGCGCTTTCCAACCTATCAGGGAATATTGCGCGGCTTCCGCAGGAACACATCACAGTTGGATAAAATATGGAGGAATTATGAAAACGGTTTTATTGATTGGATTGGGACGATTTGGACGGCATGTTGCAATGAAATTGGATGAATTGAATCATCAGGTAATGGCAATTGACAAAGATGAAAATAAGGTCAATGAAATTCTCCCATTTGTAACCAATGCACAGATTGGAGACAGCACCAGCGAGGAGTTCCTTTACTCGATTGGTGTGCGAAATTTTGACCTATGCATCGTCGCGATCGGAGATAATTTTCAGAGTTCACTGGAGACTGCATCGCTTTTGAAGGAATTGGGAGCAAAAAAAGTGATCGCGAGAGCCTCGCGGGACATTCATGAAAAATTTTTGCTACGCAATGGTGCAGACGAGGTTGTTTATCCGGAAAAACAGATGGCGGTTTGGACTGCAATTCGGTATAGCTCCGATCATATTGCAGACTATATCCCGTTGGACGACGATCATGCGATTTTGGAAATCGAAATCCCCAATGCATGGGCAGAGAAATCAATCGGACAGCTGGACATCAGAAAGCGGTATCACATCAATATCATGGCAATCAAGCAGAATGGAAAGCTGTCCACGACGGTGATGACGCCGGATACCGTTCTGCCCGCAGACGGGACAATTTTAGTGATGGGGGCGCAGCGCGATATTCAGAGGTGCTTCCACATTTAAGTTCGGTTGGACCTATTAGAGTAGGGGGGAGCTGTTATGGAAGAATTCGTTCTGCTTGGTAGTTTCGCATTCACCGCGATATTGGGATACTGCGTAATATCGAAAGCAGGCATCTGGCTGGAGAAAATAGAAAATACTGTGCGGCAGGAAAATTTTCAGCTGCATGTTGCGGTTTCTGATTTAAATGCGGTGCCATTTGTTTTGAATGAAATGAAAAGATTTCGCGAGCAGTATCCGAACCTTCGTGCAAGCCTATTCGTCGGACAGGAGGCTGAAGCGGTAAAAGCATTGGAGAGCGGCACGGCAGATGTGGTGATTTTATCGGCAGAAGCGGAGGGCATCCCTCATTTGCAATTTCAATGCGGAACCTTCAGAGCTCGCCCATTTTCTGCGGATGGAGACGGGATGGAGATAAAACGTATCAATGACCATCGGAACAGCCAGAAAATGGTATGGAAAAATGGAGAGACACGGTGTTTTGTATTGGGCTTTATCCGCAGGCTGAACGGACAATAAACAGAAGAATATGTTATAATGAATCTGTTTGAAAGAAGGGAGCATGATGTATTTGGCAGAAATGCGTAATCAGCCGCGGGGAAAGAAACAGGGAAAACTCATGATTTTTGCCAGTTATTTTTCAGGGACCGGAAAGAGTTATGCAATGCTGGAAAACGCAGAGCAGGCACGGCAAGCGGGACGGGATGTTGTGATCGGTCTGCTTGATCGGGCGCAATGGCCGCAAACCAATGCGCTTGCGGAAAAGTTTGAAACCCTGCCCTGCAAAATGGTCATCCGAAACGGACAAACAGATTGCGAAGTGGATTTGGATGCCTGCCTGCAAAGGATGCCGGACTTAATTTTGGTTGATGATCTGTCTCACTGGAATGCAGACGAATCCCGTCATATGAAGCGCTATCAGGATATTGAAGAATTGCTGAAAGCAGGGGTGGACGTTTATACTACACTGGATATGCAGCATATTGAAAGCATTCAGGATACAGTGCTTTCGATTACGGGAACTTCCGAAGCGGAGCGCATTCCGGACCGTATACTGGATCAGGCGGCACAGGTGGAATTTATCGACATTGAACCGGAGCGATTACAGCAGCGCTTTCTTCGGCAGAAGAAAGGGAAATTGCTTTCAAGCTGTTCTGTTTCGCAGCTGAATGCGCTGCGGGAAATTGGTTTGCGCCGCTGCGCGGACAGGGCAAGCCTCGATACGCAGACCCCGAAAAGCGGGACAGAATACCGGACGCAGGAACATATTTTGGTGTGCCTTTCCCCGGCGCCCTCGAATGAAAAAATTATACGTACAGCGGCGCGGATGGCAGTTGCATTCCGATGCGGATTTACAGCGCTTTTTGTAGAAACAAAGGAGTTTCAGAAAATGGCGCCGCCGGATAAGGAGCGGCTTCAGAGAAATATGCATCTCGCA
Source organism: Clostridiaceae bacterium (assembly GCA_018383195.1). Taxonomy (GTDB): domain Bacteria; phylum Bacillota; class Clostridia; order Oscillospirales; family Butyricicoccaceae; genus Butyricicoccus_B. The sequence continues at coordinate 50,224 of JAGZOP010000002.1, read as the reverse complement.
CAGCAGCTGGGCGCATCGATCGAAACCTTTTATGGAGATGATGTGGCGTATCAGATTGCAGAGTTTTCACGCCTGTCCGGAGTCACAAAGATTGTACTGGGACGCAGCGGGATTCCGCATCGGCTGCTGTTTCACAAGACCTCGTTAACCGAGCGGCTGATTGAATTGACTCCGGAACTCGATATTCACATTATTCCGGATCATGAATCAAACCATCGCCTTTCCACGCGGCGGCAGGAAATGATGCACATTCCGTCGGTATCCCTTCTGGATATGATGAAAAGCGCAGCAATTCTTGTCTTCGTCACTCTAATGGGAGTCCTGTTTTATCATTTTGGCTTTACAGAGGCGAATATTATTACGCTGTATATTTTGGGCGTCATGCTGGTTTCGGTATCGACAAAAAGTTCTATTTGCAGCTTTATTGCCTCAATCGTCAGCGTTTTGACGTTCAATTTCTTTTTTACAGAGCCGCGTTTTTCACTGCAGGCGTATGACAGCGGATATCCGGTTACGTTTCTTGTAATGTTTCTGGCATCTCTTATGACCGGTTCGCTGGCGTCTAAGCTGAAATCTCATGCGAAACGCTCGGCACAGATTGCATGGCGCACAAAGCTCCTGTTTGAAACCAACCAGAATCTTCAAAAGGCACGAAGTCAGGAAGAAATCATTTCAGTGACTGCAAAGCAGCTGCTCAAATTATTTCAGCGTGATATTGTCGCATACCGTGTTAAGGAGAAAAAGCTAATGGAGCCAGAAATATTTTTGGCAGATGATACGGCATCCCCTGACCTGTATATTTCTGAAAAAGAGCGGGAAGTTGCACAATGGGTTGTAACCAATAATAAACGGGCGGGAGCAGGGACGGAAACGCTCTCTGATTCCTGCTGCACATACCTGTCGATTCGGACAGGGAATCAGGGCTACGGTGTTATGGGAATTGCAGCGTCGGACAAACCTCTGGATTCTTTTGAAACCAGCATTTTGCTTTCTGTCTTGGGGGAATGTGCGCTTGCGCTTGAAAACCAGAAGAATCTGGAGGAAAAAGAGGCTGCTGCGGTGCTGGCAAAGAATGAACAGCTGCGCGCGAATCTGCTGCGCTCTATTTCTCACGATCTCCGTACCCCTTTAACTTCGATTTCAGGAAATGCAAGCAATTTGCTTTCAAATGGAGATCTTTTTGATGCCAAAACCAAGGAACAGATGTATACGGATATTTATGATGATGCCATGTGGCTGATCAACTTGGTGGAGAACTTGCTGTCTGTCAGCCGGTTGGAAGATGGGCGGATGAATTTGCATATCTCCACAGAATTGGTTGATGAGGTTGTCGCAGAGGCATTGCGGCATATCAACCGGAAAAGTGTGGATTATCACTTGCAGGTACAGAGCAATGAAGAATATCTCCTAGCGCAGATTGATGCCAAGTTGATCGTACAGGTTTTGATCAATTTGATTGATAATGCGATTAAATATACTCCAAAAGGTTCAGAAATTGATATCATGTGGAAAAAACGCAATCAATGGATTGATATTTCCGTTTCAGACAACGGTCCCGGGATTTCCGATCAGGCGAAATCTCACATTTTTGATATGTTTTACAGTGCGTCCAATCAGATTGCCGACAGCCGCCGCAGTATGGGTCTGGGACTTGCTTTATGCAGGTCGATTGTCAATGCCCATGGAGGGGAGATCACGGTGACAGATCGGCTGCCGCACGGTTCGGTCTTTACATTTTCTATTCCGGCAGGGGAGGTCGATTTGCATGAATAAACCTTTGATTTTAGTAGTTGAGGATGATACGGCTGTCAGGAATCTAATTACAACCACATTGAAAGCGCACGATTATCGGTTTCTGACCGCAGCAAATGGAGAGTCGGCTGTATTGGAGGCTTCATCCCATAATCCGGAAATCGTTCTATTGGACTTGGGGCTTCCCGATATGGATGGAGTAGAAGTGATTCACAAGATTCGCTCATGGTCGAATATGCCGATTATTGTAATCAGTGCCCGCAGTGAGGACACAGATAAAATCGATGCCTTGGATGCCGGAGCAGATGATTATTTAACAAAGCCCTTTTCAGTGGAAGAGCTATTGGCGCGGCTGCGGGTGACGCAGCGCCGGTTGGATGCGCAGCAGGGGGCAATCAGTACGGATGCGGTGTTTACAAATGGGAAACTGAAAGTAGATTATGCAGCAGGATGCGCGTTTTTGAACGGACAGGAGCTTCATTTGACGCCCAGCGAGTATAAACTGCTGTGTTTACTGTGTAAAAATGTGGGAAAGGTACTCACGCATACATTCATTACCCAACAGATTTGGGGAAGAAGCTGGGAAAATGATGTCGCGTCGCTGCGGGTATTTATGGCAACACTGCGAAAAAAACTGGAGAAAGACCCGGGTTCCCCTCAATATATTCAAACGCATATTGGAGTTGGATATCGCATGATGCGGGTTGAGTGATTGCCGCATTGCTTCTGCTGCCGATCAGCGTATGTAGATGCTGGAAATAAACGATATACACAAAAATTGCGTGTATAATTTGGTGAAAATGACGTTTTTCTCAAAGACCTTGAATTTGTCCCCCTTGATATAAAGATAAACCCTTTTGGAACCGAACGGGCTTTGATAAAATATTAGCAAAGAAACAAGTGCAAGGAGGGAAGCAAGGTATGGAATATGTGCTGGAAATGAAAGGTATCAGCAAAACATTTCCGGGTGTCAAGGCGCTTGACCATGTGCAGCTGCAGGTCAGACCAGGCGAGGTCCATGCGCTGATGGGGGAAAATGGCGCCGGCAAGTCCACCCTGATGAAGATCCTGATGGGGATCTATACCAAGGATGAGGGCGGCGAGATTTTGCTTGACGGCAAGACCTATCGAGCCTCCAGCCCGAAGGAAGCAATGGACCAAGGCGTAGCGATGATCCATCAGGAGCTGAACCCGATCTTGGATATGACCGTATTTGAAAATATCTTTGTTGGGCGCGAACTTCGGAAAAACGGACTGGTAGATACCAAAGCCGAGATCCGGGAGGCGGAGCGCCTGATTGCGGAATGCGGTCTGCATGTTTCGCCCAAGGCGCGGCTGCGCAGCCTGACTGTTGCTCAGTGCCAGCTGATCGAGATCATCAAGGCAATTTCGCTGAACGCAAAGGTCATCATTATGGACGAACCGACAGCTGCTATCACCGACCGCGAGGTTGGGCTGCTGTTTGGACATATCCGGCGTCTGACAGCGCAGGGGGTAGCGGTGATCTATATTTCGCACCGCATGGATGAGATTTTTTCGATCTGCGATCGCGTCAGCGTTTACCGGGATGGACAGTATATCGGCTCGGGTGATACCAAGGATATGGACGAGGCGCAGCTCATCAAGATGATGGTCGGCAGAGAGATCACCGATGTGTTCCCTAAGCTTGAAGCTGAGATCGGCGATGTGGTGTTTGAGGCAAAAAATATTGTACGCGCAGACAATAAGGTCAAGGGTGTGAGCTTTTCGGTTCGCAAGGGCGAAATCCTAGGCATCGGTGGATTGGTCGGCGCGGGACGCAGCGAGTTAGTCGAGGGCATCTTCGGCATGCACAAGCTGTCCGAAGGCGAGATTTTTGTCAAGGGCAAGCGGGTACAGGTGCATTCGCCCAAGGATATCATCAAGGAGGGCGTTGCACTGATTACCGAGGACCGCAAGGTCACCGGTCTGAACCTAAGCGGCAGCGTCAACGACAATATTGCCATGGTAGCGATCGAAAAGCTGCTGACAGGCGGTCTGTACAATAAAAACAAGGCGCGCAGCGCATCGCAGGAGTATATTGAAAAGCTGAATATCAAAACGCCTTCCGGAGATCAGATCGTGGGCAACCTGTCCGGCGGCAATCAGCAGAAGGTTGTTATTGCCAAGTGGTTGCTGAATGATCCGGATATTATCATTCTGGATGAACCGACCCGCGGTATCGACGTTGGCGCCAAGCGTGATATTTATCTGCTGCTCGGCAAACTGGTGCAGCAGGGCAAGGCGGTCGTGATGATCTCGTCCGAAATCCCAGAACTGATGGGTGTGTGTGACCGCATTATGGTCATGTGCGAGGGTAACCTCTCTGGTGAGGTTGCGCGGGACGAATTTACACAGGAACGTATCATGACACTGGCGTCTGCGATTGAGGTATAAAGGAAGGGGTACATATGAAACAGAAGAAAAGTGTAAAGTCGCTTATCAGCGAATACTTCATCTTCGTGATTTTTATCGCGTTGGTGATTGTGCTGACCTGTTTGAAGCCGAGCTTTATTCAGCCGAGCAATCTGGTCAATATTCTCAAGCAGGCGTCCATCAACGGTATTCTGTCCTTCGGCATGATGTTTGTCATCATTGCGGGCGGGTTTGATATGTCGGTCGGCTCCACGGTGGCGTTTACCGGCATTGTTGCCGCGCTGCTGGGACAGGGGCAGTACCCGCTGATTGTGCCGCTGGCGGTTGCCATGCTGTCAGGTCTGGCGGTCGGAATGATCAATGGCGTGGGTGTATCAATTGGTGATCTGCCGCCGTTTATTATGACACTTGGCACTATGACTGCGGTGCGCGGTCTTGCGTTACTGCTGTGCAACGGCAAGCCGGTCACCGGTATCAGCCAAGAATACCGCGCGATTGCCGCGCAGTCGTTCTTCGGCGTGCCTATGCTTGCGGTATTTTTGGTTATCGTCATTGCAATCTGCTCGTTTGTGCTGGCGAAAACCGTTTATGGCCGTCGGGTTTATGCCTGCGGCGGCAATTTGCAGGCGGCGCGTGTTTCCGGTATCAATACCACGATGGTTCGTATTTCCACCTTCGCAATCGCAGGTCTGTTGGCGGGTCTGTGCGGGTTCCTGATGACCTCGCGCGTCACAATCGGACAGCCGACCGCAGCGGAAAGCTATGAGATGGATGCGATTACGGCTTGCGTAGTCGGCGGCGTTTCCATGTCGGGTGGTGTCGGCAAGCCGTGGGGCGTTGTGGTTGGATGCCTGCTGATCACGGTGATTGCCAACGGCTTGGATATCATGGGCGTATCGTCCCACTGGCAGAAGATTGTCAAGGGTGCGATCATTGTGCTGGCTGTGTTGATTGATATCAAGGGCAAACGGAGAAAGGACTGAATCGCAGATTTGCCACGGTGTTATGAGAGAATCGCTGTTTCCGGCTGTTCGCTCTGACATAGAAAGTTTCTTTAAGGAGGAAGAAAAAGATGAGTAAAAAAAGATTTTTGGCTATGTTGATGGCCGGCGCGATGGCACTGACCATGACGGCATGCGGCAGTAAGCCGGCGGATAAGGGCAGCGCTGCTGACAGCGGTGACGATGCAGCGGCCGGCGGAGCACATAAGATTGCGCTGATCGCTCAGCACCAGACCAATGCGTTCCAGATTGCGATTGCCGAGGCGGCAGAAGCCAAGGCAAAGGAACTGGGTGTGGAACTGACCGTCCTGAGCGCCGATCAGGATGCGGCAACCCAGATTTCTCAGATCGAGCAGTGCGTTTCCGAAGGCTACGAGGCAATCCTGTTTGAGCCTGTCGATCCGGATGGTCTGCGTGACGCAGCCAAAAGCGCAGCCGATGCCGGCGTTGTGATGATCAATATCGTATCTGCCTGCACAGATTGGCAGAATTGCGGTATTTCTGCGGTTTCCTACGGCAACAATGTCAAGGCGGGCGAAACCGAGATGCAGCAGGTTGCTGATCTGCTCGGCGGTAAGGGTAATATCGCCATCCTGACCGGTCCCTCTGGCGATGCAGGCGGTCTGCAGCGTATGGAAGGATATGAGAACGTACTCAAGAACTACCCGGATATCAAGCAGGTTGTTGCTCCGGCAGACTGCCAGTGGGATACGGCACAGGCACAGGCTACTGTGGAGAGCTGGCTCTCTGCATATGATCTGGACGCGATTGTCTGCCAGAACGATGGCATGGCGGTTGGTGCAGGCAATGCAGCCGGCGCGAACAGCGGCATCGTAATTGCGGGCGTTGACGGCACGCCGGACGGCTTTGAAGCCATCAAGGACGGTCGTATCACCGGTACGGTTTCTCAGAACGGTGCAGATATGGCTGCCAACGGCATCGAAGCGGCGGTAACGCTGCTTGACGGCGGCAAGCTCGATACGACCGAGATCATCACCGACAATACTTGGATCGACGCAAACAATCTTGCAGATTACGAGTAATCGTATTCGGTTTGTTGCAGCGGTAGTCGGTTGGCAAATCATCCGAACCGTGTTATTATGAATAGGGGAAAAGGGAAAACGGTGATGTTTTCCCTTTTCTTATTCAGCGGGACAGCCGCCGGAGGTATGAGATATGGTAAAGGTCGTTTTAGCGGACGACGAAAATAAAATCATTCTGCTGATGCGCAAACTGATTGAATGGGACAAACTGGGTTATGAGATTGTCGGTACGGCGAACGACGGCCTGCGGGCGCTCGAATTGGTGCAGGAATTGCAGCCTCAACTGCTGATCACGGATATCCGGATGCCCGGCTGCGATGGGCTTGATCTGATCCGTCGGGCAAAAGAGATCCAGCCTGCGCTGCACTGTATTGTGATCAGTGGATACCGACAGTTTGAATATGCGCAGCAGGCGCTCAAATATGGTGTGGAGGATTATCTGCTCAAGCCAATCAAGCAGGAGGAAATGACCAACATCCTGCTGCGCGTAAAGGATAAGCTTGGGGAACGAGCTGCACTGGAATTTCAACTGCAAAAAAGTGATGAACGGCAGCAGGAGCAGCTGCTCGATGTGCTGTGTAATGCGGCAGAGCAGCAAAAGCCGTTTTTATCCGCGGCACAGCTGCAGAAGGAATATGGATGGCAGGCGGATACGGGAACTTGGTTTGCTGCGCTGGTCAAGCCGGATATCTCTTGTGCAGAGCAGTATCAGGACGGCTACCAGATCATGATGCGCCATGCGCTCGAGGTGGTTCGGCGTGAGGTAGAGCAGATCGCGGATGAATATGCAGTTGCGGGGCAGAAATCAGGGGTTGCGGTGCTGCTGTATCTGCGGGATTACCGCGCGGTGGATATCAAGCAGTGCTTCACCAAAATCCGCAAAGGAATCGAAAAGCAGCGTGACCTGTTTTGGGATATTCGCAGCACAGTCTGTTTGGGAAGCCGTAGGAACCGCACGGAGGAATTGACAATTTCCATGCGGGAAGCACTATGGCTTTGCCGTGACCGGCTATGTCATGTGCAGTCGTGGCGCGATGCGGAGATTGAAGAGCCAGCCTGTACAGAGCATTACCGAATGGATGCGGCACAGAAAAAACGGTTTCAGGAAGCGGCAGAATATTTGGATACGAACCGGTATGCGCAGGAACTGGAGGACAGTTACCATTATATTTCGCGCCGTCAGCCGCTGACAGGACAAATGCTGGAGGATTGGTTTCGGCAGGTGCTGGAGGTCAGCATTTACGGCATGAAGCAAAATGGTCAGGTAGAGGAGCGTTTTTCAGATGTGATGGAGGAACGTTTTTGGCGGTGCAGCAATGCGCAGGAAATTTTCCGGTTGCTGCAGCAGGATATCAAAGCGCAAATCGAACGCTTGGGAAAGGAGATTTCTGCGCGGGAGACGCGGCCGATTTTGGAAGCTAAACGGTATATGCAGCAGCATTATCAGGAGCCGCTTCGCTTGGAGGATGTGAGCAGTGCGGTGGGGTTCAATTCCACCTATTTTTCTGCGTTGTTCAAAAAGGAGACTGGACAGAATTTTATGGATTATTTGACCGAGCTTCGCATCAGCAAGTCCAAGGAACTGCTGTGCTGTGATGCCTTTTCCGTACAGGATGTGGCAGAGCAGGTTGGCTATCGGGATTTGAAATATTTTTCCCGGCTTTTCAAAAAGAACACGGGAGTAAGCCCATCGGACTACAAAAAATTGTACAGGTAGGTGGAGTGACATGTGGCTGAAAGCCTGCTGGAAACTGCGGCGGCTGGTACGTCGCTACCGCAGTGATAAAAACTTAGAGGCGGTGCTGCAAGCCGACTGGAAAACGCAACCCGAACTGCAAGCGTTTTTTGCCGACCTGGAAGAACGCCTGCATGGGGAGGAGATCACCCGCTTGCAGCAAAAGCAGGCGGAATATTTGGCGCTGCAAAATCAGATCAATCCTCATTTCCTGTATAACGCACTAGAAGCCATCCGGTCGGACGCATTGCTCGCGGATCAGGAAGAGATTGCCGAAACGACCGAGGCGCTCGCCACTTTTTTTCGCTATACGATTTCCAATGTGCAGGAGTATGTGACGTTTTCCGATGAGTTGGATAATGCGGAAAACTATTTTACCATTCAGCGCTGCCGGTTTGGCGATAAGCTGACCATGGAGTTGGAAATGGAAAATGAAGCGCTGCTCGAGGCACAGATGCCCAAGTTGATTTTACAGCCACTAGTGGAAAACGCAGTAATACACGGGCTGGAAGGACGAATCGGGCAGGGAATAGTGCGAGTAATTGTGGAAAATAGTGACCGCACTCTTTTTCTGCGTGTGAGGGATAACGGGATGGGCATTTCGGAAGAGCAGGTTTCGCAGCTGAACGCACAGTTTTCTAATGAAATCGGTACGGTTCCCCTGCATTCGCGCGGCGGCATCGCGCTGCGGAATGTCAACAGCCGGATTCGTCTGATGTTTGGGGAGGATTACGGCCTGCACATTTTTAGTGCGGAGGGAGTCGGCACGGAGTGCTGCGTTACCCTGCCTCTGCTGACGCGGGAGGAGTGACAAGGTATGAAAGAAGAACTCATCCGGGTAGAGAATGGGCGTTTTCAAAATAACGGTAGTGACTGCCGTTTTGAACTGTCGATTTCACGCGGCGAGTGCATCGGCATCTATGTGGATGAGCATCTCACTTCAGGCACCGCCTATTTGGATATTTTCAAAGGGGCTTCTCATGTGACCGGAGGACGGGTATTCGTATGCGGACAGCGCACGGGCTCAATCGAGATGGAGCATTGGATTGAGCAGCACTGTATGGTGGCGGATCGGTCGCGCTTTGTTTCTAAGGAACTGACCGTGTGGGATTTTGTGATGGCGCTCGGCAAACCGCTCCCATGGCGGCAGCGGCGGCAGGCAGAGGTGCGTCTGCGCGCGCCAGAAACCTTGCGCATGCTCCGGCAGATGGAATTGGATATTCCATGGCAAGCGAAACTGACAGGGCTCTCTCTGTTGGATTATTACCGCATGGCGGTGTTTCGCGCATGGTTTTGCGGCATAGAACTGTTGGTGCTTGACCGGTTTACCGAGATTCTGCGGCATCGTGATCTGGAACAGCTGATGCGCTGTGTGCAGCTTTTGCTGGAACGGGGAACGGCAGTGCTGCTGTTCGATATGAGCGAGGAATTTCTCTACCGGTATGCCGGTCGGATTGATGTGATTCGGGATCGCTGCACCTGCTACCGCCTGTATCCGGACGAATATGACGGGCGCTTGTTTGAAATCCTTGGTTGGGATCGCCGCAGCAGAAGTGTAGAGCATCTGACAGTTCCCTGCGGGGAACAGGTTGTAATGGATGCGATGGGGTTGACATTTCCGGGGCTGCCGCCACTGACATTCCAGATTCGCAGCGGGGAGATTGCGCTGCTGCGGGATGAGAATTACAATACAGTCTCCCGCATTCAGGACTGCTTTCTGGGCGGCCGGAGTTGGGTGCACGGTGCATTCCGATTGGATGGGCAGACCTATACCTATCGGGAACTGATGCGGCTGACCGGTACGCGCATCGGCATCCAGATCGAGCGGCCCGATCGCCCGTATGGGGTGTTGTTTGACGATTTGACCGCGCTGGATAATCTGTGTATCGGACTGCTGCCTAAGGCGGGGCATCATATCGTGCGTCGGCGGGTTACGGAAACAATTTTGCAGGAGGCGTCGCACTGGTTCAGCCACGACATGCTGCAGCGTCCGTTGTCGGCGTGGACACTGCCAGAGCGGCTTCGTTTTTCTTATTACAAGTGGTATCTGATCAATCCGCGCCTGCTGATTTGCTTTTTTCCGTTTGCAGGGCAGGAATCCGCTTATCATGATATGATTATTGATATGTTGGTGACCTGTGCTCGCCGTGGGATGGCGGTTTGGTTAATTTCTTCCGGCATTGATGCAATATGTGAGAAAACTGAGAATCGGGAGTTTTTACAGCGACTGCGTGTGCTGTGAGCGAGAAACGAAAAAGCTGCCGCAGAATGTGCATCCATTCTGCGGCAGCTTTTTCACATATGAGGAAGGATATATCGACATGTCATCCAAATTGTAGAGATAGGCGGGCGATGCCGCAGGACTACCTGCTGAGAGAATATAGAGGATACAGTAACTGCATCCAAGCGGATGACGCCGAAACCAAGTGATGAGATGCTGTATCATACGAATTTAAAATTCCATAAAGGACATGCAGTCTACATAATAATCCATAAACGCCGCGCTTGCGGAGAGCGACAGTTCGGTTGCATCCTTGGCGAGCGCTTCGCTGTATGCGCGCAGAGAGCGGTTCATGAGCAGCATCGCCGCGCCGCCGAGTGCGCCGTTGCCGATGAATTCGGTGTGATCGCGCAGCGCAGCGGGGAACAACCCGGTGGCGCATGCAGAATCATAATTCATGCTGCTGCCGAAGCCGCCTGCAATACAGAATCTGGATACTTCTGCAGCGTCAATTCCTTTTTCTTCAAGCAGCGTGATGACACCTGCGCAGATTGCGGACTTAGCAAGCTGAATCTGACGCACATCTTTCTGGATGATGGTCACGCCGCTGTTTCCGATTTGATAATCTTCATCCAGATAGCCGGAATCGTCAATGATCTCGGTTTGGAGCATCACACGTAGCGCATCAAGAATACCGGAACCGCAGATGCCGGCTGCGGGTTTGTCCTGCACGGTTTCATAGGTCACTTTGCCATCCTGCATCCATACCGCGCGAATAGCACCCGCTGAGGCGGGCATGCCTTGGCTAAGTCCAGCGCCCTCGAATGCCGGACCTGCGGCAGTCGAGCAGCACAGCAGATGACCGTCGTGCAGCAGAGCCATTTCGCCGTTTGTACCGATATCGGCTAATAATTGCACCCCGCTTTGCTGCGTCATGCCCGAGGCAAGAATGGCACAAATGATATCCGCGCCGACATAGGCGCCAATGCAGCGCGGCAGATAGACTGGCGCTCCTGCAAGTGTGCGGCGGCTTGTGCAGCCGAAATAAGACTGTACATCGAATGGAACAACTGCCAGAGAGGCGGGGTCAAGTCCCTCGTAAAGGTGCAGCATGGTGCTGTTGCCGGTGACAACGGCTTCTTCAATCCGCTCAATGCCAGCTTCCGTGAGACACGCGGTGGCCATTTCCTCAAGCTGTCCTGCAATCAGGTCGGATAGTGTGTCAAGTCCGCTCGTTTTGCAGGCTTCGATACGCGAAATTACATCTGCACCATAGCCGCGCTGCCTGTTTTCTGCCAGTCGCTCAGCAAGCACCGTGCCGAAAGCACGGTCAAAAAGCTGCATGGCAACTGTGGTGGTACCGATATCGACTGCAATGCCATAGCCGGTTTCGGTGCGGTCAAAGTCTGCTGTTTTGTTCCATGCAATGATTTTGGACGCGCCTGCATCGTTAAGACGCACAGTAACGTCACCTTGGGCGCGGCAAAAGCATGCAAGACGGATACCTTCTGCAAGATCGTCTTTGCTCAGCAGCGCACGTTCCGCATCGGAAGGCGCAGCGGTTTCCCCCTCTACCCGGACACGGCACTTTCCGCAGGTATGGTTTCCTGCACAGGGCATGGCAAAAGAGGGTTCCTCTCGCTTGAGTACATCACTGAGCAGCGTATTGGGTTCAATTTCGATTGTTTTTGCGCCGGATGCGCAGATGATGGTCATATTCATATCGTCATTACGTCTGCGGTGCAGACGGTTCCTCCTTCTCTAAGCTGACAAAAGTTGTTGCGGTGACGATAACCCGGGTGCACAGTTTGATTGCGCCGGCAATGATGGGCTGTATGTCTGATTGCACGGAGATTTCTCCGGTTGCCCCCTGTTCCCGCACGCGGGCGGTGGTCCATTGGGAGAGCACCTCGGTTGCCCAATCGATTGCATCTTGTTCCTCAGAGAAATAGCGCGGCTCCTGCATGGTGCACAATACCTCGTAATCGCACTCGGTATTGTTGTCCGCAGACTGTCCATGCGGACGGATTTCGGCAGTACCGGTGACACTGATTTTGCCGGTCACCGCACCGACTGCATTTGCAGTGGCGGCGCTGTCCGGAATGATGCATTCTGCTCCGAGCGCCTGCGCGACGGCAGGGAGGAACAGGTGGGTCGGACCGCCGATGCCGATGAGTTTTGCCGGGGAGCGGAACAGGTATTGCAGCAGCGCATTACCGCCGGTTTTGCGTGCTTCCCACTGCATACGCAGCAGTTCCTGCACACCGCTGTCGATTCCATGGCGCCGATAATAGGGGGAGCTGTATTCAAACAGCATGCGTGAAACCCCGAAGAAAACCTCGCGCTGCATGCGCTCATAGACCTTGTCACAAAGCGTTTCCGGAGAAATACCGAGCGAAGCGGAGGCAAAACGCAGTCCAAGAATCGAGAAAGTACGGTTATATTGGACAAAGTCCCCCAATGCATGCATGATGTCGGTTGGCGTGAGACCGGCACGCAGGATGACGCCGAGCTTTTCTAATGTGTGGGTGTTCAGCGCATAGCATTCAATATGGAGCAGGTCGGATGCCTGCTGCACACTCAGCGGACGTTCTTCTAAAGCGGCGCAGAGTGTGCGTTCCCGGTCATCGAGCGGCAGGTCGCGCCAGTCCGCGCGCGCCAAGGTCAGGAATTCATGCAGCGGCTGGGTGTGGGCGGGGACGGATTCGATTTGCTGCCGCAGGACATCTTCGAGGAACGGATACCGTGCGCCGAGGACGCAGAGCGGAATTACACGGTCAGGGCCGAGTGTCATATCCTCCAGCGTCCACCGGATGACGCTGTCGCCGCCAAGCGCAAATGAGGACGCAAACAATCCCTTGACCAGAGTGCGCCAACCGCCGACGCGGATACCCTCGTCCGAAAGTACAGGCGTATAATTGTCAACCAGAGCAATATCGGTTGTTGTGCCGCCGATATCAACTGCAACCGCGTAATCTGCACCAGTCAGCGCGCAGCCGCCGAGTGCGCTCGCGGCAGGACCAGAGAGCAGGGTTTCGACTGCGTGTTTAGCAGAATATTCACAGCTCATCAGGCTGCTGTCCGAGCGAACAATCATCAGGTCTGCCGTAATGCCACGCTGATGAAACGCATCCTTGACTGCATTTAGAAAGTGATTGGTGACCGGAAGCAGACTGGCATTGAGCAGCGCACTTGCCGCACGCTCCAGGCTGGACAGCCCAGAAAACAGCACGCTTGCACACATCACCGGCAAACCGGTTTCTTCTGTAAGGATTTCGGCAGCTTTTTGCTCCAGAACGCCGCCGTTGCGCACACCGTAGATTTCACAGACTGCGGCGGCTTCCACATCGTGAAACCACGCTTTGGCATTCGCACGGAGAGCATCCCAGTCCGGCTCCTCCAAAACCGCGCCGTCGATGGTGGTTTTACACGGCAGATAGCGGATATCGTCCGGGTCGGTCAGGCCGTATTCGCCGCCATACCGCTCTACACCCCTGCGGTCCAGTCCGAGCAGCAGCAGGCGGGTGCGGCGGAATTTTCCCTCGACACAGGCGTTGGTGGCAAGGGTAGTGGACAGTCCGGCGAGAACCGCCTGACGGCATAGGGTCTGATCCAGTCCGTCCAGCGCATTTAGAATGCCGATTTTTAAATCGTGGTGGGTGGTGAGCGCTTTGTTTTTGCCGACCACAGTGCGCGTTTCAAAATCATAAAGCACCGCATCCGTGCAGGTGCCTCCGGTGTCGATGCCGATGCCCAGTTTCATAATGTTTCCCTCTTTGCTCAGTTTCAGTGATGCCTTTATTATAGCTTGCGCATGCCGGGAGTGTATAGGAGAATATGCGCGGGCATAAGACGAAATTGACAATATTGAAAATTGATAAAACCTCTTGTCAGGAGAGCGGGAAGCCCGTATAATGGGAAACTAAGAAGCAAAAAAGGAGAGAAGCGGCATGAGGATTGCATGGATTGGTTGCATGGTGATGAACCGTGAGATATCGAGGCTGGTAGCGGGCAGCAGGCATGTGATACGGACATGGTGGCTGCGGCAGGGGCTGCATGACACCCCCGATTTGCTGCGCACGGAGGTGCAGCGGATGATTGACGAAGTGGAAAAGGAGAATGCAGGATTTGAGGAAAATATGCGCTTTGACGCTATTGTGCTCGGGTACGGCTTGTGTTCAAACGGCGTGATTGGGCTACGCAGCCGCTCGATTCCGCTGATTATCCCGCGCTGTGATGATTGTATTTCGCTCTTTCTCGGCTCGGCAGAGCGATACCGAAAGCTGTTTCGGGAGATGAAAGGGGTTTACTGGTACAATGCCGGCTGGATTGAGCAGGCGTTTACGCCATCCAAGGAGAACTATGCGCGCAGGCTTGCGGAATACACCGAGCTGTACGGGGAGGATAATGCCGAGTATCTGCTTGCGTGCAATAACGCATGGATGAAAGAGTACAAATGCTGTGGATATATCACCTGCCCGTTTGCGGAATATCCGGAGTACGAGGCGTATGCAAAGCGCGCAGCGCAGGAGTTCGGTTGGGAATACCGCGAGGTCGAAGGGGAGATGTCTTATTTCGACGAACTCATCAATGGTCCGTGGGACGATGAAAAATTTCTGACCTGCCCGCCGCAGAGCGTGATCGAGCCGGATTTCAGCAACAAAAAATTTCGCAGCGTTCCCGCGGGCGCGCCCGATCTATAATAATAGATACGCATGCAGGATGTCCCGGACAGGATGGACCGGACAAAGTCAATTTCGTGCAAAAGGACGGCAAAATCCTCCTAACAGTCGGCGGGAATTTCATGATACGCTATTGTCAACAAGAAGAGAACCCGATCAAGCGGGGACAGATTGTTTGAAATACTGAAATGCATGTATCGTATCAGGAGGAACTTGCTATGAAGATGAATATGTATCAGTGGGTAGAGGATCTCAAGGCTGCGCCGGTCAAAAAGGCGATGCCGGTTCTGTCGTTCCCGTCCATTCAGCTGCTCGGCATCACGGTGGAAAAGCTCATCGGTGACAGTGACATTCAGGCGCAGGGCATGAAGGCGGTTGCGGACCGCACCCCAAACGCCGGCGGTTCGGTCAGCTTGATGGACCTGTCCGTTGAGGCAGAGTGCTTCGGCTCCACCATCCGTGTGTCGGATGATGAAGTGCCGACCGTCATCGGTTCGGTGATTTCTGCCGATCTCGACGAGGACGAGCGTATGGAACAGGCAGAAGCGATGGAAGTGCCGGAAGTTGGCGCAGGTC
Organism: Clostridiaceae bacterium; assembly: GCA_018383195.1. Taxonomy (GTDB): domain Bacteria; phylum Bacillota; class Clostridia; order Oscillospirales; family Butyricicoccaceae; genus Butyricicoccus_B. The sequence continues at coordinate 34,820 of JAGZOP010000002.1, read as the reverse complement.
GTACCCAGATTTACATCGATGCCATTGAGAAAGCATGTAAGCTGATTGAAGACCGTCCGGTTCTTGCAGGCGTTATCGGTCCGTTCTCGCTGGCAGGTCGTCTGCTCGATGTAACAGAAGCCATGGTTTACTGCTATGATGAGCCGGATATGGTGCATGTTGTACTGGAGAAGGCAACCGAGTTCATCATCAAGTACATCAAGGCATACAAGGCAGTCGGCGCAAACGGCGTCGTCATCGCAGAGCCGCTCGCAGGTCTGCTGTCTCCGGCGCTCGCGCAGGAGTTCTCGGGCGATTACTGCAAGCGCATTGTGGATGCAGTACAGGATGAAAATTTCATTGTTGTTTACCACAACTGCGGCAACACCACCATTCTGACGTTGGATTCCATCCTGTCCTGCGGCGCGAAGGTTTATCACTTTGGCAATGCGATTGATATGGCAGAAATGATGGCTAAGATGCCGGCAGATACGCTTGCTATGGGCAACGTAGACCCGGCAGGCGAATTCCGCGGCGGTACTCCGGAGTCGATTCGGAAGGTAACGCACGAAGTAATGGAAGCATGCTGCAAGTATCCGAACTTCTGCATCTCCTCGGGCTGCGATATCCCCCCGATGTCCAGCTGGGAAAACATTGACGCTTTCTTTGCTGCTGTTGACGAATTTTACGCAAAGTAAAAGGGAAAAAGACCCGCCCTTAGGCGGGTCTTTTCGCGCATATCAATGAAAAGAACTGTCGATTTTTTAATCGACAGTTCTTTTGTGTGTCTGAAAATTTAGCTTCGCATGTCACGGTATTTCCCCGGAGAGGTGCCGACATGCCGCTTGAAAATGCGGGTAAAGTAGCTTTGGTCATCAAAACCAACCGCGCACGCAATTTCTGCAATGGGCATCGCGGTTTCGCGCAGATATGTTTTGCTGCGCTCAATGCGCAGACGGTTGACATATTCGGTAAATGTACAGCCGAGTTCGTCTTTTAAAATGCGGCAGAAATAGGATTTGGACAGATAAACCTGTTCGGCGGCCTGCTCCAGCGTCAGCTTTTCCGCAAGGTGCTCCTTGATATAGGAGGAGGTTTTCCGAATGACGTTTTGGTGCTTAATTTCGGTGAAATCAAACACAAAGCTGATGAATTTATGCAGCGTTGCCCCCAACCATATGTTCAGAGATTCGAAATCGTGGAAATTTGCCACTTCCTTTTCGCAGTGATAACACAGGCTGAATACTTCGTTTACATCGGCGCCGCCATCAATTGCAGCGCGGGACATCAGGGTAATCAGTTCGCGCACGCGCGTTTTGAAGATCTCCAGATTGGTGCCGCTGACAAAATAGAGCTGACAGAGCAGCTCGTTGAGCAGGTTCTGCGAGGCTTCCTTATCGCCTGCACGGATTTGCTGCTGAAGCTGCCGCTCGCTTTCGAGCGGGTAGCTTGCCTGTGTCGGTTGTTCTGCCAGATCGTACATCATTTGGAGAATGCCAGCCTGTCTGCCGGAATCGACATCAGGAGCTGCAGGTGCACCGGTGAGGTAACCGCAGATTGCGCGTGTCATTTCATTCAGTGCACGTGCCTGTGCGGTTGTAAGCCGGGGAACCCCATCCAGGGGATCGGGATCACGCATATCGTCCTCAAAGACATCTTCATCGCTATTGGACATGATGAAAGGACCGGTAATCAGGCAATATTCAGTTACTTTTCCTGCCTGACGCAGCGAGGTTGCAATAAATACCAGACCACGCGGGCAATAGTAAATATATTTTCCATCCCAACGCTCTGCTTCGTAGCTACCATACAGATGGGTCTGATATGCATCGCACTCCCCGTTTTTGAGCGCGCAGTTGCAGCGGAAAGGGGGAATGCAGAAGCTTGCTGCGGGAAGATCGAGCATGGTGCAGTGTGCCTTTGTAAGCGTTTCGATATGTTTGCAAAAATGCAGCGCTTGCTCCTGTAATTCCATGAAAACACCTCAAAAGGGAAAAGAGTACAAAATAATATGGCATTATTATAGCAAAATCGGAAAAGCATTGCAAATAAAAAGCAAGAAACATCAATAAAAAAGCAAATATAAAGATGAGTGATAGGCGGGGCATTGACGGCATCACGCAATGTGCTATAATAAAGCTATCCCCGGGGAGGGGATATGGAGGTGAAGTGGATGGAGCAAAACATTGATAACAAGAAAAAGGTGATCGACCGTCTCAGCCGTGCGATTGGTCATCTGGAAGCCATTCGCCGTATGGTTGAAGAGGACAGGAATTGTACCGAGGTGTTGGTGCAGATTTCCGCAGTGCGCACGGCTGTCAACAATGTTGGGCGCATGATGCTGCTAGATCACATTGACTGCTGTGTGAAACATGCGGTGGAAAATGGGGATAAAAGTGCACTCGAGGATTTGAATACTGCGGTGAGCCGCTTTGTAAAGTGAGGTGTGCCAATGAGACGGAAAACACGGCACACGCACACTGGTGTGCATTCGATTGATTATTTCGCGTATACGTCAGCGCTGAGCGGATGGAATGCGGCGTTCAAAGTGGTTTTTTCGCTGATAAGCCTGATTTTTTGCATTGCAGCGGATCATCTCTTTGTATCGCTGTTCTTCGTTGCGGTGATGATGGCACTGATTGTCGGTTGGGGAAGGCTGAGGATGCATGAATATCTGGCGCTGCTCAGTATCCCGATTTTTTTTATGGCGCTTAGCGGCATTACCATTGCTTTGAATGTTTCCCGTGCTGCACAAGGGGAGTATTGTTGGAATCTGGGATGGTTTTATCTCTATACCAACCGTTCCGATCTATGGTATGCCGTTTCGTTGACGTGCAAGGCGTTCGGGGCGGTCAGCGCGATGTATTTTTTGACTTTAACAACGCCTGCATGTGAGATTGTCGGCGTGCTGCGCCGCGCGCATGTGCCCAAGCTGATTATCGAACTGATGTATCTGATCTATCGGTTTATTTTTATCCTGCTTGATATATACGGGCGCATGCAAGAAGCGGCGGAATCCAGATTGGGATATCGGGATTTTCGTACATCCTGCCGATCGTTTGGCGGCACGGTTGGCAATATGCTGGTGCTTTCCATGCGGAAATCCGGAACATACTATGATGCCATGCTATCTCGGTGTTATAATGGGGAAATACAGTTTTTAGAGCCGGAAAAACCGGTTCATATGCAGCAATATTTGCTGGCAGGTGCGGTTTGGAGTGCTGCCGCAGCAATCTGGCTGCTGACCGGAGGAGGATTATAAATGGATGAACCAATTTTGCAGGTGCGCGGTCTGCATTATGCCTATGAAGAAGAGAAGTACGCCCTGCATAACGTCTCGCTTGAAATCCGAGCAGGCGAGCGCATCGCTGTGCTTGGCACAAACGGCGCGGGGAAATCGACATTTTTCCTGTGCCTAAATGGGGTGCTCGATCCATGCGGGGGCGAAATCCTGCTGCACGGAAAGGCGATCGACCGGCGCACAAGAAATGAGCTTCGCGAACATGTGGGCGTGGTGTTTCAGAATGCTGATGACCAGATTATCGCATCGACGGTATTAGCGGAAATTTCGTTCGGACCGATGAATCTCCGTCTGCCGCGGGAAGAGGTGCAGCGGCGCGTAGAACTGGCAATCCGGGCGATGGATTTGGAAGAATACCGGCACCGTCCACCGCATTATCTGTCGGGCGGCGAGAAAAAGCGCGTGAGTATTGCGGATATCATCGCTATGGAATCAGAGGTGATTCTGTTTGATGAACCAGCGGCTTCGCTTGACCCGGCGGGCGCGGAGATGCTCGAGAATGTCTTGGGAGGACTGTCTGCATGCGGAAAAACGTTGCTTATTTCGACACATGATATGGATTTCGCATTCCGATGGGCAGACCGCGTCGTGGTATTCAGTGAGGGCAAAATCATCGATGACGGAACTCCGCTTACGGTGTTTCAAAACGATTTGACCGTGTCGCGTGCGAACCTACGCCGTCCGGCAATGCTGACTGTATTTGAAAGCCTGCGCGCGCATCAGATGGTGCCGGAAGATGCGCCGTGTCCGCGTACACCGCAGGAACTCGAACACATACTGGATAGAATGAGGCGTTAACGTGCACATCTTGGATTATTGTATATTTTCTTGTACAATAATGAACAAAAGCACCGCTGCTTATTGACAGTTGTTTCGTTTTATTCTACAATAAACTTGTCTCTTCTGGAGAATGTGTAAAAATATTTTCCGGAAAGAACTGCAAAGGTGCCTGTGTTTCTCCGCAGGTGAAAAGGGAAGAGGGTGCGAGTCCCTCACGGTCCCGCCGCTGTAATGGAAGAGTCTTGCGCAACAATGTCACTGGAGGGGTGTTTCTGGGAAGACTACGCAAGGCAATGACGCCTGAGTCAGAAGACCTGCCTTTGTGTATGAGACGCATACAGTTACGAGCGATGACTGGTATGCAGGAAATGCTTCGGGACGCTGCGGACGCCTTGGGGCAATGCTTGGATGCCGGTCGTGATGTGTGGGAATCATCATTGACGCGGCATTTTTTATTTTGGAAAGGAGAAAAATATGACAAAGAGACAAAAGAAAATCATCGGAATTACAACGGCGCTTGCCATGATGTTCAGCACATTGCCGGCTGCCGGCGCGATGCATATTATGGAGGGGTATCTCCCCGCGAATATGTGTCTGATCTGGGGCGCGATTTGCCTGCCGTTTTTGGCGTTTGGTTTCTTTTCGATTAAAAAGACGCTGGAGCATGACAGACGTTCGATTACGCTGCTCGCGATGGCTGGCGCATTCATTTTCGTCATTTCTTCGCTGAAGATTCCTTCGGTTTCTGCATCGTGTTCGCATATGACCGGTACCGGTCTGGGCGCGATTCTGTTTGGACCTTCGGCGGTTTCAATTCTCGGTATTATCGTTCTGCTGTTTCAGGCGATTCTGCTTGCGCACGGTGGTCTGACCAGCCTGGGGGCAAATACCTTTTCCATGGCGATTGCCGGACCGTTTGTTTCGTTTGGAGTCTATAAGCTGTGTCAGAAGTTCAAAGTGAACAAGCATGTCAGCGTATTTCTGGCGGCGGCTCTCGGTGATCTGCTGACCTATTGTGTGACTGCAATGCAGATGGCGGTTGCGCACCCTGGTCCGAATGGAGTTGGATATGCAGCAGCCAAGTTCCTTGGCGTATTTGCTCCGACACAGGTTCCGCTCGCTGTGCTGGAGGGCATTCTCACAGTCGTAATTATGATTGCACTCGAGAGCTATGCGCGTCCGGAACTGAAGGCAATCGGGTTTGAAAAGGAGGCGGTCTGAAATGACAAAGAAGAACAAAAAACTTGTTATTATACTTCTGTTAATCGCAGTTATCATGGTTGTGGCACCGGTCATTGCGATGCCGGGCGCAGAGTTTGGCGGATCGGATGATGCGGGCAGCGTTATGGTAGAGGAAGTTACCGGTACGCCGTATGAACCGTGGTATACACCGGTTTTGGAACAGTTTTTGGGCGGCGAATTGCCGGGTGAACTCGAAAGCCTGCTGTTCTGCGTGCAGACCGGAATCGGTGTTGGCATCATTGCATTTTTCATGGGACGTATGGTGGAACGTAAAAAGCACGAAGCCGAGCATCAGCAATAACCGGAAAGCAGAGCGGACCCTCCCCGCTCTGCTTTTCTTGTGAGAAGAAAGGAAACGAACATGGAAGCGCTGGTTTATAAGCACCAAAAAGAACTGCGCCGTGGCTATACGACAGGTTCCTGCGCGGCTGCGGCGGCACAGGCAGCAGCCATATTTCTGCTGAGCGGACAAGTACCGGCAAGTGTTCTTTTGCATACGCCGAAAGGAATCGATTTGCATCTTACACCGGAATGCAGTCATAGAGAAGGGCAAACCGCTGTGTGCGCGATTCGCAAAGACAGCGGAGACGATCCGGATGTAACGAACGGCATACGGATTTTTGCCGAGGTTTCCAGATTGCCGCAGGGGGTGCAGATTGAAGGCGGAGCCGGGATTGGGCGCGTAACCCGTCCGGGGCTTGCCAATCCGGTCGGTATGGCGGCAATCAACCCGGGACCGCGTGCGCAGATTACCGCAGCAGTCGAAAAAGCGGCGTTGCTTTGCGGCTATGACGGCGGCTTCCATGTGGTTATTTCAGCCGAAAACGGTGAGAAAATTGCAAAACAGACCTATAACGAACATCTTGGGGTTGTTGGCGGGATCTCGATTCTGGGGACAAGCGGAATTGTAGAGCCAATGAGCGAAGCGGCGCTGATGGAAACAACCCACTTGGAACTGGACAGCATATATGCTTCCGGACAGCGAATCGCTTTTTTGTGTCCGGGTAACTATGGTGCGGATTTTGCGCGGGACACACTGGGACTTGACTTGGAACGCGCAGTCAAAAGTTCAAATTTTATCGGAGATGCGATTGATTATGCTGCATATAAGGGGTTTCCTAAAATTTTGCTTATTGGGCATGCGGGAAAACTGATCAAGATTGCAGCGGGGGTCATGAATACCCATTCTTCTGTTGCAGACGGCAGACAGGAGATCTTTACGGCACATGCCGCCCTATGCGGTGCGCCGAAAGAAACGCTGGAAGGATTGATGCAGGCAGTCACGGTAGATGCCTGTATTGAACTGCTCGATGCAGTCGGACTGCGGGAGGCGGTACTCACGCGAATTGGAAAGGCAATTGAAATGCGGCTTGCTGCGCGTTTGCGCGGCAGATGCAGCATTGAATATATGACATTTACCAACCAATACGGTATGCTGGCTTATTCAGCCGGCGCACCGGAACTTTGTAAAGAATTGCAGGAGTGTTTATGAACAAGGGAATTTTATATGGAATCGGGGTAGGTCCCGGCGACCCGGAACTGATGACCCGCAAAGCGGTGCGTTTGATTCAGGAATGCGACATCATTGCTGCGCCGCAGTCTGAGGGAAACGATAAGACTGCGATGATTATTGCGGAAGAATTTGTGAAAGACAAGCCGGTGTTGTATTGTGATATGCCGATGACACGGGATCAGGCAAAGATGGATGCAAGCCACGATCAGGCGGCGGATGACATCTGTGCGCTGCTTGACGAGGGAAAGAATGTCGTATTCCTGACATTGGGCGACCCGACGATTTATTCGACTTACTGGTATGTGCATAAGCGCGTGCTGGCGCGCGGCTATGACGCGCAGCTCATTCCGGGAGTGCCATCCTTTTGCGCGGCGGCAGCGGCGGCAGGCGTAGCGCTTGTTGAAGGCAGTGAGATGCTGCACATTGTTCCGGCATCGCATACAAGTACGGATGATGGGCTTGGAATGCCGGGAACCAAGGTTCTGATGAAAGCGGGACGGTCGATTTTGGATGTTCGGGAAAAGCTGCGGGCGGATGGAAAACTTGCGGGTTCGGTGCTTGTGGAGCGCGCGACCATGCAGGAAGAGCGCGTGGTGAAGAATTTGGACGAGCTTGAAGACCCAACTGGGTATTTTTCCGTGATTATCGTCAAGGAGGAACAGAAATGATTTATTTTGTAGGTGCAGGTTCGGGAGCGCCCGATTTGATTACTGTGCGCGGTGCAAAGCTGCTCGAAGAGGCAGATGTGATTGTCTATGCAGGTTCGCTGGTCAATCCGGCGCTGCTTGGTTATAAAAAGGAAAGCTGTGAGGTTTATAACAGCGCAAAGATGACGCTGGAAGAGGTCATGGATGTGATGATTCCGGCAGAAAAATCCGGAAAGAAGGTCGTGCGCCTGCACACCGGCGATCCCTGCGTTTATGGAGCGCACCGTGAACAGATGGACATTCTGGATCGCGAGGGCGTGACCTATGAGGTTGTGCCGGGGGTATCGTCTTTTTGCGGCGCGGCAGCAGCGCTCAAAGCAGAGTACACGCTGCCTGATGTATCCCAGACCGTTATCCTGACCCGAATGGAGGGACGCACTCCGGTACCGCCCAAGGAAAAAATCGAATTGCTTGCTGCGCATCAGGCGACCATGGTCATTTTCCTGTCCGCAGGGCAGCTTGAAAAGCTGAGCGCACGGTTGATTGAAGGCGGTTATACCGCGGAAACTCCGGCAGCTATCGTATATAAGGCGACATGGCCGGATGAAAAAGTTGTCCGCACAACGGTTGGAGAACTGGCGCAGGCAGCCAAAGAAAACAATATTTCCAAGACAGCGCTGATTACGGTCGGCGGCTTCCTTGGCGATACCTATGAGCGCTCCAAGTTGTACGACCCGACATTTACGACAGAGTTCCGCGAGGCGAGCAAATGATCTGGGGGAAGATCATTTCATTTACAAAGCGCGGTGCACAAACCGCACAGCGCATCCGGGCGCTGATGCCAAACGACCGCATCGAGCTGTATGCGCGCGGGCAGGATGCATCGCTCAAAAAGACCAATCTGTCGCGGATGGTGCAGCAGGCAATGGTCGATTGCAGCCTGATTGTATTTGTCGGAGCGACCGGCATTGCGGTGCGTGCAATCGCCCCCTATTTACAGGGGAAGGCGTATGATCCGGCGGTACTCGTTGTGGATGAGAATGCAAAGTTTGTGATTTCTCTTGTATCTGGGCATCTGGGCGGCGCGAATGCGCTGACACAGCACCTGGCAGATGGCTTGGGCGCACAGGCGGTGATTACCACTGCAACGGATGGGCGCGGCATCTTTGCGGTAGATACTTGGGCGAAAGAACACTGTTGCACTGTGATGGAAACCGGAAGCATCAAGCATATTTCGTCTGCATTGCTGCGTGGCGAGACAATCGGCATGCAGTCTGATTATCCGGTGGAGGGGGCGCTGCCCTATGGAATCCATTGCAACAGTACGGCAGAAGAGAATGGATTTACAGTTGCGCGCAATACTGCCGTACAGCCGTTTCGGAATACCCTGCATTTGGTGCCGCGCATTGTGCATCTGGGTATCGGCTGCCGGCGGGGAACCCCTCAGGAAGCCATTGAACGTGCGGTACATACGGCGCTCGAACAGGCAAATGTCGATTTTACGGCAGTTTGCGGGGTGGCTTCTATTGATCTTAAGAAAGACGAAGCCGGCTTGTGTACATTCTGTGCTGCGCACGGTTTGTCGTTTACCACATACTCGGCAGAAGAACTGATGGCAGTGCAAGGGGAATTTTCCTCGTCAGCATTTGTGAAGAAAACGGTCGGTGCAGATAATGTCTGCGAACGTGCGGCAGTGAGAGATGCAGGCGGGAAATTGATTGCATCGCGTTTTGCGCTGGACGGTGTAACCGTTGCACTGGCAGAAGAAAATTGGAGGATACTGTTTTGAATCTGCAAATGATCGGCATTGATTTTCATGGTGCAGATATTGCACAGCGGGAACCGCTGTCCTTTGTAAAGAGCAGAGTGCTCAGCATTCTGCCCGAGATTCGGGAAGCGGACAAGGTGGAGGCATGCGCATTGCTTGCCACCTGCAACCGCACAGAATTATATCTGCATACATCCGGTCCGGTAGATGCGCTTGCGCTGCTTGCAGAGGCTGCGGGGGTGAATGCAGAAGATTATCGGGAGATTGCGGTAATCCGGTCAGGGGAATCCATGGTGCGGCATGTTATGGAGGTCGCTTCCGGACTCAAGTCGCAGATCTTTGGTGATGATCAGATTGTGACGCAGATGCGCGGCGCTTTGGAGTTGGCGCGCGAAGCAAAGACTGCGGACAGCGTGATTGATACGCTGCTGCGCCGCGTGGTAACCGCAGGCAAACGTGTGAAAACCGAAACGCGGCTTTCGGGGGTGCCCGCTTCTGCGGCGGCATGCGGCGTGCAAAAAGCGCAGATGTATTTTGGCTCACTCAAAGGAAAGCGTGCGGTTGTAATCGGCAACGGAGAAATGGGACGGTTGGCAGCTTCGCTGCTGCGTGAAGCAGGATGCGATGTTACGATTACGCTGCGCTCGTACCGGCATGGGGAAACCATTGTTCCGGCAGGGTGCAAAACCCATGCGTATGATGATCGTTATGCGCTGATTGACGGCGCGGACTTAACATTTAGTGCAACAACCAGTCCGCATTACACGCTTTCCGCGTCGCGGATTGGAGCGATGAAAAATCCGCCGAGACTGTTCGTGGATTTGGCGATGCCGCGCGATATTGACAGCGCAGCAGCGGAGGATCCGCGTGTTACCATATGGAATCTCGATGATTTGGGACGTCTTGAGGATGAGAATGCGGAAGAACGGGCGCATGCACAAGCACTGATAGATGAAGCGTGTGCAGAATTTAAGGCATGGTATGCATATCGAGAAGCGCTTCCGGTCATTGCAGAACTGAAAGATGTTGCTGCTGAACGGGTGCATTATGACCACGGATATCGGGAACTGGCAGATGAAACTGATGTAGATGGTCTGGTAGCGCTTGCGGTTTCCAAAACGGTCGATATGCTGCTTGGCGGGATGAAGGATATTGTGGACCCCGAACGGCTTGCGGGCTGTCTGAGACATATGAAGAAAGGATGCGGCAAATGAAGCTGTATGTAATTGGAATTGGACCGGGCGGCGAGGAGCAGATGACCCTGCGCGCAGTACGCGCTTTGGAGAACTGCGACTGCGTTGCAGGATATGGTTTGTATTTGGATTTGATTGAAAACCTCATTGAAGGCAAGGAGCGCATCCAGACCGGCATGATGCGCGAGGTAGACCGCTGTGCAGCGGCGCGCGATGCGGCGCTTGCGGGGAAAACGGTTGCCGTAGTTTCGTCGGGTGACGCGGGCGTTTACGGCATGGCGGGTCTGATGTTTGAGTTGTGCGAAGGTACGGATATTGAGATTGAAGTCGTGCCCGGCATTACGGCAGCCTGCTCGGGCGGAGCCGTGCTTGGCTCTCCGCTGACGTGCGATTTTGCGGCGATCTCACTGTCCGATCTGCTGACACCATGGGAAGTCATCGAAAAGCGCGTGCTGCATGCTGCGCAGGGAGACCTTGCGATGGCGCTTTACAATCCGGCGAGCAAAAAGCGCACCGACCATCTGCAAAAGGTATGCGACATCATTTTAACCGCGCAGCCGCCCGAGACTGTCTGCGGTCTGGTACGCAACATCGGGCGTGAAGGCGAGGAATTTTCACTGACCACGCTCGGCGCACTGCGCGACACACAGGTCGATATGCTGACTACAGTGTTTATTGGAAACAGCCGCACCAAGGTGATCTCGGGGCGCATGGTCACTCCGCGCGGGTATCGCGGCGTATGAAACTGATTGTTTTTTCAGGGACAAGCGAAGGGCATAACCTGTGCCGCTTTCTTTCCGGAAGAGGGCAGAAAGCAGAGGTGTTTGTTGCCACCGATTACGGCGAAGCGGTCATGGAGCCGCTTGCGGGCATCACGGTGCATCGCGGACGGCTGACCGTGCAGCAGATGGCAGAGCAGATGCCGGCGGGCGCACTCGTTATTGATGCGACGCATCCCTATGCCAGCGAAGTCACGAAAAATATCAAGGCGGCCTGCGCGGAGAGCGGCGCAGAGTATCTGCGTCTGCTGCGTCCGCGTACCCCGGCAGAGGGCGTTGTCACCGTGCAGGACACCGCCGAAGCGGTCGCGTGGCTCAAAGAACATGAAGGAAAGGTTCTGCTGACAACTGGAAGCAAGGAACTGGATGCCTATACCGTAATCCCGAATTATGCAGAGCGCCTATATCCGCGTGTACTGCCGACTGCATCGGTGCTGCAAAAATGCGAAGCGCTTGGGTTCCCGGGGGCGCATATTCTGGCAATGCAGGGACCGTTTTCGCATGAAATGAATGTTGCGCTTTTGTATCAGACCGATGCGCAGATTCTTGTCACCAAGGATACCGGCGCTTCGGGCGGTTTTGCTGAAAAGCTGAGCGCAGCCTGCGAAACCGGCGCAACTGTGCTTGTGATTGCGCGTCCGACAGAAGAAGACGGCATGTCCCCAGCACAGATGCAGGAATATCTCAAGCGGCGGCTGCACCTGACCAATCGTGCAGAGGAAGCGGTGCCGCGATTCCCCCTATTTGTATCGCTTGCGGGAAAAACGGCGCTTGTTGTGGGGGCTGGAAAAATTGCAGCGCGCCGCATCGGGGTGCTCCGGCATTTCGGCGCACAGGTTCGCGTAGTCGCGCCCGAGCAGCGTGCCGCGTTTGAGGGGGAGCGCATCCCCCGCGCGTTTCAGCCGGATGATCTGGATGGCGTATACCTCGCTGTTGCAGCAACCGATGACCGTGCAGTCAATCGCCAGATTAGTATGCTTTGTGCCGAGCGGGGGATTCCGGTCAGCGTTGCGGACTGTGCAGCAGAAAGTACATTTTTCTTTCCAGCGGTATGTGAAGGCGGCGGGCTGATTGCGGGACTGGTATCCGATGGCTCCGATCATCATGCAGTGTCCGGGATGGCAAAGCGCATCCGGGTGCTTTTGGAGGAAAACGAATGACGATTAAAGTGGGAAGCCGGGACAGCCGGCTCGCTGTGGTGCAGGCAGAGCAGATCATCGCACAGCTTGGTGTGCCATGCGAGCTGATTACGATGAAAACCACCGGCGATATGATTTTAGATAAAACGCTTGACAAGGTAGGCGGCAAGGGACTGTTTGTCAAGGAACTTGACCGTGCGCTTGCAGAGGGGCGTGTCGATTTGACTGTACATAGCCTCAAGGATGTGCCGATGGAGCAGCCTGAGGGGTTGCCGCTCGTCGCTTTTTCGGCGCGTGAGGATGCGCGGGATGCGTTGGTGCTGCCCGAGGGTGCAACCGAACACGATTTCACCAAACCGATCGGCTGTGCATCTGCGAGACGGCGTGTGCAGCTTCGCAAGCTGTTTCCGGGAGTGGAGATCAAGCCGGTGCGCGGCAATGTGCAGACCCGTCTGCGCAAGCTGGACAGCGGTGAATACGGTGCGCTCGTGCTTGCTTCGGCGGGGTTGCATCGTCTGGGACTTGAGGCACGTATTACGCGTTACTTGTCGGCAGAGGAGATGATTCCGGCGGCAGGACAGGCAATTTTAGCAGTTCAGGGCCGTGCGGGAGAGCTGGATGAGCTGACCGCGAAACTGGATGATCGTGACGCGCACGATTGCGCTCTGGCAGAGCGTGCGTATGTCCGTACCCTTGGCGGCGGCTGCTTTGCACCGGTTGCGGCATATGCTGAAATTAAGGATAATATGATACTGCTGCGTGCGATGTACGCAACCGAGGACGAGCAGACCGTGGTATACGGTTCTGACTGCGCACCGCGAGAACAAGCGGAAGCACTTGGTGCGCGCATGGCGTATAAACTGCGTGAGGAGGCGGAAACCCGATGAAAACTGGAAAAGTGACGCTGGTTGGCGCAGGCCCCGGCGGTCGTGATTTGCTGACGATGAAGGGTGCTGCGGCGCTGCGTGCGGCAGAGGCAGTTGTTTTTGACCGTTTGGTCAGTGAGGATATTTTAAACCTGATTCCGCGCGGCGCAGAGCGCGTCAATGTAGGAAAAGAGAATAACCATCATCCGGTACCGCAGGATCAAATTAACGAGATCTTAGTGCGGCTTGCCAAAGAGGGGAAAAACACGGTGCGGCTGAAAGGCGGCGACTGTTTCCTGTTTGGCCGCGGCGGCGAGGAATGTGAATATTTGCTCGAAAATGGCGTGTCGTTCGAGGTCGTGCCGGGCGTGACAAGTGCGTTCGCCGCACCGGCTTATGCGGGCATCCCGGTGACCCACCGTGATTACTGCTCATCCGTGCATATCATCACCGCGCATGCGCGTGCCGGAAAGAAGCTTGAAATTGATTTTGAAAGTCTGGTTCGTCTGGATGCGACCTTGGTATTTCTGATGGGGCTGACTGCACTTGAGCAGGTAATGGAAGGTCTGCTTGAGGCAGGAATTGCACCGAATACTCCGGCGGCGGTCATTGAAAATGGTACGCGCGGGATTCAGCGCAAGGTGGTCGCGGACGTAATGACGCTTCCTGGAAAAGTGCGTGCAGAAGGACTGAAAAGCCCGGCGCTTATTGTGGTGGGGCGTGTGTGCACACTGTCTGAGCAGCTTGATTGGTTTACCCCACAGCCGCTGCATGGCAAAACCGTAGTGGTCACCCGACCGCGGGAACGCGCGGGCACATTGTCGGATAAACTGCGAGCAGAAGGCGCGAATGTGATTGAGTGTCCGTGCATCGAAACGGTGGAACTGGACGATGTGAGCATGCTCAGCAGTGCACTTCGGGAGCACTGGGACTGGGTTGCGCTGACCAGTCCGGCGGGCGTCCATGCGATGCTGCATGCGTTGACACGCGCGGGGAAAGATCTGCGCGCACTGTGGAACTGTAAATTTGCGGTTATCGGCGCAGGCACGGCAAAAGAACTCGAGCAGTACGGCATTGCTGCCGATCTCATGCCGGAAACCTATGATGGGGCGCATTTGGCGGAGATACTCGTGCATACCGTGCAGTCTGGGGAGCGTGTGCTTGTTCTGCGCGCTGAGCAGGGTGCGCCCGAACTGCCCGAAACACTTGCTGCGGCAGGCGTACCGTTTGCTGACATCCCAACCTATCGCACGGTATACCGTTCGGACAAGGCGGACGCGCTGCGCGAATTGCTTGCGGCAGGGAAAATTGATGCGGTTACCTTTACAAGCGCATCGACAGTCAACGGGTTTGTAAACGCCGTAGGAGAGAAGGACTTTTCCGGTTTTTCTGCGCTGTGTATTGGAAAACAGACCGCAGAAATTGCAGAAAAGTATGGTATGAAGGTCAAAATTGCTGAAAAAGCGACCATTGATGCAATGGTTGCTGCATTATTGGAGGAATAAATCATGTTTAACGATACCGTTCGTCCGCGCCGTTTGCGCACGTCGGACAATCTGCGCCGGCTGGTGCGTGAAACCCGCATCTCACCGGACAGCCTAATCTGGCCGATTTTCGTCGCGGAAGGAGAGGGCATTTATCGGGAGATTGAGTCGCTGCCTGGGCAGTATCATTACAGCCCTGATCAGCTTTACCGCATGGTGGAACGCGCGCATGCGCACGGCGTATCCCGCGTCATCCTGTTCGGTCTGCCGAAAGACAAGGATGAGTGTGGTTCGGGTGCATGGGCAGAAAACGGCATTGTGCAGCAGGGCATCCGCAAAATCAAGGAGCTGGACCCCGATATGTATGTCGTTACCGATGTATGCATGTGCGAGTATACCAGCCATGGTCACTGTGGCATTCTGTGCGGGCATGATGTAGATAACGATAAGACTCTGGAAGTGCTTGCGAAAACGGCGCTGAGCCATGCACAGGCAGGCGCAGATATGGTTGCGCCGAGCGATATGATGGATGGTCGTGTGGCGGCAATCCGCGAAATTCTGGATGACAATGGATTTCAGAATGTGCCGATTATGGCGTATTCTGCAAAGTTTGCATCTTACTTTTATGGACCGTTCCGCGAAGCGGCGGGTTCTGCACCGTCGTTTGGTGACCGGCGCTCTTACCAGATGGACCCGCATAATGGTCGTGAAGCCATGCGCGAATGCGAACTGGATGTGCTCGAGGGTGCCGATATCCTAATGGTGAAGCCTGCGCTTGCATATCTTGATCTGGTACACGAGGCGCGGCAGCGCTTTGATTTGCCGATTGCATGCTATGCGGTTTCAGGTGAGTATGCGATGGTCAAGGCTGCGGCGAAGGCGGGGCTGATCGACGAATATGGCGTGATGTGCGAAAGCGCAGTATGCATGTACCGCGCAGGCGCGGATATTCTGATTACGTACTACGCATGTGAACTGGCGGACGCGATTCGGAAAGGAGACATCGGATAATGACACGCAGAGGGTCAGAAGCAATTTTTGAGCGCGCAAAGCGCGTGCTTCCGGGTGGTGTCAATTCGCCTGTGCGCGCATACCGCGCAGTGGGCGGTACACCTCCGTTTATTACCAAAGGTAAGGGCTGCCGTATTTGGGATTTAGATGGCAACGAATATATTGATTTCGTCGGCTCATGGGGACCGCTGATTCTGGGACATAGTTATGAACCAGTGCTCGATGCAGTGGAGAAGGCTATGAGAAACGGCTTGTCCTTCGGTGCGCCGACTGCGATTGAGGTTGATGTAGCAGAGCTGCTAGTCTCCATGGTGCCGAATATTGATATGGTGCGCATGGTGAATTCAGGCACCGAAGCAGTCATGTCCGCGCTGCGCGTTGCGCGTGGTGTGACCGGCCGCGAGAAGACCATCAAGTTCGAGGGCTGTTACCATGGGCATTCGGACGCGATGCTGGTCGGCGCCGGTTCGGGTGCACTCACACAGGGTGAGCCGGATTCCAAGGGCGTGACTCGCGGCGCAGCGGGCGATACGCTGACCGCGCAGTATAATGATCTTGCTTCGGTCGAAGCACTGCTCGAAGCCAATCCCGGCGAAATTGCGGCAATTATTGTGGAACCAGTTGCGGCAAATATGGGTGTGGTCCCGCCTGAAAAGGGATTTCTGGAGGGACTGCGCAGCCTGTGCGACAAGCATGGCAGCCTGCTCATCTTTGACGAGGTCATCACCGGATTCCGGCTGGCACGCGGCGGTGCACAGGAATATTTCGGCGTGCGTGCTGATTTGGTCACCTTTGGAAAGATCATCGGCGGCGGCATGCCGGTGGGTGCATATGCGGGCAGCCGCGAGATCATGAGTCAGGTTGCGCCGACCGGTCCGATTTATCAGGCGGGAACGCTGTCCGGCAATCCGGTTGCAATGGCAGCAGGTCTGGCACAGCTCCAGATTTTGAACGATCATCCGGCTTACTATACCGATATTGAGCGAAAAGCGCAGACAATGGCACATTTCATGCGGGAAAGAGCAAAAAAACACGGGGTTCATATGACTGTGAATCAGTGCGGTGCGCTGTTGTGCCCGTACTTCACCGATATGCCGGTACGTACATTTGCGGATACCAAAAAATCCGATTTGGAGCAGTTTAAGAAATATTTCAACGGCATGCTGGAACGCGGCATGTACATTGCACCCAGCCAGTTCGAGGCGACATTCATCAATGTCAGCCATCAGGACGAGGACATTGCCGCGATCTGCAAAGCGGCGGACGAGGTGCTTGCAGCTCTGTAACGCAATAGGAGGAAAAGAAACATGGACGGAAAAGTGCAACCACGGCTGCTGATCGGCGGCACAAACAGCGGATGCGGCAAAACCACGGTATCGAGTGCGCTGCTGCGCGCTCTGAGCCGCCGTGGAGAGCCTTTGCGCGCATTTAAGTGCGGACCGGACTATATTGACCCCATGTTTCATACTGCGGTTTTGGGGATTCCGAGCCGCAACCTCGATTTATTCTTCGTTGACGAGAGAGAATGCCGCAGCCAGCTTGCCCGCACCATTCCGGTGGACGGCTGCGGCATCATTGAGGGCGTGATGGGGTTTTATGACGGCGTTTCCGGTACAACGGATACGGCGTCTGCGGCGCATTTGGCGCGTGCGACCGACACGCCCGCTGTGCTAGTCGTCAGTCCCAAGGGACAGTCACTGACGATGGCGGCAGCGCTCAGCGGTTTTGTACAGTTTGCGCCGAATACGCTGAAAGGCGTCATTTTGAACGGCATATCGAAGGGCATGTATCCGTTTTATAGGGAGATTGCAGAGAAAAGCGGGCTCAAGGTTTACGGCTATTTGCCGCGTGTGCCGGAGGCAGAAATTCCTGACCGGCATCTCGGACTGGTGACTGCATCGGAGATTGGGGATTTGCAGAAAAAACTCGATTTGCTTGCGGATGCGGCAGAGGAGTGTCTGGATTTAGACGGATTGCTCGCGCTTGCCCGTAGCGCACCGCCGCTCACCGAAACCGCTGTGCCCTGTGCGCCGGTTTGTGACCGTCCGGTGCGGATTGCGGTCGCGCAGGATGCTGCGTTCTGTTTTTATTATGCAGATAATTTTGATGTATTGCGGGAGTTGGGCGCGGAGCTGATTGAGTTTTCGCCTTTGCAGGATGCGCATTTGCCGGAGCAAATTGACGGGCTGTATCTCGGCGGCGGATATCCGGAGCTATATGCAGACAGGCTTTCAGCAAATCAGACGCTGCGGGACGAACTTGCAGCATCCATTCGGGGTGGTCTGTCGGTGATTGCGGAATGCGGCGGATTCATGTATCTGCATGAGCATGTGGCGGCGGGAAAAGTTGAGCATGCTCAGCCCATGGTAGGCATCATCCCAGGTACAGCGCGGCTGACCGGGAAATTACAGACCTTTGGTTATGTGACGCTGACGGCGCAGCAGGATGGTCTGCTGTGCAGGGCAGGAGAGCAGATTCGTGCGCATGAGTTTCACTATGCGGTGTCGGACGATGCAGGCAGCGCGTTCCGCGCGGAAAAACCGAATGGTAAGACATGGTCGTGCGTCCACATGACAGATAATCTGTATGCAGGTTATCCGCACTTATATTTTCGTGCAAATCGTACATTTGCGGAAAATTTTGTCCGCAGGTGCGCGGCAATGAGGTGAAGAGAATGAATTTGGAGCAAACAATCGAGCGGATTCAGCCGTTGTGCGAAGAGAGCATGAAGGGGGCACGCCACCGATTTTCGAATATTGCCATCCCGCTTGGCAGCTTGGGATTGCTGCAGGATGCGATCATCCAGCTTGCGGGGATTCAGCGCTGCGTGCGGCCGGAGATTGAGAAGCGTGCAGTCGTCGTGTTCTGTGCGGACAACGGCGTGGTTGCGCAGGGAGTGACGCAGTGCGGACAGGAGGTCACAGCGATTGTGACCGAAAACTTGAGCCGAAAGCAGACAACAGTCTGTCTAATGGCAGAAAAGGCAGGCGTGGATGTGATTCCGGTGGATATTGGCGTGGCAGTCGATGTCCATGGGGAAAAAATTCGGCAGCGGAAAATCATGTATGGCACCAGAGATATGACAGAAGAGCCTGCCATGACGCGCGAACAGGCCATCCGTGCCATTGAGGTCGGCATTTCCATGGCGGAAGAGTGCAGGGAAAACGGATATCAGCTGCTCTGCGTCGGCGAAATGGGAATTGGAAACACAACAAGTACAGCGGCGGTAACAGCGGCGATGCTCGGCTTGCCGGCAGAAGCGGTAACAGGCCGCGGCGCGGGACTGTCTAGCGAGGGACTGCAACGGAAGGTGGATGCAATTAGGCGTGCGCTTGCACAGCATCAGCCAGACCCGTCCGACCCGATTGATGTGCTGCACAAGGTCGGAGGATTGGATATTGCAGGTATGGTTGGTCTGTATCTGGGCGGCGCAGCATGCGGACTGCCGGTTGTAGTCGATGGCGTAATTGCCTGTGCGGCAGCGCTGCTCGCGGCGCGTCTTTGTCCTGCCGCGCGCGGCTACATGCTGGTATCCCACCAATCCGAAGAGCCTGCGGGCGCGGTTTTATTAAGAGAATTGAATGCAAAACCGTTTATCACAGCAGGCATGCGCCTTGGAGAGGGAACGGGTGCTGTCGCGGCGGTTACGCTGCTTGATTTGGCGCTTGCCCCCTATCTTGGAATGATTAGCTTTGAAGAGGCAAATGTCGATGCTTATCAGCCGCTGACCTGACGGAGGGGTTTCATGCGAATTGTTGTAACAGGCGGTGCGGCGTCGGGGAAATCGGCGCATGCCGAACGGATTCTGTGCCGTCATACGCAGGAAGGTTCACGGCTGTATGTGGCAACAATGCAGCCTTTCGGCAAGGCGGCTGCGGCACGGATTGCCCGGCATCGTGGGCTGCGTGCAGGCAAGGGATTTGAAACCGCAGAACGCTACACCGACCTTGGGCATTTCAAAGCTGCACATTGCTATCGCGGAATTTTGCTCGAGTGCATGTCCAATTTACTGGCAAATGAGTTGTTTGCACCGGAAGGAGCGGGAGCGGATGCTGTTTCTGCCATCCTTGCGGGACTGGACGCGCTCGAAGCGCAGTGCGATGTGCTTGTGATTGTGACAAATGAAGTTTTTGCGGATGGGGAGTCCTATCCGGAAGAAACGATGCAGTATGTCCGTATGCTCGGGGAAATCAATCGGGCGATGTTTGCAGCGGCAGATGCAGCGGCAGAGTCGGTCTGCGGTATTTTAGTACCATATAAGGGAGAACACCTGCTATGAAAAGCATTGTAAGCGGCTTTTTTGTCGCATTTTCACTATACTCAGCGATTCCAGTGCCGCAGGTGAACTGGGAAAAGAAAACGATGCGATGGGCATTGTCGTTCTTGCCGTTGGTCGGATTGACTGTGGGCGCTGCGGAATGGCTGTGGTTTATGTTTTGCACGCATTTCGGCGCGTCGGTCGTTTTGTATGCGATACTTGCAGCATTGCTGCCGCTCGTGATTTCGGGGGGCATCCATTTGGACGGTCTGTGTGATACCTGTGATGCGCTGTGCTCGTTTGGTGATCGGGAAAAACGGCTGATGATTCTAAAGGATTCTCACGTCGGTGCGTTTGGACCATTGTGGCTGATGGCGTTTCTGATGGCAGAGGCTGCCTGCTTTGCGCAAATATATGAAACCCCGACGTTCTTACCGGTGATGCTGATTGGATTTGCCGTTGCGCGCACACTCGGAGCGATGAAAATCGTAACCATGCAATGCGCAAAGGACACAGGGCTTGCACATCTTTTTGCAGAGAACAGTGATAA
Organism: Clostridiaceae bacterium; assembly: GCA_018383195.1. Taxonomy (GTDB): domain Bacteria; phylum Bacillota; class Clostridia; order Oscillospirales; family Butyricicoccaceae; genus Butyricicoccus_B. The sequence goes on along the minus strand of JAGZOP010000002.1, from coordinate 14,310 downwards.
AAAAGCGGTTGCAGTAACGCTGCGCGTGGAATTTTTTGTGTATGGCATCATTTTGGGCGCCTCGCTGCTTGCATCGCGCGGAATTGGTACGATGCCGGTCATTTGTGTTGTTCTAGTGCTCGTACTCACATGGTATCTGCTGCACAAGCGGATGTGTATGCGCATTTTCGGCGGCAATACCGGTGATCTTGCCGGATTTTTCATTTCGACAACCGAGCTGCTTTGTATTGCAGCCGCGGCGTTTGGAGGGTTGATTGGATGACGGTGCTTCTTATTGGCGGCGCTTATCAGGGAAAGCGGCAGCTTGCCGCGCGCCTGTTTCATCTGACGGATGATGACTTTGCCTGTGGGGAAACCTGCACTGCAGAAGAATTCGCCGCAGCAAAAGCAATTGATGGTCTGCATCGGTATACTCGCAGGTTGTTGGCTGCGGGTATATCGGTGGACGATCTTGGGGAGCAGCTGCGCGGAAAAATTGTGCTTTGCGATGAAATTGGGTGCGGTGTTGTCCCGTTTGAAAAAGCACAGGACGAGTGGCGGGAAAGAACTGGACGGCTGTGCTGCGATTTGGCAGAGCATGCTGATCTGGTGATTCGCGTGCATGCAGGAATTGGACAGGCGATCAAGGGTAAATTACCGGAAGGCTGACAGGAGGATATAGAATGCAATATGGGCATGGGGGAGATATATACTCCTATGCGGAACGGTTTGGCGGACAGGAAGTTCTGGATTTTTCATCCAACATCAATCCGCGCGGCATTCCGGAATCGGTGCGGCAGGCAATGCGGGAAGCGGTCGATCAATGCGAACATTATCCGGACCCGTTTTGCCGCGGATTGACCGCAGGCTTGGTGGGAAAGTACAATCTGTCGCAGGATATGATTTTTTGTGCAAACGGCGCCGCTGAGATTTTCTTTCGTCTGGTGAATGTACTGCAACCAAAGCGCGCGCTGCTGACTGCGCCAACATTTTCCGAATATGCGGTAGCGTTGGAGCAGCAGGGATGTGCGATACGGTATCATGAACTGCATCCCGAAGAGAATTTTGCGGTGACCGCGCGTTTTTTGGATGAGCTGCATGATATCGACATCTGCTTTTTGTGCAGTCCGAATAATCCGACTGGACGGACTATTCTGCCGGAGCGTATGCAGCAGATTGTGCAGATCTGTCAGGAAAACGGAATCTGGTTGGTTGTAGATGAGTGCTTTGCTGATTTTCTTGTAAAGGAGCAGGAGCATACGCTGCTGCCGGCTTTACAGAGCAATGACCGGCTGATTGTCGTACGGGCATTTACAAAGATGTATGCGGTGCCCGGCGTGCGGCTTGGTTGGTGTGCGAGCGCAAATCGGGAACTGATTGACCGGCTGTATGATGCCGGTCAGCCGTGGGGGGTGTCGGTCGTTGCACAGGCATGCGGTCAGGCTGCGTTAAAACTGGATGGATTTGCCGAAGAAACCGCACGGGAGATTGCAAGATTGCGCCAAGCGCTTGCCTGCGGACTGCGCAGCTGCGGATTTACTGTTTTTGATGGAGAAGCAAACTATTTGCTTTTTTATACAGAGGTGCATGATTTGCGCGAACGTTTGCTGCCGCGCGGCGTGATGATTCGGGATTGTTCCAATTATAAGGGGCTTTCTTCGGGATATTTCCGCGCAGCTGTAAGAAAAAAAGAAGAAAACGATCGATTTATCCGAGAAATTCGGGAGGTGCTTGGACATGGCGAAAGCGATTATGGTGCAGGGAACAGCGTCAAACGCGGGAAAGAGCGTGCTGGCAGCTGCGCTGTGCCGTATTTTTAAACAGGACGGTTACCGTGTGGCACCATTCAAATCGCAGAATATGGCGCTCAATTCGTTTATCACTGCGGATGGAATGGAAATGGGCAGAGCACAGGTGATGCAGGCAGAAGCGGCAGGGATTGCGCCCGATGTGCGTATGAATCCGATTCTGCTCAAGCCAACCAGTGACTGCGGCTCGCAGGTGATTGTACGCGGGAAGGCGATTGGAAATCAGACGGCACAGGAATATTGGGGGAATAAGCGGGCGCTCATTCCCGAAGTGCGCGAGGCATACGAAAGCCTTGCTGCCGAGTATGATATCATCGTGATTGAAGGCGCGGGCAGTCCGGCGGAGATCAATCTCAAGCAGGATGACATCGTCAATATGGGGATGGCAAAAATTGCAGATGCACCGGTACTGCTCGTGGGAGATATCGACCGCGGCGGTGTATTTGCTTCCCTGTATGGCACTGTAATGCTAATGGAAGAGGACGAACGCGATCGCATCAAAGGAATGGTGATCAATAAATTCCGCGGCGATGTGGAGATTTTACGTCCGGGACTTACCATGCTGGAGGATTTAACAGGAAAACCAGTTGTGGGGGTAGTGCCATACACCCGTTTGGATATTGACGATGAGGACAGCCTTTCCGACCAGTTGGAGCGCACGCAGGCAGTGGGCGTACTCGATTTGGTGGTTGTCCGGCTGCCGCGCATTTCTAATTTTACGGATTTTGCTGCGTTGCCCCGTGTGCCGGGAGTTGGGCTGCGGTATGCAGACAAGCCGGAGCAGCTCGAAGGCGCAGACCTGATTTTATTGCCCGGCACCAAAAGCACCATGAGCGATTTGAAATGGCTGCGTGAAAGCGGTCTTGAGGCACAGATTTTGAAACAGCATGCAGCAGGAACACCGGTATTTGGCGTATGCGGCGGATATCAGATGATGGGACAGCGCATTGACGATCCGGAAAACAGCGAGGGCGGCGGTTCCATGCGCGGCATGGGGTTACTGCCGACGGAGACAGTGTTCCGTGCGGACAAGACCACAGTGCAGGCACAGGGGACGCTGCTTCCAATAGAAGGTGACCTTGCGGCGCTGAGCGGCGCACAAACTGTCGGCTATGAAATCCATATGGGAGAAACCAGATTGTTGGGCGGAAAGCCGATGCAGAAGCTCATGCGCGGGACGCAGGAAGTCGAAGATGGCTGTCAATATGAAAATGCCTACGGCAGCTATCTGCATGGTATTTTTGATACGCAGCAGGTTTTGGAGTGCCTCGCACAGGCACTCGCAGACAAAAAAGGCGTGACATTAAACGCAGAAGCGTTCGACATGCAGCGCTATAAAGAAGCGCAGTATGACAAACTTGCAGATGCAGTGCGCAATGCGCTCGATATGAAGCAGATTTATCGGATTCTGGAGGGCGATGTATGAATAAACTCGGACTGATTCACATTTACTGCGGCAACGGCAAGGGCAAAACGACGGCAGCGATGGGGCTGGCGCTGCGTTGTGCAGGGCATGGTGAAACGGTTGTAATTGCGCAGTTTCTTAAAGACGGAACCTCCGGCGAAAGCCGCATGCTTGCGAAACTGGACAATGTTACGCTACTTGCAGCCAATCCGGTGGGCAAGTTTTCCAAGGCAATGAACGACGATGAGCGTGCAGAGTCCGAGCAGGCAATGGAGCGCATGTTTCGCGCAGCAACCGCGTTTGCTGTGAAGAATCATGCACGGATGCTGGTGCTCGACGAAGTCTGCGCTGCAATTACAACGGGCATGCTGGAAGAATGGGATGTGCTTGATTTTCTGGATAATAAACCGGAGGATCTTGAAGTTGTTATGACCGGACGGCAGCCGACCCTGCGCATGCAGGAACGCGCCGATTATATTTCTGAAATTTGCAAGCGGAAGCACCCATTTGATCGGGGAATCCGCGCACGGGAGGGCATTGAGAAATGAATCCAATTATAAAACCCGCGGATATTGAAAAACGCAGCTTTGAAATCATTACGGAAGAACTGGGCAGCCGGACCTTTCCGGAAGGGCAGGCGGAAGTTGTCAAGCGTGTGATTCATACTTCGGCAGACTTTGATTATGCTGATAATCTGGTTTTCTCTCCGGATGTGATTGAAAAGGCGAAGCAGGCGCTGCAAAATGGTGCGACGATAGTTACGGACACCAATATGGCGCTTGCAGGCGTCAGTAAAACGACACTGGCGAAGTTTGGCGGAAAGGCGGTTTGCTTTATGGCAGACCCGGACGTAGCGCAGGAGGCAAAGGCACGCGGTGTGACCCGGGCAGTGGTTTCCATGGAGCATGCGGCAAGATTGGACGGTCCTGTCATCTTTGCCATTGGCAATGCGCCGACTGCGCTCATCCGTCTGCACGAGATGATTGAAGCAGGAGAGATCGCTCCCGCACTGGTAATCGGGGTACCGGTTGGATTTGTCAATGTCGTGGAGTCCAAGGAGCTGTTTATCGGCGGAAATACGCCGTATATTATCGCACGTGGACGTAAGGGCGGCAGCAATGTAGCGGCAGCGATCTGCAATGCACTGCTGTATCAACTATATACGCGGGAGGGGTTTGAAAAATGAGCAAAAAAGCACTTGCGGTGATTAGTTTTGGAACAACCTATCCGCAGGCACGTGCCGCGATTGGACATATCGAACAGGCGCTGCGGGATGCGTTGCCGGAATACGACTTTTTCCGTGCATTTACATCGGGAATGGTGATTCGCAAGATTGCGCGGGAAGAGGGGGTGCAGATTCCGAATCCGGCAGAATTGATGCAGCAGCTTGCAGATGCAGGCTATGAAGAAGTGTTGTGTCAGAGCCTGCATGTCATGCCTGGGATGGAGTATGACAAAATGCTCGCACAGCTTGCATCATACCAGGAAACATTCCAAAAGCTTTCGATTGGCAAGCCAATGCTGTTTGAAACCGGAGATTACGAGCATATCTGCGCGCGTTTGATGCAGGACTTTCCTGTACTCGCCGAAGATGAGGCTTTGGTATATATGGGGCATGGTACCGAGCATTTTGCAAATGCGACATACAGCATGGTGGAAAATATGTTCCGCTTTCTTGGTGCGGAGCGCGTATTTGTCGGCACAGTTGAAGGCTTTCCGGATTTAGAATATGTCCGCAGCCGCCTGAAAAAGCACGGTGTGCGTAAGGTGACACTTGCACCGTTCATGATTGTTGCAGGCGACCATGCTCAGAATGATCTTGCCGGAGACGAAGAGGACAGCTGGAAATCCATCCTTGAGGCAGATGGCTATGAAGTAAAAACCGATCTGCGCGGGCTCGGAGATATGGACGCGGTACGCGAACTGTTTACTGCGCACGCACTGGCTGCAAAGTAAAAAGAACTCCCTTTCTTTTTAGAAGAAAGGGAGTTCTTTTTGTGTTACTGTAAGCGGCGCAGGATTTCGGTCAGCAGCTTCCATGTGCGCTGTACCGAAGCGATGTGCATGCGTTCGCGGCAGGTATGAATTTCCGTAAGATCGGGGCCGAAAGAAATACAATCCAACCCCGGCAGCTTGTCGGCAAACATACCGCATTCCAGACCGGCATGGATCGCTTCAACCTTGGGAGCATGACCGTACTGTTCGGTGAAGATTTCCACCATCAATTCGCGCAGTTTGGATTCCGGACGATATTCCCAACCGGGGTAGTCACCAAATACTTCAACTGTGCCGCCGAGCTGAATCGCTAGTGCGCGCAGACGATCGACCAGCATGTCCTTCTGAGAGCCAACGCTGCTGCGCACGCAGAACGAAGCTTCCAACTTGTCTACTGAGGTCTTGACCACGCCAAGGTTCAGCGAGGTCTGTACCAGACCGGCAATATCGGCGCTCATGGCTTGAATGCCGTTTGGTGCGCAGGCAAGCAGACAGAGTACACGATTGGTGCTTTCGGCATCCAGCGGCATCGATTCTGCTACTTCGGAAACGGTAACCAACACACCCGAATCTGTAACACGGTATTCGTTCTGGAAATGGTGTTCCATTTCGGCGCAGACCTCTCGGGCAGCTTCGGCGTGCTGCACCGCAATCACCGCAGTGGCCTCAAAGGGAATGGCGTTGTCTTTCTGCCCGCCGTTTACCGAGATCAGGCGCATTTCGGTTTTTTTGCTGATTGCATACAGCAGACGTCCCATCAGCATATTTGCGTTTCCGCGTCCCTTGTCGATTTCAACACCCGAATGACCGCCCTGTAAGCCGCTGACCTTAATCGACAGGCAGGAACCGGAGAACGGCTCACGGGAGATTGGGAGGGTGCAGCGGGACATATTGCCGCCGGCACAGCTCACGGTGAAGATGCCCTCTACTTCGGAGTCGATATTGAGCAGCATCCGACCCTTGAGCGGGGAAACATCCAGACCGGCAGCACCCAACAAGCCGATTTCCTCGTCCACGGTAAAGACCGCCTCGACACGGGGATGCTGCATTTCCGCATCATCCAGTACGGCAAGTGCCATGGCAACTGCGATACCGTCATCTCCGCCAAGCGTGGTGCCTTTTGCGTAGATGGCATCACCGTCTACAACCAGATCAAGACCCTCGCAGGTCATATCCTTGGTGCAGTCCGGCGCTTTGTCGCACACCATATCCATATGTCCCTGAATGATAACTGCATCTGCGGATTCATAGCCGGGAGTAGCATCCTTGATGATGATGACATTTCCAAGCGCGTCCTGATGGACTTCCAGAGCGCGCTCCTTGGCAAAGGCAACCAGCCAGTCACTGATTGCAGCGGTGTTGCCTGAGCCGTGCGGAATTGCGCACATCTGCTCGAAAAAACGGAATACGCGACCCGGTTCCAAGTGTTCTAAAACTGCCATGATTTTAATGCTCCTTTAGGGATATTGGGCGTATAGAGATTACGCTGAAATTTTATTGTTTTGAAACGGTTTTATTTTTTCAAACGGTAGGTTTTCCGACCGGCAGGTTCAATATACTGCTGATCGAGCAGAAAAGTGATTACCTGGCCGGCAAACTTTCGGGGTTCCTGCACAGTCAATCGTTTGCGCGACCAGAACTCCGAAGCGGTTACGCCATCAATCAGATGGGAAATTTCTTCTTCTGATACTGTTTCATGCTTTTTAAGGTACTGAATCACCTTATTTCCGCACCGGTTGTACAAGACACGGGTGAGATCTTGCTGCTGATACATACTTTTACGCAGTCCCCAAATATATAGGATTGCTGTGACAACTGCAAAAAGTGCGATGCCGAGTATAATGTGTCCTTTGCTCATTTCGGCGCCTTATCCTTTCCGTGAAAGTAGATGAAGCGGTTGTTGCGTAAAATCTGCATATATTTGACCAGCCGGTCATAGAGGGGTTCTGCCTGCGGACCATATTCTTTGCGCAGGATTTCAGCAAGCGCACCTACAGTTTTCGAGCCATCAATCTGTTTCCAGAGAAAGCTGCCATAACCGTCGAGGTCGATGTGGCTGACACGGGGCGTGTGGAAGAATTTCTGTGCCAGTTTATCGTAAAAGCCACGGTGCACCATATGGATTGTGACCTTGCCATCCTTTTCATCCCAGGTGTTCTGCGGATTCATGACAGGGACATAGTCCAGATAGTTTTCTTTTGTTTTTTTTGCCATCAATCATTCTCCTATTGCTTAAATCGGGCTGTATACCATACAGTATACAGCCCGATTTGGATTTCCGCAAGGGGATTTACTTGTCCTTAGAAGCCTTTTCGCCCTTTTTGGCGGCAAGGTATACAGTAAACAGCAGCGCTGCAAATACAATCAGAGCGCCAATGTTGCCCAGACTGATCTTGTCAGAGATGTTGATGACATCACCGAGGGAGATCTTTGCGCCAGTTGCGTCAACACCCATCGGGATGATGGCAAAGACAGCGAGCAGAATACCAATGATACCCTCGCCGGCAATCATGCCGGAGGTGTACAGAACGCCGGACTGTACGCAGTCATTCTTTGCCTTTTCAGAAGCGTACTTGCGCTTTTCAAGGAAGAAGCGCAGCAGACCGCCTGCCATGATGGGGGTAGACAGGTGGATCGGCAGATACAGACCAATCGCGAACGGCATAACCGGAACGCCAAGAATTTCGATAACAATCGCAATGAATACACCGATGAATACCAGTGCCCACGGCAGGTTGCCGCCCATAACGCCCTCTACAACCATCTTCATCAGGGAAGCCTGTGCAGCCGGCAGATCCTTGGAACCGTAAGTCCATGCAGCGCTCAGCAGATACAGGATGCCGCCAACCGCCAACGCAGAGATGATACAGCCGATGATCTCACCCATCTGCTGCTTCTTCGGGGTTGCGCCAACGAGGAAGCCAGTCTTGAGGTCCTGAGAAGTATCACCTGCGATTGCAGCGATGATGCAGATCAGAGAGCCGATGGTGATGGCTGCGATCATACCCTTAGAACCGGTGGTGCCGGTTGCCTTGAGCAGCATGGTGGAGATCAGCAGAGTTGCGATTGCCATACCGGATACCGGGTTGTTGGAAGAACCGATCAAACCAACCATACGGGAAGAAACAGTTGCAAAGAAGAAACCGAATACGATAACGATGAGTGCGCTGAAGAAGTTCAGCGGGATGCTCGGAATCAGCCACAGAGCCAGTGCGATTACCAGAACGCCGAGACCCAGAACCTTCATGGAAAGATCCTGCTCGGTGCGCAGGGTGCTCTTGCCGTTCTTGCCGTAGCCGCCAATCGCGTCGCGGAAGGTGGTGATGATAAGCGGCAGAGACTTAATAAGGCTCAAAATACCGCCGGTTGCAACCGCGCCTGCGCCGATATACTTGACGTAGTTGCTCCACAGACCCCAAGTACCCTCAGTCTCCCAAAGCTCGGCAATGGTGACAGAAGCCGGATAGATGGTAAGGTCACTGCCGAACAGCGCAATGAGCGGCATGATGACAAACCATGCGAGCGTGCCGCCTGCGAACAGATACGAAGAGACTCTGACACCGCAGATGTAGCCGACGCCTGCGAGCGCGGGCAGAACGTCCATACCGACGCCTGCACCCTTGTATGCAGAGATGGTATAGTCTACCTCGCTCGGGAAGAGCTTGAGACCGTCTGCAACGAACTTGTAGATCGCAGCAATACCAAGACCGGTGAATACGGTGGATGCCTTTGCGCCGCCTTCTTCACCGGCAATCAGAACCTCTGCACAGGCCTGTCCTTCCGGATAAGCCAGTACGCCATGCTCTTTGACAATCAGCGCGCTGCGAAGCGGAATCATAAGCAGAACGCCGAGTACGCCGCCGCAGAGTGCGATCAGACCGATTTCGATCAGAGACGGAACATCGCACAGACCTTCATCTGCCCACATGAACAGAGCCGGCAGGGTGAAAATTGCGCCCGCAGCAACCGACTCACCCGCAGAACCGATGGTCTGAACCATATTGTTCTCCAGAATAGAGTCGCGTTTGAGGAGCTTACGAATGATTCCCATGGATACAACCGCCGCCGGAATCGAAGCGGATACGGTCATGCCGACGCGCAGACCAATGTACGCGTTGGCGCCGCCGAACAGAATCGCCAGAAGTGCACCGAGAATGACTGAAACAACGGTAAACTCAGGAACGACCTTGTCCGCCGGGATGTAGGGTTGGAACTTTTTGTTTTCCACTTTTTATCCCTCTTCACTGAATGTATTTTTGTTGTAAATGCAATATTTTCGTGTTTTTGTGCTTTAGGACAATAAAACATCGAGAACACGAAGATATAACAGTTACCCGCAGAATTATACACGAAATCTGCTGTTTCGTCAAGGACTTTGACAAACAAATCTACGGTAATAGTGTTGTAAAAGCGGAAATTTGTCCGTGAGCGATGGATGGAAATTAAAAGCCGAAAGGTATCATCCAGAAAAATGATTGAATCGAACAAAGATTCGTGATATATTGATAAAAGAAATCATTGGTCTGGAGGGAATTATGATTTTACTTGTATGTACGGATGACAGGGGAGGTATGCTGTTCAACCACCGCCGGCAGAGTCAGGACCGTGCAGTGCGGGAGGACTTGCTGCGCGAAACGGCGGGAGCAAAGCTGCTGATGAATGCATATTCAGCGGGACAATTCGGACCGGATGCACAGATCATTTGCACAGAAAATTGTCTTGCATGTGCAGGAGAAGGAGAGTATTGTTTCGTTGAAAACCTTGATCCATGCGCATATTCTCATAAAATTGAAAAGGTGATCGTTTACCGCTGGAATCGGATCTATCCAGCAGATGTATCTTTCCCGCTTTCGCTGAAAACTGCACCATGGAGATTAGAGGCTGTGACAGAATTTTCGGGTTCATCCCATGAAAAAATTACAAAGGAAGTTTATGTTCATGAAAATATTTAATCGTTTGCTCGCACTGCTTCTAAGTTTTGGTATGCTAGCCGGATGTGCGCCGGAATCCTCTTCGCTGGAACAGGATTCCTTTTCACTGGACAGCGTTCCGGCATATTCCGGTGCCCCTTATGTTGTGATCGACAATAATAAACCACATTTCGATCAGGAAGATTTTACGACCAATTCATTTGAAGAATACAGTGAACTGGATACGCTGAACCGCTGCGGTGCGGCATATGCCAATATAGGGCAAGATTTGATGCCAACCGAGAAGCGGGGAAGTATCAGTAATGTAAAACCTACCGGCTGGGTAAATGCAAAATATGACAGCCATCTGGTGGATGGGCAGTATCTCTATAACCGCTGTCATCTAATTGGGTATCAGCTGACCGGTGAAAACGCCAATGAAAAGAACCTGATTACCGGAACCCGTTATTTCAATGTAGAGGGGATGCTGCCCTTTGAAAATATGGTTGCCGATTATGTAAAAGAAACCAATCATCATGTATTGTATCGGGTGACGCCGATTTTTGAAGGGGATAACCTGGTGGCAAGCGGTGCACAGATGGAAGCCATGTCGGTGGAGGACAACGGGGAAGGGATATGCTTTAATATTTATGCATATAACAATCAGCCGGGGATTACCATTGACTATGCGACAGGAGAGAGCTGGCTTGAAGGAAGCGAACCAGATGGCAAAAATGCAGAAACCTCCTACATACTGAACACGAGCAGCCGAAAATTTCATGATCCGGATTGTGGAAATGTAAACAGTATCAAAAAGGAAAATAAAAAGGTGTATACAGGAAGCCGAAAGGATCTTATGGAACAAAATTACACACCTTGCGGTCAGTGCAAACCGTAAAAATACACGATTCTAACTAATTTGGATGAAAATCGGAGCTGCAAAAGTTTTTATTCAAAAAATTTTTACAACATTCGACACGGTTTGACACAAAAACAGAAAGAAATGTTGTATGATAGAAGTAATCGTTAGGTAACTTACCTATCGACATCCTCAAAAGTCCCTGTTCTCTCTGATCCGGAGGACAGGGACAATTTTAAATTTGACAGATAAGCGAAAATAGTGATTGACATTTGATGCGCGGTGTGATATTCTAATAGAGCGAGGTAAATCCGGGTGTAGCGCAGCTGGTAGCGTGCTTGACTGGGGGTCAAGAGGCCGCAGGTTCAAGTCCTGTCACTCGGACCAAGCAAAACCGCCTTTTCGTTATGAATTGGCGGTTTTTTTGTATTTTTATGTGCGTTTTAATGATGTGAAATGTGCGGCTTGCCCATTACTTGCCCATTATTCCGCTTTCCTTTGCCCTTTACGGTGTACAATACTGCCGATGGCTTGCGCTGCCGCCGCATCTGCGGATTGAATGGCGTGAGCATAAATATCTGTGGTTGTACTGGTCTGGGCATGACCAAGGCGAGCGGATACAGTACGAATATTTGTGCCGGCTGCGATAAGCAAAGTAGCATTTGTATGACGCAGGCTATGAATGGAAACCCCTTTTGGGAGGTCGGCACGCTTTGCAAAATCAGAGAACCAACCCGTTACAGTAGAGGGATGCATGGGGATACCATTCTATTTCGTGAACAGACGATCACAGTCTTTCCATTGGTCTCCGAGCCGTAAACGCTCACGGAGCTGCCAAGCGCGGTACTGCCGCAGCATGTCCATACTTTCCTCCGGAAGTTTGATTGTTCGGATAGACTTTTGAGTTTTTGGTGTTTCTGTAAAGATACCTTTGCCCGGCAAGTAGACTGAGTTTCTGCAAATGTTGATCGTGGATTTTTCGAAATCGATATCTTTCCATTCCAAGCCTAACAGCTCTCCGCGACGCATGCCGCTATCGAGCAGTAAAAATATCATGATTCGATATTGCATCGGCTCCTGTTCAAGTGCTTCGATCATCTTCATAGCTTGTGCTTCGTCCAGATAAACGGGTTCATGTTCGTCCGGACGGGGTGGATCAGCACGCTGGCACGGATTATCTGCAATCAGACCTTGTTTGACTGCGGAACGAAATAATGTGGAGAGAAACTTGTGATAGTGATTTACTGTGTTGGTAGAAAGCTGCTGCGTATCTTTATTTGGTCGAAATAAATCAGAAGTTTTACAATCAAGCACTTTGCAAATTTTATCAGCAGTTTCTAATTTCACGCATCCACCACGGTTGATTTCATAAATTGTTCGGATTCCAAGACCGGTTTGTTCTGAGAGCCATACACCGGTGATCCCCCGTTTCTTCATCTCAGCTTTAAAGTTTTTGCAATGCAATAATGTATCGTCACGGATGCCGTCTTCAAGCAAATTCAGATAGAACGCATTTAAATGATGCGCTTGAATCTTGCCTAATTTAAGATGTCCCAAAGCTGGTCTGATGCGTTTCCAAAGATGCCTATAAAGGACGATGGTGTTTGCTTTTAAGTGCGTGCTTGCATATTCTTCAAACCAGCGGTCTGCAAAATCTGCAAGCCGGATATTGCTGTCGAGCACCTGCCCGGTACGGCAAAGTTCTTCAAACAAGACAGTTTGCCGATCCAGTTCCTTTTTCTCTTGGCGAGCAGTCATATTCGGTGAGGGTGTCCATGTTGTCGTGCGCACGATCTGCTTGCCATTTACATCATATCCGCATGATACGCGGATTTCATAAGCGCTGCCGCGTTTTCTTACGTTTGCCATAAAAATAACCCCTTCCTTTATCAAAATGAGTATGATAAAATAAGGGTAGATGTTTGACCTCGATAACTTACATCTACCCCATGTCCCGCTTTCCTGCGTCAACAGGAGGGCGGGATTTTTTATTGAATTACTTTGCACACTTACTGCATGGTGTTAGTCCGCGCGATTTTGCATTTTCTAGCGTAGTGGCTGTTGCATTTTTCCCGCCGCAAGATGCGGAATAATGATATCGCTTGCCAGTTGGCGTTACATATACCGTTCCGTGATAACCTGAATCAGGTTTTTCCGGTTCAATTACAGGCGGTTTATAAGGATTCTCCGGAATCACTGGCTTGGACGGTTCTATAGGCTTGTCTGGATTGGTCGGGTTAGACGGATTAGAAGAATTGTTTTGACCGGGATACGTGATAGAGGTATTCAGATTGCCTGTTTCCATATACACACCCGCGGGCATTTTCAATACTTCTGAATACCCCAAATACATGAAGCAGACCCGTGCAGCAGTTTGCGGTTGTAAAAGGGAAAATTCATCATTATATGCAAGCTCCATCAAAGCAATTTTGCCCTGCTCGGTTTGCAATATTTTCGTTCGATATCCTCCAACGTCCTGCGTATCGACAATAACACCATCTGCGAACATAAAGGTATCGCCTAGTCCGCTTTCATCTGCTGCGGTTGAGTAAATAATATCAGGAACAAGTGTGTATCCATTATATTCGGGTTTTGTAGCGACATATACAGTTTGTGTATCTTTTTCCCAACGAACATTTGCGTTTAATGATTCCGATACGAAGCGTACAGGAACCATTGTGCGATTATTTACAATCTTTGCGGGAACATCTAGGGAGGTTGCGGACCCGTTGACATATGCAGTTTTATTATTGATTGAAATTGATACAGAACTAGAATTTTTCGTAGCGGTTGCGGTCTGCGTTTTGGCATCCCATTGCACATCACTATCCAATGCTTCAAAAATAGTGCGCATCGGGACAAAAGTACGGCTTTCGATGATTACAGGCGAAACATCTGGCTTTAATAGCTTTCCATCCACAAATAGATCGATTGCACTGGCAGTAGATGATAGAAGTGATGCTGAAAGCGCAAAAGCAATGACATTTTTCATTTTCATCTTAAAACCCTCCTCTGATTGACAAAATGAGTCAATCTTGTATAATGATATTAGAGGTCAGATAGGCTTCTGTTTTCAGAATCCCGCTTTGGTGGTAGCGCACCGAGCGGGATTTTTTATCTTAGAATTAGATCACATGCGTATATGCCACGGCGATACCGACGATTTGAAGATTGTTGATATCTTCAGCGACGAATACCATCGGAGCAAATGCGGGATTTTCGGCTGAGAGTGTTACAGTATCACCGGTACGATAAAAGCGCTTCAAGGTGGCTTCACAGTTATCATTCGTAATAACGGCGGCGATCTGTCCATTTTCTACAGTGTTCTGCTTTCGGATATAAACCACATCACCA
>JAGZOP010000001.1 GCA_018383195.1 Clostridiaceae bacterium | reverse complement strand
AGCGTGCGATCCTGCCTGATGACCGGCGCGGTGTCGCTTGTGACAGTACCGCCATTGACTGTCACAGTTTTGCTGCCAATGGTCAGCTTCATCGTTGTGTTGCCCTTGGCTGCCGTCACACTGCGGGTGTCAGCATCCCAGCCGACTTGATAGCCAAGCTTTTCAAAAATGGCGCGATAAGGCACCATGGTACGGTCGTTCTCAATGACCGGTGCGACCTCGAAGGTCATCGGCTCCCCGTCCAGCCAGACAGTAGGAGCGGATGCGGCTTTGGCAGATGCCATACCGGTCAGGCAGAGCGCCGCAGCCAAACCGAAAAGAATATTTCGTTTCATAGGAAAGACCTCCTTGTTTGATTCAGGTTCATGGTTTTTATGGAATGCGAAACTCTGGATTGACGAGCCGCAGGAAAATTGCAGTCGCTTCGGCGCGGGTGATCGTGCGCTCGGGCGCAAAGGAACCGGCTTCATCAACGCCTGCCAAAATTCCGGCATGATACAGCGTGCGAATTTCCTCTGCATACGGGGTACGGTCGGACACATCTGGAATGGATATATCCGTATGAATAGGTTCAAGTTCGGCTTCGGGCAGTGCATGTGCAAATAAATATGCTATCTGTGCACGGGTCGCGTTGGCGTTGTAATCAGAAAAGTCGCCGGGGTGGAAAATGCCGACCGTTACAGCATGGTGTACGTATGGCTGATACCAGAGCCCTTTTCCAGTGAAAACACCGGTGCCGCCTGCATAACGATCCTGAAGCGAGCACACGAGGCGGATTGCCTCCGATATACGCAGTGGAGTATTTGGAGAGAACTGCTGTTTCCCGGTGCCGTCTATCAAGGCATATTCATACGCCTGCGCGATGGCACCGGTTTGATTTAGATCATACCACGCATCTTCATTGATATCGGTAAAGGTATTCTGAGTATAGCTACGCTGTTTGTTCAAAAGGTTGTCGAGTGAACCGTGCGGCAGTGCACCCGGTATCATGGCATCTTTTCGGGTCAGTGTGGGGTAATCGACGTACAGGGAATCAGCAATGCCCAACTCCCCATCCAGGTTATACCCCCAAGTGTACAGGCTGCCATCTGCGGTCACCCCTGCGCTTTGTCCTTCGCCAAGAGAAACCTGAACGAAGTTGACATCAGAATCCAGAAGCTTGGGCGTTCCGCTGTCTGTCACGGGCGGGGGAGTTTTATCATCCTGCGCGGTGCTGCCCCACTGATAGGCTGCGCCGCTTTGCGAAAGCGCAGCAATATAAAATGAACGTCCGACACA
This sequence comes from Clostridiaceae bacterium, assembly GCA_018383195.1. Lineage (GTDB taxonomy): Bacteria > Bacillota > Clostridia > Oscillospirales > Butyricicoccaceae > Butyricicoccus_B. Next base: position 283,395 of record JAGZOP010000001.1, on the reverse strand, counting down.
GACTGAGCGCATGGGTTCGACATTGACCAGACCGGGGGTACATTCCACACGGGTGTATGGAAAAAGCGGACCTCGACCAAGGATGCTGTTTTCATTGGAACCCCATGTATACAAATTGCCGTTTGCAGCGACTGCGGCACTGGTCGTCCAGCCGCGGCTGACCGCGCGCACCGGTGGCAGAGCGACTTTCAGCGGCACAGCAGAGCTGCGGCGTTCGCCGTAACCGTTGCTGCCGCCTTCGTCCAGCCCCCAGGTATATACGCTGCCGTCAGAGCATAGGACGGCAAATCCGGTTCCGCCGACACTGACCGCAGCGGCGTTTTGGATGCCCGCAATACGCTGCGGTGTGAGACTGCGTTCCATGATGGGCTGATATTGTGCATCATCTCCGCGATAGAGACTGCCCCAAACATAAACGGTACCGTCCGAGGTAATTGCTGCACTGGCATCTGCATAGCGTCCGGTACTGATTGAAGTTACGTTGCTGAGTCCCGGGATTGGAATCGGTGCATTGCGTGGTTGTTTGTCGCCCAGACCGAGCTGTCCCATGTCATTGCGTCCCCATGCATAAACCGTACCGTCCTCCAGAACCGCAAAAACAGAGTCACCGCGCTCGGATGCACTGATGTCTACGGCGCGTCCGGGCAGAGGGACGGTTTTACCTGATCATGTTTTCACCGTGCCGGATGAATCAATGTAATGGAGCGTTGAAACGGTGTGATGCATTCCGAGTTCTGCGGTGTCGCCCGTCTGCGCGGAAAATACGCCGCAACCTAGGCTGAGCAGGATGCAGAAAGAGAGCATGGTCTTTTTCATTTGGATTCCTCCGTTTCGTGACCAGATGCATACTATTTGACCGGAGTGACGGTAATATTACCGTTTTCGCCATGCGAAACAACGAGCCAGAGCACAATTTCTTCGCGGGGATTCCAAGCGGAAATATCAACGCTTACTTCTTCGCCGGAGGTCAGTGGAACCTTTTGAATTGCAAAGCTCTCGCCGCCCTGTGTGATCTTCAAGGATGCAGTTCCGGCGGTGAAGGTCGGCATGACGGTGATTTTTCCGGATTCCGGCGGCATGAAGTACCAAAACAAGGTGCTGTTGAGCTTGTCAAAGGTGATATTCCAATTTGAATCGGTTTCCATTTGGAAAACCGCCTGTCCGGTTCCGTGAGAATCGTTTGAAAAATTGCCTTTGATATAGGCGTATTCGACACCGATGTGTTCCCGATCCCATAGAATCGAACGCGCAGCTGGACACACCAGTGGGGCGAAGGCGAGCGTGAGCACCCATGCGATACAGAATCCGATCCACCGCGTTCTGGCGTTGGCTTTTGTTTTTTGGATGGATTGCAGAATCAGGATCAGCGCGAACACTGCGCAGAATGTGAACGTAAAAATTTTAAAATCCATATCAATCACCCGTTTACATTTTAAGAATGAAGTGATCTTTATAATACAGAAACGATCAAATGTTGATTTGGATTCAAAGTATGTTTACCGTTTCGAAGTTTATTGTAAAGGAGAATGTATCGTGGCATACGATTACAACTACACGTACAATGATGTACGTATTGGTATGGACCCGCATTGGGCACATATTACGAATGATATCTATCTGAAGAGCTATCTGAGCAAGTGGGGACATGGAACTGGTTCCCTTGCAAAGGATATTTTGAGCAGGTATAAGACCCACTATGGTTATGCGCTCAATATTTCGGAGGATTCTCTGGTTGTTGAGATTCTTGCACATTACTATTGTGATGGAATTCTGAAGCTGGGATCAGCTGCATTCGTAACTGCGGGTTTACCCGGTGCAGCAGCCGCGCTTCTGATTCAGGGAGTACGCGCTCTTGCAAGTAGTCATTTGACGGTAATTGATTGTGGTGAAAGCAGTGTGGACGGAAATCGCCATATCTGGGATGAGCTGCAGAGTTTCCGTGGCATTATCGAAGCCGTACTGGTCGATTAAGATGCTTTCAGATTTAGCAGTTGCAAAATTTTTGTAGCGGCTAAATCATGATACGGGTTATGATTAAGAGATTATCTATATTTTACCTCCACAAAAACACGGTGTAAAGGTGAATTTATAGATGTTTCTCCTAAAAATTTAATGCAAAAATGCCCTTGAACAAATTTGATTTGTAATCAGGGCATTTTTACATATTTAAGAAAGATAAGGGCGTGTGAAGTGGTTACTGATTGACGTGAAATAGTGCGTCGTTCATTTCCTTGATTTCTTCCGGTGTGTAATAATCGCTAGGCCATTCGGTATCGGCGTATTCCGCTGCAATCTGCTGTAGGGTGTCCTTCCAGTCAGAAACGGGGATCACATCTCTTCCATTGCTATAAACCGACTCGCCGTCCTGCTCGGTCAATGTAAATTTGCCCTGAGAAGATCCTAAAATGGCATATGGCTCAGAGGGATCGTTGGATGTGTCCAGAAAGAGAAGAACCTGTTCGCCTTCGGATAGAGTCGGATAACTACTGGAAGTCTGGATCGTGCGGTCGATTTCACCGATGTGGGTGCGAACAAGAACGGAGGAATCCTTTTCTTCGCTCAGAAGAGTGTTTTCAGGGGTTATCTGCACATCCGTGTGCATAGTATCCAAAGTCTCGCCGGTTTCCGAAATATCCCACTGACTTTCCATAGATTGCTGAACTGTGCCTTCCAAGATGAGGTCAGCCTTGCAGACCATTTCTTCTAAGGACATATATGCGGTAGATTCATTGACGTCAATATAAGTCGTGCGCGGAAGAAGCTGATAAATTCCGAGACCGAGAACAAAGCAGCCGATTGCGATGAATAGTTTTCTTTTCATAATTTCCCCCTGGATTAGTAGATTGCTTTGAGTCCGTTGATATCGTCTGCAGCCAGTGTTCGTTTTGCGGTTTCACCGATACTGGTCTGCATATACATGGTGCTGCTGGACTTGGAGACTTCGTCATCCAAACCGAGCAGATGTCCTAATTCGTGAGTAAAACAATTTTGAACGTCATATGCTCTGGAGTCGCCGTTGGTTGCCCAAGGATACGAGGTATTGATGTTGATATCCACTTCGGTGTGATATCTGGTCAAACCGGATACCTTCACCTGGGTTAGGTTGGTCAGCATAATTTGACCGGTTACACCCTTGTTCGTTGCGGTAATTTGGTTTGCGCTGTTTTTCAATGGAAAAGAACTGTTGCTGTGCGTTTGAGAAGAACGTGTCACTAAAGTGCCAATACCGGCGCTATTCCATGCGCTGCAGGAGCTGGATATCGCGCTGTTGACTGCGGAAGCAAAGCCGTTGCTGCTAATGATTTTTGTAGGATATGGAGAGAATCCTCCGGCGGACATGATGGCATAAGCATGTGCGGTGTAGATGCCGCATAAAGTGATTGATACACATACCATGCCGGAGATGGCATGTTTCAGAATACGGTTCATAAAAATACCCCCTGATTTATAAGTATATAAAAGACTTACATACATATAGACCAAGAGGAATGTTCATTTTGTTGCATGAATTTAAAAATTTTTCTTTTTCCGTTTTCGTGAAAAGAGAAACCCTGCTGCAAGAAAACAGATCCCAGCAGCAAGCGCAGTAATCGCTATAGTAAAAATTGTGGAAACCGTTTCAGGGGATTGAATATCAAGAATCAGACGAGGAAGGACAGTGGTAGCAGATAACGCATAAGTTCGCGTAAAGTCACTCATCAGCAGATAGCGGTATCCTCCGAAAATTAAAAGTGCAAATAGAAAAGATGCACAGGAGATTCCGTAACAGATACGCATTTTACGCCGCAGTTTTTTGCACGTTTTTACGGTTTCTTCAGAAATCGAGAGACGTTTTCGGATTTCAGACAAGTTATCTTTTCGATCTTCAAAGAGATGACGCTCGTAAAAATCAAGCAATTCTTTTTCGTCGAGATTGTTGTTCATTTGGCGCTCCTACATAATTTTACGAAGTTGTTGGATGGCTCTTGCATATTTACTGCGTGCCGTGGATGCGTTGATACTCAGACTTTGTGAAATTTCTTCAAAGGTATAGCCTTCCTGCCGCAGATGCAGGATTGCAGTTGTTTCCGAATCAAAAGACCTTAATAACTCATCGACATAGATTGCAGAAATAATTTCATCTTCGACAGAAGGAATGGACAAGGCTTCTGTATTTTGATTGAAATCGGAATCGAACAGGTCTTTTTCTGTTTGATGGGATCGTTTTTCCAAATATGTGACCGCAGTATTATGAATGACATGAATCAGCCAACTGGTTGCACCACGATTCGGTACATTTTGAGGATTCAATAGATATAATTTGATAAAAACTTCCTGAAAAATATCCTCGCCGAGGGATTTATCCTGCACATAGTTCATAATGTGCCAGTAAATAAAAGAACCATAATCATGAAATAAGATTTCTAGTGCCTCGGGATCATGATTGGCAATACGATATAGCAGTTTATAAAGTTTATGATTTTGAAGATATTCTGAAATGAAACTGGACATTATTTCTCTTTTGACGGATTGCTTGAAACATTGTTGAAAATAAATGCAGAACGAATCATTTGATATAGATATTTCAGCTCAATCGGGGAGCAATGATTTAAAAGCTCATCGATTTGCTCTCTTTCAGATTGTATTACAACAGCGGTATCTTCGTCAATGGGTTCTTTGCTGCCCATAAGCAAATAATCTATTGAAATATTGCGAACAGATGAAATTTTGTACAGAGTTTCAACACTGGTGGCTTGACGGCGGACTCAATACGACCGAGGTTCTTATCTGAAATATCAATGATTTCAGCGAAATCCTCACGGGATAGTCCTATTTTCTTTCGACTTTCTTGAATCCGTTCTCCACAGGCGAACCACTGATCATACCATTTAGATTTCATAATGTGTACAATCCCTTTTATCTTATATTATCTTAAAGTTTCCAGTGGAGTACCACCACGTATTATGTTCTAAAAATGGGATGCAATACGTTCTATACATGTGAAAGATTAAAACAAAATTTTTTATTGCAACATATTTAAAGCCTCTGTGGTCCATTTAATTAAAAAAGGAAAAATATAAATTTAATTGTAATCATTACATTGACAATACGCGACAAAATCTCTCTTTCCCTATCAAAGACATGTGCGCTTTGTGGGAAAGGAGTTTTTATGTTGTATCAGTTAATTGTACGTGTGCAAGATGGGGATTCGAATGCAGCATTGGAACTTGTGCAGAAGTTTACTGCCCTACTTAGGAAATATGCATATAAGCTGTATGTGGAAGATGCTTACGAAAACCTACAGTGTGATTTCTTAGGATTACTCTATTCCATAGATCTCAATAAATTTTCGGACCCCAATGATATGGTTTTGTGTGAGTACATTTCCAAATCAGTGTATTCGTATTATGTACGGCATCTGAAGGAATACATTAAGAGTAAGAACGTCCTGAATACGTCTGCACTGAATGATACGCAGATATATGAAATTGAAGGTAAATTAGCGACTACTGAGGATGAATCAAATATCCTGATTGATGATTTGAAAAAGTTGCTGACGGAAAAAGAGTTTATAGTGATTTATCATATCTACTATATGGAAGATACAGGGGTTGACGTAGCTAAGACCTTAGAAACGTCAAGACAAAACGTGAATCAAATTAAAAAACATGCATTGACTAAACTGCGGAAACATTTTATGGATTAAGCGAGGAATATTCGTGATGGACACAACGGTTCAGTATTTTTATAAACAGATCTCTGATTTTTTTAATCAAATTTCGGGACATATGGATTCATTATGCTATGTATTAATTGTATGTATCTGCTTGGATTACATCAGCGGGGTTTTAAATGCAATTGTAAGACGAAAACTATCAAGTAAGGTAGGGGCGAAAGGAATATGTAAAAAAATCTTAATTTTTATCATTGTAAGCATTGGAGATTTATTCGATACCATTGTTATAGGAGAAGGTTCTGCACTACGAACATCATTGATATTGTTTTATATTTGTAATGAGAGTATCTCTATTTTGGAAAATGCAGAGAGTATAGGAGTGCCTATTCCGAACTTCTTGAGACGTGCGATAGAGAGCCTTGAAAAGCAGAATAGTGATTAAATAGGAGGAAGTTATTGTATCATATAGAGAAAAAGTAAGGCGAATTAGAAATAAAACAAGGCGAAACACTTATGAATTCATAAGTGTTTCGCCTTGTTTTTTTGGCTTCGTGATATGTGTAGAAATTAAGGGTATTTGGCAACCCTACATCGCCAAATACCCATGAACTCCAATCTTAGAAACAAAACTAAGATTGGAGTTCATCATATGAAAAAATGGCAGGAAATCCGGAATTACCGGCGTGTGAGGAATGAAAATGGACAGGTTATTGCCAATATCATCACGATAGACGGCATTGATGTGGAGGTCAGTGAAGAAGTGTTTCTGGCATATTCGCAGATGGATCGTCAGGAACGTTATCAACAGGAGCAGCAACTTGTGCATCCGCAGGTTTCACTGGAGCTGCTCAGTGAACATGAGGTGCCGATTGATTTATACCTCAACGAGCATCAAATATCTGCGGAAGAAAATGTGCTGAACTTGGAAGAACAACTGGAAAACTACATAAAACAAGAGCGCCTAAAGGCTGCTATAGATTCCTTGGATGGGGAAGAACGGCAGTTACTTCAGGCGCTTTTTTTTGACGGTTTTTCTACAAGGGAATGCGCTTGTCAGAGAGGAGTCTCGCAGAGAGCAATTATCAAACGTCGGGATCGGATTTTAAAAAAGTTAAAAGTTTTTTTGAATTAAGGGTATTCACTTCTATATTTTTTCGGGAATGGAGTGAGGAGAAAAATAGCTTTCCCCTCACTGCACCTTGAAAACTGCACATCAGCAGTACGGAAAACCACCCGGACAGACGAGCATGTATTGTGTGCGCCAAGACCCGAGAATGTGACAAAACGATCCTCGGCGAGCGATTTTACACGATGCAGGACAGCCGTGGCAGGCTGTCTGGCAACGACTCTGTTCGCGGGATACAATGAGACACCATGCATGACCTGCGCGTAAGACAGGTGGGCTGCCCCTCGGTTGAAAGCAGTAGAGACCGCCGGTACATACCCGTGAAGGTGCGCCACACCTTGTCCGTACTGCTCCCTTGCCTCGGGGGTGAGAGAATTCGGGCAAAAGAATTCTAAATCAAAGGATAAAAGATATGACAAGACAAGAAGCACATCAAAAAATTGATGATTTATTTCAAACACTGCTTCCGGCACACGACATGCCGGAGCGTACCGAGCAGATTCGGCTCAGCCATACCATGCTCGACGCCATGCTGGACAGCCGTATCGCGCTGTGTGACGCAGGCACGGGCATCGGCAAAACCTACGCTTATTTGGCGGCAGGCATCGTATTTCACGAGTACCGCGCCGCGAGTGGGTTGCCCGTACAGCCTCTGGTAATTTCCACCTCCAGTATCGCGCTGCAAAACGCAATACAGGGAGAATATCTACCGTTTCTATCAAAAATTTTGATTGAGGACGGACAACGGAACGAGCCGATCTGTGCGGTCATCCGAAAAGGGAAATCTCATTATGTTTGTGATCAGCGACTGCAAAAACGGCTGAAGCATGCAAATCTGAACCGGAAAAATGTGCGCGCCGCCACAGCGCTGCAAATGCTGCAAACCATTTTGGATTTGGATATGGCGCCGCATTTGAGCAGCTATGACCGGGGGCAGGTCTGTGTGCCGCCGTCTTGTGACTGCACGCGGCAAAGCTGCCGTTACCGCCGCTTTTTGGATATTTGTAATTCGGAGCGCTATCTGTTCCAGATTTGTAATCACAATCTGCTGCTGGCAGACGCGATGCATCGTGAAAGCGGTCGCAGACCGCTCCTACCGGATCGCTGCTGTTTGATTCTTGATGAGGCGCATAAGCTGCCCGAAACCGCACGGCAGATGTTTGGCGTTACGATTTCCGCAGCGGACTTTCGAGAGCTGATACGCGGTCTGCGCGTGGAGAGGTATGTACTTGCAGCTGAACGGCTGGAGGAAACCGTGCAGCCGCTGCTCCGTGCGCTGGATGCGCCGGATGAAGAAGAAACGGATCTTACACGGCTTGCCGGTTTCATGGACGAACCGAATCGACTGCTGCATGTCATCCGAAAGCAGCTCGGACGGTTGTTAAAACCCGAAATCAGAGGACGGTTGGAGGCAGTTGCCGCAGCTGTGACGCTGTTTGAAACAGGCGAATCTGCTTGGTATGCGGCATCCGATGCATCGGGCAGCATGACATTGTGTACGGCAGTCTCCGATCTTCCTGTGCGGCTGCACAACATTCTTTGGACACAGCCGCAGCCTGTTATTTTGACTTCGGCAACTATGGCGGTGCGAGGGGACTTTAGAAGATTCAAACAGACCTGTGGTCTGCTGTGTGATCCGCGTGTGACCCAAGCGGTTGCAGCATCCCCATTTGACTACGAACGAAATTGTCTGCTGTATCTGCCGCGGTTTGCGCCAGACCGGCAGGATGCCGTTTATTATGATGAGATTTCGGATGAGATCATCCGCTTGCTACGGGCGTCGTACGGGCATGCGCTGGTGCTGTTTACATCCTATGCCGCAATGTCCGCAGTCAAAGAGCGGCTGCTGGATGCGAAACTTCCGTATCCGCTCCTGACAATGGGGCGCAATGCAGGGCATGCGCTGGAGCGGTTTAAGGCGCAGCCGGGCAGTGTCCTGCTCGCTACCGGCGCGGCGTGGGAGGGATTTGATTTTCCGGGCGACTGCGTTTCCATGCTCATTCTTCCGCGCCTGCCCTTTGCATATCCGGACGCTCGAAAAGAGCAGGAACGTGTACAGTATCCGTCATTGCAGGCATTCATCCGTGCGGTGGTCGTACCGGAGATGCAGATCAAGCTGAAACAGGGTTTCGGTCGGGCGATTCGTACCGAGGCAGATACCTGCGTCGTGGCAATTTTGGATGAACGTGCAGCACGCAGGCGGCGGTATTTTGCGGCAGTGCAGGAGGCGCTGCCTGCAATGCGGATCACTTCCAGCATTTGCGCAGTAGAGCTGTTTCTGCACGAAGTGAAACCGGAACACTATTTTCTGGAGGGATTGCCGGATGGACGGAAAGGCTGAATTGCAATACCTGCTGGTCGTCGATCTGCTGGAGCGGATGGCGCGCGATGGTCTGCTAAAACCACGCGAACTAACCCGTGCAAAACGGCTGGTGAAAGCGCGATATTGTCCGCAAACTGTGTGGGAATCGCCATAGATATTGTAGAAATGTTGTGATAGTGTTGTTGTTGCAAAATAGAGAAAGAGAGGAGAATGCGTATGGCAACCGTTAAAATGATTGCACCGACAGCACAAAAACCTCAGGTATTACGCGTTGCGGCATATTGCCGCGTCAGTTCGGATTCTGCCGATCAGCTGCATTCCTATGCTGCGCAGATTCGGGCATACACCGACCTCATTCGTCAGCATGACGGCTGGGAACTCGTGGACATTTATGCGGATGAGGGACTGACTGGCACATGCATGGACAGGAGAGAGGGATTTCGGCGTCTGCTGTCGGATTGCAGCAAAGGGAAGATCGACAAGGTGCTGGTAAAATCCATTTCACGCTTTGCCCGCAATACAAGAGACTGCCTTGCTAGTCTGCGCGAACTTAAAAGCCTGGGCGTATCCGTCCGGTTTGAACAGGAGAATATCGATACCGAAACGCTCACCACCGAACTGATGGTGAGCGTTTCAGGTTCTCTGGCGCAGCAGGAATCGGTGTCGATCTCGGAAAACATGCGCATGAGCTATCAGCGGCGTATGCAGCGTGGGGAGTTCATCACCTGTAAAGCACCGTTTGGATACCGGCTGGTGGACGGAAAACGGTTGGAGATCATCCCAGAGGAAGCCGAGGTGGTACGGTGGATGTTTGACGCTTATCTTAACGGAAAAAGTTCTTACCAAATTTCCTATGTGCTTACTGAAAAGAAAATTCTAACCCCGACCGGTCAGATTACATGGGATTGTCGCAGTGTGAGAAGCATATTGAAAAATGAGAAGTACGTCGGGGATACACTTTGTCAAAAATACTATACGACAGAAAGCATGCCATTTCGTATTAAAAAGAATCGAGGGAATCTTGCGCAATACTATGTTGAACACTCTCATCCAGCGATTATTCGGCGAGAGGAGTTTGAGAAAGTGCAGATTCTGAGAAAATACCGTGCTCAACATGTTTCGAGTACATATGGAGAATATATACTTTCCTTAAAAATCGTTTGCGGTAAATGCGGAACACCCTTTGCACGTCGAAAAACTTCTCGTGGAACTACATGGGAATGTCGAAAGCATCGAGAAAAAGCAGAGAACTGCCCGAATGGGAGAATCCTTGAAACAGAAATCTATGGAGCCTTTATACGGATGTATCAGTGTCTAAAGCAAAACCGAAAATTCATTTTTCAACCAGCACTCACGCAGTTTAATCAGTTAACTGCGATGTTTCAAAAAAGGAACCCCAAACTTATAAGGCTGAATGAAACGATGATACAGGTTGCTGAGCAAAGTCACAAAATTGCAAAACTACAGACAGCGGGACTGTTGGATGCAGATTTTTGCGCAGCAAAACAGACGATATACGGTGCTGAATTGAATCAAATGCGAAGAGAACGTGAAAATTTGTTGAAAAGTGGAGACATAACTTTTCGGGTAGAACAGATTCGAGCCATTTTTCAAACGATTGCGAATGGTCCGGAGCGGTTGGAAGCGTTTGATGAGAATCTTTTCCTTGAGCTGATTGACAAAATAATTGTGGAATCACAAACAGAAATTTGTTTTCAAATGCATGGTGGCATAAGAATAATAGAATATATTCGGAGATGAGGATATGATCAATCGCAAAATATTATATGGTTATCATATATGTGATGGTGAAATCGCTGTTTTAGAAGAGGAAAGCATGGTTGTAAAGCAAGTATTTTTGCTTTATATAGAGGGAGAATCTTATCAAAGAATTGCTGATTTTTTGAATGCACATCATATTCCATTTGACTTGGAAAACCAAAGTTGGAATAAGCATAAGGTGAAGAGAATGCTCGAAAATCCACGTTATATGGGAGTGCGGGAATATCCGAGAATTATAACAGATGAGAATTTTTATAAGGTTCAGGAGATCATTCGGAGAAAAAATGAAAACCGAATAAAAAGAACTGAAAACGAATCCAATATCCCTTGGCGTATGTTGACATGCAGTGAATGCAGCGGACATTTAAAGAGAACCGGTGGAGGAAATCGACCGCAAGGTATTTTATATTTAAGGTGTACCTCTTGTGATATATCCATTAAGATACCACGCGCATATCTTTTGCGTGAACTTATAGAACAGGTTCAGACGCAAGAAGAATATTCTAAAATGAAAAAATATGATATTTCCGCTGAAGCAATATGTCTTGAAAATGCGGTAAATCGAAGTTTGGAACAAATAGCAGCGGAAGGCTCTATTGATTTGATCCTAGAGGGGATTTCTGCCCGTTATGCCTGCTGCAGAGGAACAATAAACCGTCCGCGTGAAATGGACTGGAAGCATTTCAGACAGACGGTTTCGCATGTTATAATCACCTCTGAAAATCAGGTGCGTGTGATTTTCAAATAACAGGAAAAAGGTGATTTTATGGTACAAACAGCAATAGCACCGCGCGTACGTGTGATTCCAGCGACGCAGACAGAGACTGGGCGGGAAACCGGACGCCGCCGAAAGAAGCGGGTTGCAGCCTATTGCCGTGTCAGCACGGACAGTGCCGAGCAGCTGAACAGCTATGCCGCACAGCAGGCGTATTATGCGCAGAAGATTGAGGAGAACCCGGAGTGGGAGAATGCAGGGATTTTTGCGGACGAGGGTATCTCAGGAACAAGTCTAAAAAAGCGGCAGGAGTTCAATCGTATGATTGAAGCATGCAAGCGCGGGCGCATTGACATGATTCTGACCAAATCGCTGTCACGATTCTCGCGAAATACGGTGGATTGCTTGGAAACCGTGCGTATGCTCAAGAGCAATGGGATTGGTGTAATCTTTGAAAAAGAGAATATCAATACGCTGACCGAAACCAGCGAGTTCCTGATCACCCTGTTCAGCGGCTTTGCACAGGCAGAATCGGAGTCCTTGAGTAAAAATGTGACATGGGGCAAGCAAAAAAGTATGGAGGCTGGAAATGTGCCGATGCAGTACAGCAAAATGATCGGCTATCGCAAAGGTTTAGATGGAAAGCCAGAAATCGTACCGGAGGAAGCGGCACTCGTTCGGCGGATTTATAAGATGTATCTGGATGGCAGCAGTCTGATGCAAATCACAAAGACGCTGATCGATGAGAGAATCCCGACCGCCACTGGAATTGGAAGGTGGTCGCCGCAGGTTGTGCGGAACATTCTAACCAATGAAAAATACATCGGTGATGCGCTACTTCAAAAGACTTACATTACCGATTGTATCAGTAAGCGTGTGAAAAAGAACTGCGGGGAACGCCCAATGTATTATGTAGAGAATCATCATGCGGCAATTATCCCCAAAGAAGTGTTCGGTCGGGTACGGGAGGAAATGACGCGCCGCTCGAGCAAGCGCAAGGTCATGCAGAAAACCGGTAAGACCGAGCAGGGAAAATACTCTTCCAAATACGCATTGACCGAACGGCTGGTCTGCGGCGAATGCGGGACGCCATATAAGCGGGTTACTTGGACTGCAAAAAATGGGAAAAAGCATATCGTGTGGCGATGCATTTCGAGATTGGAATTTGGAAAACGATATTGTCACAATTCGCCCTCCGTGGATGAGGGCAAACTGCATGCTGCGGTTGTAGCGGCGCTCAATACATATGCAGATCAGCAGGAAGCTGCAAGGGCTGCACAGGAATTTGCACAGGCTGTGCAGAACTTGAATGATGCATTTACAAATCTGATCGGACTCAAACAGCGGCTGCATGACATCACAGCGGAACAGGATAAGTTAGTCGATCTGGTACTGATGAATATGGAAGATGCCGAACTGACTGCACGACTGAAAGCAGTTACCGAGGAAAAAGATCAGCTCGTACGCCAGATTGAGAGCCTGCAAGCGGATTCAGAGCAGCAGGCTGCGGATCAAAAGCGGGCGAAGGAACTGGAAACGTGGCTGGCACAGCACCCGTCAGGATTTTCAGAGTATAGCGATGCCCTGACACGGAAGTTTATTGAGAAGATTACGGTGCTGGACAAGGAAATGATTCGGGTAAGGTTTCGGGATGGTGGGGAGTTGGAGAAAATAATACCATGTTACGGATTTGAGGGATGATATAGTTGAATAGTTGTGAAAATCTGTTATAATATCTGCAGATAATAAGTCGGGAGATATTAGAGTTGGATACAAAAGAATCGGTTTATCGTGTCATTGGAAAACTCCAAACAGATTATTTAGAGAAGAGATTCGGAAAACTGCAGACAGATGAGCTGATTATCATGGATGAGCGTCTTGAACATATTAAACAGCGCCATCCAGAAGATTCTGAATTGTTTGAGGAGTATGGAGTATTGGCAGCGACAGAACCAGATTTAGTTTTAGTTGATCCGAAACATGCAGGAACGGTATTTATGGTCAAAAAGATTTCTGCAACAAATCTCAATGTAGTGATACGCTTAGCCTTGGACATTGATGAAAGTGGTTATAAAAATTCGATTATGACATTCTATCGTATTCGAGATAAAAACTTGAAAAAACTTGAAAATAAAAGTGAGTTGCTTTACAAAAGAGAATAACCATGCTATAATTAACATATAAATAGAAGGTATTTTGAAGTAGAGATTGTGCTGCTACACACCCTTTGGGTCAAAAGAAATGCGGGAAGGGGCACACCCGCCAAAATACCGATGATTGAGAAGGGCGCTTCGTTTTCGAAGCGCCCTTTGCCATATGTGCAATTAAATTTAAGTGAGTTTTAAGTGAATGTACAAAATAGATGCTACTATTTTGGCTTGAAACGATGAGAAATGTTGAAGTTACGCCGTATTATCAAACTTTTTTGCGTTAATTATTGGATTTGCTTAAGCGAGAGAGGTCTCCTCACTTAAGCGAAATCGAAGTTGTGGTCCATATTTGTGACAGCTGAATTTCTGCTTCTCCGCTGTAGATGGAATCTTGAAAAAGGAACAGGATAATCCATCCATTGGATGTTTGCTTTACAAGGAGCAAGAATAATTTAGCAGCAGAAGACTCTCTGAAGGATATGAGTAAACCGATGAGGCAACAAATATCGTGTGATGAGTATCTTGTCGGATGATCTGAAAAAACAGTTCCCTTCTGTGGAGAATATTCAGAAGCGCATCTGGAAATAAAGATTCCAAAGAAAACTACGTTCTGTTTGGAGAAATTGCGATGGGATATAAAAGCCTTCTTTTGAACTACTCTTTTAGCGCGTGGTTTTCAGTATATAAGAACAGGGCGGAACAAGTCCGCCCTGTCAATGCTTAACGATTATAAATCACGGTTCCATCTGCTCCGCGCTGGAACTTAGAGAAAAACTCTTCCCAAATGCGGAATGACATTTCGGTCATTGTGGCATGTGGCATGTAGTCTATCCAGGTATACCGCACCATCGGAGTACCGTCCTCTCGTGTATAGCTTAGATCATGCCAGCGACCGTCTGCCGTCCAGCCCTCTGACCAGTCCTGTGGCAGTGCAGGTTCCAGATGGTTGATCCCACGCCAGATTCGGATGCTATCTCCCGTCTCATTTTCATTGTCCGGCACAGTTGGTAGCAGCCATGGTTCCTGTTCGCCACCAAACATCCAGACTGGGATCTGGACATCCTTCCGCTGTACGATCTCCGGCAGCTCACGAATATTCATATCCGGCATCTGGAACAGGATACCAGAGCAGGGGGCGGCTGCGGCAAATACATCGGTCATTGTCATGGCTAGCACCTGTGTCATGACAGAGCCATGCGAGTGTCCGGTCACATAGACTCTGGTGCGGTCTACACTGTGATCTGCAGACACCTTGTTCAGCAACGTACGGAAAAACTGTAATTCATCCGGACCGCCCTGCGCATTATGCATGAAATTCCACGCCGGCAGAGGTACGTTGTCTGGATTGCATGCCTGGTTGGATAACATCATCTGTCCCGGTGTTGCAGTAGGATGTACCACAATGAAGCCATGCTTATCCGCAACCTTGTACCAATCAGAGTTGCCTGTATAGATCTCGCCCGAGCAGGTGTAACCATGCATCGCAAATACCAACGGCACCGGATGGTCTGGGTTTTCTTTGACCTGCTGCGGTACATATACATACCATTCGCGCATCCAGCCGCCGATTTCTTCATAGTGGTATTCCATTCCGAGGTCGGCAACCGGATCGCGCGTCACGCGCAGATCTCCGCCCGGACCGCTCTCCCAGCGGCGCTGCCGATACAAAAAATCTTTCCAGATTCGACGCAGCAGCGGGTTCGCATAATTGGCAGACGCCCCTTTGATCGTGCTGGTGCAAATGCGGAACGCCTCCTTTTCCTGATTGGGCGTGTATGGAGCTTCCTCTGTACGGATATATTCGGTTGTGTCTGGCGCAATCAAATGACCGGACTCCGTGATTCCACAGGCTGCGCGCCAATAGGTCGCTGTACCGTTATCTGTGCCAAACGGACTGTCGGGATCGTCGATCACCCATGTCGGTACAGGGATTTCTCCTTTTTTAATACCTTTCCGATGCGTTTCGTCAATGAAGCCATGCAGATTGGTGCAGAAATCATCTGCCGCAGCCTTGCGGTATTGTTCTGGTACCGCCGAGCCACCTACCGTGACCACACCGGCCCATACTGCAGGATTGCTCATCACTGCCATATTCGCCAGCACGCCGCCCTCCCGGCATCCGGTCAGATAAAACTTGGATTCATGAACACAGAACTTGAAGCGCTCTTCGCATGCTAGGTGAACTGCATTGATGTAAGCTGCATCGCCGTCCGGTTTGCCATATGACTCGTCCACGTCCCATTTCCCGTTTTCCGGCTCAAGAAAAAACACGATGAGCTTTTCTTTGGTTTCCTCCGTATCCGCGATTATCCGCCACCAGCTTTCGCGCCATGTATCATCCGCCGTTTTACCGTTCTCTGGAAGGACGAATACGCCTGCTGTTGAGGGGCGCGCGCCATCCGGGATATAGACCAAATAGCGGCGCTGTCTGTTTCCGACTGTCACAGTGTGCTCGAATGTCCCCTGATACAAAGGCTTGAGCGGGTTCTTCGGATCGATTTCATAGTGATAATTCTGATACATTTTGCTACTTCCTTTTAATCTGCCTGTTTGAGCATGCCCTTCTGCTCCATATCCTTGATCATACCGTTGTACTGTTTATCCAGCTTATATGCTGCCATCAGCGCGATAATAACAGCCCATGCCAATACTGTACCCCAGATATACAGATTTTTGACCATTGCGACTGCAGACGGAATTTCCTGCTCCAGACCGGTAAAGCCGGAGGTATCCATCAGCCAGCCGACGACTGCGCCTGCAACACCGCCGCCAAATTTCTGACCAACCGTTGCCGCGCTGAAAATAAGCGCCTGTACACGTACGCCGGTCTTCCAATGACCGTAGTTGACAACGTCTGCCATCATAGTGAACACGCAGCCGAATAGCGGTGCCTTGCCGATACCGCGGATCGCTGCGATCACTGCTGCAAAGGTTGGGTTGGCTGGTACAAAGAGCAGCAATAGCTGAGCGACGACTGTAATCATCGCGCCGGCAAGCACTAGATTGCGCTTGCCAAACTTTTTGATAAACGGAGCAAGGATCATAATAACAATGACCTGCGGGATGTTTTCTGCCAAATTGAGAACACTGTAATACTCGTTGTTGCCGAGGATATACTGCGCATAGTAGGTCGCACAGGTGCCGTTGACCGTCTGGTACACAGCAAGGAACAGTGAGGCCAGCAGGATCAGAATAAAGTATTTGTTGTGAATCAGTGCGCCGAAACGTGTTCCAATCGGCAGTTTTTCCGCTTCCTGCGCAGCCTGCGTATGCACGCGCTCCTTTGTGCCGAGGAAACACCACAGGAGCAGACCAATTGCTACGATCGAATAGATCAGCGTAACCTTGATCCATGCGGACTGGTCGCCGCCCATACGGTTGATGATCGGCAGCGTTGCTGCAGATACGATCATGTTGCCGATGGGCGACATCGACATGCGGAACAGGTTGATTTTCGCCAGATCTTGTTCGTTACGCGTCATCAAGGGCGCCATCGCGCCATAAGGCAGGTTGAGTGCCGTATAAACAACTGTTGTGCATAGGTTGTAGGTGATGAAGATATAGATTGCCTGCACCACCGCCGTTGCATTCGCCGGCAGGCAGAATAAAGCGACTGCCGAAATCCCATACGGCAGAGCCATCCAGAGCACCCATGCGCGACCGCGCCCATGCTTAGAGTGTACCTTATCCATGATCAGACCAATTGCTACGTCGGACAGACCATCAAAAAGGCGGGATACCAGCATGATCATACCGACCATGGCGGCCGATATACTCATGACATTTGTGTAGAAGTAAGTAATCAGACCGCTGGTGAGTGCGAATACAACGTTGCATGCCACATCACCCATGCCATAAGATATTTTTTCAAATATAGTAGTTTTTACGTTCGCTTCATCCGTTGGATTTTGCATTGCCTGTCTTGGTGTTTCCATTTTCTTCTCCCCTTTTCTGGTGATTTGAGGGAACGAACCTGCGCAGGTAATATTCCTTCTTTCTGCCTTTAGTCTATCATTTTTTCAGGGGATAAAATACAGAAAAATCAGGCTTTCTCATTGTGATATTCTACACTCTTTTTTTGAAGTTGTAGATTTCCCAAGGTAATGTAGCAAAAAATATGGATAGAAAGATCAAAATCTATATATTTAAAATTGACAGTTATTCAGTAATCCCGCTTTTGCAGAATAATCATCTCCACCTCATGCGGGGCAAGCTCTGCCTCCAGCACAAGCGTTCCATCCGTATCGCGTTCGCAGATCTCATAGGAGGGCTGGGATGTCTCGCTCAGGTAGCGCAGATCATCTGGTCCTATTTTATCCGGTGCGCCGCTCTCTAGCCATTTATCATAGGACGAGCCAGCTTTACGACTGATACGCCGCCGCTCCTGCCGGTAGCAACCCGGATGCAGCCCGGTCAGGGTCAGCGCGATATGCAGGCTCCCGTCCGCGCGGAATACTTTATAGACATCATAAGGGTTGTTCAACTTTTTATATCGGTACCGGTACAGCGCGTCATAGTGACAGTAGTGGTACAGGAATATCTGGATCTCGTTTCTGGTCTGCGAAACATACCAGCCCTTTCCTTGTGCGAGCTTTTGCTCGCCGACGCGGGTCAGCAGCCGCAGTGCCTGATAGCCCGCCTTTGGGATACCGTTTGCGGTAAACAGACCATAGCCACCATGAAATACGCCGCCCGGTACCAGCCATTCATCGATAAAATCAGTCAGCAGCCAGTAGCCCAGCATGTCCACGTTCTCGTAATTTTCCAGCACATTCTTGGTCAGCCAAGCTGCTTTATAGCAGGTATCGCTTGACAGATCGCGCTGCCACAGGGTGGAGCTCCATTCTTCGATCACGATCTCCCTGTCACCGAGTCCACATTCTGCCGCCATGCGGCGGAATGACTGTAGAAAATGTGCAGTAAAGTCCTCATCCTTGCTCAGCACAGAAGGAGTGGACTGCTGATTGGCTGTAAAGTGCAGGAATTCCGAATCCTGCTCAATGTTCTCATGTGGGTATAGCTGCGCCGTTAAGAAATCTGGTGGGCATCCGTAGGCACACAGGTCCTGTAGTAGCTGCCTGCTGCCATCCAGTGCAAGAGAAATACTGGGGAAGGCACCCGGACCGCCTAGTCGCAGACTAGGAGCAAGCTCTTTGAGAATGCGCCATGTGGTACAGTACATCTCCACATATTCCGAATAAGTCATTGGGATCTCCGGAATCTTGACATAATTGAAGGATGCGATCGTGAAATGCCACTTAGACACTTCTTCCAGACCATATCGTTCAATCCAGTGTGCAACCGACGCCTGTACGAGTGCTTCCCATCGTTCCACACTATTGTAGGTTCCGGCAATTGAACAGCGCTCGAACAGCCGATACTGCACTTTCGCCATTTTTGAGGGAACAAACCCCAGTTCTACATAGGGTGTCAATCCTATGGACAGGATGAAATCGAACAGCAGATCCGCATAGGCGAAATTATACCAAGGCGAGCCGTCCTCGTTTTCCTGATAGATATGCATATCATCATCAAAAATTCCGTGAAACCGAAGATCCGTAAAACCGATTTCCTGCACGGCATGCCTGAGCTGTTCTTGGACTGCGCCAAACAGACCGTCGCGCGCATAACCGATATTCACCAACCGTCGCCATGAATGGGTGACCAGCACACCCGTCTGGGTCGTATCCACTGTTGCCCGATATGTTCTGGAAGGTTGCACAACAGCGGCTTCATCTGCTGTATCGTCATATTGAAGCAGTGTCTGCATCCAATCCGATAGGTCGTTTACCGCTGCTTTGTCATCTGTTTTCTGCTCGTCAGTGATGTTTTTTCGATATTTCCCTGGCGTGATTCCATAACGGCGGCGAAAATATTCAATGAATGCATTGGTGCTTTTGAATCCGTTCCGATAGGCGATCTGTGTGATCGAATGATTTGTCTTACGTAGATCGGTCTCTGCATGCTCAAGCCGCACCGTGACCACATAATCACCAAATGTCATATTTAAATGCCTGCGGAAAATGCGGGATAGATAGCTTTCGGATAGGAACTGCTCCGCAGCAACCTGCGCTAGTGTGATCGGTTCGTTCCAGTGGGTCTGTACATAACGCAGTATCTGTTCGATTCGGGTCATGATTTCCGCACTGGGTGCGTTATGTTTTCTATTCGTTTTCGTGAAGTTCTCCTGCACAGCTAATACTAGCCTGACTGCTTGCCGGTCAGTTTCCATGGAGCTTCCACCTGCCTGAAACAGATCACGGAACAGCGCCGCCATACCCTGACGAACCGTGTAGTGTGTCGCATCGTTTGCTTGTGCCGCAGGCAGTAGACAATCGGCTGTCATCTTATCTTCCCAGCCTGCTCTATGTATGATCTCGGGCGCGATCATCATGGAAAGCAGTGCTGCATCTTCCTTACACCGCACGCGGTATAGTGTCAGCGGTGACGCGATATATATTTCGTTCTTTTGTAGCACATGGCTTGTATCCACTGTATCTAGCATACTGCTCCCGTTTAGTCCGAAAAAGAGCAAAAGCCCTGGATGCATACTGATAGGTGTTTCCTCATTGTGATAAATCTGAAAGGTTACAGCTGATTTCTGTGCCATGGCACATTCTCCTTTGTTCATTTCCGGAAAGATTGTTCGCTTGTACACGTTTGCGGATGCTGCGAATATCGGTTATTGATTCCGGCATATATGCCAGAGTCTCCGGAGGGATAAGTTCTGACTTTCTTAGCTGCCCCGGATATGTTCTTTTATGGTAGAATCATTTATCTGAAAAGTCAACCCACGGTGGCTCAAATACCGTTTACATGAGCACGGCTGCTTGGCTGAATAAAAAGACGAAATGGATTTTTTTGCAAGTAGACAAAATATGCTTCTATGTTGGAAGCGAGGTGAAAAAACAGTCCAGAAAATCACTAAAGCGCAGTCAGATACAAAATTTTTTGAGCATCACGATTTTGTCTGTTTTAAATTTTACCAGTTTATTGCAAACAACTCCCAGCAACAGTTGTTGCAGTGCACCAGTGGGAACTGATGCAGGTTATGTAGCAAGTGTAGGAATAAGTGGTTAGGTATTTAGATCTGATGGATTGGATCATCCTGTAACACGGATATACAACACTGCCCTTGGATGCCCTTTTTGCATAATGAGATAGTAATTTTTGTTTTCTGGTTTTTATGAGTCTACCCTCTTATTTACAGTGTTCCCGAAGGACTTAACATATGCATGCATGATGTATGATGATAGGAGATATTTTTTTCTTCGACATCGGACGAGGTTAGATGATGTAAATGTGAGAAACTCCGAAAATCGTTACGCTCTATTCGTTTAAGGGTGGAATGGGGGGAACGACTGCGATGGTTGGTATGGGTCTGCTTTTGGCTCAGGAAGGCAAGCATGTTGTTTTGGTGGATACGGATATTGAAGCGCCTGGATTATCATCGTTATTTTTCCCTGAAAACGCGATCAATCGAGGCACTTTAGATTGCTTTTTAGAAAATCGCATTGGAGCTGCAGGTAAGATTTCTGATTATACATTATCGTATGATGTAAATACTGTCGTAGATCAGGCTTCGGGCAGCTTGACTGTCATCCCGGCGGGGCGCGTGGATAAAAACTATTTATCCAAATTGGCACGCATTGATTTTCAGGAGTATCAGCCGAACTCTTTAAGTGAGTCTTTGAAGTCTCTGTTAGAGGATATTGATAAAGCTTATCCGGATACGGATTACATTTTGCTGGATGCGCGAGCGGGATTTCATGATTTAGGCGGCGTCACACTTGGCCGGATTCCACATGGCGATGTATTGTTTGGCAGTCATTCTGATCCGTCTTGGAGCGGCATCCAACAGGCGGTTCGCTATGCGGGACGCATTCAAGGGGAAGAGGATGAAAAAATGTTCCTTATTATGGCTGCCAGTATGAGTGAATCACGCTTCAGTGAACGTTATTCTGGTTATCTGGAATCGTTTTTAAGACGTTCGTATGAAGTGTTCCTGGAATGCTATTACGGAAGCAGTCCGCCGAGTTTAATGGCACAAGGCGATGCACATTATCCGGTGACGATAGATTATCATCCTGCACTTAATCAAAACCTGCATTTCTATCCAATGCCTGGTGTTTCAGAAGAGGTGTGTCGAGCACAAATTGCGCTTGTAATGGAGAAACCCTATCAAGAGCTTACGGAGAGAATCCAAGCGCAATTTCAGTGAGTTTGTGAGGTGAAGCTTATGGAGTTAGAACAAAAACAGAACTTGCTGCACGTCTTTTCAAATATTATAAGAAAACCGGGCGCGGCTGAGTTGGAATCCAATGATTTGAAGTATTTTTTGCCGCTAGACGATTATATAAAAGCAGCGGACCCCAAGACCTATCTGATTATCGGGGATCGTGGAACGGGAAAAACAAAACTGTTTCATGTTTTTGATCAAGAGATTTGTGAATAGTGGAAATGCCGAGGCGGTGCAGTGCATTAGAGAAATATCTACATATAGCCCCAAATATTTAGGTGTGAATATTTGGGGCTATATGCCGGCTAAAAACGCAGAACTTCAGGAAAAGTTTATGGAAAAGCTGGTTGGGAAATATATGGGGAGCAACCCGAAAAAGGGAGCTAGTTATGCGTGGGTTCTAAACCATATTCAGGATTCCAATGGCTTGATCGCGCCGCGCTCTTTTCTAAAATGCTTTGCAATTTCGGCGGAGCGTATGTTGGAAAATGAATCGGAACTGAAAAATTTGGAGGCGGATCGTTTACTGTCGCTGTCTTCCCTGCAAGGAGCACTCATTCGGGTTTCTGATGGTCGTGTTCGGGAGATCAGTGAAAGCTATCCATGGTTAGAGACATTGAAGCAGATGCTAAATGGATTGCATCTGCTAACAGAGCGGCAGGAAGTGGAGCGGCGTATCAATATAGATCAGTGGACAAATGAGCAAAAAAGTGCTTCCTGGAGAACAGCCCTCTCAAATATTCGATTTTTTAGAGTGCATTGGTATACTGCAATCCATGTCGAATGGAAGGGTCAATGTTCCTGAAATCTATTTGCATGGATTTGGCATGATCCGAAAAGGTGGTATTAAAAAACACCTTTAAACTGAGAGTTGGAAATGGTTTGGTATAAATATCCTTTTAATATTTTAGACCCGAGAAGATAGCCTGCAAATAAAAAGTCAAGGCTAAATTGAAAGAACATTGAAAATTTTATACAGGTTGAAAATTAGGCAGCAAAATAAGACCACCACGCCAGTGCTGGTCTGAAAATTGTAGTGGATAGTTAGGATTCTGGAAGAGATGCAAGATACTCTTTCACTCGACCATAGTAGATTCTTAGAAACTTGTTAGTGCCCGCAGTCATATAGACGTAGTAAGGCTTACCCTGAGCACGTTTCTTGTCCAAGAACTGATATACAGGGTCATTTTGAGGATGCGTTTTAATTAAGACATCCATTACCTGAAATAAAGTCTTTCTAAGATCAGGTGATCCGCGTTTTGAAGTTGGAACACTTTTTTGCTCATAGGTTCCGGATTCGTTAACACCGGGATCTACACCGGCAAATGCAGTAATAGCACCTTTATGAGTAAATCGTGAAACATCTCCAATCTCAGCCATGAGCTGGGGACCAAGTGAAGGTCCAACCCCTTTCATATCCATAACAATAGGATACTCGGGGAGTTTTGAGGCGGTTTCATTCATCAAGGTACGTAGTGATTCAACGGTTGCAGAAGCACTGTTAAGCTGGTCAACAGCCTGCTTGATAATAAGCTTGGTAAGGTCATCCTTTGGAAGTACAGGAACAAGCTCCTTTGCTTTTCCATAGATTTCTTCAGCTTTTGACTGGCTGAAGTTGTACTTCTTACGTTTGCACCAGTTTTGATAATGGTCAATAAAGGCATTTCGGGACATCTTACGGACGCAGTCCACATGCCAGTATGTAGATGCAAAATCAACCCATTTCTGGATGCCATCACTGCGAGCAGGACTGTCAAAGTAAGCATTCACGCCAGGATAGGTTTGGTCAAGGATTCCAATGAGGTTATTCTTCATAGCCGTCTTATGCTTCGTATAAAAGCTGAACTGACGGTTCATAGTTTTAAGCTGATTGCGTAATTCATCCATAACACTATACTGTTTGAGATTTTGCCACTTGTCAAGTGCATATCGGGCAATCTTAACAGCATCCGCTTTGTCAGATTTGACTTTGCGAAGGGAATCATTATCAAAATCCTTGATAAGTTTAGGGTTAATAGCGCTGACGAAAAGGTTAGCCTCTGAAAGTTGATGAGCAAGGACTTCGTAATAACGTCCGGTATGTTCCATTACAATTCGAGATTCACCTTCAATGGAATTGATAAGTTCTACAAGTGATCTGATGTCACTGGCTGTGTGTTTGATTTCAAAAGGAGTGGAGACAATTTCTCCGAAAGGACGCATAATTGCCACCACACTTTTACCCTTAGAAACATCAATACCTACTGCGTTCATAAATTGTCACTCCTTAAGAATTATTGCAATGGATAAGTACCAGTTTTACTCATTGCTTATTCAATCTACTGGGGTGTGACACGAATGCTCTCAAAGGTGATTCAACCTGCATAAAACGAACGCTGCGAATGAGGAGCTGGTTATCAGTCTATCTTACGGACGCAAAGTCCAAGAAAGGAAGCCGATATACCGATTGCTCCATCATTATATAGCTTAAGCAACAAGATGGATAATTCCTTACTGGCTGTAAGAGTTATTAACCATAAATATATTGTAGTAGAAAGAAATCATCTTGATCAGGTCGGTACAGCGTTGAGAAATGAAACATCATTTTCTTCAATACCGGACAGAACCCCCGCTCTTTTTTGAAAGAGCGGGGGTTTCTTTTTTTCGTGCGCATTTGTCAAATAAAAAAGTTCATACAAAATCGCGGCACTGTGGGTTGCTATATTTGTTTCTTTTCACTATAATAAAAATAATGAGAATTGAAGAGATCTTCTGCGCCGGATCAAACAATGCGCAGACCGATAGAGATGGAAGGATGGATTGCGATGGAGAACGCACAGGAACAAATCCGGATTGTACAGGAAAGCGTTGCGGGAAAGGAAATTACATTTGCGCATATTATGGGCAGCCCTGCGCCGATTATCTATCAGAAATTAGGATTGAATCCTTCGATTGACTACCAGAGGGCTGCTATCGGCATCATGAATATGACGCCGCCGGAATCGGCAGTCATCGCCTCGGATATTGCGATTAAGAGCGGCGATATTTATCTCGGTTTTGCGGATCGGTTTACCGGAACCCTGATTATTACCGGTGAAATTGCGGAAGTGACCAATTCGATGACCGAAATCATCGATTATTTCCGGGATACCATGGGATATGTCACCTGCAAGATTACAAAAAGATAGGAAGCTGCTGCATGAGCAATCGAATCACAAGAGAAGAATTTCTCAACCGGATTTTTGCGGGGCGCTATGAAGAACTGAAAGGCTCGGAACTGCGCATGGTGCGCGTCCGCGTACCCGGAAAGGATGTGACGCTGGCACATATTATTGGTTCTTCCAACCGGCGCGTTTACGAAAATCTGGGACTTCATATCGGGGTGCATACAGGAGAGGACCATACCGGGCAGTCGATCGGCCTGATGCGGTTCAGCCCGTGGGAGGTTACAATTGCCGCTGCCGATATTGCGGTGAAAGCTGCCGATGTGGAGATCGGTTTTTTAGACCGGTTTTGCGGCACGTTGATTTTGACCGGTTCGCTTTCCGAGGTACGCACTGCGGTGGAGGCTGTCGTGGAGTATTTTCGGGATGTTCTGCAATTTTCGGTCTGTAAGGTGACAGAACAATGAAAAAACTGTTTTTGATGGGGCGCAGCGAGGCGGGTAAAACTTCGCTTACGCAGGCGCTCAAGGGAGAAGATCTGCATTATCACAAAACGCAGTACACCAATACGGCAGAGGATACCATCGATTCACCGGGCGAATACGCGGAGACCAAGAAATGCGGCATCGGACTAGCATGCTTTTCATTTGAGAGCGATGTCATGGCAATCGTTATTGCAGCGGACGAACCGTTCAGCGTGTTTGAGCCAAATTGTCAGGCGTTTACCGACCGCCCATTGATCGGTATTATCACCAAGATTGATTCGCCGTTTGCCAATGTCCCGATGGTGACCCAGTGGTTGGTGAATTCCGGATGCGAACGGGTTTTTGCGGTCAACAATAAGACGCGCGAGGGTATCGACGCACTTCGGGAATATCTGATGGAAACGCCGGTTGGGCTGTCGCTCGAAGAAGCGAAAATACGGCAGTGGGAGGGAAAGCCTGCGTGGGATGCAGAAACGCCAGAAGAATAGAAAAATTTTTCTTGACGCGGCTGCCGGAATCGGATAATATAATGATATAAAAGGGAGTAGCTCACGCGACCCGGCGTGAAGTGGTTTCGTCAGTTCGGCGCTCTGCGCCCGGAATCCTTCGAAAGCAGCGAGACTTTTATTGTAGGTTCATTCTGCAATAAAGGTCTTTTTTTGTGCCTTTGAGATGCAGAATGTGGAAATTAGAAGCTGCGCGCAGCAGGGCTGCCGGCAGTATTGCAAGGAGGAAAATCATGATCTCAATTTTGCTTTTGGTGGTTGGTTTTGTGTTGCTTGTTTGGGGCGCAGATCAGTTTGTAGCCGGCGCCTCTGCCGCTGCGCGTAAAATCGGCGTACCGCCGCTTGTCATTGGATTGACAATCGTTGCCTTTGGCACATCGGCGCCCGAACTTGCGGTCAGTGTGACAGCGGCGCTCAAGGGTGCGAACGAAATCGCGGTTGGCAACGTGCTTGGCTCAAATATCTTTAACCTGCTCGGCGTTGCGGGTGTGAGCGCGATTGTATGTCCGCTCATTGCAAGCCGGGAGCTGGTGCGCCGCGACTGGTTGGTATCGATTGCGGCGGCGCTGCTGCTTGCAGGACTGATGTTTACCGATATGACGCTGTCGCGTACGGATGGCATTATTTTGCTGGCCTGCTTTGCGGTACTGCTTACCGCGCAGCTTCGTCCGGCGCTGCGCAACCGTAAAAACGTCGTCGAAGAAAGCGATATGGTGATTCACACCGGCAAGGTGATTGCACAGATCGTTCTGGGTCTGGCTGCCATCGTGCTGGGCGGCGACTGGTCAGTAGACGGCGCGACCGGGTTGGCGCGTATGATCGGTTTGAGTGAGACAGTCATCGGTTTGACCATTGTGGCAATCGGCACTTCGCTGCCCGAACTGGTCACCTCGCTGATGGCGGCGCGCCGCGGCGAAAATGACATTGCGCTCGGCAACGTCATTGGCTCCAACCTGTTCAATATCCTGTTTATCCTCGGCGCTTCAACCGTACTCAACCCGATCGGCGTACAGTTCGTATCTGTGCTCGATGCACTGTTCCTTGTGGCGGTTTCGCTGATCTTCCTGATTCCGGCATGGCGCGGCAAGATCTCCAGAAACGCGGGCATTGTGATGGCGCTGACCTATGTGGGCTACACGGCGTGGCTGCTGATGCGATAAATCCATAAGCGTAAAAGAACTGGCAGAAACGCCGGTTCTTTTCTTTTTTATGCGAAAAAATCGGGTTTTCAAAAATATTTACAACTTTTATATTCTGTTTGCCGATCTCCTGTGCTATAATGTTATCTGGACTGTGATATCCGAAGAAATTGGAAAGGCTGAATACCATGGCTAAATTTTTAGAGAAAATTTTCGGAACCTATTCCAGCCGCGAGGTTAAGAAGATCGAACCCATCGCGGACCGGGTTCTTGCATTAGAAGATGAATACCGCAAGCTGACCGACGCAGAACTCCGTGCCAAGACCGACGAATTCAAAAAGCGCTATCAGGATGGCGAAAGCTTGGACGATCTGCTGCCCGAGGCGTTTGCAACCTGCCGCGAAGCGGCAGACCGTGTGCTCGGTATGCGCCATTACCGCGTGCAGATCATCGGCGGCATCGTACTGCATCAGGGACGCATTGCGGAAATGAAAACCGGTGAAGGCAAGACGCTTGTGGCGACCCTGCCCGCCTACCTCAACGCGCTGACCGGCAAGGGCGTGCACATCGTCACGGTCAACGATTACCTTGCAAAGCGCGACTCCGAGTGGATGGGCAAGGTATATCGTTTCCTCGGCTTAAAGGTTGGTCTTATCATTCATGCGGTGGAGCCCAAGGACCGCAAGGCGATGTATGAAGCCGATATTACCTATGGCACCAATAATGAGTTCGGATTCGATTATCTGCGCGATAATATGGCGATTTATATGAGTTCCCGTGTGCAGCGCGACCATGCGTTTGCCATCGTCGATGAGGTGGACTCCATCCTGATTGACGAAGCGCGTACCCCGCTCATTATTTCCGGACAGGGCGACCAGTCCACCCAGCTCTATCAGATTGCAGACCAGTTTGCCGCACGGCTGACCGCAATGCGCGTCAAGGAAGTCGATGCCAAGGAAGAGCAGGATGATATCGAAGCCGATTATATCATCGATGAGAAGGCGCGCACTGCGACGCTGACCCCCAAGGGACAGGCGCGTGCAGAGGCGTATTTCAAAATCGATAACCTCAATGACCCTGAGAACAGCACGCTTCAGCATCACATCAATCAGGCAATCAAAGCGCGCGGCGTCATGCAGAAGGATGTCGATTATGTTGTGCGCGACGGTCAGATTATCATTGTCGATGAATTTACCGGCCGTCTGATGTTTGGCAGACGCTACAACGAGGGGCTGCATCAGGCGATTGAGGCAAAGGAAGGCGTTAAGGTACAGCATGAATCCAAGACGCTGGCAACCATCACGTTCCAGAACTTCTTCCGCCTGTACGGCAAGCTGTCCGGCATGACCGGTACGGCGCTGACCGAGGAAGAGGAGTTCCGCTCCATCTATAAGCTGGACGTCATCGAGATCCCGACCAACAAGCCGATTGCCCGTAAGGACAACCCGGATGCGGTTTACAAGAACGAAAAGGGCAAGACCATGGCGACCATCCGCCGCATTGAGGAATGCCACGCCAAGGGGCAGCCGATTCTGGTCGGTACGGTTTCTATCGAGAAATCGGAGGAGCTGTCTGCACTGCTCAAAAAGAAGGGCATCAAGCATACGGTTTTGAACGCGAAGTACCATGAACAGGAAGCCGAAATTGTTGCACAGGCAGGCAAGCTGGGTGCAGTGACGATTGCAACCAACATGGCGGGTCGTGGTACCGATATTACGCTGGGCGGCAACGCCGAGTTCATGGCAAAGGAAGAACTCAAGAAGGCAGGATATGCCGAAGAGATCATCAACGAAGTGATTGGTCATGCGGAAACCGATCATGCAGAAATTCTGGAAGCGCGCGGCAAGTTCAATGAATTCTATCAGAAGTTCAAGGCAGAAACCGACGCGGACGCAGAAAAGGTGCGTGCGGCAGGCGGCCTGTATATCCTCGGCACCGAGCGCCACGAGTCCCGCCGCATCGATAACCAGCTGCGCGGCCGTGCAGGCCGTCAGGGTGACCCCGGTGAGTCTTCGTTCTATATCTCCATGGAGGACGACCTCATGCGTCTGTTTGGCTCGGAGCGCATTCAGGGCATGATGGATACGCTCGGTCTGGAGGACGATGAGCCGATCGACCAGAAAATTTTGTCCGGTGCGATTGAAAACGCGCAGAAGAAGGTCGAATCCCGCAACTTTGCAACTCGTAAGCACGTCCTCGAGTATGACGACGTCATGAATAAGCAGCGCGAAATCATTTACGGACAGCGCCTCAAGGTGCTCGCGGGCGAGGATGTCAGCGAGAGCATCAAGGGTATGATTGACGACACCATCGACAAGACGGTGGACAGTGCAGTTGGTGAGCATACCCTCATTACGGAGGAGATGATCGAGCAGATTCGCCGCCGTTTCCTGGGGCTGTTCCTTGGGATGGAGGATTTCAAATTTACCGCAGAGGAACTGGATGATCTGACCGCAGACGCGGCGAAGAATCAGCTGAAGGATCGTGCGCATGCGGTCTATGCGGCAAAGGAGCAGATGCTCGGCAGCCCGATTATGCGCGAACTGGAGCGCGTAGTGCTGCTGCGCAATGTTGACAGCAAGTGGATGGATCATATCGACGCGATGACCGAACTGCGCAACGGTATTGGTCTGCGCGCGTATGGTCAGTATGATCCGGTTGTCGAATACAAGCGCGAAGGATTTGATATGTTCGACGCAATGGTAGACGCCATCCGCGAGGATACCGTGCGCACCATCTATCTGGCGCAGGTGCGTACCCGCGAGGAGCCAAAGCGCGAGCAGGTTGCAAAGGAAACTGCGGCTTCGGGTGCGGATGACGGAAGCCTGAAAAAAGAACCGGTGCGCAAGGGCAAAAAGATCGGTATGAACGATCCGTGTCCGTGCGGCAGCGGAAAGAAGTATAAAAAATGCTGCTATCTCAAGGAAAATCAGAAGTAAAAAAAGTAGAAAGGTAGGTATCCTGTTATGGCTGCAATTAAAATTCGTGATAACATTTATGCGGTGGGTGCCGTTGATCCCGAGGTACGCATCTTCCATGGCTATCAGACCCCGTTTGGCGCAACCTATAACTGTTATCTGGTGATTGACGAAAAGATTACCCTGATTGACAATGTTAAGGCAAAGTTTACCGAGCAGTATCTCAAAAACATTGAGGAAATCGTACCGATTGAAAAGATTGACGTACTGATTCAGAACCATATTGAGCCGGATCATTCCGGTTCCTTCCCCGAACTGCTGAAGCGCAATCCGAATCTGGAAGTTTATTGCACGGCAGGTGCCAAGGCAGGAATCAAGGCGTATTATCGCGTAGAGGATTGCAAATGGAATCTGGTAAAGCCGGGGGATACTCTGTCTACAGGCAAGTATACGTTCCACTTCATTCCGACACCGATGGTACACTGGCCGGATTCCATGGTCACCTATCTGGCGGAGGAAAAAATCCTGTTTTCGAACGATTCGTTTGGTCAGCATGTATGCACCGGCGAAACTTATGACGATGAAATGGGTCTTGAGCGCCTGATGGAGCGTGCGATGGATTACTATGGCAATATCGTTCTGCCGTTTGGTTTCCAAGTACAGAAGATTCTCGAGCAGGCAGCAAAGCTGGATATTGAGATGATCTGCCCGTCGCACGGTGTCATCCTGCGTACCTTTATCCCACAGATTGTGGAAGCTTACGGTCGCTGGGCAAAGAATGAGTGCGATCCGGACAAGGTCGTTATCGTTTATGATTCCATGTGGGGATCGACTGAGGAAATGGTCGAAAAGATCAAGGCAGAATATGAAGCGCTTGGCAAGAAGGTTTTCGTGCACTGCCTGCGTGACGAGCATTACTCTCAGGTTATGGGCGACATTGTAGAGGCGAAGTTCATTATGATTGGCGCTTCTACCCTGAACAATAACATGATGCCCACCATGGCGGCATTCCTGACGTATATGAAGGGATTGAAGCCGAAGAACCGCATTGGTCTTGCCTTTGGTTCCTACGGTTGGAGCGGCGAGGCAACCAAGCAGGCGGACGAAATCATGCAGGGACTGGGCTGGCACACAATGCCGATCCGCAAGCAGCTGTATCGAGGCTAAACAGTCCGGTGGACTGTTTAGCGGCGGCCTTGGCGAAGCCACGCCGCCGGAAAAGTGCGTGTCCCAGACAGGGATATATTTTCCGCGGGCAGGCAGGCATAAACATGTACCACTGCAACAGTCCGGTGGACTGGTTTAGCGGCGGCCTTGGCGAAGCCACGCCGCCGGAAAAGTGCGTGTCCCAGACAGGGATATATTTTCCGCGGGCAGGCAGGCATAAACATGTATCGCTGCAACAGTCCGGTGGACTGTTTAGCGGCGGTCTTGGCGAAGCCATGGTTCCGCCAAAGTCAAACAACAAACTGAAAATGCCCGGACAGAGGTGTCCGGGCATTTTTGCTATCCGAAAGGAAATGGGTGAAACATTTGAAGATCATAGAGATCAAAGAAAATAAAAAGGAATATTTAGATTTGCTGTTCTTGGCAGATGAGCAGGAGGATATGATTGACCGATATCTTTCCAAAGGGACAATGTACATCTTGGAAGACCACGGCGTCAAAGGGGAGTGCGTTGTTTTGGATGCAGGGAACCATACCCTTGAAATTAAAAATATTGCGGTGGCTCCAGCATTTCATGGAAAGGGTTATGGAAAAGCAATGATCGAGTTTCTCGCAAAATATTATCAGGGAAAGTACACTACCCTTCTGGTTGGGACGGGAGAAAGTCCGCTTACCATCCCCTTTTATGAAAGGTGTGGATTTAACCGTTCCCACCGGATTCCGGATTTCTTCCGAAAGAACTACGATCATCCGATTTTTGAATGCGGAGTGCAGCTGACCGATATGATCTATTTGCGGAGAGAAATTTAGGTGCCCGATGCCTGCGAAGCAGATAAGCCGGACAAACGGCGCATGAGTTTGGGAACCGTGGTGATTTCACGAATTTCGTCTACACGTGCGCCGCAGAATACCAGACCGCCCTCGCCGCGTGCCGATTGGAACAGGGCATTTGACAGGCAATAGGGCGTCGTATCCGGATGGCAGATGCCCGGCATGCAGCCAAAGCAGTGCTCGACCGGAATCCCGCCTTCATCATAGGCGCGCTGTACAAACTCGGTATTTACCGCGCGTGCGGCAAAGCCGGTTGGACTGAGAATGATGCGGGCATCGCCGGGTTTGGCATTGACATAGGTTTGCTTGAAGCCGTCTGCGGCATCGCATTCTTCAGTAGCGACAAAAACTGTGCCCATCTGCACGCCGTCCGCGCCCAGTTTCAGCATGCGCTCGATATCTGCGTGGCAGTTCAGACCGCCGGCAGCGATGACCGGGATTTTTACACCGTGTTTCACCTCGAAATCGCGCACAAGGGCAAGCACTTCGGTGAGCGCATCTTCCAGCTTCTGTTCGGTACCTGCGAGCAGGTCATCCAGCTTAAATCCCAGATGACCGCCCGCCTTGGGACCTTCGACGACGACGCCATCCGGGATGCGGTTGTGCTTTTTCAGCCAGTTTGTCAGCACCAGACGGCAGGCGCGTGCCGATGAAACAATCGGGAGAATGCGGGTTTTGGTCCCGGCAACCAGTTCCGGCAGCGCAAGCGGCAGACCCGCGCCCGAGATAATCAAATCAATCCCGTTTTTGACAGCTTCGCGTACATATTCTGCATAGTGGCTGTCAATCGACATAAAATTCATGCCGATAATCCCGCGCGGAGACAGTGCCCGCGCCTTGGCAATTTCCTCGCCGATGGCTTTCAGGTTGGCTTTTACCGGGTTTTCCCGAAAATGGGGGTCACGGAACCCAATTTGCACCCCTGAAATGATGCCGATTCCACCCTCGTTTGCAACTGCGGACGCCAGACGCGACAGCGATACGCCGATGCCCATACCGCCTTGTATGATGGGCAGACGTGCGCACAAACCGCCGATGTTCAGTTCTGGTAATTTCATATGCTCAGTCCTCTCAGAAAATCAATTTGATAAGCTGAATATTTGACTATCAAATCATACGAAAAGTATATCATAATTTGATTTGCAAATCAAATAAAATTGAGGAAAGAAAAAGAGACAGAAGCGAACTTCTGTCTCCTAGATCTTACTCTGCCAGCGCGAGCACCTTGTCAAGCGGTACAAGACCGACCGAACGGTTTACTTCTTTTCCGTCCTTTACGACAACAACAGTCGGGATGGAGCTGACATGAAATCGCTGCGCAAGACTGGGATGCTCGTCGATGTTCAGTTTTGCAACGATAGCGCGTCCTTCGAGCTCCTTTGCGGCATCCTCCATGATGGGGGAGAACATGGTACACGGCATGCACCAGACTGCCCAGAAATCAATGAGCACCGGTAAGCCGGACTGCATGGTCTGGTCGAAATTTTCTTCGGTCAGATGGATGATGGACATGAAAACGCCTCCTTTTAATAGTTGGGGTCAAGCGTGCGCACCCGACGGGGATTGTCACGTACAGACTGGGGGAACATGCTGTCAAAATCGTAGTTTTCCACAAGATCGCGGAAAAATGCGTGCATGGATGGAATATCCGCAGCGGTCATGCCGTCGCTTCCCGCCATGGTTTCGGCGAGATAGCGGCTGATTTCGCCCGAATAATGCACCTCATCGGTGTAATTCCCAAGCGGAATGGTCACTTCATCGACTGCAAAGCAGTAGTAGTGCACATTGTCATACTGCGGCAGCTCGGTCATCAGGCGGTCGTACAGCGCAAGCACTGCGGCGTAGCTGCCGTCACGCAGGATGCGGTCCCAGTACAGCATGCTGTACGGCGGGGTGAACAGATAAAATTCGGTTTCCGGATGGGATTCCACGAAGCCGAGCACACATTCCAGATTGCGGTCAATCTGCTTGTCATACGCATTGGCGGCTTCGGGCGTTTGGTTCCAGTCCGGGCGGATGTAACTCCAGAGCGCGTGCTCGTGAGAAAACTCGTACTTCCAGTCCCAAGTGAATGCATCGTCGAGCGCCTGTTCTTCGCCGGAAAAGGTGGCAAGGACGCTTTCGCCGCACTGCTCGAGCAGGACATCCTTATTGAGCAGGTATTTGACATCGTCCAGCGGATTCTTATTATAAAGGTATTCGGGCAGCGGTGTCGGCTCGTTGTCGTAATCGCTCATCAGAAGCTTGGGGTCAATGCTCCAAAATACACGCTTCACGTCCTGCTCTGCAAAGCACAGGTCGAGTGCGGTTTCAAAATCCTGAAAGCATCCGCCGGGAAAGGTCAGCTTGACCGTTTTTGCGTCGAACAGCTCGTTGAATTGGGACGGGCGGAAGTTTGCCGTCACCGATGAGCCGAGGATCACCGTGTCATACTCCAGATTTTTTGCAAATCCGGCGTTTTGATAGCGTTCGTTGGAATAGACGGCTTGGATGCCGCGGCTGCCGGGCGCATGGTATTGAAACGCGGGGTCAAGATAGAATACCGCTGCGCCGCATAGTGTCAAAAGCAGAAGTACACATGCCAGCAGACCAGCAAGATATTTTTTATACATGGCGGCCTCCTCAGAAGGTGAAATACAGGAAGGTGCTTACGCCGGAAAGCGACAGCACAGACCAGAACAGCAAGCATGCAGTCCCGAGACAGAGCGGCATCGTCGGCTTGAAGCTTTGCAGGCGCTGCTGCATGTTCCGCGGGAAAACAGAACCTGCAAGCGCGGCAAGCAGGAATCCCACGCAAATCAGCGTGCCGAACATCGCAGGGTCAAGCGGCACAAACTGCTCGAGCGTTTGGAACTCCGCAGTCAGGAAACAATCGGTCAGACCGGAGGGCAGCGCGCCCCAACCGGCGGCAAGGCGGGAAAGAAGCTGTCCGCCTGCGGTGATGCTCGGTGCACGGAAGAACACCCAGCACAGGTTGACGAACACAAAGGTGAGCAGCCAAGCGGGGAAAAGCGGCAGACGCCGGTTGGTACGAGCCTGGATAAGACGGGATGACACCATGGCAACACCGTGCAGCGCGCCCCAGAGGATAAACGTCCACGCCGCGCCGTGCCACAGACCGGACATGAGGAAAATGATCATGGTGTTGACGCAGGTGCGCGCCAGTCCTCGCCGTGAGCCGCCAAGTGGGATATAAAGATAGCGCGTAAAGAAGCGGGTCATGGTGATGTGCCAGCGCTTCCAGAAGTCTGTAATATTCCGGGCGCGGTAGGGAGAATCAAAGTTCATGGGCAGCTCAATGTTGAAGCACAGCGCTACACCGGATGCCATATCGCTGTAACCGGCAAAATCAAAGTATAGCTGCAAACTGTATGCGAGAATGGTAACCAGCGCCGCCGGGGTGTTCAGGCTTTCAAGATTTGCCCAGCCCCAGTCGGCGGCTTTTCCGAGCGTGTCTGCGACCAGAACTTTTTTGAAAAGACCGAATGAGAACGCGGTCAAACCGCGAGACAGATTGCAGGCAGACGGCTTGCGTTTGCGGTCATCCCGAATCTGCGGCAGAATTTCAGAGTGGAACGCGATCGGACCGCTTGTCACATAGGGGAAAAAGGACGCGAACAGCGCGTATTCAGAAAGCGAATAGCTTGGTGCATCCCCGCGGCGGGCATCTATAAGGTAAGAAATCTGCTGAAAGGTGAAAAAACTGATGCCGAGCGGCAGAAGTAGCTGAATCGGGTCATAGGGCTGCCCTGCAAGCAGTGATATGTTCGACAGGAAGAAATTCAGATATTTGAAAATCCCGAGCGCTCCGAGGTTTATCAGCACACCGCAGACAAGCAGTACGGTTTTGGTGCGCCGGTAGGGGGAAGTCAGGATGGCGGAGCCGATCAGGTAGTTGAGGACAATGCTGATGAGCAGGATCGGCAGTGAGCGCAGATCGTTCGCGCCATAGAACCAGAGGCTCATGGCGAGCAGGAAATAGTTTGCGTAACGCGGGCGGGTCAGGCGGTTCAGGGCAAAATACCCCAAGACGCTGAGCGGCAGAAACACAAAAATAAAAAAGTAGGAGTTAAATAGCATAACAAGAAGCTCCCCATGCGGTGTTCCGTGCGGGAAAACCGCAGCGGCGATCCGGTAATGTCAAAAATTTTGATGCAAATTTATTATAACACAGTCTCCTGCGGTTGACAAATAACGTATGAACGCGCCATCCTGAATTGAGGGAATGACAAACAGCGGTATACAGAAAAAACGTAAAAACTATATTTATGCAGAGTTTTATGCATAAGCATGCAATCCGGATTGGCGTAATTCTCGAAATAACCAAAAAAATCAGGGCAAAATTCGCAGAATTCGACCAAAAAGCACTTGATATTCTTTTATAAGTGTGTATAATAATACTATAATAAAAATAAGGCACGGAAAACAGTGGATTTCCCGCGCTTTTGAGGAGGAAATCTGAAATGAAAAAGAAAATTGCATTGGCGCTGGCTGCAATGATGATGACCGGCGCACTGACCGCCTGCGGCGGCGATAAGCCTGCGGCTGATGGCAGCGACGCATCGGCTTCGGGTACTTCCGGTGAAACCCTTGTGATGTCTACCAATGCAACCTTCCCGCCATACGAATACTACGAAGGCGACAAGGTTGTTGGTATTGACCCTGACATTGCGCAGGCGATTGCGGACAAGCTGGGCATGGAGTTGCAGATTAACGATATGGACTTTGACCCTGCCATTGCTGCGGCGCAGACCGGTCAGGCAGACATTGTTATGGAAGGTCTGAGCGTGACCCCGGACCGTGAGGAAAAGGTAAACTTCACCGATTCCTATGCAACTGGCGTACAGGTTGTCATTGTGCTGGAGGATTCCGAGATTAAGACTCTTGAGGATATGACTGGCAAGCTGATCGGCGTACAGCAGGGCACGACCGGTGACATCTACTGCTCGGATACGCCTGAGAACGGCGGCTTCGGCGAGGAAAATGTGCAGAAGTTCACCAGTGGTCCGGTTGCGGTAGAAGCGCTTAAGAACGGTCAGATCGACTGCGTTGTTATTGACAACGAGCCGGCGAAGAACTACGTTGCGCAGAATGAGGGTCTAAAGATTCTGGAAACTGAGTTTGCGGTAGAGGATTACGCAATCGGCATTTCTAAGGAGAACCCTGAGCTGCTCGACAAGGTGAACACCGCAATCCGCGAGCTGAAGGAAGACGGTACAATCGATAAGATTATCGAGAAGTATATCCCTTCGAACGGTTGATGTAAACGATTTTTTTAGAATACAGGGACGGATTTCCGCCCCTGTATTCGTGCGTTAAGAGAAGGAGGAATTGCCAGATGGCTGAATGGCTGGCACAGGCGCCGGGTTGGCTGCAGGCGATGCCGGAAGGCATGCAGGGGCTGCTCTATTCCCTGTATCGCGTTTTTTTATTGAATGATAACTGGAAGTTCTTTGCGAATGGCTTAAAGGTTACTGCGCTGACAACATTGGGCGCCCTGTTCTTGGGTGTTATCATTGGCGTACTGGTCGCGGTGATTCGTTCGGCGCACGATTCCCGCCGTGCGAATGCGCGTCCGAATATTATTTTGAACATTGCAAATCTGCTGTGCAAGCTGTATTTGACGGTCATCCGCGGTACGCCGATGATGGTACAGCTTCTCATTGCAAGCTTTGTCATCATGACGCCGCGCGGACAGACTGAGACGCTGATCTGTGCAGTCGTCACGTTCGGTATCAACTCGGGTGCCTATGTCGCGGAGATTGTCCGTTCGGGCATTATGTCGATCAGTGCCGGACAGATGGAGGCAGGTCGTTCGCTTGGCCTTAACTATGGAAAAACCATGTGGTACATTATCATTCCGCAGGCGATTAAAAATATTTTGCCTGCACTGGGCAATGAGCTGATTACACTGGTCAAGGAGACTTCGATTGTGACAACGATTGGTCTGAACGACCTGACCAAGGGTGCGCAGATCATTGTATCCAATACCTACGAAACAATGGTAGCGTATATCTGTCTAGCGCTGATTTATCTGGTCATTGTACTGTTCTTGACCAAGCTGCTTGGAATTCTGGAAAGGAGGCTGCGCGCAAGTGATCGACGTTAAAGGCTTACATAAATCCTTTGGAGACCATGAAGTGCTGAAAGGTATCGACGAACACATCTCCAAAGGCGAAAAGGTGGTTGTAATCGGTCCGTCCGGTTCGGGCAAGTCCACATTTCTGCGCTGCCTGAATCTGCTCGAGGAGCCGACGAGCGGCACCATTACATTTGAAGGGACGGATATTACCGACCCGAAGAACGATATCAACAAGCTCCGTCAGAAGATGGGGATGGTGTTCCAGCAGTTCAATCTGTTTCCGCATTTGTCGGTCAAGGAGAACATCAAACTCGCGCCGGTAAAACTCGGTTTGATGAGCGAAGAGGAAGCGGATAAATGCGCACTGGAACTGATTGCGCGGGTTGGTCTGCCGGATAAAGCAGATGCGTATCCGGCGCAGCTTTCGGGCGGACAGCAGCAGCGTATTGCGATTGCGCGTGCGCTTGCCATGAACCCCGATGTGATGCTGTTTGACGAGCCGACCTCGGCGCTTGACCCGGAAATGGTCGGCGAGGTACTTGAGATTATGAAGGAGCTTGCCGATGAGGGCATGACCATGGTGGTTGTCACCCACGAGATGGGTTTTGCCCGTTCGGTCGCAACGCGCGTGCTGTTTATGGATCAGGGCGTGATTGCCGAGCAGAACGAGCCGGGCGAGTTCTTTAGTAATCCGCAGCATCCGCGTCTGAAGGAGTTCCTGTCCAAGGTGCTCTAAAATGGGTCCGGGTCTGAGACCCGGCGCGATCCAGCCGCGCAGGCTGGTCGCGCGCCGCAGCGCGCGAAATCCCCGATTGAAAACCGGGGGATGCCTGTTTTTCAAATAAAACATAAATTTGAAAAGCCTTCCCGTTTGGGAAGGCTTTTGGTTTTCTCAAATAGGAAAAAATCCGGGCGGACGCGGATTTTTCCGGAAGATTCTGCTGTCTGCGGACAGCAGCCAGCCTGCGCGGCTGGAGCGCGCCGGAGCACAGCCCCGGACCCGTTTACGGCCAGAATGGACTTCTGAGACAGCCAATCCGTACAAAATATCCCTCTGCGCGCAGCGTTTGTTCCAAAGGGCGTGCCTGCTCAAAAAGATGCGGCGTATCTGCCTGATTGATCAGGATGCGCAGCCGCTCGACGGGTGCGCCGCAAGCGCGGATGCCGTCTCGGATGGTTTCGAGGAGATCGTTTGTATCAAAGCTGCGCGCGGGGTTCGCCGCCATCCGGGGAGACAACGCATATCGATGGCAAACCGAGGAAACCGGCTTGCCGAGCGCGCGCAGTCCTGCAACCAGAAGAATCTTGTCTGTATTTGGATGGATGACCGGTTCGGTTTCTTTGTGCAGCTTGGCGGGAAGCCTGCCCGCGCCGTCCGCTTCATAGAGCGGATGCAGCGCTGCCTGCTGTGCGGCAGCAAACAGGGAGGGAGATAACCCCGTGCATTTTCCCTCCCCGCAGGGATAGCCGGCGCAGATGCTCTGTGCCGGCTTGCAGCAGCGCAGCAGCACATCTGCGGTGTCCGGAGAGACAAATGCATCGCAGACGCCGTCTGCGGGAATCAGAATATGGGTTGAAGTTGTGACCAGTACCGGCGCGCCTGCGTCGCGCCGCTCCTCGGCAAGCCGCCAGAGCGCGGTTGTTTTGCCGCCCGCCCCGATGACCGCAACAGTATCGGAGAGATGCAGCGCCAGTTTTTCATGCAGTTTCATGTTGCCCTCCAAATGTCAAAACAAAAGGCGGTCTCACAAAGAGACCGCCGGATAGATCACTGTACGGCCGGAAAAAGCTTCCGGCAGAAATTTACCGTATAATATCCTACTGCCATTGTCATTTCGCGGGAAGCGACAATCTTATCGGCAAGCGTAATAATCCATGCTTCGCTGGAGCGCGGCATAGAAAACGCAAGCGGAAACATATGGCTTGCAATCGCTGCGCGCTGACGCTCAGTCAGACCGAAGCGCTCCTGCGCACGTGCAGCAGCAATATCGCCATGGATAAACGCATGCATGTGGCGAAAACGCTGCCAGCCGGAGTACTGGCGGGTGTAGTTTTTAAACCAGTCGCTGTGCCAGTCATAGCCGAAGAAATCGTGAAGCAGAGCTGCCCGCGTAACCGACCGGATGCGCTCCGCGCTCAGCCCAAACCGGCGCGCCAGAGAATATGCGGTGCGCGCAGTTGCAACCGAGTGATCGTACACGGAATTTTCGCCTCCGTGGTGCACGAGGGAGCGGGTTTCCTGAAACAGAGGATCGGCAAGAATATCGCAGGTGATCTGTTCAAATTCGTTGTCCATTGGAATCACCTTCTAATCTCTTTGTTTATCCCTATTGTATGCTCTTTTTCCCGAAAAAACAAGTTCCAATTTGTAAATTCATTGAGACGGCATCTGGCTGAGCCGTGCGGCGCGTCGCCATAGAATAATCGAAAACGGCAAAGCGCCCAGTTCTGCAATGGGGAAAGCGAACCACAGCGTATGGATGCTGTGCTGTCCGAGCAGAAAAGCAGCAGGAAGCAGGATGATAAGCTGCCGCAGGGCGGTCAGGAGCAGCGCGTCGCAGCTTCGCCCAAGACCTTGCAGAGCGCCGGCAAAGGCAGTGACGATCCCTGCGGCAAGAAAAGAGGGGGCAATGATGCGGATGGCATGGATGCCGCCGGAAAATGCGAACGCCTCGTCTCCGAATAGGCGCAGCAGCGCTTCGGGGAATGCGAAAAACAGCACTGCGCCGGCGAGCATAATGACCGTAGAAAAAGCGAGCGCGCTGCGCAGAACGCCGCGTACCCGTTCGGGTTGTTTGGCGCCCAAGTTGTAGCCAATGATTGGCACCATGGTGTTGGTCAGACCATAAAGCGGCATGAAAAGGAAGTTTTGCAGCTTGTAATACACGCCAAAGAATCCGACTGCTGCGCTGCTCAGCGGCATCAGGATAGCGTTCATGCCTGCGGTCATCACCGTGGACAGCCCCTGCATCAGCGCCGCCGGCAGACCAACCCGGCAGATTTCTGCGGTGATTACAGCATTTGGGCGGAAGCCTTTTGCCGACAGGTGAATATCCCGGTTGAGTTTCAGATTCAAATAGAAACCGATGACCATGGCGATACACTGTCCGATGACCGTTGCGGCAGCAGCGCCAGCAACGCCAAGTGCCGGACATCCGAACAGACCAAAAATCAAAATGGGGTCGAGCACAACGTTAATCAGCGCGCCGATGCACTGGATGACCATGTGGTAAACGGTCTTGCCGGTTGCCTGCATCAGCCGCTCAGCCGTGAACAGCAGGAACACGCCGCACGAAAAAGCTGTACAGATTCGCAGATAATCGGTGCCCATGGAAAGAATCGCGGGGTTATCGGTGAATAAAGCGAGGAACGGACGGCTGAACGCCGCGCCAAGCGCCGCAAAGAGCGCCCAGCAGATCAGTGAAAGAAAAACGCCATGCATTGCGACCGCGTTTGCGCGCTGCTGCTGCTTCGCTCCGAGCGCCCGGCTGAGCAGCACATTCAGTCCCACGCCGATGCCGGTTGCGGCAGAGATCATTAAAAGCTGTACAGGGAAACACAGGGAGACTGCGTTCAGTGCGTCATCGCTGATGCGTGCGACAAACATGCTGTCTACAATATTATAGAGTGCGCTGATCAGCATGGAAGCCATCACCGGCAGCGACAACGTGAGCAGCAGCTTGCCCTTGGGCATGGAACCCATCTTGTTTTCGGACATGAGAATTCCCCCAAAAATATCATTGATCTTATGATACGAGATTTTTTGAACCGCGTCAAGAGAACAGAACACGCCGGCAGTCCGTTTGACCGCCGGCGTGCCGCCTATACCCATTTGAGGATATCCTTTTTCATGCGTGCAATGATACGCTTTTCCAAGCGCGAGATATACGACTGCGAAATGCCGAGCTGGTCGGCGACTTCCTTCTGCGTCAGGCTGTCTTTGCCGCCCAGACCAAACCGCATGGCAATGATCTGCATTTCGCGGGGCGGCAGACGGGTGAGTGCGCGGCGAACAAGTTCGCGGTCCACATCGTCCTCGATGGGGCGCATCACGCTGTCGGGGTCGGTGCCGAGGATGTCGGAAAGCAGCAGCTCGTTGCCGTCCCAGTCCGAACTAAGCGGCTCATCGAACGAGACTTCTGCACGCTGTCCGGAAACCTTGCGCAGGTGCATCAAAATTTCGTTTTCCACGCACCGGGACGCATAGGTCGCAAGCTTGACCTTTTTGTCCGGCTTGAAGGTGCCGACCGCCTTGATTAGCCCGATTGTGCCGATGGAAATGAGATCCTCGGTTCCCACACTGGTATTTTCAAATTTTCGTGCGATATAGACCACGAGACGCAGGTTGTGCTCAATCAGTTTGTCGCGCGCCCAGCCTTCCCCGTTTTGAAGGGCGGTGAGCGCGGCGGATTCTTCATCGGGTTTCATCGGCGGGGGGAGCACCTCGTTTCCGCCAATGTAGTAGATGCTCCCGGGTTTTATCAGCCCGAGCCTTGTGAGCAGCCGTGTAAGCCAAGCAATCAGCATTGTTTTGTCCCCTTTCACAGTCCGATCAAGCCTTCATAAAATCCGTTTGCAACCCGCTCCGGCGAAATGGCGGCAAGTCCCTGCCATGGCTTGCCGTCGCGCTCGGCACGCTCCGGACGGAACGCAAGCAGCAGACCGCCCTCCTTTCCGATTGCGCGGTAGGGGAGAAGCTGAAACTGCGTCCGGTATGTACCGGGTAAGGCGGCGAGCACAGCGGAGGCGTTGTCCGCGCGCAGCGCGGCAAGCGGCAGGGCGGCTTCAACCGGAAGCACGCGCGCTGCGGCTCTGCGGTCGAGTACAAGCGCAGGACGCCCGCTGACCGGGTCGCTCAGGTCGTTTCCGGTGTCCACCAGCAGGGAAAAGTCCGCGCTGTGCCCGGCGAAGTCCAGATGCACGCAGCAGGCTTTGCGTGCTTTGACCTCTCCGCGAAACAGCAATCCAGTCAATCCCCAACTGACTGCGCCTGCGGCTGCGACGACCCGGAACGGGACATCTATATAGTACCCGCCGCCAGCAAAGAAAGACGCATCGCTGACTTTGCCGAGCGCAAGCGCACCGCCCGCAGCCGCACAGGACACCAGATAGAACAGTGCCGCCAGTCGGACAAGTTCGGCGGTGCTGCGCGCGCCGAAGCAAAGGCGCACCATGAGGAGCCCGGCAGCAGCCTTGATAGGCATTAGAGCGAGAAATGGAATCCCGCAGCTTGCCACTGCATAGCACGCACCGAGTGCTGCACCCGCGAGCAGGCGGGCGCGGGTGCAGTAGGTGCCGGATAACTTTGCCGTGGCTGCAAGAAGCAGATAATCCATTGCCAAATTGACCCCGGCGAGTACGTCCACATAAATGACCCGCATTGCGCCCCCTCCTTTGTCCGCCTTTCTATTATACGGCAGGGAGAAGCAGGATTTTGTCAAAGCAGACGGATGAATTGTGCGTAAGCGGCTTCGCAAAACCGGCAGAATTCCCGTGG
Source organism: Clostridiaceae bacterium (assembly GCA_018383195.1). Taxonomy (GTDB): domain Bacteria; phylum Bacillota; class Clostridia; order Oscillospirales; family Butyricicoccaceae; genus Butyricicoccus_B. Next base: position 239,636 of record JAGZOP010000001.1, on the reverse strand, counting down.
ACAGGCTGCTTGCAGGGCAGGCGAACTCCATATATAATAGAAGGCAGGGTGATCGAATGAATGTGTTGATTATTGAGGATGACCGGCGGCTGGCAGACGCGCTTGTGCGCCTGATGCAGCGGCAGAAATATATTGCGGAAGCGGTTTACAATGGGCGGGACGGTCTGGAATATGCGCGGCTCAATCCGTATAATGTAGTTGTGCTCGATGTGGGGCTGCCGGACCTCAGCGGGCTTGAGATTGCGCGCACGCTGCGCCGGGAGAAAAATGCCACCCCAATTCTAATGCTGAGCGCACGCAGCACGGTTGCGGACCGGGTAAAAGGACTGGACAGCGGCGCCGATGATTATATGACCAAACCCTTTGCAGAGGAAGAACTGCTTGCGCGGGTGCGTGCATTGTCACGGCGGCTTGGGACGGTTGTTCTGGAAACCATGGAATACGGAGATTTGACGCTTGCACTCGATACCCATATCCTGTATCGGGGGGAGCAGTCTGTGCAGCTCAACCGCAAGGAATTCGAGGTGCTGTATCTGTTGATGGCAAATTCCCGCATTGTGGTCGCCAAAGAGCGCATGATTACCCGTGTCTGGGGATATGATTCCAACGCAGAGGCGAACAATGTGGAGGTCTATCTGTCTTTTCTGCGCAAAAAACTGCGATATTTGCAATCGGATGTGCGAATTGTATCGCTGCGGCGGGTGGGGTATAAGCTGGAATATAACGGCGTGAAAAAATAATAGGATTTTGTGAGTATGCTTGCTTAGAATCGGTATGAGCATGCTCAGAAGAGCAAAAAAAGACCTTCCGGGACAAACCGGAAGGTCTTTTTGTATCTTGATTAGATTTCCATAATAATCGGCAGAATCATGGGGCTGCGCTTGGTCTTTTTGAAGAGGAAGTCGCTGAGTGCGCCCTTGACGGCAAGCTTGATGCCGTTCCAATCCTTGACGCCCTCATCCAGACAGCGGTCAAGCGCAATTTGGCAGGTGGTGCGCAGCTCTTCCATGAGCGGTTCGGCTTCCTTGACATAGACAAAGCCGCGGGAGACAATATCGGGACCTGCAATGACCACGCCCGAGGTCGCGTCGATGGTCATGACGACCACGAGCAGACCGTCCTCCGCCAGATGCTTGCGGTCGCGCAGAACTGCCGAGCCGACGTCGCCAATCCCGAGCCCATCGACCAGCACACGACCGGACGGCACCATATTGCCGAGCCGTGCGGATTTTTCACTGATCTCGATCGGGCGGCCGATTTCACCGATGATGACATTCTTCTTCGGGACGCCCATCTGCTCGCCGAGGTTTGCATGCATGCACAGCATGCGGTGCTCACCGTGTACCGGAATAAAGTACTTGGGGCGGCAGAGCGCCAGCATGAGCTTCTGCTCCTCCTGACAGGCATGACCGGAAACGTGCAGGGCAGCGCTGCGGTCGTAAATGACCTCGGCGCCCTTTTTGTACAGCTCGTTGACCATGTTGTTGACCGACTTTTCGTTGCCCGGGATTGCGGAAGCCGCAATCAGGATGCGGTCACCGGGGACAACCTCCACCTGTTTGTGGCTGTTGTACGCCATACGGTACAGCGCAGACATCGTCTCGCCCTGTGAACCGGTCGAAACGATGACAAGCTGCTCGCGCGGATAGCGGCGGATTTCATTCATATCGATCAGCACTTTGCCCTTGTCGGTCAGATATCCAAGCTCACCGGCTACCGCAGTGATTTTTTCCATGCTGCGACCGCAGACAGCAACTTTGCGTCCATACTTGGCAGAGATGTCGAGAATCTGCTGGAGACGAGATACGTTGGAGGCAAAGGTCGCTACGATGATGCGTTGCTGACAGTTCTTAAAAAACTTTTCCAGACTTGCCCCGACCGTCTGCTCCGACGGGGTATAACCAGGGCGCTCAACGTTGGTCGAGTCGCTCATCAGCGCCAGTACACCTTCCTGCCCCAGTTCTCCAAAGCGTGCCAGATCAATCATCTTGCCCGATGCCGGCGTGAGGTCTACCTTGAAGTCGCCGGTGTGGATGATGGTGCCCAGCGGGGTGCGGATGGCGAGGGCAACCGAGTCGGCAATCGAGTGGTTGGTGTGGATAAACTCAATCGTAAAGCAGCCCAGCTTGACCGTGTCGCCCGCCTTGATGCGGTTAAGGCGCACCTTCGAGGGCATCTTATGCTCGGCGAGCTTGGTTTCGATGATGCCGCAGGTCAGGCGGGTGCCGTAAACCGGCGCGTTGGTTTCGCGCAGGACATAGGGCAGAGCGCCGATGTGGTCCTCATGACCGTGGGTGATGAGATAGCCGCGCAGCTTTTTGTAGTTGCGCTTCAGGTACGTGGTATCGGGAATGACAAGGTCTACGCCCAGCATGTCGTCATCCGGGAATGCAAGACCGCAGTCGATTACGATCATGTCGTTTCCGTACTCGACAACCGTCATATTCTTGCCGATCTCATCCAGACCGCCCAAGGGTATGATCTTCAGTTTTTCTTTCATAATGTAATTATCACTTTCCTTTTTCGTTATAGATCCATTTGATTTATCCGGGAATTTCCCGATTTAAGGAAGCACGCGATACACCATCGGGCTCCTGTTTCATCCATATGACACGCCCCGTTTGGCACGGAAATCCTCCGCGGACGGGCGCCTTGTCAACAAACGCTTATTTAAAACTATACCACATTCGTTTCTATTTGTACAGGGAAACCTTTACTCCTATGGTGCACGCAGAATGCTGCCCTCATACATGCAGCCTGAAAAAAGCGTGTGCAGTTTCCGTGATGAATCTGTTTTGTAACCTTGTAATCGGGTTTGTAACAATGAAAGCATCGAACAAAAGAGCGGTTTCTCAATGTTTGCTGCTGCTAATATGTATTTATTATTATATATATAACTATATGTAATCAAAAAATCAAATTTTTCAGAAAAATGTTTGACAAACGGGGAAGCACTGGGTATCATGTGTTACGGAACGGTAACAAATCGGAAACAAAACGATTACACCGTGACAACAAACCGGTAACACCGGCTTGAAACGCTCGAAATCGGGCGAAATTTGAAAGAAATTTAGGAGTATTCTTTATGCGATTTTTCAATCTGAAATCCCTGATGCGCCGCCTGCCGGCAGCAGCGCTGTGTGCAGCGATCTGCGTGTCGCAGGTATCGGCGTTCGACAGTTCGGCAAAGGCGCTTGGCAGCCTGCCGGCTTCGGATACCACATCGGCAGCAATCGGTATGATTTCGACTGCGGCGAATTCGGCGGTCGGCTCGGTGCGCACCACCGAGGAGATGGCAGAGGCCAAGGCGAAGGTCGAAGCCGAGAAGGCTGCCAAGAAGGCGGCAGAGGAAGCAGCGCGCAAGGCTGCGGAAGAAGCGGCACGCCGCGCGGCGCTCGTTTACAAGCCGACCTATGGTCGCACCGTAACCCGTTCTTCGGCTTACGGCGTTACCGAGACGATTCAGGTCAACGGTAAGGCAATGGGCAACTTCAAGCTGACCTTCTACTGCGCTTGCCGCTCGTGCAGCGGCGGTTACGGCAACGGAACCGCGACCGGTACGACCTGCACCGAGGGACGCACCATTGCGGTTGACCCCCGTGTGATCCCGCTGGGCAGCAAGGTCTATATTGAAGGCTTCGGCGATTTTATCGCAGAGGATACCGGCGGAGCAATCAAGGGCAACAAGATCGACATTTACCTGAATGATCACAGCCGCTGCTACGCGCTCGGCGTTGCACGTGCAAATGTCTATGTGATGAGCTAAAAAAATGCCTGCACAGATGTGCAGGCATTTTTTTATGAGCGAATGGCTTGCGGCATGTCCAAAATGAATTTACATAGACGCTCGGTCGCGTCCGGATGGGCGATGGCATGCATGGTTTCACGCATGCTTTGCAGGCGTGCAGGATTGGTAAACAAATGGTATACCGCCTCATCGACAGGGAAGGTCTTGGTAACCAGCATCGCCATGCCGTTGTTCATCAAAAATTCGACATTGCGCTCTTCGTGCCCCGGAATGGGATCGACCAGAATCATCGGCAGGTTTTTGGCAAGCGCTTCGGAAACGGTCAGACCGCCGGGCTTAGTGATGATGCAGTCGGCTGCGCTCATCATCACTTCGACATTATTGACAAACCCATAGGGCAGCACGGTGCATGTCCCGTCAGAGGTTTCGAGCGTGCGGGTCAGTTCGCGGTACTGCCGCTTGTTGTTTCCGCATACGACGAGAAGCTGGAAGTCAATTCCGATGGTCGAAAGGCTCTGGATGAGCTTTTTGTTGTTGGAATATCCCATGCTGCCGCCCATCATGAGGATGGTCGGGCGGTTCGGGTCAATGCCGAGTGCAGCACATGCTTCCTCACGGGGGATGGTGTGGTTGAATTTTGGATGGATGGGAATGCCGAAATGCAGCAGGCGATTGGCTTCGATGCCGCGTTTGAGCGAACGATGGTGGAGCAGTTCACTTGCGGTGACGATATATTCGATATAGGGCACATCCTCCCAATATGGGTGGATGGTGTAGTCGGTGATGATGCCCACGGTCGTCGTGGTGAGCAGACCCCGCTTTTTGATTTCGTTGACCACCTGCGCGGCAAATACGTGGGTGCATACCAGTACATCGGGGTTGAAATCGGTGACAATCCGCGCGAATTTACTTGCGCCGAGTGCGTTCACAATATTGAGGATGCTGATTGGCGTGGTGAAATACGCGGTGCCGCGGTTCTCGGCGAGTGCGTAGACCAGGCGATACAGCTCTTTGGTGTGCTTGGAGGAGAACAGATACCCCTTGTCAATGGTGCCCTTGACAACGCGGTTGATATATTCGTAAACATCGAGCGTGCGCACTTCGGCGCCGTGCGATACCAATTCGTCGCTGACTGCTTTTGCTGTCGCGTGGTGGCCGAAACCGGCGGTAACGGACAGAATCATAACTTTCATAGATACGCTCCTTTCTGCGGCTCCCTGACCGCCCTGTGTATGAGATTCGGTATCGGTATTTTACCCCAATTTGCGGAAAAAAGCAAGGAAGGCTGCGTTTGCCTGCGAAAAATGGGGAAAGCAGTCTGCGCACTGCGGCAGAATAGAAAAACCGTCGCTTGCAGGAATGCAGAAAAACTGCTATCCTTAAAGAAATATGGGAATGGGTTTGCCCTGCAATGTGGCGAACGGAAAAGGAAACATCAGAGAGGAGAATTTCAGTGAATGCAGCCGAACGGCGTCAAAAAATCGAACAGCTGCTGTATCATGCAGAGAAACCGCTGAGCGCCAGCACGATTGCTGCCGCGTTTACGGTGAGCCGGCAGGTGATTGTGGGAGATATTGCAATTATGCGCGCAGGCGGGCTACGCATTCTTGCCACGCCGCGCGGATATATTTTGGAGCAGCCTGCCGAGGGTGCTGCCGCTTGCTTTGAGCGCTCTCTGGCATGCACGCACGATCAGGCGCATATGGCGGACGAACTGTATACGGTGATTGACTATGGCGGCGCTGTAATTGATGTGACGGTAGAGCACTCGGTTTACGGCGAGATCTGTGCACCGCTGCACCTGTTTTCGCGGTTTGACATCGACGAATTTCGTAAAAAGCTGGAAAGCTCGCATGCGCGCCCGCTTTCTGCATTGACGGACGGTCTGCATCTGCACCGGATTCGCTGCGCGGATGAGACGGTATTTGAGCGCATCCGCAATGCTTTGCGCGAAAAAGGATATCTCTACGAAAGAGAAGGATGAAAAACGGCGTGACCTCAGGGGTCACGCCGTTTTTTTGTTACAATAAAAATTACTTTATAAATGATAAAGGGAATTGAACCGATTACTCCAGCAAGTGTATAAATTGGAAAAGTAACAAATCCAATGATGATTTTAGGCGCGATAGGAGTTAACCATTTCTTGACTATGCCACGATAAAAAATCAAACCTGTAGGTATTCCAGAAAAAAGAAATCCAAAAGAAAGAATACTTCTTGTAAATCCTAATGGCTCAGGAATCGCCATGTTTTGGCTTGCCAAAGACGCGATATATGCAGGGTCGCTCAGCAAATTTATTTGATGAACCGCGACAAAATAACCAAGCACACAGCCTATAATAAAAAATCCGCAAATAACTAAGATTTGTTTTAACTCTTTTCTCATACATATCTCCTTTATAAGATTCGAATTTATAGACTGTTTGTAAGAACACCGTACCCTTTATAAAGAAGAATAATCAATCATTATTTTTTTGCATTTTTCACATTTGAAGGCATATACAGCACTGTTATTTTCAGCAGCTCCATTGGCAAGAGATGTTCTGCCTTTTCCTAATATGGATAAAGCAGCAATGAATTGTTTTTTCTCTGTCCAATAAAGACCATCTCTGCACTGTATATATCCTTTCACCATTTCTTCATTACAATATGGACATTTCATGTGCAACCTCCGAAAAGCAGGTATTGTACGCCTGAAAAGGGAACTTTTTCGGGTAATCCTACGTCTTAGAAACGGATGCTGATTTCCCCTGAGGAGAGCGTTTCACGCGTGCCGTCTGCCCGCTCGACAATCAGATTGCCCTGTGCGTTGATATCGCGGCAGACTGCGTCATAGCTGCCTGCGGGAGAGACAACGCGCACCGGCTTGTCCAGACAGCACAGCCGGCTGCGGTATTCGTCAATCAAGGAGTCGGTTTCGCCGGCATTCAGAATGGCATAAACCCGCTCTGTTTCGCAAAGAATCTGCGCGGCGAGCGCAGCGCGGCGCGGGACATGCCCAGTGAAGTCCGCAAGCGCACCCGCAACGGTGCGCACCTCTTCGGGGAGTGCGCCGGAATCCAGACGCAGGTTGACGCCAATGCCGAGCACCGCGTAGTCGATGCTGCCGGTTTCGCCCTCGATAGCGGCTTCGGTCAGGATGCCGCACAGCTTTTTGCCGTTCATAAAGATGTCGTTGACCCATTTGATTTCCGGATGGATGCTGCAGGTTTGGTCGATGGCACGGCATACTGCGACTGCGGCTGCAATGGTGATGAAATTCAAACGGTCGAGCGGCATGCGTGGGCGCAGGAGCACACTCATATACAGCCCGCCGCCTGCGGGAGAGCAGAATGTGCGCCCCAGACGTCCGCGTCCGGCGGTCTGCTGCTCGGCAATCAGGGTGAATCCTTCGGCGCGTCCAGCGGCGTAATTTTGCTTGATTGCGGTGTTCGTTGAGCCGATTTCGGGTACAACAACAAGGTCGCGCCCAAAAACTTTGGTCGTGAGCAGGGCGGAAACGCCCGCAGCAGTCAGGGAGTCATCATCCGCTGCCAGTTGGTAGCCGCCGCCCGGCGTGGATTCGATTGCAAGACCGTCCGCACGCAGCGCTTCGATGGCTTTCCATACCGCTGCGCGGGAAACGCCAAGCTCCTGCGCCAGACGGCTTCCAGAAAAACGCGTGCCGCGGTTTTGCTCGAGCGCACGCAGCACCTCATCTTTTACCATAATGAAAGTCTCCTTCCAATGATCGAGCATTCAATCTTAATTCTATTGTAAACGATTTTGGAATTCAGTACAATAGAAGGGAGAATGAATCATGGAGTGTGGAAACCAATGCGAGAAAAAATTTTGCGTGCGCTTGCGCAGGATGGGGATGACCGTCTGCTGCTTGCGGGCGTACTGGATAAACTGGAAACCTGCCGGACGCGCAATTATCTGACTGCGACCCGTTTCCTCGACATGCGCGAGCGGGCGCTCGTACAACAGGCGGTGCGCATGGCGGGCGCGGCGCAGGAATGCGTATTTTGGGGCGGCTATGCGGACGCAGAACGCACCTGTGCGGTGTTTTTTCCGGAATACATGACCGCGGGTGATGTGCAGGATGAAGAAAACAGTCCGGTGGCGCTCGTGCGTGCGCAAAAGCATGACGCCGATACACTGACCCACCGCGACTATTTGGGCGCCCTGATGGGACTTCAGATCAAGCGCGAAATGATCGGGGATATTCTGGTGAGCGACGCAGGGGCAGAAATCCTCGTGCTGCGCGAAATGGCGGATTTTGTGCAGATGAATTTTGCGCAGGCAGGGCGCAAGCGCGTGAGCGTGTCCCGCGTGCCGCTTGCAGAATTGCACATCCCGGAGGTGCACGAAACCGAAGGGGAAGGCTCGGTCGCGTCCATGCGTCTCGACAGTCTGATTGCGCTGATCTTCTCGTTGTCCCGCAGCGACGCGCAGGCGTTCATTAGCAAAGGTCTGGTGTTCGTCAATCAGCAGCCCTGTCTGAAACCCGGGCATGATCTGGATGCGGGCGACCGCATCACCGTGCGGGGAAAGGGGCGTGCGCGCATCCTGTCGCTTGGCGGCACGAGCAGAAAAGGCAGACAGTTTGTCCGCTACGCGCGTTCGTCCTGAATGTGTGTTTGACAGGAAGAAATTGTGCGGCAAAGCGTTCGGAAAATGATGTACAAGTACATCGAGAAATGGTATAATGATACAAAGTGGCAATGTGCAATGAAAAATTTTTGCCGCACCCCAACCTACTGAAACTGCAAGAGGTGAAATACTTTGAAAAAAAGAATTTTAGCTGCTGCGCTGGCGGCAACGCTGGCATTTGGCGCACAGCCGTTTGCACTCGCTGCAAACGATATTCATGGTCACTGGGCGGAAAAATATATCACATACCTCCATCAGGAGGGGGTGATTAACCCGAGCGCCACTACGGGCAACTATACCCCCGGCGCCAAGGTGACCCGTGCGGAATTCATGCGATACATCAACCGTGCATTTCACTTTACGGAAACCACGGATATTTCTTTTACCGATGTGAACCGGAACGACTGGTTCTATGAAACCGTGCAGATCGCAACCAAGTATGGATATATTGCGGGCATCGGAGACAATAAGATGAACCCGGAGGGGTATGTCACCCGTGAGCAGGCTGCCGCAATCATCGGCCGTCTGTATAAAACCACGACGGCTGACAAGGTCAAGCCGGCGCAGCTTTCGTTTACAGACAAGGCGAAAATCAGCGACTGGAGCGCAGGATTTATCTATGAAGCAGTGCAGAAAGGATACATTGTCGGCTATCCGGACGGCACGTTCCTGCCGAAGAATACCGTGACCCGTGCAGAGATCGCACGCATCCTGTATTCCTACCTTGGCAATTCGCTGAGCGGGGAAGGCAAGGGATATACCGGAAGTGATTTCCGCGGCGATGTGGAGAATGTCACGATTTCCGAGGGCTGCACACTGTCAAACGCAGAGATCGGCGGCGATCTGTATATTACTGAGGGGCTTGGCTCGGAAAAGGTCACGCTCTCCAACGTGGATATCAACGGTGCGCTGATTATTTCGGGCGGCGATGTGACGCTTGAAAACGTGGATGCCAGCCGGGTTGTTGTCGGTTCGTCCATGAACCGTCTGGTGCAGGTCACTGCGGCAGGAGACACCAACCTTGCAGAAACTGAGGTAAAATCTACCGCATCACTCAAGGAATCTGCGCTGAGTGTTTCTGCGGGCGGTTTTAACGATCTTGTGGTGAATGGAGATACCTCTACAACCCTGACGCTTGACTGCGACGTTTGGGATCTTGATATGGAAAGCAAGTCCACGGTTTCTCTGACCAGCGGCGCGAGTGTCAATACCCTGAGCATGAAGGCAGGCGGCACGGTGAGCGGCTACGGTACGGTTGGTACTGCGAATATTACCGCAAACGGCGCGAATATCGGCATGCAGCCGGGCGCCTATACGCTGGCAAGCGGCGTGACCGCAGTCATCAACGGCAAAACCGTCAAGTCGGATACGCAGGTAGTGCTGACCCCGAGCACGTTTGAATGGGACGCTGCAAATTCTAAGATGGAAAATTCTTATGACTTTACCTTTGGCGCAGACCCTGGTACGCTTGACCGCGTGATCTTTGAGGGGAAGGCCCTGAGCGAGGGCAGCGATTACCGGATTACAGAGAATGGATTCCGTCTGTACCGCACCTTCCTCAGCACCGTGGGAGAAGGAACCTACCAGCTGGAACTGCAATTTGGCGACGATACCAAGGCGCGCCTGACCCTGAAAGTGACCGACTCGTCCAAAAATGCGCTTGCACCGGGCGAAGCGGTGTTCGATAAATATCATGGCGCAGCCGAAAACGATGATGTGGTCTTTACGCTGACCGCCGCATCGGGCACGCAGCTTTCCGGGATTAAGATTTCGGGAACCAATCTGGCACGCGGCGAGGACTATACCTATAACGCATCGACCGGCAAGGTTGCCATCAAGCGCGAATGGCTGGAAAAGCGCGGCGTCGGCACTTCGACGATTACATTTACAATGAGCGCCGGCAACAATCTGACCGCGCAGCTCACCATCAAGGATTCCACGCCAGTCAATGCCCTTTCTGCAACCGAGGTGGATTTTGATGCCAACACTGCAAGCAGCGACTATGAGGACCTGAGCGTGAAGCTCAAGGCAGTAGACGGCGCAAAGCTCAAGGCGATTACTGCGGTCGGCGCAGATAAGACGCTCGAAGAAGATTGGCAGTATACCGTTTCTTCGTCCGGCGAGGTGCGCATCAGCCGCTCGGCAATCGCGTCCCTTGCAACCGATGGACGGCAGTATATCGACCTGCGTTTTTCGATGACCTCGGGTGTGAATCCGGTGCTCCGTGTGAACTTTGTGACCACCTATCAGGTGCGTGTCAGCGTGACTGACGGCGATGGAGTTGCTGTGCGCGACGCTTCGGTCATCGTAAAGCCGGACACTTCGGCGGAGGACAATGAATCCGCAACGCAGGAGCAGGAAAAACTGACCGATTCTTCGGGCATTGCGACGTTTTATGTCAAGAAGGGTAATTATACGGCGCTTGTGCAGGGCGAGCAGTTTGAAAATATGAGCAAGAACTTCCGGGTATCCTCTTCGAGCCAGAAGCTGAGCTTTGAGGTTGCCATCCTGGAGCAGGTTTCGATTACCGTGACCGACAGCTTTGGCGCAAAGGTCAGCGGTGCGACCGTTACGTTGGGCAATCAGACGCAGACCACCGGCGCGGACGGTACGGCGAATTTCACAATGGAGCGCGGCGACTATCCGCTGACAGTGACGGCTTCGGGCTACAAGACCTACACCGAGACGTACAAGGTTGCAAACTCCATCCCGAAGCGTGTGCAGATGACCCGCTGAGGCAGCTTAGAACATCTGGGATAGATTTGCCAATGAAATAAAAAAATCCGGATGCACCGCATCCGGATTTTTTTATCTTTACTTGTTCCAGTTCGCCTTGGAAACACCGTCCGCAAAGACTTCGTGGAAGCCCTTGACGTTGGCTGCGATGTCGCCGCCGAATACCGCCGAGCCTGCGACAATGACGTCCGCGCCTGCCGCGACAATGTTCGCCGTGTTGGTCAGCTTTGCGCCGCCGTCGATCTCCAGCTCGCAGTTGTAGCCGCCGTCCTGAATGGCTTTGCGTACAAACTTGATCTTGTCCATGCATTCCGGGATGAAGCCCTGACCGCCGAAGCCGGGCTCTACGGTCATGATGAGCACCATATCGCAGTAGGGAAGCAGGGGCACGAGCACGTCCGCCGGAGTGCCCGGCTTGATGACGCAGGCAGCTTTCACGCCTGCAGCACGGATTTTTTTGAGCTGCTCGAGCGTATCGCCGTTCGATTCGTAGTGCACCGTAATAATGTCCGAGCCGGCTTTAATGAAGTCGTCCAGATATTTGTCCGGGTCGGAGATCATCAGATGCACGTCGAGTACCGCATCGGTTGCCTTGCGCAGCGCCTTAACGACCGGTGCACCGATGGTGATGTTCGGAACGAAATGACCGTCCATCACGTCTACATGCACATATTCCGCGCCAGCATCGACCGCGATCTTGATGTCGCGCTCCAGATTTGCAAAATCCGCCGACAGAATCGACGGGGAAAGCTTGATGGTCATAGGTAGAATCCTCCTCGTTTTCACAATCGCGCGCCGCGCCGCATAGGATGAAGCACAGCGGCGATGCAGCGGCGTATCTTTTTCGCGCACACCGCTTTTTGAATAGATGGGGCGGCTTTGTCCGCCCCCTTTGATTAAATTATACACTATCCGCTGGGAATTTCAATGCGGTTTCGGCAGTTTATCGCTTGATTACAAAGACCAAAATACGGTATGATAATAGTGATAGAAAATAATCGGCCAAAGTCAAAATCGAGCGCTTTCCGGCTTGAATATTTGATTATTTGGTCAAAATACGGAATACATAAGAGGAGTCTAACATGGCAGTTTACCGTTGTTTTTCCGAAAAGCGTCCGGGCTTTGACGTCGAGGCGCGCAGCCTGCTGAAAAACCTGACCGAGCAGCTTGAACTGAACACGCTGACCGGCGTGCGCTATCTGTGCCGCTATGATGCCGAGGGTCTGACCGAGGAAATGTACGAAAAAGCAAAGCAGATTGTGTTCTCTGAGCCGATGGCGGATGTTTGCTACGACGAGGCGTTCCCGCTGCCCGAAGGCGTACATACCGTGCTTGCAGTAGAGCCGCTGCCCGGTCAGTTTGACCAGCGCGCGGACTCCTGTGCGCAGTGCATCCAGCTGCTGACCGGCGGCGAACGTCCGGCAGTTGCGGCGGCAAAGGTTTATGTGCTCGAAGGTTCGCTGACCGAAGAAGAACTCCAGAAGGTCAAGAACTACCTGATTAACCCGGTCGAGGCGCGTGAGGCTTCTATGGACAAGCCCCAAACGCTCAAAGCGGTATACGAAATCCCGACCGAGGTGGAGACGGTCGAGGGCTTTACCGCCATGGACGAGGCTGCGCTCTCTGCCATGCTGCGCGAGCTCGGTCTTGCAATGGATCTCGACGATCTCAAGTTTTTGCAGAACTATTTTGCAAACGAGGAACACCGCGATCCGACTATCACCGAAGTGCGCATGGTCGATACCTACTGGTCGGACCATTGCCGCCACACAACTTTCCTGACCGAAATCGACGGCGCTGCCATTGACGATCCGATGGTGCAGGATGCGTTTGACCACTATCTCGCGGCGCGCGTGGAGGTTTATGGCGAGGAAAAGGCAGCAAAGCGCCCTGTGACCCTCATGGATATCGCAACTGCGGCGGCAAAGGTGCTCAAAAAGCGCGGCTATCTCCAGAATCTCGACGAATCCGAGGAAATCAATGCCTGCTCCATTAAGATCAAGGTCAAGGTGGATGACAAGGACGGCGGCTGCCACTTTGAGGACTGGCTGCTCATGTTCAAGAACGAGACGCACAACCACCCGACTGAAATCGAACCGTTCGGCGGCGCAGCGACCTGCCTCGGCGGTGCAATCCGTGACCCGCTTTCCGGCCGCTCTTATGTGTATCAGGCGATGCGTGTGACCGGTGCGGGCGACCCGACCGTACCGCTCAGCGAGACCTTGCCGCACAAGCTGCCCCAGCGCAAGCTGTGCACCACTGCGGCAGCAGGCTACTCCTCTTATGGCAACCAGATCGGTCTTGCAACCGGACTGGTTCATGAGATTTACCATCCGGGCTACATTGCAAAGCGTCTGGAGATCGGCGCGGTAGTCGGTGCAGCGCCGGTTGAAAATGTCATCCGTGAAGTACCGGAAGCAGGGGATATTGTCATCCTGCTTGGCGGCAAGACCGGACGCGACGGCTGCGGCGGTGCAACCGGTTCGTCGAAGAAGCACACCGAAGAATCCCTTGAAACCTGCGGCGCAGAGGTACAGAAGGGCAACCCGCCGGAGGAGCGCAAGATTCAGCGTCTGTTCCGCAATGCAGAGGTCACCCGTATGATTCGCCGCTGCAACGACTTTGGCGCGGGCGGCGTTTCGGTTGCAATCGGCGAGCTGGCAGATGGTCTGGACATCGACCTCAATATGGTTCCGAAGAAGTACGACGGTCTGGACGGCACCGAACTTGCTATTTCCGAGTCGCAGGAGCGTATGGCGGTTGTCGTGCGCGCAAAGGACGCGGACAAGTTCATCGAAGAGGCGGCAAAGGAAAATCTGGAGGCGGTCAAGGTTGCGGTTGTGACCGATACGAACCGTCTGCGTATGACCTGGAACGGCAAGACCATTGCGGACGTTTCCCGCGATTTCTTGAACACCAACGGCTGCGCAAAGCATGCGACCGCAGAGATTCCGCATCTGGATACGCCTTCGATTGAAAACATTCCGGAAGGGGATACCCTTTCCGAGCAGCTGCTGCATCATGCCGCTTCGCTGAACATCTGTCTGGAGCGCGGTCTGGTTGAGCGCTTTGACGGCTCGATTGGTGCGAACTCTGTCTTTATGCCGTTTGGCGGCAAGAACCAGCTCACCCCGGCACAGGTGATGGCGGCAACCCTGCCCGCGCTGTCCGGTCAGGCTTCGACGGCGTCGGTCATGGCATACGGCTTTGACCCCTACTATACCGAGCAGAACCCGTTCCTCGGTGCAAGCGCGGCAGTCATTGAGTCGGTTGCAAAGCTGGTTGCCGCAGGCTGCAACTACGAGCGCGCATATCTGACTTTCCAGGAATACTTCGAGCGTCTCGGCAAGGACCCGAAGCGCTTTGGCAAGCCGCTTGCGGCGCTGCTCGGCGCCTATGTCGCACAGGAGGAGCTGTGCCTTGCGGCAATCGGCGGCAAGGACTCTATGTCCGGCTCGTTTGACGATATGGACGTTCCGCCGACGCTGGTATCCTTCGCCATTGCGCCGCAGGATGCTTCCTGCCTGATTTCTCCTGAATTCAAGGCGGCAGACCATCCGGTTTATCTGTTCGACGCTGCATACAACACAGACGGCACACCGGATTATGATATGATTAAGGATATGTGGGACGAGGTCTACGGTCTGATTTCGGAAGGAAAGGTCGTTTCCGCATGGGCGCTGTCGGTCGGCGGCGTTGCGGAAGGCGTGTGCAAGATGGCAATCGGCAACGACATCGGCTTTGCATTTGACGCAGGCTTCCCGGCAGATGCGCTCTATCTCAAGAACTTTGGCGGCATTCTGGTCGAAGCAACCGAAGAACTGCCGCACGCATGGAAGGTGGGCGAGACTACCAAGGCGGCAGAGATTGTGCTGCAGGACGAAGTGATCTCCATGGATGCACTCAAGGCTGCGCTCGAAGGCCGTCTGGAATCGGTATTCCCGACCAAGGCTGCGGCTTCGGATGATAAGCTGACCACGATTTCCTGTACTGCACGCAGCGCGGCAGCGCCGGCAGTCAAGAGCGCAAAGCCGCTTGCAGTCATTCCGGTATTCCCGGGCACGAACTGTGAATATGACACCGCAAAGGCGGTCGAAAATGCCGGTGGTGCGGCAGAAATCATTGTCGTGCGCAATTATTCGGCGGACGCGCTGGCACAGTCGGCAGAACAGCTTGAAAATGCCATCCGCCGCGCACAAATGGTTATCCTTCCGGGCGGTTTCTCGGGCGGTGACGAGCCGGACGGTTCGGGCAAGTTTATTGCATCGTTCCTGCGCGGACCCGGCATCAAGGATTCCATCCATGAGCTTCTCGGGAAGCGTGACGGTTTGATGCTCGGCATCTGCAACGGCTTCCAGGCGCTCATTAAGCTGGGTCTGGTGCCCTACGGTGAAATCCGCGACCAGATGACCGCGGAGGACCCGACCTTGACGTTCAACCTCATCGGCCGTCACCAGTCGAGCTATGTGACCACCCGCGTGGCATCAGTTAAGAGCCCGTGGCTGTCCTCCTGCGAGGTTGGCGATCTGCACTCGATTGCAATTTCTCACGGCGAAGGTCGCTTCGTTGCACCGCAGCATGTGATCGACGAACTGATTGCAAACGGTCAGGTGGCGTTCCAGTACACCGATCTGGCAGGCAACCCGTCCATGGACATCGCATGGAACCCGAACGGCTCGATGTGTGCGATTGAGGGTATTACCTCTCCGGACGGCCGTGTGCTCGGCAAGATGGGACACACCGAGCGCTACAGCCCGTATGTTGGCCGCAATATCTACGGCGAAAAGTACCAGCCGATCTTTGAAAACGGCGTGAAGTACTTCAAATAAGGATTTCATCCGGATACACGAATCAAGAAACTGCCCTCAAATGCTGTTTGAGGGCAGTTTTTTTCTGTTTCCAAAGCGTATCTGGAATTGCTATTTTTATTGTGGTACAATTTGTGCAGGAAATTTTGCTGAAACCGAAGATGCGGTTTGCAGCGGAGAATTGAAAAAACGGAGGGGAGCAATATGATAGGGAAAACAAAGGGGCTGAATTCATTTCATCTGCACATTTTGGCAATGGCATTGATGCTGTGTGACCATCTGTGGGCAACCCTGTTTCCGCAGCAGGAGTGGATGACATGCATCGGAAGGATGGCGTTTCCGATTTTTGCATTTTTGATTGCAGAGGGATATTTTCATACATCCAATGTTCGGAAATACATAGGAAGAATGTTTCTCTTTGCGGTGGTTTCAGAGATTCCGTTTAATTTGATTTATGGAAGCTCGTTTTTTTATCCGTTTCATCAAAACGTGCTGTGGACTTTTTTGATCGGTCTGCTTTCCATTCTGGCATGTGAAAAGGCAAAAGCATTCAAAAAGCCATGGATGACATGGGGGAGCATCCTTGTAATCCTGTTTTGCGATTATATCCTCGGAACGATTGCGATGGTAGATTACTTTGGCGCAGGAGTCCTGATGGTGCTGACGTTTTATTTTTTCCATCAGAGGAACTGGTGGTGCCTGCTCGGGCAGATTGTGTGTCTGGCGGTGCTCAATATTCAGGTTCTTGGCAGCTATTTTTACACAGTAACAGTTGCAGGATATGAAATAAAAATGATGCAGCAGGGGGTTGCACTGCTGGCATTGATTCCGATTTGGCTGTACCGCGGCAAGCAGGGGTATCATTCCAAAGCATTTCAGTATATTTGCTACGCTTTTTATCCGGTACATCTGCTCGTGCTGTATATGCTTTGGCAGTGGATGCTGTGAACAATGTTGAGGCAAAAAGGATATATGTGGCGCGCATATCTCCCGGGGTTTCTATGTTGGAGCAGATGCACGGTGGAGGGCAGGCTGAGAACTATGCGTATAAATTCAGACGGTCAATTCAATGCTGCTATGCCCAATCAATATATCGATGAGTGATAGGAAAATTACTGCTATAATAGCATGAATGAAAAACAAAATGCGAATAAAAGGCAATATATACAAAAACAGCGGCACGCTTTATAAAAGCGCGCCGCTGTCTCTATAAAAATGGTAGGGAGAAAAGAAAGAAGAGGGCTTACATGGGGTGCTGCTGTTCTTCGTAGGCACGCAGCACGGTTTTTTCCAGCTTTTCGCGCAGGCTGGAGCCGATTGGGTGCACAATATCGCGGTATTTGCCGTCCGGCATGCGGCGCGAGGGCATGGCAAGGAATAAGCGGTCCTGACCGTCAATGATTTTGATGTCATGTACAGCGAAAACCTCGTCGAACGTGACCGAAACCATCGCGCGCAGGCGACCGTCATCACTGAAATGTCGGAATTTGATGTCGGTGATTTCCATAATTGAATGCTCCTTATAAATGTCTAAATCGGGAGATTTACTATTTATATTTTGGACAGGTTGGCATATAATATACAAGGAACATGAAAACTTTTTTACTCCGATAGAGAGAGGGAGGAATTCAAAAATGGAGCATTCTCTAAAATTTTATATAGAAACCAAACGGCCGGTGCATTTGATTGGCATTGGCGGTGTGTCTATGAGCTCACTGGCTGAATTGCTGCTGTCGCTCGGTGTACCGATTACCGGTTCTGACCGTGCGCATTCGGCAGTG
This sequence comes from Clostridiaceae bacterium, assembly GCA_018383195.1. GTDB lineage: Bacteria > Bacillota > Clostridia > Oscillospirales > Butyricicoccaceae > Butyricicoccus_B. The sequence goes on along the minus strand of JAGZOP010000001.1, from coordinate 221,929 downwards.
ACCGAGCGGCTGGAGCGTCTGGGCGCCAAGATTACCTATGCGCATTTGCCTGAAAATGTTGAGAATGTGGCGCTGATTGTGCGTACTGCGGCGGTACATGACGATAATCCGGAGATTATTCGCGCGCGTGAACTGGGAATTCCGATTATGGAACGTGCGGAAGCATGGGGCAGCGTCATGCGGGATTATCACAATGTCATTTGCCTTTCCGGTACGCATGGCAAGACGACAACGACTTCGATGATGAGCCTGATTGCCATGCATGCACAGCTCGACCCAACTGTTATGGTAGGCAGCAGCCTGCCTGCCATCGGCGGTACGCTGCGTATCGGTGGGAAGGACTGCTTTGTTGCGGAGTCCTGTGAATACTGCAATTCTTTCCTCAGTTTTGCACCCACAGTGGCAGTCATTCTGAACGTCGAAGCCGACCATCTGGATTTCTTTAAGGATTTGGATGATATCATTCATTCTTTCCATGAATTCTGCCTGCGCACACCGGAAGATGGTCTGGTGGTCGTTAACGCGGACGATGCAAATGCAATGAGGGCGGTGCAGGGCGTGAACCGCAAGGTATTGACTTTCGGAACGCAATCCACCGCAGACGTATATCCCGAACATATCACGATTGAAAACGGATATTACAGCTTTGATGTGATGGTGCATGGAGAAAAATATGCAGCAGTCCGCCTGTCTGTCCCCGGCCGACATAATATGCTGAATGCGTTGGCAGCCTGTGCGGTATCGTTCTATCTGGAGTTGGATGGCGTGCGTGTTGCAGAGGGGCTGAATGCATTCACCGGTTCGTCCCGCCGCTTTCAGCGCACCGGGAAAATGCCGTGCGGCGCACTTGTTGTAGATGATTATGCACATCATCCGAGTGAGATGCGCGCAACGCTAACAGCTGCCCGTGAAATGAAGTTCGATAGAATTATCTGTGCATTTCAGCCGCATACCTATACGCGCACCAGAACTCTGTTCCATGAGTTCGTGGACGCGCTGAAACTGTGCGATTTGGCGGTGCTTGCACCGATTTATGCTGCCCGCGAAAAAAATACCATCGGTATTTCCTCCGCAGATCTTGCTGCCGAAGTACCCGGCGCAAAGAGCTTTGATTCGTTTGAGGAGATTGCAGATTTTCTGAAAAACGAGGCGAAAGCCGGAGATTTGGTGCTGACAATGGGCGCGGGAAATATTGACGAAGTGGGCCGGATGCTCGTCGCTGAATAAAATTTTTCTAAGAAAGGTTACAAAGAGTTAACAAAACTTAGAAATTACAAGAAGTCATGCTTGACAAATCTAACGAATTGCGCGATAATAATACCAGAAACAGTTGGTTATTTTGTATAAGCCACACGCGGAATGGAGGGATCGGCATGACAGATAACCTCGTAATTACGATCAGCAGACAGTATGGTACCGGCGGTCGTGAAATTGGACATAAGCTTGCGCTTCGTCTCGGCATTTCTTTTTTTGACCGTGAGCTGATTACCCGTGCGGCAAAGAAGTCCGGTTTCAGCGAAGAATTGTTTGAGCAGCTGGATAAGCGTGCAACCAACAGCTTCCTGTATTCTTTGACCATGTTCGGTTCCACTGGACTGAACGGCATGAGCCTGACCGATCAGCTTTATCTGGCACAGGCGAAAGTCATTCGGGAAGCCGCAGAAAGCGGTCCGTGCGTCATTGTTGGACGCTGCGCTGACCATGTGCTGCGTGAATGCACCAACAAGTTCGATTTCTTTATCCATGGTACGCTTGAAGATCGTATTCGCCGGATTCAGACCTGCGGTGATTATGAAATTACCGGCAAGTCCCCGGAAGCTGCACTGGAGAAGATGGATAAACAACGCTCGACGTACTACAATTACTACACCGGTAAGGCATGGGGCAAGTGCGATCACTATGATTTGTGCGTGAATTCTGGTCGTTTGGGTGTAGACAAGTCTGTCGAATTGATTATGACCTATATCGACGCTCTGAAAAAATAAATAGAGCCAGTTGACTGAGAAAAGAGAGGGAGAGAGGCAGCGCGGATCGTTAGATCCGCGCTGTTTTCGTGTTTTTCTGGAAAGAGGAGGGTGCCTGTGGGAAGTGTTTGCGGCGGTTCTGCGAAGCATGTCGCCGGAAAGGTACATACCCCAAACAGGAATGCATTCTCCGCGGGCAGGCTTCATACTGCCAAAAAGGGCAATGGAACCCAGTTTCCCTTGCCCTTTTTTGAAATCTCCCTATCCCTCCTGTCCAGACCTACGCATTTTCACAGAAAATGCTACCCGGTCATGCGGCGCGTGCGCAGGTACGCGCAAATAGTTTTCCGTTTTGGTCGAATGCCGCACGCAGACGCGGACGCGAACCGCTATTTTAAGTGTGCGTGCCGCGTATAGGTGCAGACTTATTTGCGTGTGTAGCTTTTGCCGCTGGTCGCTGCGGCGCGCTGTGGGCTGGCTCGCACCAGCGACTAGCGGCACGAAGCTGCGCCAGTCCCGATACCGCCGGTACCTCGTTCCCCAAAGCATCACCCTTTTATAGCGGCTCGCACGGGCGTCTTTGTGGAATATTTTCACAAAACGGAAAACCTATTTTCTCGTAAATCCGTGCCCTCTGGATGGCGGGGTAGCTTTTTTCGGAGAAAAAAGCGTGAGCCTGCGCTAAGGAGGAGAGGATGATTCAAAAAGAAGGAGAGGAACCTTGGTTCCTCTCCTTCTTTTTACATAGCAAAGCAAACGGCAGAGACGTAGACACGTTCTTGTGATGCCGTTTTTCATTACCAAACCGGCTCGTTTTTACTGTCTGCGTTCCGGAAGGCTTGCCAGCACAATCGCGCCGAGAATCAAAACAATGCCGGTGAGCTTTGCAGTGGTTGCACTTTCGTGAAATGCAAAAAATCCGAGCAGTGCGGCAACCACTGGCTCTACCGTCGCTAAAATCGAAGCCTGTCCGGCATCGACATGGGTCAGTCCACTCGTATAAAGCAGATATGCACCAACTGTGCACAGCAGCGCGAGTCCGATGCCGGGCAGCAGAATATCCAGCTCCATCAGACGCGGCAGTAGTTCACCCGGATGGCTGAGCGGAATCAGTCCCAACGCTGCGAATGCGAAAGAGTATGCAGTTACGGTTTCAGGAGCATAATCCCGCAGTGCAAGCTTGCCGAAGATGGAATAGAGCGCATAACCGAGCCCAGAACCAAGACCATAGAGCAGGGCAGTCGTTGGGATAGTGAGCGAACCGCCCAAGGCGCCTGACATGCATGCGCAGCCTGCGATGGTCAGCGTGAGCGCGACAACCTTGCGGCGGGTTAGCGCCTCTCCAAACAGCAGACGGGAGAAAACAATCACAAACGCCGGTGCGGTATACAGCAGCAGGGCAGCAACCGATACTCCTGCCAGATCAATGGCGGTATAATAGCAAAAATTGAACGCCGCGAGGCTCAGGATTCCGGTACCCATAAAGTACAAAAGATGAATAGGATGGCGGATGCGCAGCAGATTGGGATTGCGCACGATCAGCCAGATGAAAAGCAAAACCGCAGAAAATCCAAACCGCACCGCAATGGTTTGAAAACCGTCCAGTCCGGCAGCGGACAGCAGTTTGAAAAAGACAGAAATCAGTCCCCATAGGATGCCTGCGCCCGCGATCATCAGGCTGTACCGGTGTGTTTTCATGGGGCAAGCAGCCAGTCCGCCATGGCGCGCGGCGATTCGGCGAGTGCATATGCGCCGGCTTCGCGCAGTTCATCTTCTGAGCCAAAGCCGAACAGCACACCGAGGCATTTAAGACCGTGTTTTTTTGCACCAAGCACATCGTGCAGGCGGTCTCCAATCATAATGGTCTGCTCGGGAGTGGGGTTTACGAGACGGCGCAGGGTTTCGCTCACGACCTCATCTTTTTGAGAGATACGGCCGTCCATAGTTGCGCCGCAGATGACATCAAAATACTGGGTAAGACCAAAATGATCGAGGATGCGCACGGCAAAGGTTTCGGGTTTGGAGGTTGCGAGCGCAAGTTTGCAGCCTGCGCGGTGCAGGCGCTCGAGCGCCTCAGGGATGCCGTCATAGACGCGGTTTTCGAACAGTCCAACCTCGCGGTAGCGTTCACGGTAGGCGCTTGTGCAGCGCACCGCCGTGTCATGGTCGAGATGATGGTTGTCCATAAAGCCATCCACAAGCGGGGGACCAATGTACGGGGTCAGAGTGGATAAATCTGCGGTTTCAATGCCCGCGACCGTGCGCAGGGCATAATCGACCGAGCGGGTGATGCCTTCCTGGGAATCGGTCAGCGTGCCGTCCAGATCAAAGAGAAGATATTGATACATGATGGTTTTCCTCAAAGCAAAGCGGCGAGAAAACCTCGCCGCAGGTCGGTTGGTCTTATACTTCGATGATGCCTTCAAAAACAGTGGTAGCAGGACCGGTCATGAATACGGTTTCATCGGTATAGCGGATGGTCAGGTCGCCGCCGCGCAGATGCACGAGAATGTCATCGCCTTTGGCGGCGAGCCCACGCAGCACAGCGGTCACGCCGACCGCGCATGCGCCGGTACCGCACGCCCAAGTCTCCCCGCTGCCGCGCTCCCAAACACGCATTTTCAGGGTGCCGTCGGGCAGGATATTGACAAATTCGGTGTTTACACGCTCGGGAAAGAGCGCATTGTGTTCAAATTTGGGACCGAGGCGCGCGAGGTCGAGGGCATCGACGTCCTCTTTGATGAATACGATGCAATGGGGATTGCCCATGGACACACAGGTGATGTGGTAGACCTTTTCATCGATGACGAGCGGCTCGTCTACAATGCGGCTGCCGTCCAGATAAACCGGAATCTGCGCGGGTTTCAGCATGGCGGGACCCATATCGACGCGCACGGTCTGCACCTTGCCGTGTTCCGGGTGCAGAATCAGGGTTTTGATGCCGCTGAGGGTTTCAACGGTGATTTCGGTCTTGCCGTCCACCATGTTGTTGTCGTACAGGTATTTGCCGACACAGCGGATGCCGTTGCCGCACATTTTTCCCTCGGAGCCGTCGGCGTTAAACATGCGCATTTTTGCGTCTGCAACATCGGAGGGGCAGATCAGGATGACGCCGTCGCCGCCGATGCTGAAGTGATGGTCGGACAGGCGCACCGCAAGCTCCTCAGGATTGTTCACCGGATGAGCGAAGCAGTTGAAATATACATAATCATTGCCGCAGCCGTGCATTTTTGTAAAGGGAAGCTTCATGAAAAATATCGCTCCTTTGCGGAAGTGTAATCTTTAGAAAGGCGCGCAGGTTTGACACACAGCGCACCGTTTCGCCCCCTATTATAGCATTCCGGACGCGGGAAATAAAGGGGCGCGGCAGAAAATTCGGAGAACAAGCAGGGGACGCGTTGGGCATTTGGTAAAATGTGCGCAATTTGCATAGAATCAGCTGGGATGCCTTTGTGTTCTTGTGAAATGCGTGGAATCTGCACAGCGGGGCAAGATTTGACCGTGGTTTGCTTGACGCGGACGGAGCGGGAAATTTATAATGAATACAGTATTTTTCCGGTGCGGAGGCTGCCAATGCGGCGCGTCTGCCCGGCTGACGATGGAAAAACGATTGATCTTTCAAGATACAGGGAGGTTTTGAGTATGGATACCTACGCGGCAAAACGGGTGCCGGAATATTTCGGCAGCATGGTTTTTAATGAGAATGTCATGAAGGAGCAGCTCCCAAAGGACGTTTACAAGGCGCTCAAAAAGACGGTGGACGAAGGCAGCGCGATTGACCCCGCGATTGCAAACGTGGTCGCCAACGCGATGAAGGACTGGGCGATCTCCAAGGGCGCGACCCATTTTACCCATTGGTTCCAGCCCATGACCGGCATTACGGCGGAAAAGCATGACAGTTTTATTTCGCCTGAGGGCAGCTGCGGCGTCATTATGGAGTTTTCCGGCAAAGAGCTGATCAAGGGCGAGCCGGATGCGTCCTCCTTCCCGTCGGGCGGTCTGCGCGCGACCTTTGAGGCGCGCGGCTACACGGCATGGGACCCGACCTCCTATGCGTTCATCAAGGACAATACTTTGTGCATCCCGACTGCGTTCTGCTCGTACACCGGCGAGGGGCTGGACAAGAAAATCCCGCTGCTGCGCTCCATGGACGCCATCAGTAAGCAGGCGTGCCGCGTGCTCCGGCTGTTCGGCAAGGATGTGCGCCGCGTGAACACCACCGTGGGCGCGGAGCAGGAATATTTCCTCATCAACAAGGAGGATTACGCCAAGCGCAAGGATTTGATTTTCACCGGCCGCACGCTGTTCGGCGCGATGGCGCCCAAGGGGCAGGAGATGGAGGACCATTACTTTGGCTCCATCCGTCCGCGCGTCAAGGCGTTCATGGAAGAGCTGGACGATGAGCTGTGGAAGCTCGGCGTGCTCTCCAAGACCGAGCACAACGAGGCTGCGCCCTGCCAGCATGAGATGGCGCCCATCTTCGAGACTACCAATATTGCGACCGACCACAATCAGCTGACCATGGAGGTCATGAAGCGCGTCGCAGACCGCCATGGGTTTGTGTGCCTGCTGCATGAGAAGCCGTTCCAGGGCATCAACGGCTCAGGCAAGCACAACAACTGGTCGCTGTCCACTGACCGCGGCGAAAATCTGCTTGAGCCGGGCTCGACCCCGCATTCCAACGCACAGTTTTTGCTGTTTTTGACTGCGGTGATTAAGGGCGTAGACGAATATCAGGATTTGCTGCGCATTTCGGCGGCTTCTGCGGGCAATGACCATCGTTTGGGCGCTGCCGAGGCGCCTCCCGCGATTATCTCTATGTTTGTCGGCGACGAGCTGGAAGCCATTTTGGATTCTCTGGTGCGCGGCACCGATTACACCGATGTGGAAAAGACCATGATGAACATCGGCGTTTCCGCGCTGCCGCCCATCCCGAAGGACACGACTGACCGCAACCGCACCTCGCCGTTTGCGTTTACGGGCAACAAGTTTGAGTTCCGTATGCCGGGTTCGTCCTTTAACATTGCGTGCACCAACTTCATCCTGAATACGGCAGTTGCTGAGTCGCTGCGCCAGTTTGCCGATGAACTGGAGGCTGCTGCGAACTTTGATACCGCACTTGCAGCGCTTGTGCAGCGTGAACTGAAGGATCACCGTCACATCATCTTCAACGGCAACGGATACAGTGACGAGTGGCAGGAGGCAGCCGCGCAGCGCGGTCTGCTCAACCTGCGCACCACCCCGGATGCGCTGAAGCATTACACCGACGACAAGAATGTCAAGCTGTTTGCACGTCATGGCATCTGCACCGCGACTGAGGTACAGTCTCGCGCGGAAATCCTGCTCGAGGAGTATGCCAAGACCATCAACATCGAAGCGCTGACTATGCTTGAAATGCTGTCGCGTCAGATTCTTCCGGCGTGCGTGGAGTATTCCAATAAGATTGCCGGCGGCGTTGCGGTTAAGAAGTCAATCGGCATCGAAGCGCCCGCAGAAATGGAGATGGCACGGGAGATGACCGCGCTCATCGGCGAGCTGTACGAACGCCGTGCCGTCCTGCAAAAGGCGATGGATGCAGTGCCCGAGAAAACCGATGTGCAGAGTTATGCGGAGTATTACCGTGACCATGTAATCGGCGCAATGGAGGCTGCCCGCGCGGTAACCGACCGGCTCGAAACCATGATCGGTGAAAAGGACTGGCCCATGCCGACCTACGGCAAGATGCTGTTTTACGTATAAGAGAAGAACAGCCTTCCCATTTTCGGGAAGGCTTTTTTGCAGTCATCTTTGGGATGAACCGTTTCGGCATCATATGTTATTCTTGAAGTGAGGTGATTTCATTGAAAGAAACTTGCAAATTCTGCGTACACTTTTGTCAGCACTATCGCAAAAGCGGCAGAAGATATTATAGTGTACATTGCGGACATTGTATGTATCCACGTATCAAGCATCGGTTTGCAGAGTCGCCAGCGTGTAAATATTATCGGGAGGGTGCAAAGCGTACTGTGCTTTAAGCTTACCCTTTTGGGGGGGGATAGATGATTCCATATCGAAATCTTGACACGAAAGGTGTACACGAAAATAAACTGACCGTATTCGACAGCATTCGACGGTCAAAATAAGGGACATAGGGTATAATGGTTTTATCGTTAGGTTACTTACCTATCGGCATCCTCAAAAGCCCCTATCCTCTCTGATCCGGAGGATAGGGGTGCTTTTATCTATCAAACAAAATGCCAACTGTCCCAAATATGCTGCAAGCATATTAAGTGACCCCAACAAGACAAGAAAACGACAGCCAAAATAGTAAATTTCCGTTCTTTTGGGTCAGAGCAGGAACGGCGAAATACAGCATATTTGAATATAATTGTACGATTAAAATGCAAAAAACCGGTGCAATCATGTGAAAATGAACACGATTACACCGGTTTTATTTTGGAGCGGATGATGGGAGTCGAACCCACCTATGCAGCTTGGGAAGCTGCCGTTCTACCGATGAACTACACCCGCGAATCTTTTTTTATTATAGTGGCTTCCGGCAGAATTGTCAAGACAAAATTTGGATTACAGAAGCGCCTCCCGTTTGGGAGGCGCTTCTGCGTCACAGGGCATAGAGCATCGGCTGAATCTGCTCGCCGCACAGTGCCGCTTCGACCGTTTGAGGGATCAGTGTCATATCCGCGACCAGAGAGCGGGGTTTTGCGGTTGGCGCATCCTGCCCGAATGGGACAAAATAGTAATGGCGCCGGTTGAGCAGCGTTCCAAGATTGCCCGCAGAACCGGAAAGCCCATCGTTGGTGGATACGGCAAGCACAACGGGGCGGTCGCGGCGCAGGTGGCTTTTTGCCGCCATAGTAACCGGTGTATCGATTACGGAACAGGCAAGCTTTGCGAGCGTATTTCCGGTACACGGCGCAATGACCAAGACATCGAGCAAACCTTTGGGGCCGATTGGCTCCACGGCTTGAATGGTGTCGAGCGCCGGATGACCGGTGATGTGCTCCAGCTTTTCGCGCATGGAAGCGGCGGAACCGAAGCGGCTGTCCATGGCTGCGGCGTTGTGCGATAAAATTGGCGTGATCTCGTAACGACCGGTCTGCATCATCTCCTCCAGTACGGAAAATACCCGTGAAAATGTGCAGAAAGAACCGGTCATGGCAAAACCAAGGCGAATGGGTACGGTCATAAAATGTTCTCCTCCTGCAAAATGGTGTAGATGGTGTCACGGATGGCGCGTGCAGACGAAACCGGCGCGACCTTGCCGGGAAGCGACAGCGCCCAGACCGCATGCCGCCCGAGTTGGCTTGCAGCCGTGAAATCCACCCCGGTGGATGGAACAAAGGTACAGAAAATCGTGCATGCGGACAGGCGGTCCGGGCATAAGCTGAGAAGAAGGGGGGGCGATGAACTTGAAACCGCTTGAAAAAGTTACATGGAAATTTGCAGGGGAGGAAACGCTGGAACGCGTCCTTTTTCGGCTGGTGCGCGACCGGCTCCATGGGGGAAGCTGGTCATGAGCGCCCCGCAGATTGGACTGTATCTGCGTCTGTCGCGCGAAGATGCGGGCGAACGGGAATCGCAGAGCATTGAAACCCAGCGCATGCTCCTTGCGCAGTTTGCGTCCGCGCGCGGCTGGCAGGTCAAAAAAACCTATATTGACGATGGATGGAGCGGGGTGCGGTTTGACCGTCCCGGATTTGAGCGGCTGATTGCGGATATTGAACGCGGAGAGATTGATACCGTTGTGGTCAAAGATTTGTCACGTCTGGGGCGCAACTATGCCAGAGTGGGCGCGCTGCTGGAAGAATATTTTCCAATGCATGGGGTGCGGGTGCTGTCTGTAAGCGAAGGATATGATTCGGGCGCTCCGGACGGCGTCACAGATTTTGCTCCTTTTTTGTCGGTGTTCAATGACATGTATGCGCGGGATATTTCAAAAAAAGTGCGTGCGGCATTGGATGCGCGAAGACGGGAGGGGAAATTTATCGGGGCACAGCCGCCATTTGGCTACCGGCGTGACCCGGAGGACAAAAACAGATTGGTTCCGGACCCGCAGACCGCGCCGGATGTGCGGCAGGTTTTTGAAACCTATCTTGCATGCGGAGCGTTGTCCGGCACGGCGGGGAAGCTGACTGCGCAGGGGGTTCCAACCCCATCGCAGCGGCGCGGACAGGCGCACGGCAGCCGAGCATGGAGCGCGCAGACAGTGCGCCGCATCCTTGAAAACCCGACCTATGCCGGGCATTTGACACAGGGACGGGTGCGCACGATTAGCTACAAGGTGCGGCGGCGGGTGGCGCTGCCGCAGGACGAATGGGCGGTAGTACGGAACACGCATGCGCCGCTCATTGACCAGCAGACCTTTGACCGGGTACAGGAGATGCTGCGCGTGCGCAGCTATCATCCGTCCGGACAGGCGCCGCACGTGCTGACCGGATTGGTATTCTGCGGGGACTGCGGTGCGCCAATGACCCATGTACGGGATGGCAAACGGGTTTATCTGGTGTGCAGCGGCTATCGGCGGAGGACGGGATGCACGCCGCATCGGGTGCGGGAAGATGCGGTGCTTGACGCAGTGCGGGGCTGCCTGCGCGGGATGGCAGGGGAGATTACGATTGAGGAATCCGCGTTGCTGCGCGAGTGGAACAAGGCGCAGACCGAGGCGGTGCGGGCAACCCGGCAGGCGCAAAACCGTGCAGAGGCCTGTGAGCGGGCACTGCTTCGCCTGTATGAAGAATCCGAGCCCGATGAAGCGCTGCTCGAGCGGGCGCGGCAGATGCTGCGTCAAACACGCGCGGAGGTCGTGCGCTGCAAACAGCAGGCTTGTGCACCGCCGGACCTTGGAGAACAGATTCGGGAGGTCCTGCGGTTTGACGTGCTGCGCCGAGCGGACGCGCTCGCGCTGCTGGAATGCGTGCGCATTTTTGAGGGGCGCGGCGTGGAATTTACCTTCCGGTTTGCGCCGCCCAAAGAAAAGGGCGTGGAAAATCCATCTTCGTCTATAATCGGGTGAGGACGGCTGCTTTTTTTATGATTGGATTTTTCGGGATCTCCGCACAGGTTTGGGGAAGAGTACGAAGAAATCTGCGCTGACGCGCCTTGAAATGAAGCAGTTACGCGGCAGCTTCATTTTAAAGAATAATTTCCTACAGGTGAGTTGTTACAAGAATTGCGACAGCGTCTTGCAAAAACCTGAAGAATCCTGTATAATAAGAACAATATTTTTTCGATGTATACGGAAAGGGGAAAACTATGAAAAAGAAAATTGCATCTTTGCTTGCTGTTTGCATGGCTTCTACGATGCTGCTTGCCGGCTGCGGCGGCGGCAATAACGGCGCGAATTCCGCAGAAGGCGGCAATGGCGGCGATACAGGCGCAAAGACCGAACTTGTGATGGCGACCGGCGGCGAGACCGGCACCTATTATGCAGTCGGCAATGTCATGGCGACTGCACTCAACCCGCTGCTTAAAAATTCAAACCTGAAGGTTGTTGTTTCCGGCGGCTCGCAGGACGATATCATCCGCATTGAGGACGGCGAGGCACAGCTCGGCACCGTACAGAACGACGTTATGTCTTACGCGATGAACGGCACCGATACCTTTGAGGAACTGGGTGCATGCACGAATTTCCGTGCGGTTGCCGGTCTGTATGACGAAACCTGCCAGATTATTACCACCGATATGTCCATCAAGACGGTTGCAGACCTCAAGGGCAAGACCGTTTCGGTCGGCGACGCAGGCTCGGGCGTTGAGTTCAATGCAAAGCAGATTCTGGATGTTTACGGTCTGAGCTTTGATGATATCAAGGCGGTAAACTCCGGCTTTACCGATTCGGCTTCCAGCTTGAAGGACGGCAAGATTGACGCGGCATTTGTAACCGCGGGCGCGCCGACCACGGCGGTTACCGACCTTGCAACGACCAACAAGATCAGCGTGGTTGCAATTGACAGCGAGCATGCGGACAAGCTGATTGCAGAGCATCCGTTCTACACCAAGGCTGTCATTCCGGGCGGCACCTATAAAGGTGTGGACGCGGACACCGAGACTGTCTCTGTCCGTGCAACCCTGATCGCTTCCGCTGACCTGTCCGAGGATGTGGTTTACGAGCTGACCAAGACGCTGTTTGAGAACCAGGAATCCATGGCAGGCTCGCACGACAAGTTCAAGGAACTGTCTCTGGAGACCGCGATGAACGGCATCGACGTGGAGTTCCATCCGGGTGCAATCAAGTACTACGAGGAGAAGGGCATCCAGTCCTGATTGATTTCTGCGATTGAAACCGCACGCTGGAGCAGCCGCACGGCCATTGACCATGCGGCTGCTCTGCGCTTTTTTGAATGCTGTTAATATTTCGTAAATAAAGGAGGAATTCATTTGGCAAAAGAGAATAAGCCTACCACCCCCCAGACGGAGAACCTGCAGGATATGGATGTCGGTACTGCTGCCGATGTCGAAGCGATCATGAAAAAATATGACCGCGAATCCAACACCCGCGAGTACAACGGTCTGCCCAGAAAGCTGATCCGTTATTTCTTCGTCGCGTTTTCCCTGTACTGTGTGTACATGAACCTGGTTGCGACATGGGATGAGCGTATCCGCCGTACCAGTTTCCTGGGACTCATCATTTTGATGGTGTTTATCCTGTATCCGGCGCGTAAAGGCCATCCGGGCAAAAAAAACCGCATCCCGTGGTATGATGTGGTGCTCGGTCTGGTTGGCTCCGGCTGCTTTTTCTACTATGCGTTTAACTGCACCGAGATCATCAAGCGTTCGTCGCGTATTACGGATATGCAGGTCATCATCGGTCTGATCGGTATTGTGATTCTGATTGAGGCATGCCGCCGCGTGGTTGGTATCCCGATTCTATGCGTTGCGGGCGTATTTCTTGTCTATGCGTTCTCGCAGTATTATAAGCTGCCGATGTTTGGTCTGAAAAAGATCGTTTATCAGCTGTTCTACACGACCAACGGCGTGATCGGCACCCCGATTAACGTGTGCTCGACGTTTATTGTACTGTTTATTATCTTCGGCGCATTTTTGGAGGCAACCGGTATTTCGCAGTTCTTCATCCAGTGTGCGAACTCGATTGCAGGCGCGTCCTCGGGCGGTCCGGCGAAGGTTGCGGTTATTTCGTCCGCGCTGTGCGGCATGGTTTCCGGTTCTTCGGTCGGCAACACGGTTACCACCGGTTCTGTCACCATCCCGCTGATGAAAAAGACCGGTTATGCAGGCGAATTTGCGGGCGCGGTTGAGGCTGCGGCTTCGACCGGCGGTCAGATCATGCCCCCGATCATGGGTGCTGCGGCGTTCCTGATGGCAGAGATGTGCGGTGTGCAGTATCAGGAAATTGCAGTCAAGGCAATCCTGCCGGCGCTGCTGTACTTCACCGGCATTTTCCTGATGGTGCATTTTGAGGCGAAGAAGCTTGGCCTGCACGGTCTGCCGCGCGAGGAGCTGCCCAAGCTGCGTCACCTGATGGCGCGCGCTTACCTGCTGCTGCCGCTCATCGTGCTGGTAGTCATCATTATTCAGGGTGCAACGATGTCCAAGGCGGCTGTACTTGCAACGCTGTGTGCGATTGCAGTCAGCATCGTCAATACCATCATCGCCCGCGTCATGAAGGTTCCGGTCGAGGACGAGATGAGCGTGACCAAGTTCTTCGACGCGCTCGAAAACGGCGCGCGCAACACGCTGTCGGTTGCAGTGGCATGCGGTATTGCGGGCATCATTGCGGGCGTTGTTACGATGACCGGTCTGGGCGCAATTCTGGTCACCGGCATCACCTCTCTGGCAAACGGTCACCTGATTATCGCGCTGATTCTGACCATGATTACCTGTATCATCCTTGGTATGGGTGTGCCGACCACGGCAAACTATATCATCATGGCAACCACCTGTGCACCGATTCTGGTGAACGGTATGGGCCTGAACCTGATTGCGGCGAATATGTTCGTGTTCTACTTCGGCATTGTGGCGGACATCACGCCGCCGGTTGCGCTGGCAGCCTACGCAGGCTCGGCAATCGCCAAGTCCAACCCGATGAAAACCGGCGTCAACGCGTCGCGTCTTGCGATTGCCGCCTTTATTGTTCCGTACATCTTTGCGTTCAATAACGCGATGCTGTTCATCGACACCACACCAATTGAGGTCATTCAGATTGTTATTACGTCCATGGTCGGTATGCTCGGTCTGGCAATCGGTCTGGAAGGCTTTATGATGGCGCATATGAACAAGCTGGAACGCTTTGCTGCGATTGCAGCCGGCCTGATGCTGATTGACCCGAACCCGCTGACCGACGTGGTCGGTCTGGGTATCATTGCAGTCATTTTCCTGCTTCAGCTTCGTGCAAAGCGCGCGGCGGCAGACGCATAAACCCGATACGAAAAACCCTCCGATTCGGAGGGTTTTTCTTTTGCCTGCGTGCATGGGAACATGCCGGTTTGCGTCACCCGCCCCGCCGGGTTTGGATGCCAGATCGAGAATCAGACAGGCAGCAGGCAGTTCTGTCAGTTCGGATGCGCCGAGCACGCGCGCGGGGACAGTGTTGACCACCAAATCAAAACCGGATAGATGGCCGGCTAAAAATTTGGTGTGGAGCGCCCGATGCCCAGCAGTTTCAATGCGTGCGAAATCGTGTGCAGAACGTGCGGAAACGGTCACGTCTGCACCGAGCGCGCGCAGTTTGCTGCTGAGCAGGCTGCCGATTCGCCCGTTGCCGAGTACCAGCACATGCGCACCCTGAATGGTGATCGGCAGTTCCTCCATGGCGAGTTGAATCGCACCCTCGGCGGTTGGTACCGCGTTTGCGAAAAAGGTGTGTGCGGAAACTGTCCTAGCGGTAAAGAACGGAACATATGCTGAACAAAGGAGGGAATCCAATGAATACAGCAGAACAGAAGGCGCTTCAGGACCAGATCGTATGCGGGATGCTCAAAGCCCTTTTTCAGACCGGGCATCTGGACGAATTGCAGTTTCAAAGAGCGATGGATGTCATGCATGCAGGCGAAGAGGCGCCGGAATGATACGGGTTGCGGCATATTGCCGTGTTTCGACCGATCAGGATGATCAGCGCAACTCCCTGCAAAATCAGCGGCGGTATTTTGATGCGCAGATTCGTCAGAACCCGGATTGGAAACTGGTCGATGTGTATGCAGATGAAGGGCTTTCCGGGACAACGGCGGCAGGCAGACCGGAATTTCAGCGGATGCTTGCTGACGCATATGCAGGGAAAGTGGACCTGATTTTGACCAAGGAGGTTTCACGGTTTGCGCGCAATACCGTCGATGCGCTGAAGCATACCCGGGAGCTTGGGAAACGCGGGGTAGGCATTTTATTTCTAAATGACCATATTGACACACGGCAGGATGACGGCGAATTTCGGCTGACGATTATGGCAAGCGTTGCACAGGAGGAGAGCCGGAAAACATCGGAGCGCGTCAAGTGGGGACAGCGGCGGTCTATGGAGCATGGCGTGGTTTTTGGCAGCAATTCGCTGTACGGTTATGATTTAACGCAGGGAAAGCTGACCATTCTGCCGGAGGAAGCCGCAGTAATCCGGCGAATTTATCATAAATTTCTGGACGAAGGAAAAGGAACCTATGTCATTGCCCGGGAACTGTATGAAGAAGGGATTGCTCCGCCCAAAGCAAAAGAAAAACCATGGTCGCCCGTGATGATTCTGCGGATTTTACGGAACGAAAAATATTGCGGTGATTTGCTCCAACAGAAATATTACACGCCAAACTACCTAGATCATAAAAAAGTGCCGAACCCACACGAAAAAGTCTATCTGCGCGACCATCATACGGCAATTATCGGGCGGGAAGAATTTGAACGGGTGCAGCAGGAACTGGCGCGCCGCGCGCCGTCTGAGACGCAGAAAATGCGGTATTCTGCAAGGTACTGGTGTTCGGGTAAAATCGTATGCGGCGGATGCGGGGCGCGGTTTGTGCCGCGCAAACGCAGACGGACAACCGGTCAAATCTATTTTAGCTGGACCTGCCGCGCAAAAGGGCAATTTGGAAATCGGAAAGTGAATCAAAAGGGGAATGCCGTTGGATGCAATATGCGAAGCATCAATCAAAAGACGGTGCATACCTGCATGACCCATGTGCTTGGTTTATTGCAGGTGAATCCAGCGAAGATAGCAGAGCAGCTTGGGAACCTGCTGGTGCAGACAGCGTCAGAAAGTGAAACGCAGCAGTTGTATCGGCAGCTGGAATGCCAGCGGGCAGGTCTGCTGCGCAAGAAAGACCGTGCGCTGGATGCTTATTTTGAACAAACAATTTCCAAAGAGGACTTGGAACGCATGTGCCGGCGGTATGAGAAGGAGGAAAATCGGATTCATGCGCGGATTGCGGCATTGGAGCGGCAGAAAGTATTGGAGCAGCATGAAAAGACTGACATAGAAGAATTGCAGAGGTTTGCTGAAAAAGACTGGATTGGGTCGGAGACGGTATGGGGAGAAGTGCTGGAGCAGATGACAGTCTATCCGGATTATGTGGATATCAAGCTGCATGCCCTGACGGAAGGGTTCCGCCTGCGCTATACAACGAGCGGGAGAGGAGAAACCTATCAGACGGTGGTTACCGCATGCACCGTCCTGCAGACGGAATAAATTTCCGGAGAAGAGATGGCTCTGTAACAAAGTTACGGAAGAAAACTGGAGAAAAGGATAGAATAAAAATAAATCAATTGGAAGTTTTATGTTGCGGAAATATAAAGGAGCAATAGAATGGGTTTCTTTGACTTTTTAAACATCCCTGATATCAATCAGGGAGTGGAAGCGTACCGGATGACACCGGATGCGGTTCTCTTGGATGTCCGCATGCCGGACGAATATCGGGAGGGAGCAATCCCGGGAAGCAAAAATATACCGCTTCCGATGCTTGAACAGGCGGGCCGCGTGATTCCGAGTGAATCGACACCGGTGTTCGTTTACTGTTATTCCGGTGGGAGAAGTCGGAAAGCGGTTGAAATTTTGCAGCAGATGGGATATTCTGATGTGAGGAACATCGGCGGTATCGCCTCGTATACCGGAGAACTGGATAAGACTGGAGCGTAGTTTCCTTTTGTAAAAAAAGAACCCGTTTGCGGATTTCCGCAAACGGGTTTTTTCATGCCTTGGGAACTGTTTTCGGGGCATGCAAAAATACAAATGTCTCGCGCGTTGAACGGGCGGCATCAAAATGAAACCCCATTCCCTGAAATAGTTTTACATGTTCCGGGTCTGTAATTTGATTTTCTGCCAGATAGCGCACCATTTCGCCGCGTGCCATCTTACAAAGCGTGCCCTTTTCGACAATTTTTCCGTCTTTTTCCGTACCGAAAACGCAGGTGATAAAACGGACTGTATCGGGAAGATGCTTGGAAATACAGATGCTGTATTCCTTAGAAGCGAGATTCAGAATGCAGCCGGTTTGCTCGGAAAGCGCCCGTGCAAGGCGGTTGCCCCAGAAAGCGTACAGGTCGGCGCCGTATGCAGTTTGAAGCTTTGCCTGCATTTCCAGACGGTAGGGGATCACCCCATCCAACGGTCGCAGCAGACCATAGAAGCCGGAAAGGATGCGCAGATGCTCCTCGATATATGAAAATTCCTGATTGGTAAACACTCCGGGCGCCATATGCTGATACTGAAGCCCTTCATAGGCAAGGATGGCCGGTGTTAGCCCGCGGCGAAGCTCCATGGTTTGAAGCCGCTCGAAATTCAGCGCTGCGATGGAATCACTGCATTTCCAGAGACTTTTCAGTTCCTGCGGGGTCATATGCCGCAATACATCGAAAAGAATTTCGGTTTGCGGCAGAAATGCGGGCATATCACAATGGGGGATGCTGTCCGGCTCGATACGCATTTTCTTTGCCGGAGAAATTATAATTTTCATGGATGATACCGTGTATATCAGGTTTCGGTCCCGGACGCGGTGAGATAGCTCAGGATTTCTGCGGCATTGGTGTCCGGCTTGACCTTGGGCATCACCTTTTCAATGCTGCCGCTCTCGTCAATCAGGTATGTTGTGCGTACAACTCCCATACTGACCTTTCCATAGAGCTTTTTTTCCTGCCAGACATCATAGCTTTGGATTGCCTGCAATTCCGGGTCGGACAGCAGAAGAAACGGAAGTTCGTGCTTCTGGGCAAATTTCACATGCGAAGCAACGCTGTCTTTGCTGATCCCGATTACGACAACATCCAGTGCCTGAAATTGTGCATAGCTTGCCGCAAACGCACAGGCTTGGCGTGTGCATCCGGGAGTATTGTCCCGCGGATAAAAATATAAGACGACTTTCTTTCCTAAAAAATCAGATAAACAGACGGAATCTCCGTTTTGGTTCAAAAGGGTAAATTCCGGCGCTTTCATGCCTACGTCTAACATCGTTATGCTCCTTTCACAGGTTCGATCAAGCGGATTCTTTTCAGAATCCTGCTCCCCTATAATTTAGCATATAAATTCCCGCATTTCAATGATCTGAGGTGAAGTTTGCGTTTCGGGCAGGCACAAACCTGCCACAGAGGGAACGCTCAAAAAATTATCAATGTCCATGCAATAAAAACGCCTGCCCCTGCATTACTCTTATAGATCCACAAAAAATGCGAGACAGGAGGAATAGAAGATGAGCCAGTCGGTCTTTAATCGCTACGAGAAAAAATATTTGATGCCGGAGGATGTGTATCGGGAACTGCGGCTTCGCCTGCTGCCATACATGCAGGAAGATCAGTACGGCCTGCACACCATCTGCAATATTTACTACGATACGCCGGACTCTGAACTGATCCGCAAGTCGATCGAAAAACCGGTGTACAAAGAAAAACTCCGCCTGAGGAGTTATGGAATCCCTGCGTTGGATTCAGCTGTATTTCTGGAGATTAAGAAAAAGTACAAGCAGATTGTGAATAAACGCAGGATTCAGCTGTCGCTTCAAGAGGCATATGACTATTTGGAGCGTGGGATTGTGCCGCAAAAAGACAGCCAGATTCTTCGTGAGATCGATTTTTTCCTGTCCAGATATCGGTTGGCGGAAAGCCTTTATCTGGCTTATGACCGGATTGCATTGTTTGGCAGGCAGGATGCGGCGTTTCGGGTTACATTCGATCACAACATTCGGAGCCGACGGGATCAGATGCATCTGGAAAGGGGGGACTGCGGGGAACTGCTTCTGCCGGAGGGATATTACTTGATGGAAAGCAAGATTTTGGGCGCAACGCCGCTTTGGTTTACAAGAATCCTTTCAGAACTGGCAATTTATCCGGTTTCATTTTCAAAATACGGGAACATCTATAAAAAGGACTATGATGCCTTTGATCTGGAGCGCATGATGGCGCATCAAAACGAAAACTGGAATCATATCAGGAGGGAAAAAGTATGTTAAGCAGTATTTTTCACGCAGGAACCTTTTCTGCTGCAACAGTCGCCGCAGCTATGGCATCCGCTTTGGTTCTCGGCATTGTGATTGCGGTTCTTTATAAGAACTCTGCGGTTCACATCGGCAGCGTTACCACGACTTTAGCAGTGCTCCCGCTGCTTGTAGCCTCGGTGATTATGATCGTCAATGGAAATCTCGGGACATCGGTTGCAGTCTTGGGCGCATTTGGTTTGGTACGGTTCCGGAGTGCTCCGGGTTCTGCACGGGAGATTGGTTTTATTTTCTTCGCTATGGCGGTTGGTCTTGCTGTTGGGATGGGATTTTTATCTCTGGCGGCGTTGATTACCTTAGTCATCGGCGTTGCAATTACCGGATTGGAAAAAATGCATTTCGGTAGCGAAGTTCCCAAGGAGCGGGAACTTCGGATTACAATCCCCGAAGATCTGAATTACCATGGGATTTTTGAGGATTTGTTCCAGCAATATACCAAAAGTGCATATCTTGAGCGGGTGAAAACGACCAACATGGGAACCATGTACGAATTGTCGTACCGGGTTGAACTGAGAAATCCGGAGCAGGATCAAGAATTCATGGATGCACTGCGCTGCAGAAACGGGAATCTTTCGATTCTCTTGGGACTTGTACAGCGGGATAAAAATGAGCTATAATAGAACGCATAGATTACATATCCCGGGGAGAATGTTCTATGCTGGTATTTACTGCAATCGTATGTGATACGCCGCATTCGGATGAGCCGCTTAAAATTGACGAATCTCTGTTTTCACGGATTGAAGCCGGAGAAAAGGAGGCGTTCTGCACGCTGTATCAGCAAACCAGCAATGCTGTTTTTTCATATGCGCTCTCGCTGCTGCGCAACCGCACCGATGCGGAGGACGCGATGCAGGAAACATTTTTGAAAATCAGGTCGGCAGCGCACCTGTATACGCCGATGGGGAAACCGATGGCATGGATTTTCACCATTACGCGGAATATCTGCATGATGAAATATCGGCGGCAAAAGCATTTTTCTGCAATTTCAGTCGAAGAGATTCGGAAAGATGTGGATTTTCATCAGATTGAGGACCGCGAGGATCGGATTGTGTTGGAAACAGCATTTCAGGTGCTGTCGCAGGAGGAATGTCAGATTATTGTCATGCATGCGGTATCCGGTCTGCGGCACAGAGAGATCAGCGAACTGCTGCATATACCGCTGTCTACCGTTTTGTCCAAGTATCGGCGCGGACTCAAAAAATTGCGCAGACAGTTGGAGGAAAACCTATGAAAAAGATTTCAGAGACGTATATCAAGACGCACCTGAAACGTGCGATGGAGGCGTTTCATTCGGAGAACATCGATGCGCTTTGGGAGCAGCCAGTGAAAAAGGCTTGTGGGGATGAATGGTATCTGGATGGAACTCAGCGCCGAGGTCTAAAGCCGGTCAGAATGCGCCGGTATATCATGTCGGCTGCGGCATGCATTGCGGTTTGCATGCTGTCTGTATATATGGTCAACTTCCATACAGATGCGACCGTTTATCTGGATGTCAATCCGAGTGTCATGCTGCAGGTTAATCGCAGCGAAAAAGTGCTGCGTGCACAGGCAAACAATGCAGACGGCGCCCGTATCCTAAAAGAAAAGGAACTGAAACATGTCAAACTGGATGACGCGCTTCATGAAATTCTGGATGAAATGATTCAGTGCGGATATGTCAGCACCGAGCAGAATGCATTGCTGCTTTCGGTAGATGGACAGAATCAGCCGCGTGCAGACGCGCTGCGGGAACGCCTGTCTGAAGAGCTGGATGACAGCCTGCATGCATCCATTGGAAGCGGTATGGTGCTCGCGCAGACCATCCATGCAACCGAAGAGATGGAAACGCTTGCAGACCGCTATCAAATTTCGCTTGGAAAGGCTGCTTTTTTGAAAAAAACTGTGGATGCGTATCCGCAGTTGACGTATGAAAAGCTGGCAGGACTGTCTGTGTCCGAACTGATCTCCTATCTGGAAGGCAGCGGTCTTGATATACCGGATTCGGTGAATCAAACCGGCAGTACCGCTGCACCGGGAAAGATTGAAGATTTCACAGACGATTCAGACGATTTGAATGAGAATGATCGAATGGATGATTCGGAGCTTGATTTGCCGGATGAGGAGGACGACCCTGAGACACCGGATGCACCGGATTTAGAGGAGACTGATACTTCCGGAGAAGAGGAGCGGGATGAAGAGCCGGACTCTTCGGATGAAAGTGATGCGTTTGAAGACGATGAAGCAGAAGCTGACTCGGACGAACAGGGTACGCTGCCCAATGACGCGGACTGAGAGGCGCATCTAAATCGCTGCTGCGGTCGGTACCGCGTTGCGGATGGCGAGTTCTTCGCGGGCAAGGTAGTCAATCAGGTGCAGATGGTTTTGTGCGGCATGGCTGCGGACATTTTCGGACGCGGCGCCCGCAAGCACCAGCATCCCCGGGGGGATTGCGTCCAGAATGGTTTGGATATGGTACGATGTATTGGAGAGCGGCGCGTTGAGCATCCCTTCATCGCGTTCGGCAGGCATGGGGAGAATTACAGCATGCACTCCCGCGTCCATGCCGAAGCCGGGCGCCGATGCGCGGATGATGCGGCTGTCAAAGCGATGCCGCTCAAGTGCGGAGACGGCAATCCGGTGTCCGTCCTCCGATAAAAGCTGCGCCAGAAATGCCTGCCGCATGTCGCCGCCTATGACGGTCAGCGACGCGCTTTTTTTCATATTTCATCGCCTCCTTTATCAGCAGACTATGCAGAAGAGCGGGGGAGGGTGCCGAATCCCTCTTGCATAGGAAGGAAATCGGGAGTATAATAAAAAAACGGGGAGCTTGTAAACAGGCTGAGAGGAAGGTTGGACCTTCGACCCATGAACCTGATGCGGATAATGCCGCCGTAGGAATCATGACGTGATTTTTGGGAGGCATCGTATCAGGTGTCTCCCAGTTTTTTTAATTTATGAAAAATCGCATACACCGGGGAGCTTGTAGACAGGCTGAGAGGAAGGTTGGACCTTCGACCCATAAACCTGATGCGGGTAATGCCGCCGTAGGAAAGGATTCTTTCGGAGGCGCCTCGGGTGTGTCTCCGATTTTTCTTTTGAAAGGATGTGAGCGGCATCCGCGGTCAGTCCGCGGCGGACGAGGGGGAGCGCCCTGCGTCTGTATCACAGCGATGGGAAGCCGTGTTCCGGCGTGAGAGGAAACCAGTGAGTTTCGACCGGCCATCTGCGCGTCAAGCCGGATGGATTTGAATAGGGAAGCGACGCTGTGATTGCCGTTTCTCGAACAAAGAAGCAGCTGTTTTTGATTGAAGCAAAAACAGGAAATGAGTTCTGCATTTCAAAAGGCAAGGAGACAAATGTATGGTAAAAATAAATGGGGAGTTTTTCCCGGTCGCCGGCAAAACGCTGGCAGAATATCTGTCGGGGACATCCTTTGACCCGAAACGGATTGCCGTGGAGCGCAATGGCGAGATTATTCCAAAATCGGCTTATGAGACAACCGTGCTCGAGGAGGGCGATTCGCTGGAGGTTGTCAGCTTCGTCGGAGGCGGCTGATGGCAGGAATTCCATCCAGAGAAGCTTGGCAGAAAGCATTAAATGACCGGCATGGCAGCGCGCTTCAGGCGCGGCTGTCCGGCGCGTCGGTGGCGGTCTGCGGTCTTGGCGGGCTTGGCTCCCATATTGCGGTGAGCCTTGCAAGAGCCGGAATCGGAAAGCTAATCCTGATTGATTTCGATCGGGTTGAGCTGACCAATCTGCACCGGCAGCAGTATCGGGCTGTGCAGATCGGCATGCCGAAGGCAGAGGCGCTTGCCGAAAACCTCAAGGAAATCGCGCCCTACCTCACAGTCGAAGCGTATAATGCAAAAATTACAAAAGACAATCTGGCGGAACTGCTTTGCGGCGCGGATATCATCTGCGAAGCATTTGACCGCGCGGAGGAAAAGGCGATGCTGACAGACGGTGTGTTTGAAACAATGCCGGAAAAATACCTGGTTGCCGCCTCTGGTATGGCGGGAGTTGGTTCCGCAAATGAGATCCGGACGAGAAAGGTTGCGGCGCGGTTTGTGCTGTGCGGCGACGAAAGCAGCGATGTGGCAGACGGTATGGGTCTGGTCGCTTCGCGGGTGATGCTTTGCGCGGCGCATCAGGCGCATGCGGTCATCCGTATTCTCGCAGGACTGGAGCCGTTGTAAAACGCGGCGTGTTTACAAATTTCATTTTCGATTTCAGGAAAGAAGGATAATCCTATGACAGATAAACTGGTAATTGGCGGACATGAATTTCAGTCCAGATTCATTTTGGGTTCGGGCAAATACTCGCTGCGGCTGATTGAAGCCGCTGTACGCGACGCAGGCGCAGAAATTATCACGCTTGCGGTGCGCCGCGCCAATACAAAGGAGCAGGAAAACATTCTGGATTTTATCCCAAAGGGCGTCACGCTGCTGCCGAATACCTCGGGCGCGAGAACTGCGGAAGAAGCTGTACGCATTGCGCGGCTGGCGCGTGAACTCGGCTGCGGCAATTTTGTAAAGGTGGAAATTATGCGGGATACCAAGTACCTGCTGCCGGACAACGCAGAAACCATCAAAGCGACCGAGATTCTGGCAAACGAGGGCTTTGTCGTGATGCCTTATATGTATCCGGACCTCAATGCGGCGCGCGATCTGGTGAACGCAGGCGCGGCGACTGTGATGCCGCTTGCATCTCCAATCGGTTCAAACAAGGGGCTTGCAACCCGCGAATTTATTCAGATTTTGATTGACGAAATCGATCTGCCCATCATCGTGGATGCGGGCATCGGTCGTCCCTCTCAGGCGTGCGAAGCGATGGAAATGGGCGCTGCCGCGATTATGGCAAACACGGCGCTTGCGACGGCGGGCGACCTGCCTATGATGGCGGCGGCGTTCCGGCAGGCGATTGAAGCGGGCAGAAAGGCATATCTGGCGGGGCTTGGCAGGGTGCTGACTCGCGGTGCGTCCGCGTCCGACCCGCTGACCGGTTTTCTGCGCGACTGAGGAGGATATCATGGAAAATCAGTATTTTGTAGACTCCGAATATCTGTCCACAGAAGCGCTCAAAAAAAAGCATCGTCTGGAAAACGACCCGGGTTCCCGCAGAAATCATATGGAATATCTGCCCGGTATGGAGCAGATTGAGTCCGATGTCTGTGAAAAGGTCATGCGGCAGATGCACGGCTATCAGCCGGAAACCTATACGGCAAAGGACGTCCGTGCGGCGCTGGAACATGAAACGTGTACGGTTGAGGATTTTAAGGCGCTGCTCTCGCCTGCTGCTGCACCGTTTTTGGAACAGATGGCAGAGCGGGCGCGGCGCGAAACCAGCAAGCATTTCGGAAACACTGTCTATCTGTTTACCCCGCTCTACATTGCGAATTACTGCGAAAACTACTGTGTATACTGCGGCTTTAACTGCTATAACCATATCAAGCGCATGAAGCTTTCCATGGAGCAGATTGAGCGCGAAATGCAGATTATTGCGGACAGCGGCATGGAGGAAATCCTCATCCTGACAGGGGAAAGCCGCAGCCAGAGCGATGTGCCGTATATCGGAGAAGCGTGCAGGCTGGCGCGCAAATATTTCCGCATGGTGGGACTGGAGATTTATCCAGTGAACACCGACGAATACCGCTATCTGCACGAATGTGGCGCGGATTATGTGACCGTATTTCAGGAAACTTACGACGCAGACAAGTACGAAACCCTGCATCTCGCCGGTCATAAGCGTGTATGGCCGTACCGCTTTGACGCGCAGGAGCGTGCGCTGCGCGGCGGCATGCGCGGGGTGGCGTTTTCGGCGCTGCTGGGGCTTTCCGATTTCCGGAAAGACGCGCTCGCAAGCGCACTCCATGTTTATTATTTGCAGCGCAAATACCCGTATGCCGAGATGTCGCTGTCCTGCCCGCGGCTGCGCCCGATTGTAAACAACGACCAAATCAATCCCTTGGATGTGGGCGAAAAACAGCTCTGTCAAATTCTCTGCGCCTATCGTATTTTCCTGCCGTTTGTGGGGATTACGGTTTCTTCCCGCGAGAGTGCATCGTTTCGGGACGGCATTGTAAAAATTGCGGCGACCAAGGTTTCTGCCGGGGTTTCGACCGGCATCGGTGATCACGAGAGCAAGTATACCGGCAAGGAGTCCGCAGAGCCGGAGGGTGATGAGCAGTTTGAAATCTGTGACAGCCGCAGCTTCGGCGCGATGTATCACGATATGGCAGGAGAGGGCTTGCAGCCGGTGCTCAACGACTATGTCTATGTCTGATATTCTGTGCGTGACCAACCGGAAGCTGTGCCGGGACGATTTTCTGGAGCGTGTGCGGGAGATTGCTGCATGCCGCCCGCGCGGCATCCTCCTGCGGGAAAAGGATTTGCCGGAGGAAGAGTACCGCGCGCTTGCCGCCAAGGTGCTAGAAATTTGCAGGGAGTTCGGTACGCCCTATATCCTGCACAGCTTTTACGGTGCAGCAGCCGCGTTCGGTGCACCGGCGGTTCATCTGCCGCTGCACGTGCTGCGCACAATGAAGGATGCGGAGAAACGAGCCTTTTCGGTGCTCGGTGCGTCCTGTCACAGCATAGAGGAGGCACGGGAGGCACAATCCCTCGGCTGCACTTACCTCACGGCAGGGCATGTCTTTGAAACCGACTGCAAGCGCGGTCTGCCCGGCAGAGGGGTGGAATTTTTGCGCGAGGTCTGCAATGCGGTTTCGGTTCCGGTTTACGGAATCGGCGGCATTGACGCGGAAAATGCACCACAGGTGCGCGCAGCGGGTGCGGACGGTATCTGCGTGATGAGCGGTGTGATGCAGTGCGCGGATGTGCGCGCCTATCTGCATGCACTGGAATCAGAGTGGTAAGCGCTGTACCGTTTTGCTTTGAGCACAAGAAAACCCTCATCTGCAACATATGCAGATGGGGGTTTTTCATAGGGAGAAGAATTGTAGTGTTTACCAAGGTTGTGCGTATCCCCAGGTACCGAGACCGATCGGGGAGAATGCAACATATACTGCGATGACGCAGATAATAATCAGTGCAGTGGCAACCCAGCGGTATTTCCACGGCGTCAGATCGACCGCGCCAACATCCTCCTGCACCCAAGCTTCCACATGATTCTTGTTCTTATTGTAGGAGTTCATGAGGAACATGAGCAGCAGCTCGAGCGGCAGCAGAACCAGTACAGCGTACAGGTAGTGGAACTTGTCGCCGAGGAACAGCAGGAAGGAACCGTAGGAAAGAATATGTACAATCATGACGACCTTTGCTGCATACTTGGGCAGATGCTTGAAGAAGAATCCGCCGAACACTGCGCCCAGAACCGGCAGTGCGATGAGCATGACAAGCGAATCGAGGAAGGTCTTGAGACCAGCCGGGAAGAAGTAAATCAGCGGACCGACAATCGTGGTCAGGATGGCAAATACGATGCCGATCTTCTTGCCCACGCTGACGAGCTTTTCTTCCGAAGCGTTCTTGTCAATGAACTCCTTGTAGATGTCCATGGTGAACATGGTGTCTACCGAGTTCAGCACCGAGTTGAAGGAGGACAGGATTGCGCCCAGCATGACGGCTGCGAAGAAGCCCATGAGCGGAGCCGGAACAACCTGTGCGACGAGCTGCGGATATGCTTCGTCCATCATGGAAACCTGATCGCCCTGAATCTGGAACAGTGCGAACGCGATAACACCCGGCAGAGCCAGATACATAAAGCCGATAATTTTCAGGAATGCACAGTACAGAGCACCCTTCTGCGCTTCCTTGAGGTTCTTTGCAGCAAGAACGCGCTGGATAAACGACTGGTGGGTGCACCAGGACTGCAAGCCGAGGAA
The DNA here is from genome assembly GCA_018383195.1 of Clostridiaceae bacterium. GTDB lineage: Bacteria > Bacillota > Clostridia > Oscillospirales > Butyricicoccaceae > Butyricicoccus_B. The sequence goes on along the minus strand of JAGZOP010000001.1, from coordinate 194,735 downwards.
GAGCAAACCGGTGAATACGGTCGGCCACGGAACGGACGGCGGCAGCGCATCCGCAGGTGCAATGGAGTTGAGCATGTCGGAGTGGTTTTCAATCAGGTACTTCATGCCGTCGATGATGCCTGCGCCGCCGGCTGCGTCGCCCAGTACGTGCAGAGCAAAGAACGGAATCATAAAGCCGCCGATCAGCAGGCCAACGCCGTTGACAGTATCCGACACTGCAACAGCCTTCAAGCCGCCAAAGATCGCGTAGATCGAACCGATAATGCTGATGATAATGCAAAGAATGATGACTGCCTGGAACTTGGTTACGCCGAGCATCTGCGATACGCCGAAGATGTTTTCAAACACCAGAGAGCCGGAATACAGGATAACCGGAATCTGTACGACGATATACAGCACAATGTACGCAATCGAGAACCAGAGTTTGGTGCTGCGGTCATAGCGCAGACCGATCAGCTCCGGGATGGTGGTGATGCCGCTCTTTAAGTAGCGCGGCGCAGCAAACAGCGCAAGTGCGATACAGCAGGGTGCTGCAACGATCTCGAACGCCATCGGGCTCATACCTACTGCCCAGGTCTGACCGTTGGTGCCGACAAGCTGTTCTGCCGACAGGTTGGTCAGCAGCAGAGAGCCTGCAATAACGAAGCCCGGAAGGCCGCGTCCTGCGAGGAAGTAGCCATCGGCAGTCGATTGGTCATCGCCCTTGGTCTTGACATAAGAGATGACCGCAACGAGAATCGTAAAGCCGATGAAGGTTGCGATTGTCCAAAGCATGTTTTTACCCCTTTTCTTTTTTCTTGTTTTGAACTGATGTCAGTATAGCGCACCTGATGTCGTTTTTCGAGCGGGACATTTTAACGAAAAATTGACGTTTTCTCAGATTACGCACAGAAGATATGCGAAAAAAATGCACCCCGCAGCCGGTTGTATCGGACAAACGGCGCGGAGTGCGTGCGGAGTTGATTTATTTTACGATTTCGGTTGACGGATTTTCTGATTTTCGAAATTCGGCGGGACTGACGCCGAGATGCTTTTTGAAAGTGCGGCAGAAGTGTTGGTAGTCCAGAAATCCGGCGTCGGCTGCAATTTGCTTGATGATATCTGAACTTTGGGTCAGGCGTCGGCAGACATACTTGAGACGGCAATCGGTGAGATAAGAGGAAAAGCCCATCCCGATTTCCTGTTTGAACAGAGAGGAAAAATAATTCTGCGTGAGACCTGCCTGTTCTGCGGTTTGTGCGAGTGTGAGCTGCTCGGAAAAGTGAGAACGGATGAAGCGCACCGCCGCAGCGATTGCCGGGGAGATTTCATCGGGGAGCCCGTCCCGTCCGCAAAGACGGGCGCGTGCCGTATAAGCCGCACCAAGCGGCAGATAATCGGAAAAACTGTGCAGGACAGCGTAATCCTTTTCTTCGCGCTGCGTTCCTGCGCTGAGGTCACAGCGGCGCAGCCAATACAGCACCAAACCGGGCTGCACCCGTGCGCGCCCGATGGCTTCGAGCGCTGCGCGGTAAGCGGCTTCGGTTTGTGCAGCATCGCCGCACGCGACCCATTCGCCGACCTGCTGCTCAAAGATTTGCGCAGCGGGGGGGAGTTTGTCTGTGAGAGAAGCGGAATCCTCACCGTACCAGTAGGTGCCGTCTTTATAGAAAGCAGTGATAACCGCTTCGCTTGCCTGCCGCAGTGCGGCGCTGAGAGCGCCGCTTCCCTCGTGGATGCTGCTGATGCCCACGGAGACCGGTAATCCAAGATAACGCCACGCATAGCTTGCTACGACCGAAGCAAGCTGGCTGATGGTTTCGCGCTGCACACTTACAGCGGGGAGATCACTGAGGTCGATAAGCAGTGCGCAGTCCTCTTTGCGGCAGCGTACCGCTTCGGCGTGATGCTTGGCGGCAAACTGTCCGCACAGCTCCAAAAAACGTGCGGTTTGCTCGGCTGCGGCGCCCGGAAGCCGGGCAAGCAAGACGGCACAGCGGTAATAGTTTCCGTGCAGTCCGGCATCTCTGGTCATGGAAAGCTGTCGGTCGAACGGCAGATTTTCCTGTGCGAGCAGCGTTTCAAGCAGCTCGTGCTGCATGGCGCGCAGCCCTTTTCTGGCATAGGCACGAAGCTGACCGCGCTCGGCACGGCGGCTTTCCAGTTTGTCCCGAACGGTATCCATCACGCGCAGCAGATCTGGGCCGTTCAGGTGATTTTTCAGCAGATATTCATCCGCGCCAAGCTGCATCGCAGTTTTGACATAGGAAAAATCCTCATGGCAGCTCAGAACCACCACCCCGCCGTCGAACCCATCTGCTTTGGCGCGCTGAATCAGCTCTACGCCGTCCATTCCCGACATGCTCATGTCGGTCAGCAGGATATCGGGATGCAGCTCTTCAATTTTTTCAAGCGCCTCTTCTCCGTCGCGCGCATCCCCGACAATGGTATACCCGCGATCCTCCCAAGGGACAATTTGCTTCAAAAACATGCGCACAAGTGCGTCGTCATCGACAATCAGGATACCGGCCAAGATGTATCTTCCTCTCTCTGTCTGGCTAAAAATTCAGAAATGGTGTCTCCGGTCAGGAGTTCGCCCGAAATGTAAGTTTGCGCGGGAGGGGTTTGACCGCACAGGGCAGCGGCAACGGTCTCAATGGTTTTTTGACCGATTTCCTCACCGGACTGGGTGATGAGCGCATCAAACGCACCGGTTTCCACTGCTTTGAGCGCATCATCCTGCGTATCGACTGCGACAATGCACACATCGGACTGGATTTCCCGCGCAGCGGCTGCTGCGCCAAGACCGAGCACAGCGCTGGTGCAGAACAGTGCATCTGCGCCCTCTGCGAGCATGCTACGCGCAGCTTCAAGCGCGGAGGCGAAAGTCAGACAGTCGTCAGTGACCCCGATGAGCTGGAGCTGATTTCCTTCCTGCAAGGCGGTGCGGAACGCATTGGTGCGCGCTGCAAGGGATTGCTGCCGCCGGAACCCGGTGACAACGCCGACCTTGCTGCCCGCAGGCAGCGTTTGCTGCATATAGTCTGCCGCAGTATCGCCGATTTTTTCGGGATTCGAGCCAATATAGGGCAGCTCGCAGTCGAGTGCTGCGGTATCCGCAGTGAATACGAGAATCCCTTTTTGTTCTGCCTCCGCGCGGAACCAGTCGCAGTCCCACGAATCGCAGGGCGCGACCACGAGCGCGTCGATGTCGCAGCGCAGCATGTCTGCAATCATATCCCGCTGCTCCTCGGTGGCAAGCTCATCGGTTGGCCAAGAGAGCAGCAGTTCGATGTTTTCCTGCGCGGCGGCATATTCCATGCCGGAGCGGATGCGCAGCCAATGTTCGCTGCTTTGAGTTTTGAGCACCACCCCGACCGTATAATCAGGGTTTCCGGTTTCGTAGCTGGTACCTGCGCAGCCGGTACACAGCATTGTAAGTGAGAGCGCAGCGGCAGCTGCGCGGGTTTGAAAGTGTTTCATAGCGTTTCCTCGGGTTTCATCGGCAGAACCAGTGAGATGCAGGTGCCCTCACCGGGCGCTGTATGGATAGAGAACGATGCGCCATCGCCATAGTACAGCCGCAGGCGTTCGCGCACGTTGCGCATGCCGATGCCGGTGAAACGGCGGTTGTCATCGGGGTCGCTTTCAAGCAGGATGCGGCATTCTTCTTCGTTCATGCCCTTGCCGTTATCGGCAACAAGCAGATGCAGCATATCATGCTCTACATGTCCTTCCACCGTAATTTGGTTGTCTGTGCGGCGCGGGATGATGCCGTGCAGGATTGCATTTTCGACAAACGGCTGCAAAAGCAGGCGCGGAACCTGACAGTCTGCCGTTTCAGGGGAAATCGCGCAGGTGAGTGTGAAACTATCCATATAGCGATACTTTTGCAGGGCAGCGTAATCTTCAACCAAACGGATTTCGTCCGCAAGGGGAATAAACGCGCCTTTTTTACTGATGCTGGCTTCGAGCAGTTCAATGAAAGAACCGAGCAGGCTGCCGATTTCCTCATTGCCTTGCAAGAGCGCTGCAAATTTGATGGTATTGAGCGTGTTATACATAAAATGCGGCTTGATTTGCTGCTGCAGCGCTTCAATTTCTGCCTGCCGCTTTTCTACACGCGCATCGACCAAATCATCGAGCAATCCGTCAATTTCCTCCATCATCTGGTTGAAGCGGTCACCGAGTGCGCCGAATTCGTCATCGCCGCCGGGTGCGCGTGCGCGCATATCGCCCTGTCCGGCACGTGCCATCGCATCGACCAGTGCGCCGAGCGGACGGTAAAGCCAATCGGACAGCGTGCGCGCAAACAATGCGGCTGCCATACAGACACCGGTGAGCAGCAGTACAAGCAGCAGCGCCATGCTGCCGAGTTCACTGGCGAGTGAAGCGCGTCCGGTGAGCTGAAGGACGGAGAAACCGCTGAAGTTGCTTTGAACCAGCGCGAACAGACGCCGTCCGGTTGAGCCGAATGCGGTGCGCGTGTCTTTCGGAAGCGCAAGACCGGTTAGTTCGCGGAAAGAGTGTCCATGCTCATCCGAAGAATCCGAGGAAACCACAGTGCCGTCTGCCGCAAGCAGATAGACAGCGGTGTCCGTTCCGGAAGCAGATTGTTCGAACAGGCCGTAATACAGTGCGCGTTCATCTACATGAACACATACGCGTGCGAGTACCGCGCCGGTTTCATCGGTGATATCCTGAAAATAACCAAATTGGCAGCGGGGAACGCTGCCGGCATCATCCCAATATACATGGGGCGCGAGGTCGTTCGGCTGCGGAGCGGATACCCAAGAGGGCGCGGCATCTGGGGACAGATCGGTGACCATACGGTATTCGCTGGAGGTCACCATCTGCTGCTTTGCAGGCAGATAGAGCGCCAAACCGTCTGCTGACTGCGTCATGCTGCGTAAAGCAAGCAGTCGGTCATAAATTTGGAGTGCATCGAGTGCATCGGGGGTATCCAGTGCGAGATAGGCGGCGGTCTGCCGCAGCAGTACGGGGTCGTTCGCAGCGCGCACCGCCATGCGGTACGCATCCCGCATGGCATCGTCAAAGCGGGCAGCCTGCGAGGTCATTGGGTCGGTCACGGTGCGTGCATAGTTTTTTTCTGCCATACGTACGGCAAAGACCGCACTTCCGGCGAAAAAAATCGCAAGGCTCACAAAGGCAACCGCCAGAATTCCGAGCAGAAGCCGTGCGCGGAAAGAAAGGGTGTTTTTTTCTTCCATTCAAAAGCCTCCGGTCACTGCGCAGCGATGTGCTTAAAATACCGGGGAGCATAGCCGAGGTATTTCTTAAAAAGCCGCGAAAAATAGTTTGCGTCATAGATACCGACCTGTGCAGCTGCCTCTGCGACTGGAATATCGGTCACTTGAATCAGTTCGAGCGCGCGCAGTACGCGCGTGCGGCCTAGATACTCCACCGGCGCAAGTCCGGTTGCGTTTTTGAATACCCGGCGAAAATAGGTGTGCGTGATGTGCCAATCGGCTGCAATCTGCTCAAAATCAAAGGGTTCTGCCGGATTATCGTCAATGCGGGAGAGAACCTGCTCCATCATTTCTTCTTTCCACGAAGCGGTTTTGCCGGCATTGTCGAATTGCCGCATCTGCACACGCCCGATGACCACCATGATTTGTTCGAGCAGGGTGCGCTTCATGCGGGTATAACCATACCGACGCTCGATCTGCTCGGTGAGCATCTGGCGCATATAGTCCTCGACTAGACTGCACTCGTTTTGCCGCAGGCGGATAATTCCCTGGCTGTTGAGGTCAGAGGCGTGCGTGGTCGGAATTGGCTCTGGTTCGTCGTTTTTGAGCATGTCGATGGATTCCACACGCGAACCGGTGCGCATCCGGCTTTGTAAGGTCCGGTAGTCCATGTTTTGCAGCAGGGTTTCCCATTCGGAATCCATCAGTTCATTATGAAATTGCAGGGTGGCGAGTGAGATGGTGTCCTGAAACCGGTAGGCGTGCGGGGTGCCCGGCGGAATGAGGACAATATCGCCGCGAATCATCGTGCTTTCGCTGCCGCGGTAGATGTGCTGACAGGCGCCCTTGAGAATCAGAAACAACTCATAATAGTTGTGCTGATGGGTGGGTTCGGTGTACCGGCTGGTGCGGTTTGGGACTTCATCGAGCGAACCGTACAGGTCGATTGCAATGCCGGATGCGTCGAATTTCTCGGTTTCCATATCCAGATAAAGCGGTTTGTCAGACGGCATGGCGCTCCCTCCCAATGGGACGATGTGTTTTGTGCGAATTTGTATATTTCTATCATAGCAAATCACATTGCGGCTGACAAGAAGGGGAAATAAAATTTGTTATGGCATGTTTTATGCTTTTTTTCGATTTCAATGGCTTGGAAATGATGGACTTATACAGGATGCACAGAAATGTTGTAGGAATTTTGTGCGCTTTTCTTGAAAAGGGATGCATAGGTTCGTTTTGTGCTAGTTTTGAGTGTTTTTCTTCTAGCGCCCAACCAGAGAACGGTGTTACAGTATAGACACAAACAGAACAGCAAGCGGCAAGGAGACAGCGCCGCTTCCCGATGAAAGTTAAGATCCGATGGAGAAAGAACGTACCGCAACGGACGGGAAACAGGAGGAATTTCAAATGATGAAAGAGAATGAACGGCAGGTCATCCGCGATTTGGCAAAGAAGCTGGCAGATCTCGCAAATCAGCCGATTATGGAGGAGCGCCGCAAGCTCTGGTATGCGCACAACGACCTCAAGACCGATCAGCCGGTCATCGATTGTTCGCCCGAGGGCGCATGGCGCCACAATGTACCCGCGGATACGCTGATCTGCGAAGACCCGCTCCTGCGTGAGATTGAATGGACGCTGCGCGCCCGCATTTTCCGTGCAGAGGTGATTAACGACGATGTTCCGGCTGAGATGCGCTGGGACTGCCGTAAGATTATTTCCGATACCGGTTGGAGCGTAGAGGGCCAGAAGGCACACAATGCATTCACCAACGAATCGGTCCATGTGCCGACCATTTCGACTATCAACCCGTTCTGGCGTCCGGGTTACAATTTCGACGAAACCGCTGCGGAGTTTGAGCCGCTTATCAGCGATGATGATATGGAAGATGAGGATATCGCAAGCCGCCTGATTGCGCCCAAGGTCATCTATGATGAAGAGGCTTCGAAGCGCATGTTCGATATCCATCAGGAGCTGCTCGGCGACATTCTGGATGTGCAGTGGACCGGCAATACCTATATTGCATTCTCCTGGATGGAGACTTATACCAAGATTCGCGGTTATGAAAACGCACTGTATGATCTGTATGACTATCCGGAGCAGATGCACAAGATTCTCGCTGTTTTGGAAAAGGGATATCTGGACCTGTACCAGCAGCAGCTTGACATGGGTCTGCTGTCCATGAATAATGGCTGCCAGTACAATGGCACCGGCGGTTTCGGTTATACGAACGACATCAAGGCGCCCGCACCCGGCGAAAAGCTGACCTTTAAGAATCTGTGGGCATATGCAGAATCGCAGGAGTTCATTTCGGTTTCTCCGGAAATGACCAAGGAATTTGCGATTGACTATGAAAAGCGCCTGCTCGAGAAGTTTGGACTGTCCGCATACGGCTGCTGCGACAACCTCGAGAAGAAGGTACCGGATATTCTGAAGATCGACAATATTCGCCGTATTTCGGTTTCTCCGTGGGCAGATGTTGAATCCATGCGCGATCAGATCGGCATGAAGGCAATCTTCTCCTGCAAGCCCAATCCGTCCTATATCACTGGCGGCTGGGATGAGGACCTGATGCGAAAGGACACCATGCGCCTGATGCAGGCGGGCAAGGGGACTGCGTTCGAGATCATCCTCAAAGATACTCACACGATTCAGGACCCGCAGGACTTCCGCAGATGGACCGACCTGTGCCGCGAATGTGCTGCAAAGGTATTCGGTTAAGTTGATAGAAAAAATCCCGATGTGGCTTCGGTCATACCGGGATTTTTTGCGCTTTTTTTGAAATTTTCAAAATTCATGCAGGACGCAGAGAAAGCGTATATCAGCGTGGGATGCGGCGTAGGATAGTGGGCAGGAGGCTTTCGGGCGGGCTGAATATCATTTTAAATTCCTGCGGAAAAATGGCGTAAAATGGAGGGTGAAAAGTGGGTTTATTACAGCGTTTGGTGGATACAAAAAAGATAGGGAATTGTACAGGATATGCGTTTTTGGTGGATTCGATTCGGTGATTTTGTACATTGCAAAACTTAGATTTGTACAATGTGTCGAAAAAATTTCGGAAAGACTTGCAAAATTGCATGCAATATGCTATTCTATGTACAGACACTTGGATGGAAAGCGACAAATTGGATTTGCTGCTTTTTTCAAACAACGTTCCGCCCGGCGGAGAAAATCAGAGAACCCTGCTCCCCGGCGACGGGGATCGATCAAGGATAGAGAGGAAGACGTATCGTGAACAAACAAGAAATCATGGAGGACATCAAGTTCCAGCTTAAGAGTGACTACCACACCACGCCGGATCAGGCAAAGCCGGAGCAGCTCCATATGGCAGTTTCCAAAGCGGTGATGGCTGAGATTGCGGACCGCTGGCAGGAGAGCGCGGCGAAGCATCAAAATGTACGCCATGCTTATTATTTTTCGGCGGAATTCCTGATGGGTCGCATGATCTATAACAATCTTTTGTGCCTTGGCATGACCAAAGAGGTCGGCGAACTGCTCGAGGAGAGCGGCGCGTCGCTTGAGGAGTTTGAGGATGTAGAGGACTGCGCGCTGGGCAACGGCGGTCTGGGCAGACTGGCGGCGTGCTTCTTGGATTCTGCGGCGACGCTCGATCTGCCGCTCGATGGTTACGGCATCCGCTATAAGTACGGCCTGTTTAAGCAGAAGATTCAGGGCGGATTCCAGCTCGAGGAAGCCGATGACTGGACGCGCTACGGCGACCCGTGGGGTCTGCGCCGTGAGGACGAGGCGGTCAAGGTGCATTTTGCAGACCAGACCATCGTAGCGGTTCCGTATGACATGCCGATTATCGGCTACGGCACCAAAAATATCGGTACGCTGCGTCTGTGGCAGGCAGAAGCGGAAAAGCCGTTTGACTTCAACCTGTTTAACGAGCAGCAGTATGATAAGTCGGTTTCCGCGGCAAACCGCGCCGAGGATATCTCGCGCGTGCTCTATCCGAATGACTCAACCGACGCGGGCAAAATCCTGCGCCTCAAGCAGCAGTATTTCTTCTGCTCGGCTTCTTTGCAGGACATCATCCGCAAGTACAAGGCGGTTTACGGCAATGACTTCTCGCATTTTGCAGAGCTGAACGCCATTCAGCTCAATGACACCCATCCGGTCATCTCCATTCCGGAGCTGATTCGTCTGCTGACCGATCTGGAAGGCATGAGCTTTGATGACGCACTTGCGATTTGTAAGCAGGTATTCTCTTACACCAACCACACCATTTTGGCAGAGGCGCTCGAAAAGTGGAGCCAGCATCTGATGATTGCGACCATTCCGCGCGTTTATGACATCATCGTCAAGATTGACGAGGCACTGGGCCGTGAACTGGCAGCCAAGGGCGTTTCTGGTGATAAGGCAAGAACCATGCGCATCATTCAGCACCATACCGTGCACATGGCGTTTATGGCAATTTTCGCTTCCCGCTATGTCAACGGCGTTGCAAAGCTGCACTCTGAAATCCTTAAAAATGATGTGCTCAAGGATTGGTATGCTATCTATCCCGAGCGATTCCAGAACAAGACCAACGGCATTACGCAGCGCCGCTGGCTGGCACTGTGCAATCCGGAACTTTCCGATTTGCTGACCGAGCTGCTTGGGGATGAATCGTGGAAAACCGATCTCAGCCAACTGAAAAAACTGGAGAAGTTTGTCGAAGATGATGCGGTGATGGAGCGCGTGGCTGAAATCAAGATGCACAACCATCAGCGTCTGGCGGCGTACATTCGCAAGAAGGACGGCATTGAGGTAGACCCCAACACCTGCTTCGACATTCAGATCAAGCGTCTGCATGAGTACAAGCGCCAGTTCCTGAACATTCTTGCGATTCTTGAGCTGTATTATGAGATTAAGGAAGGCAGCCTGACCGACTTCACGCCGACCACCTTTATCTTCGGTGCAAAGTCTGCGCCGGGTTATACCCGTGCCAAGGGCATCATCAAGCTGATTAACGAGGTTGCACACCTGATTGACAACGACCCGCAGGTGCGCGGCATTCTGAAGGTTGTATTTGTTTCCAACTATAACGTATCCTATGCCGAGAAGCTGGTTGCCGCTGCGGATATTTCCGAGCAGATTTCGACCGCAGGCAAGGAAGCATCCGGTACCGGCAATATGAAGCTGATGGCAAACGGCGCTGTCACCATGGGCACCTACGACGGCGCAAACATCGAAATCTTCGAGGAAGCCGGGGAGGAAAATAACTACCGCTTCGGCGCGACTGTGGATGAAATCCGCGATGTGGCAGAGCGCTACAACCCGAACTGGACTTATAACAATGACCGCCGCGTCAAGCGGATTTTGGGTGCATTGGTAGACGGCACGCTGAATGACGGCGGCTCGGGCATCTTCCGTGAATTGCACGACTCGATCGTGTACGGCGCAGGTCAGCGTCCGGACCAGTATTTCCTGTTGCTCGATCTGGACCGCTATCTCGAGGCGCGTAAGCAGGCAAGCCGCGACTATAAGGACCGCATCGGCTTTGCCCGCAAGTGCTGGATGAACATCTGCAATTCCGGCAAGTTCTCCTCTGACCGAACCATTGCAGAATATGCGGATGAGATTTGGCATATTGAAAAGATTTAAACAAAAAATGTCCGGCTTGCAAGCCGGACATTTTCTGTTGCATAAAAGCAGGACAAGACTGCAAAACTAAAATGCGTTTAATCGTGACAAATCAAAACACGTACCGGCGTGCCGCTGTCGATGCAATATTTCATGACATAGGACGCGCCGCGCGACTGACCATCCCACATGACGATGACATAATCGGCACGGTCCACAATTTCCCGATTCCTCTGCATAGGGGCGCCACGGCCATACTGTTCATAGTCTGGGAGATATTCTTCATAAAACAGACCGTTTTCCATCGCGTACCGTTTGGCGAGCGCGTCCGCGCCCTTTGCACCGCCCGAGATAATCGTGCTCACGCCGATTGGCAGCGTTCTGCACAGGGTATCGTAATGGATATCGCTCACACTGCGCGACCCAACAACGGCAACTTTCATGGCAGCCTCCTGAAAAATCTGTAAGTTTCTGCACTCAGTATACCATAGTCCGTATGAAAATAAAAGTACAGAGACGAAATACAAATTGTGTCTGCACAGACGCATTTCGAGATATCCCGCCAAATGTTAAACGAGCGGGCAAACAATCACAGATGTTTTTTCGCACCCGCTGTGGCATAGTAAACGTGGGAGGTGAATGCATTGCAAAAATTTAGGACAAAATGGACAGCATGGCTGGCAGCAGCTGCGGTTGCATTGTCGCTCACGGGCGGTGCAGCGGCTGCGCTGACCGAAGTCATCCCGATTGGGCGTACGGCGGGCATTCGGATGCAGACAGACGGGCTGGTAGTAGAATCCGTCGAACCGGTCATGACCGCAGTGGGAGAGGTTTCTCCGGCAAAACAGGCGGGGCTGCGGCAAGGCGACATCCTGCTGACAGTATCCGGAGACAAAATTGACAGCGGGCAGGCATTGCAAAAAAAGGTCGCGCTGTCTGCCGGACAGCCGATAGAGCTTGGCGTCAAGCGGGATGGAAAGACGCTGACGCTGACCTGCGCCGCGGTGCAGGATCGGACGGGTGTGTATCGTTTGGGCGTCACCGTGCGCGACAGCGTGGCAGGCATCGGCACAATCACCTATGTCGATCCCGAAACCGGACAGTATGGTTCATTGGGGCACGGAATTTGCGACGGGGAAACCGGTGTGCTTGTGCCGCTGAAAGACGGCAATCTTATGGAATCCTCGGTCAGCGGCGTAGTCAAGGGCGTGTCCGGCACGCCGGGCTCGCTGCAAGGGGATTTCAATTTGCAGCAGGATATGGGGTCGATTGAGGATAATACCCTGACCGGAATCTTTGGCGTGCTGACTGATAACAGCTACTATGCGGGCAAGGCGTGCGTGCCTGTCGCGCAGGCAGGGGAAATCAAAACCGGTGAAGCGGTGATTTTGTCCAACGTGGACGGGGAAACAGTCCGGGAATACCGTTGTGAGATCACCAAAATTTACGGCGAAGGCGGAGAGTACGACCGCTGCATGACCATCCGGATTACAGACCCGGAACTGCTCCGGCTTACCGGCGGCATTGTGCAGGGCATGAGCGGTTCGCCGGTATTGCAGAATGGAAAAATTGTAGGCGCAGTAACCCATGTCCTAATAAACGACCCGTCGCGCGGGTATGCTGTACAGATTGGGAAAATGATCACAGAAATGCAGAAAAACCAATAAATTTCAATCATTCTATTGCCGAACGTTTGATTTCGTGGTATGATGTGCGGGAGGGTGTCGAATTATGTCTCAGGAAAGATTGAGAAATTTTTCCAAGAGCCTTGTTATTTCCGCGATTATATGGTAAAATTAGGTAAGTTGCGAAACGAAATCAAGAGTTAATGGAAGGTGTTTGACATCATGGATCAGAAAATTCGAGTACTGCTCGCAGACAGCGATAAGGAATTTTGCAGCCTATTGGGAGAAACGCTGGCACAGAATGAGAACATTGAGGTTGTCGGCGTCACTTCGACCGGTAAGGAAACCTTGCAGACCGTAGAGGAAGTTCCGGTGGACCTGCTGTTAATTGACCTGCTGCTGCCGGAAATTGACGGGTTGAGCGTGATTCAGCAGCTCAGTGAGCGCGGGAAACGAATCGGCGTGTTCGTATTATCGGCATTTGGCGGCGCGGAAGCGGCAACAGACTGCACCAAACTCGGCGTCAGTTATTTTATGCGCAAGCCGCTGGATATCAGTGCGCTGATTACGCGCATGATGCAGTGGAGGCTGACACGCGGGTCACTGAACCGCGGCAATGCGGCGGCGGTCCATGATGATGTTTCGCTCGAAATGCGTGTGACGGATGTGATTCATCAGGTTGGTGTTCCGGCGCATATTAAGGGATACCAGTATCTGCGCGAGGCGATTATGATGGCGGTGAAGGATATGGAGGCGGTGGGCGCGATCACCAAAATCCTGTATCCGGCGATTGCAAAGCACTTCAAGACCACATCGTCCCGCGTCGAGCGCGCCATCCGTCATGCGATTGAGGTCGCATGGGATCGTGGGGATCTCGAAACCTTGCAGGCATATTTCGGATACACGGTATCCGGACTCAAAGGCAAGCCGACGAACTCGGAGTTTATCTCTATGATCGCGGATCGCCTGCGTCTTGAAATGAAGTTCGGCTAATTGGAACGGTTCCTCCGGTGCGGCAGCGCCGGGGGAATTTTTTTATAAAAAAATCCCCCGCCGAAGCGGGGGAGGGAGGTTATTTACTTTCGGCAGGAGTGGTAACGTCCGCCAGATAGACATGGCATTCGCTGCCGTCCGGCAGGGTGTAGAGATAGGAGCCGTCGTCCTGCAATACGCCGTCTTTGGGCGACAGGCAGATTTCCTGCCCGTCTTCGCTCTTCATATTTACGAGGATGTCATCCGAGGAAGCGTCGAGCGACTCAGAGGTCGTTACGGAATACGTTGCTTCTATACCTTCACTTTCCGGGATGGCATCTCCATCCAAAGCGACCGAAGAAGTGCATTTTGCTGCAAGAGATGCAGCGTCTTCCTTGGGGGAGGCGGCAAATGCCGAAGTAGTGCCCAGTACAAGGGCGGTTGCCAGCGCGATTCCGGCAATCGAAGTTTTACGGGTTGTCATCATCATTTGAATCCTTTCTTCCAGAGGAGTTTGACTGAGATGGTTTGCCAAAGGGGCAGAGGAGAGTGCCTGTGCTGCAAAATCAAGCAGGATATGGGCGTATTCTGCGCGGTGGTCACCAGTACACCGGCGCAGCACCTGCATATCGCAGGAAATCTCCAAATCACGGTCGAGCAGCGTGAGCAGCAGCCATGCACAGGGATTGAACCAGTGGACGCAGGCGGCCAGTGCCGCAAGGTGCTTCCACAGGCAGTCGCACCGCCTGATGTGGCACAGCTCGTGCAGCAGCGCAAAGCGCAGGGAGGCATCCGCCATTTCTACCTCCGGCAGCACGATGACCGGGCGCAGCACGCCATAGGTCAGGGGACTGCGTACATTTTTATGGGTGCGGATGCGCACACGCCGTCGGATGCCGGACTGCGTGAGAAGCATGTGCGCCATGGGACTGTCCACAGGCTGTGCATGACGCAGCGCATTCCGTGCGTGGATTTCCCGAAACAGGAACCTGAGCGTACATAGGAGCATGCCGCACAGCCAGACCGCAGGGAAAACCGAAACGGCAGAGGGGGATGCCGAAGGAACCGCTCCTGTCATCAAAATTACGGACGGTTCCGGTGCGGGGAGACTGCCGAAAATGCTCCATGGTGATGCGAAAGCGTTGGGCACCAGCATCCGTATCATGGTGCAGCCCCACAGCAACAGATATGCCGCACGGGGAAGCCGGTTGCCCAAGATACGCCGCAGCAGTGCGGTGGTCAGGACCATCCCGCTGCCTGCCAGACTCATTTGCAAAAAATCATACATGGATTGCCTCACTGATATTCGTCGATCATGCGGCGGAGCTTGTCGATTTCGTCTTTGTCGATGCGTCCGCCGCCGAGCAGGGATGCAAACAGCTGTGAGGGAGAGCCGGAAAAGACCTTATCGACCAGTTCTCCGGCTTCATCCTGCTGCACCTGCGACTGGGTCAGCAGGGCATGGCAGAGGAACCCCGGCTCCTGACGGTGGATGTACCCCTTTTCTACGCATTTTTTTACGACGGTATAGGTGGTGTTTTTGTTCCAGCCTGCGGTTTCCGCGAGTCTCTGAGACAGCTCTTTGGCAGTCAGATCGCCGTGCTGCCACAGTAGTTCCATCACACGCCGCTCAGAATCGAAGAGTTTGTGCTCCATAGCAGTTCTTCCTTTCGTTTGGACTGCGCGACGCTGTTCCAGCGCTTGAACAGCGTCCGCATCCGTGGACTATTGCAATAGTATGGCTATAGACTATCACGATAGTCTGACGATGTCAACCGGATTGCGCAGACTTCACACAACCTACATCAAACCTCCACATTGTCCGCATGGCATGGACTTTTGTAAATGTCACCAAAACAGGGCGGTGGTACGGCAAGATGTTCTCTATGTGATTTTCTTGTGTAAAGCGGCGAAATATGATACTATGATGAATAACACAGAAACATCTTTGCGAAGGAGTAAAGACGTGAAAAATCAGGAGCATATCAGAAATTTTTCGATCATCGCCCATATCGACCATGGCAAATCCACGCTTGCCGACCGCCTGCTTGAGCAGTGCGAAGCGGTTTCGCAGCGCCAGATGGAAGAGCAGCTGCTCGACAATATGGATTTGGAGCGCGAACGCGGCATCACCATCAAGGCGCGTGCGGTGCGCATGGAGTACAAAGCCGATAACGGGGAGAGCTATCACATGAATCTCATCGATACCCCGGGGCATGTGGACTTCAACTACGAGGTTTCGCGTTCGCTCGCCGCGTGTGAGGGCGCGCTGCTCGTTGTGGACGCAGCGCAGGGCATCGAAGCGCAGACCCTTGGCAATACCTACCTTGCCATCGACGCGGGGCTGGAGGTGCTGCCGGTCATCAATAAAATTGACCTGCCTGCCGCCGACGCACCGCGCGTTAAGCAGGAAATCGAGGACATCATCGGCATCCCAGCAGAGGACGCGCCCGAGATCTCGGCAAAAATGGGGCTCAATATTCATGACGTACTTGAGGATGTGGTTGCGAACATCCCTGCGCCGGCAGGCGACCCGAAAGCGCCGCTGAAAGCGCTCGTGTTTGACAGCCAGTACGACCCCTATAAGGGCGTCATCGTTTACATGCGCCTGATGGACGGTCGGATTGCACCGGGCATGAAGGTTAAGATGATGGCAACCGGCGCCGTGTTCCAGGTCATTGAATGCGGCTATCTGGAGCCGCTCGGGTTGTCACCGCAGAAGGAACTGACTGCGGGCGAAGTTGGATACTTTACCGCGTCCATCAAAACGGTTTCGGACACCCGCGTGGGCGATACGGTGACCGAAGCTGAAAACCCGGCGGCAGAAGCGCTGCCCGGATACCGTCCGGCGCAGCCGATGGTTTACTGCGGCATCTATACCGAGGACGGTTCCAAATATCCTGACCTGCGCGATGCGCTCGAAAAGTTACAGCTCAATGACGCGGCGCTGTCGTTCGAGCCGGAAAGCTCGGTTGCACTCGGCTTCGGTTTCCGCTGCGGCTTCCTCGGCATGCTGCATATGGAGATTATTCAGGAGCGTCTCGAGCGCGAATTCGACCTCGATCTGGTTACAACATTGCCTTCGGTTGTGTATGAAATCGTTAAGACCGACGGCACGACCGTCTACTGCGATAACCCGCACGACTATCCCGACCCGGCGCTGATTGAAGAAGCGCGCGAGCCGTTTGTTAAGGCGTCCATCATTACGCCGCAGGAGTTTGTCGGCAATATCATGCCGATGTGTCAGGAGCGCCGCAGCGTGTTTAAGGACATGGTCTATCTGGACTCTACCCTTGTGGAGCTGCACTACGAAATGCCGATCAATGAAATCATTTACGACTTTTTCGACGCGCTCAAGGCACGCACAAAAGGATATGCGTCGCTTGACTACGAGATGAGCGATTACCGCAAGAGCGATCTCGTGAAGATCGATATGCTGCTCAACGGCGATCAGGTGGACGCACTTTCGTTCATTGCGCACCGCGAGAAGGCGTACGGTCGCGCGCGCCGCATCTGCGAAAAGCTCAAGGAAAATATCCCGCGCCAGCTGTTTGAAGTGCCGATTCAGGCAGCAATCGGCGGCAAGGTTATCGCGCGCGAGACAGTCAAGGCGGTACGCAAGGACGTGCTCGCCAAGTGCTACGGCGGCGATATTACCCGAAAGAAGAAGCTGCTCGAAAAGCAGAAGGAAGGCAAGAAGAAGATGCGTTCGCTCGGCACAGTTCAGGTACCGACCGAGGCGTTCATGGCAGTCCTGAAATTGGACGAAGAATAAAAAGAGTTGAGAGTTAAGAGGGAAGAGTGAAGAATGGGGAGGGAAGCGTAAAGATGGCACAAAAATCGCAGGGCAGCGCTCCGCTCTCCAATCTCCACTCTCCAATCTCCACTCTCCAATCTCCACTCTCCCTTTATATTCACGTTCCCTTCTGCGCGTCCAAGTGCAAATACTGCGATTTTTATTCGCTCGCTGCGCCCGAGCGAATGGACGATTATGTAAATGCCATGTGCCGCCATCTGGATGCATGGGGAGAACGATGCCGCGAATACCGCGTGGATACTGTGTATTTCGGCGGCGGCACGCCCTCTCTGCTCGGCGGCGCCAGACTGACCCGCCTGCTCGGCGCGGCGGCGCGTGCGTTTTCCGTGGAAGAAAACGCCGAGATCACAGTCGAATGCAACCCGGACAGCATGGACGCGGCGCTGCTTGCCGCGCTGCGCGGCGCGGGTGTCAACCGGCTGTCAGTCGGCGTGCAGTCCGCGCACGACGGTGAGCTGCGCATGCTCGGCAGGCGGCATACGTTCGAGGAGGCGCGCCGCGCGGTCGGGGAGGCATATCGCTATGGATTTGAAAATCTGTCGCTCGACCTGATGTATGCGCTGCCCGGACAGGACGAACCCCGGCTGCTGGAGTCGGTGCAGGCGCTGTTGGCGCTTGCCCCCGCGCACCTGTCGTGCTACGCGCTCAAGGTGGAGCCGGGCACGCCGTTTGCACGGGAACGAATTGTTCAGCCGGATGAGGATGTGCAGGCGGACATGTATTTGGCGCTGTGCGGGATGCTGTCTGCCGCCGGATATGAGCATTATGAGATTTCCAACTGGGCAAAACCCGGCTTTCGTGCAAAGCACAACGCGAAGTACTGGGATTTATCGCCCTATCTCGGCATAGGTCCCTCTGCACATTCGCTGCTTGACGGCAGGCGCTTTGCATATGACCGCAGTCTGGATGCCTTTCTTGCCGGACAGCCCCCGGTGCAGGAGGATGAAGTGGACGGTTTTTCACCCGCTTTGGAGTTTTTGATGCTTGCGCTGCGCACGGCAGATGGTGTTGTGCCCGAAGCATTTGAGGCGCGGTTTGGCGTGTCCTTTATGCCGTTTGCGCGCCGCTTGCGGTTTTTTGAGCCGCATGGACTGACCCGATTTGAAAATGGCCGATGGCGGCTGACCGAGCAGGGATTTCTGCTCTCCAATTCGATTTTGACCGATGTTTTATCGGCTGAATAACATATAATTCTTATTAGAGGGAACTCTCAGGAGGTAAAGAATATGCGCGCAGTCATTACTGTTGTGGGCAAGGACCGCACCGGCATTATTGCCAGAATTTCCGAAACGCTTTCCGCACATAACGTTAACATTGTGGACATCTCCCAGAATGTTATGGATGATATGTTCGCCATGGTTATGCTGGTGAACATCGACAAGTGTACGGTGGACTTTACGGCGCTGGCTGATTTGCTGGACAAGAACGGTGAAGAACTTGGTATGAAGATTCACACCATGCACGAGGATATTTTCAACGCGATGCACCGCATTTGAGTGGGGGAAAGAACAGTGGCAATGATTAATACCAGCGACATCCTCGAGACCATTAAAATGATCGAGGAGGAGCATCTGGATATCCGTACCATTACAATGGGAATTTCGCTGCGCGATCTCGCGAGCGACGATATCCATGTGCTCTGCGATAAGATTTATGATAAGATTACCCGCCGTGCAGAAAGACTGGTCGCAACCGGTGAACAGATTGAGCGCGAATTGGGTATCCCGATTATCAACAAGCGCATTTCGGTGACTCCGATTGCAATGGTCGGCGCGACTACCAATGCGCTCAGCTATGTTCCGATTGCAAAGACACTCGACCGCGCAGCGGAAACCACAGGTGTCAACTTTATCGGCGGCTTTTCTGCGCTTGTGCAAAAAGGATTTGCCAAGGGGGATGAGGTGCTGCTCAACTCCATTCCGGAGGCGCTGGCAGAGACCAATCTGGTTTGTTCCTCGGTCAATGTTGCATCCACCAAGGCAGGCATCAACCTGGATGCAATCTCTTTGATGGGTCATATTATCAAGACCACTGCGGAACTGACGAAGGATAATCAGTCCATGGGCTGCTCCAAGCTGGTCGTCTTTGCCAATGCAGTGGACGACAATCCGTTCATGGCGGGCGCGTTCCACGGCATCGGTGAGCCGGAATGCGTGCTCAATGTCGGCGTATCCGGACCCGGTGTTGTTCAGTCCGCGATTCGCCGCGCAGGCGACTGCTCGATTGGCGAGGTTGCGGAAATCATCAAAAAGACCGCGTTCAAGATTACCCGTATGGGACAGCTTGTCGGCTCGATTGCATCCGACCGTCTCGGTGTGCCGTTCGGCATTGTCGATTTGTCGCTTGCGCCGACTCCGGCGGTCGGCGACTCGGTGGCGCGCATTCTGGAGGAAGTTGGCCTCGAAACCTGCGGCGCCTGCGGCACCACAGCGATTCTTGCCATGCTCAATGATGCGGTGAAGAAGGGCGGCGTCATGGCGTCCTCGAATGTCGGCGGCTTGTCGGGCGCGTTCATTCCGGTTTCCGAGGATGAAGGCATGATTGCAGCGGTGCAGTCAGGCGTACTCACCATGCAGAAGCTTGAAGCGATGACCGCGGTCTGCTCGGTCGGCATCGACATGGTTGCCGTTCCCGGCGACACCAGTGCAGAAGTCATTTCCGGCTTGATTGCAGACGAAATCGCCATCGGCGTCGTCAATACCAAGACCACAGCAGTGCGCGTTATTCCTGCCATCGGCAAGACGGTGGGCGACAGTGTAGAGTTCGGCGGTCTGCTCGGCTCCGCGCCGATTATGCCGGTGCCGACCCAGTCTCCGGCGAAGTTTATTCATCGCGGGGGAAGAATCCCTGCTCCGATCCACAGCCTGAAGAACTGAGGATCGTCGCGTGTCGGTGCGGCGCTGCCCGCGGAAAAAGCGGCGCTGTCCGGGGATGTCCTTTTCCGGCAGCATGCCTGTGGCAGAGCTGCCGCCAAACAGTCCACCGGACTGTTTGCCCTGCTCCGATCCACAGCCTGAAGAACTGAGGATCGTCGCGCGCTGGTGCGGCGCTGCTCGCGGAAAAAGCGGCGCTGTCCAGGGATGTCCTTTTCCGGCAGCATGCCTGTGGCAGAGCTGCCGCCAAACAGTCCACTGGACTGTTTGGCCTGCTCCGATCCACAGTCTGAAGAACTGAGGATCACGTTGTGTGGGGGGAAACAATGGGTCCGGGGTATGCCCCGGCGCAGTGCAGGCGCGCAGCCTGCCCGCGCTCCGCAGAGCGCGGAATCCCCTTTGAAAAGCGGAGGAAACCCGCTTTTCAATCAAAACAGCCATACGAAAGACCGCTTCTTACGAAGCGGTCTTCTTTTTGCGCCGAATCATCTGAAATGCAGTACGTGCCAGTGTTACAAGCAGGGCAACCCGCACGGCTTCGCACAGTGCAAGCGCACATCCGAATAAAACCTCTCCGCGCTGCAAAAAATCTCCGACCGAGAATACGCCCGCAGAGGAAAATGCGGGATAGGGAAGCTGTGTCCCTCCTGCCCCCAGTACCAACCATGCACGCAGCGCGATGAGCGTCAGTCCCACGCCGCCGAGAAATGTGCCGAGCGTGCACGCGCGTGTTGCGGGAATCTGCGTTCCCTGTGCGCACAACAGCAGCGGTAGAACAAACCAGCCAAACTTCCCGAGCATAGATGGGGAGATGGTCATGGTTTGCAATACCAGAGGGAGATGTGCGGGGTCGCAGGCTTCCAGTGTCACAAGAAGCGACAGCAAGGTCACGCCTCCGGCAAACAGCAAGAGCGGATAACTCCACATGGCGACTGCGGTGCGGCCGCGTTTCCCGGTGCGCCAACCGATGAGGAGCAAAACCAAAGCACCGGTCCAACGCGGCAGGGAGGAAAAAGCGGTTTCGTGCCAGAATGCGGTCAAACGTACAAGCGACTGCGCTGTGCAGATTATACAGGCGATGCCGACGAGGGGAAACAGCATGCGCGTCAGCCAGTCTGGAAAACGGTGCAGACATAAGCTTTCAAAGTCACGCTCCCGCAGAGCGCTGAGCATGCTCAGCCATAAAAACGCCAAAAGCGTGCTGAGCACGCATCCGAGTGCAAGCGTACGCACGGTTTCGGGCGATGCAGGCAGATAAAGCCCGTCAGCAAGCAGAAAAAGTGCGAGAAACGCGCCTTGCCAGCGGGGGAAGATCGTATCACGCATGGGAGGCACCTCCGGTCGTAAAGGTCAGCATACCGCCCGCAACCTGCACGCTGCCGTCCGGAGCGGCATGCCCGTCCCTGCTCAGCCGGAGTACAGGCAAGGAGAAGCTTTCACCGCCGGTTTGCCGGTCGAGCAGACGAAACAGGGGACAGTCTGCCATGGAGCCATCCTTGGCGCGTTCATCAAGCAGTGCGGCGAGGGCAATTCCGGGAATATCTTCGGATACCGCCGGTGCACGCAGCACCGCGTCCGGCGATGCATCGCGTGCAACCGCGATGCGTAGGGTAAGCCGTGCGTCCGGACGGGCGAGCAGGCTTTGGGTCAGCGCAGATCGGGCGGTCTGCACCACCGCCGGACTGACAACAATCGCCTGCGCATGGCTGAGGTACAGGCGGCTCGCAAGCAGTGCATCTGCGCGCTGGAACAGCTCGTCAAAGGTTGCGCCTTCCACGGAAAAGTATGCGGGCGCGGCATCGCCGTCCAAACTGTCCTGCCGGATACTTTCTACCGTCATTTGATAGCCGGACGCATGGGTATCGATGGCAAGCGCGGACACGGGAAGAAGCTGACCGGCATCCTGAATCCGCACGCTTTGACGGTCGCAGCCTGCCAGCAGGAAAAGCAGGGGGAGCACAAAGAAAATCCGTTTCATCGGCGCTCCTTCCGCGCCAAAAAACGGCGGCTGTTCATGGCGTCCCAACTTGTGCGCGTCCAGAGGTCTTCGGTATGGGCGTGCACACGCGGCAGCAGATTGAGCAGGTAAGGGGTGCCGAACGAGTGAAGGGCACACAGGTGCAGCAGCATGAGTGCAAGTCCGAACAGCAATCCGTACAGTCCGAATGCTGCACCGCAGAAGAGGAGCGCAAACCGCATCATCAGTGCGGCGGCTTGCAGTTTGGGTGCGGCCAGACCGGTGACGGCTGCTGCTGCGACAATGATGACAGCGGGCGCTGAGATCAGGCGCGCGGATACGGCGGATTGCCCGAGCACCAGACCGCCGACGATTGACATGGTGGAACCGATGACGCCTGGGGTGCGTGCGCTTGCTTCCTTGAGGATTTCAAATACAATCAGCAGCACAAGGGTTTCCCAAAGCGGCGGGAGCGGGACGCCTTTTTGCGCGGCGGTGATAGCGAGCAGCATGCGTGTGGGCAGCAGTTCGGCATGGTGGTAAAGCAGGGCGAGATAGAGCGCAGGGACAATCATGGACAAAAGAATGCCGATTGAGCGCAGTGCGCGCGCGAGCCCTGCCTGAGTGACTGGAAGGTAATAATCATCATTTGACTGTAAGCATTCCTGTAGGACGCAGGGCGCAGTCAATGCGACCGGCGTGCCGTCGGTGAGGATGGCAAGCCTGCCCTCGAGCAGCCGTGCGACTACGACGTCGGGGCGTTCGGTTGTGCCGAGCGTCGGAAAAGGGGAGCGGCGCGCGTCCCGAATCCATTCTGCGAGGTAATTGGCGTCCAGAATGCCATCGAGCGCATAGGTATCCAGACGGCGGCGCGCTTCGCGCACCAGCGCGGGGTCGGTTACGCCTTCAAGCCAGCATAAACACACCACGGTGTGCGTCCGTCCCGCCATGCGGGAAAAAGAGAATTTCAGGCGGGGGTCGTTTACTCTGCGCCGGATGAGCGCAAGGTTGGGCATAAACGCTTCGGTAAATCCCTCGCGCGGACCGCGCAGCACGCGCTCGTTTTCCGGCTCGGAGGCGGTGCGCAGGGAAAAACCCTTGGTATTGACCACAACCGGACGCGCATCGCCCTCAGTCAGGATGACCGTGTCGCCGTAGAGCAGGGAGGAGAGCATGGCGTCCGGGTCCGGCTCGACGCGGCTGTCGTTGATTTGAATGATGGTGTGCGCGAGCAGGCCGGCATCTGCGGATTTGCGGTCAGATGCGACAAGCGGGCGGATGATGCTCTGGTTGATTGCGAGATTGTTTACCATGCCGTCAAAAAAGAACACGGCGCAGTGCAGCCCGGCTGGGCTGCGGGTTTCCCGCGAGACAAACGTGTTGTCGTTTTCAAAAAGCGCGCGCATGGCGGCGAGGTTTTCCGCAAGCGAACGCGTGAGTTTGAGTGCAGACATAAAAAATCGCTCCTTTGGAAAACAGTTTCTCCAAAGGAGCGTCCGCTTATGCGCGGAAGTAAAAGGAGGAAAATTTACGGAACGCCGAGCTCGTCTGCCAGCGTGCTGCCGAATAGCTGCACCGCAGCGATGGCTTCTGCCAGCGTATTGCCGGAAGCGCCGACTTCGAGCAGCATGGAACCGGGGGTCAGGTGCAGGTTGAAGCGCTGCTTGCGCAGATTGATGGAACGCATCAGACCGGGATGGTCGGCGTTCAGCGCCGATTGCAGGGTCACCGCGTAATTGAGATGGGTTTTCCAGTCGTCGAATGCCAGACCGCTTGCGTTGGTCCCCATGACAAGCATGAGCCGCGCGACAGTTTTGCCGCCGATTTCAGCGGATACCTTGTGTTTGGTGCCGTCCTCGTCTAAAATTGCGTCCCGGTGGACGTCAATGGTCATTTGCACGGTGGGATATTTTTTGAGCGCTGCCTGCACCGCGGCGAGCGAACGGCCATAGGAGCCATTGTAAGCCGGATAGTCATACAGTTCAGTCAGGTGTACGGTTTCAATGCCGCGCGCTTCGAGCACCTTGCAGAGTTCGGTCCCGACCCGCACGACATTCTGATTGGTGTCGGTTGTGCGCATGTCGCCCGAGGGCTTGTAGGTGTCGCTGCCTGACGGGGTGTATGCTTCGGTCGCATGGGTGTGATAGATGAGTACCTGCGGACCGTTTTGCTTGGCGGTCAGCCGTTTGGGAGAGGCAAGCATGGCGTCTAGGTCGAATTCCAGACCGGATAGATTGCCGACCGTGACCGCGGCGGGTGCGGCAGGCGCTGCGGGCGGTGCCGGTTCCGGCACCGCATTTTCCATGGCGGTTTCCTGTTCGGCAAGATCTTCGTCGGTCGGTGGCTGCGCGCGCCCTGCGGCTGCGGTATGCGGGCTATGTACGCTCTGTTCTGTCGGAATCTGACCGGTTTCGAGCGCAAGTGCGCCCAATACAAACCGTTCGTTTTGGGCAAGCGCGCTGAGCGCCTGCCGCGCAAAATCATCGCCGCCTGCCTTGCTGCCCAATAGAAATACGGCTGCGAGCAGCAGGCATACAAACGCAGGGGCGGCAACGCCGCTGCGCGGCGGTCTGCCGCGGCGTGCGGGATGTCGTTTCATAAGTCGCCCCCTTGTTTTGGAATGTTTCTATTGTATGGCAGACGGAATGCAGTTATGACAGATAAAGGTCGATTTCTTCCAGAGAAAGACCGGGCTGGAGCGCCAGATTGAGTGCATATCCGATCAGACGCGACAGGTCGCTTACCTCGCGGTCGATATCGCGCGTGGTGACGATCATGGGATGCGCCGGTGCGTGCAGCGCATCATGCGACAGACCGGAGGTGCGCGCAAGCTCGTGGGCGAGTGTCGCGCCGTCTACCACGGTTGGAACGCCGACTGCGATCACCGGTACGCCAAGGGTTTCCTGGTTGAGCGCCGTGCGGGCATTTTCCACCCCGGAGCCGGGCACAATGCCTGCATCTGAAATTTGCACCGTGCGGGTCAGGCGGGACAGGCTGCCGGCTGCGAGTGCGTCCACTGCGATGACTGCCGCAGGCTGGATGGTATCCACCAATCCTGCAAGCATTTCACCGGTTTCGACACCGGTTTGCCCGAGTACGCCGGGGGCGGCAGCCGATACCGCGCGCCATGAAGCGAATAGGGCAGGTTCATGTGTGGTGAGATGACGGGTTGCAATGACATAGTCTGCGGCGCGCGGACCGACGGCATCCGGCGTAATTTGCCGGTTGCCGAGCCCCGCAACGAGCACGGGAGCATCGGCGGCTTGGGGGAGCAGGGAACGCACCAGAGAGCCGAGTGCGCGGCATGCACGGGGGAACGCATCCTCTTCGCGGCGCATCAAACCGTCCAGAAAGAGTGTTTCATAGACTCCGACCGGCTTCCCGAGCGTTTGCGCGCCGGTTTGATTGACAACCTGAACCGTGGTGACCGAAAATCCCTCTATCTGGGTTTCGCGGCTTTCAATACCGGGGAGCGCGTCTGCAATGCGGGCTTCTCGCCGATTCATTTCCAAAGATTCAAGCGCAAGATCGGTGCGAAAAAGGGAAGAATTGGGGTAAGACATCAAAATCAGCTCCTTTTTCACAGTGTTTGAGCGCAGTACAAGAATTATTACAAAAAGTTAAAAATAATGCTTGCTTTTTTTGCGGAGTGATGGTAATATTATAAATACTGATGACTAGCTAAGAGCAAGGAGGTGGATCGGAATGCCGAATATCAAGTCTGCAAAGAAGCGTGTAAAGGTTACAAAGGTAAAGGCTCTGAACAATCAGGCTGCCAAGTCTGCACTGAAGACCGTTCTCAAGAAGTTTGACGCGGCGATCGTCAGCGGTGACAAGGCCGCGGCTGAGGCTGCTTACAAGGCTGCCGTTAAGGCTGTGGATAAGGCTGCTGCAAAGCATCTTATGCATAAGAATGCTGCCTCCAACAAGAAGAGCGCAATGACTCTGAAGCTCAACGCAGTTGGCTGATTCTAGCATACAACAAAATCCCCATCCGGTCGGATGGGGATTTTTTCATATCCAAATGTCTTGGATGAGGGGGAGAAAATACAGGAGGAATTTTGTTGAAAATTCCAGTGGGCAGCAAAAGGAAATAATGCTATCTTAAAAGAAAGAAAAACAGGCAATCGGACGATTTTCGCGCTAGAGGAGGGCCTCTCTATGAAAAGGCATTGGAGGAAACGGCTGATCTGCTGCGCTGCGGCGGCTTCTTTTCTGTGTGCGCAGGCATCTGCCTATGATTTTCGGGAAGAAAAGATGGATGGAGATTTGACGGCGGGCCAGGGATATCTGGAAGAAATGCTGCGCGCAGGAGGAACACAGGAATTTGCACTGGATTTTGAGAAAGCAGTTCGCATTCCATATGTCGAAATGGAGGCGTGGAAAACCTTTTTAACGGCTGCGGCACAGGGTGAGTGGACAGAAATTCCGGCAGAACAGGCGAATTGGATGATTCCCGCTGCGCGGGAGGGAGGAGAGAAAACCGTTGCCATGGTGATGGAGCCGCTGGATGCGGTGACGGCAGAGTCCGGGTACAGCATCCATACAACGGCATCGCCGCAGTACGATTTTGTTTTTGAGCCGCAGACGGTTCAACAGATTTTGCAAGAAAGTGGGTTTACAGCGTATGAAGAGCTGCGGATTTACGGGATTCTAAATGAAGGCTCAATTTTTATCACAGCTTTGCAAAATGGGGAAATTGGAATCCTCCCCTATACCGCTTCTCCGGAGTTCTGGGGTGTGCAGGATCAGTCTGTTTATTCCGCGGCGGATTTTTATGCCGCAGCGGCAGAATATATGGAGGATGCCTTGCGTCCGCAGGATTGGAACAGCGGGTGGAAAAATGGGCATCCGGTCTGCCTGTATGCGTCAGGCGGCATCGTGGTGCTGATTCTTGGCGTCTCCCTCTGGGTTTTCCGCAAAAAGACATGAAAAAAAGAGCTGGCATCGCGCCAGCTCTTTTTTTACTTTGCATAGTAGACTGCTGTCACTACGCCGTCCACAAGAGAAACGGCTGCGGATTTGTAGGTGCTGCCGGTCGAAACCAGACCGCCCGAAATCAGTCCGTAGGGGCTGAGCGAAATCGCAGCGCAGTTTTCGGAAACCGAAACGGTTTCACCGTTGACCGAAAGAATCCCATCTTTCCAGACAATGGTCTGATCGGTCTTGCGGGATGCGCCGAGAGAAACTGTGAAGTCCTCCCCCTCGCCGCGCATGGTTTCACAGGTGTAAAGCCCGGAGAAAGTCTGACCCGCTTCGGCGTTTTCTACTGTGACATTGGGATAGAAGGATTCGCCGATGCAGAGGTTGACCACATTTGAATGCGGGGTGTAGACCGGAGCACCCGTTTCGTCCGGCTGGAGCATCATCGCGCGGTACAGCATGACCGCCATTTCCGCACGGGTGACCGAATTCTTCGGGCTTACCTTGCCGTTTGCGCCGCTGATGATGCCGGCTTTCGCAAGCGCTGCAACATCGTTCTGCGCATAGGCAGAAACCGTTTTTGCATCGGAAAACGCAGACAGGCTGCCTTCGGCAAACTTCAGGCCGGTTTTGTCCAGCGTGCGGCGCATCATGACCATGGCATCCTGACGGGTCAGGGCGCTTTTGGGATTGAATTTCCCGCTGCCGTCCCCCGAAACAATGCCGAGATTTTTGGTTGCGCTGACCGCATCACTGTAATATGCGCCGTCCGGCACATCGGAAAAGCTGCCGCCGCCGACATAATCGTTCATATCATACGCGCGGGTAAGCATGGTGACAAAATCTGCGCGGCTGAGCGCACGTTCCGGACTGTACACACAATCTGCCGTGCCGCTGATTACCTTGTGGTTCGCAAGATAATCGACCGGCTGAACTGCCCACGCATAGTGCTCGTCAACGTCGGCAAAAAATACAGAATGGTCAGGAATATAGACCAGACCGTCCTTTTGGACGACATCGGCTGCCGATGCGTAGATAAACGCAGAACACAGGGCAACAGCGGCTAAAAGAGCCGCAAAAATACGTTTTTTATGCACAATTAAGCCTCCTTGATAATAATTCAGAAAAGGGTATAAAAGAGCTTTGCATATTATATCACAGAAGATGTGATTTGTAAACCAAAAGTTTGGTTACACTTTTGCAAAAAGAACGGCGCCCCTGCACGGAGGCGCCGTCTGCGTTTACATGGATGCCGGAATAATTTCAATCCAGTAGTTGTCCGGATCACTGATAAAATAGATGCCCATTGCTTCATTTTCAAAGCAGATACAGCCCATTTCCTGATGCTTTGCATGGGCAGCGGCAAAATCATCCACGCGCAGCGCAAGGTGGAATTCATTGTCGCCGAGGTTGTAAGCGCGATCCCAGTCGCGCAGCCAAGTCAGTTCAAGCAAATGTTCGGTCACGCCGTCGGTCAGATAGACGATGATGAAAGAGCCGTCCGGCGCTTCGATGCGGCGGGATTCGGTCAGACCGAGCGACTCCGCATAAAAGGTTAGAGAGCGATCCAGATCGCGGACGTTGAAATTGTTGTGTGCAAAACGAAACTGCATGTTTGCGTCCTCCTTGGGATTGATGCTTTTAACATACCACAAACTCTAGGATGTGCGCAAGCAAAGAATCAGACGTGCTTTCGCACAATGCGCTTGCGTAAAGGGGGGCGAAATGTTATACTGTATCATGTAAATTTGTCTGTATAGGAGGTGCGGGCCTTTTGGACAAGAAGCTCAAAAGATTGATACAGCCGGGATATCACTTTTATTTTGCGATTTTTCTGCTGTTTGCGCTGTCCTGTGCCTATGTTTCCCCCGTGATGGCTGCGATTGGTGTGGCTGTCTGCGCATGTATGTATGTCGTCTACCGAGAGCGGGAAAAACGCCGCCGCCGGGAGATGATGGTCTATTTACAGGGTGTGACGCTAGATGCCGGACATAGTTCGCGGTCGTCCATCATTGACTTCCCGCTGCCTACGATTATTGTGCGTGCGTCCACGAATGATATTTTATGGACAAACGATGCATTTTGCGAGGCAACCGGACATTGGGACTGTGCGCCCAATACAAGCTTCCGTGAACTTGCGCCGGATTTTGATACCCACTGGCTGGCAGAAGGAAAGGGGCAGTATCCGGGAGAGCTCCAAATCGATCAGCGCTTTTTCTGGGTTTACGGCAGCCTGATGACCGAGAAGGACGTGGACGAGGTGCTGCTGGTGCTGTACTTTGTGCCGTGCACCGAGTACATCCACTGCCGCGACCGCTATACGCTCAGCCGCCCGATTGTGTCCATCATTTCGATTGACAACTATGAGGAGCTGACCAAAAACGCAACCGACTCGGAAAAGTCGAGCATCCTTGCGGAAATTGACCGTAAAATTGCGCAGTGGGCAGAGGACAGCCGTTCGCTGCTGCGCAAGTTTGATCGTGATAAATACATTTTTGTGCTGGAAAGCGGAGATCTCAGCAAACTAGCGGCGAAGAAGTTCAGCGTACTCGACGATGTCCGCTCGATTCAAAGCCGCTCAGGCGTGGTCGCTACACTGTCCATCGGCATCGGCAAGGAGGGCGAAACGTTCTCGGAATGCTACCGCTTCGCCTGTGTTGCGCTCGATATGGCGCTTTCGCGCGGCGGCGATCAGGCGGTCATCAAGACCAAGTACAATTTCGAGTTCTTTGGCGGTCTGTCCAAGGAACTGGAGAAACGAACCAAGGTCAAGTCCCGCGTGGTTGCAAATGCGCTGATGCAGCTCATCCGCGACTCTTCGCAGGTCATGATTATGGGGCATCAGTCGAGCGATATGGATTCGGTCGGCGCTGCGGTCGGTATGGCATGCGCGGTGCGGGTTCATGGCAAGCCGGTGCATATCGTTGTGCGCAAAGACCGCACGCTGGCGAAGGAACTGATCGACAGGATCGAGGCAGTCGAAGGAAACAGCGGACTGTTCATCGAACCGGACGAAGCGATGGTTTCGTGCGACTACAATACGCTGCTGATTATTGTAGACACCAACCGGCCGGACTATGTCGAATCCCCGCCGCTTCTGGAATCCATCAATAAGGTGGCAGTCGTGGACCATCATCGCCGTGCGGCGAGCTACATCGAGAACTTTGCCCTAAACCTGCACGAGCCGTATGCGTCCTCGGCATCCGAGTTGGTGAGCGAGCTTTTGCAGTACATGGTGCAGACCAGCGAGATTCAGCGCGAGGAGGCAGAGTGCCTGCTTGCGGGTATCTATCTGGATACCAAGGGCTTTTCAATTAAGACCGGTGTGCGCACCTTTGAGGCTGCGGCATATTTGAAGCGCGCAGGCGCCGAAATGGTCGAAGTGAAGAAGCTTTTCCAATCCACATTCCAGGAATACATGATGTGCCAGAAGATCATTTCGGCGGCGCGTGACTGCGGCGGCGGTGTGATTTTGGCAGTTTCGGAGGAAGAAATCCCCGACCGTGCGCTTGCAGCGCAGGCGGCAGATGCACTGCTCAATATCATCGGCGTGCGTGCGAGCGTCGTAGCGTTCCGGCAGGGAGAGGATACCATCGTATCCGCCCGCTCTTTGGGGCAGATTAACGTACAGATCATCATGGAAAAACTGGGCGGCGGCGGCAATATCACCTCGGCGGGCGCGCAGCTGCGCGGCGTCGCGGTGGAAGAGGCAGAGCCGCGTGTTTTGGATGCAGTTAGTGAATATCTGGCGGAAAACGACCGGTCGGATAAAACATAATGCGCGTTTGCGCAGCGAGTGATTATTTTTGGAGGAAATCAGCGATGAAAGTAATTTTAAAGGCAGATGTAAAGGGCAAGGGCAAAAAGGGAGATCTCATTGAGGTCAGCGAAGGATATGGTCGCAATTTCCTGATGCCGCGCGGTCTTGCGGAACTTGCAACTGCGGACAACCTGAACCTCAAGCGTCAGGCAGACGAGGCACATGCACGCCGCATTGCGCTCGAGCAGCAGAATGCGCGTGATATTGCAGCGAAACTCAAAGAACTCAAGGTGGAGATCAAGGCAAAGGGCGGCGCAGGCGGCCGTCTGTTCGGCGCGGTCACTGCAAAGGAAATTTCGGAAGCGCTCAAGGCGCAGCACGGCATTGAGATTGCAAAGAACAAGATTGTGCTCGATGAGCAGATCAAGGCGTTCGGCACTTACAATGTTAAGGCGAAGCTGTACACCGAGATTGCCGGCGAAATCCACGTTCAGGTTGTCGAAGCATAACAGAATCCATCGAATGGGCGAAAGTTTTCCGCCCATTCTTCTTTTGAATAAGGAGGGACGCGTATGGATGAGCTGCTGGCACGTCAGCTTCCGCAGAGCGCGGAGGCAGAGCAGGCGGTCATCGGCTCGATGCTGATCGACCCGGAGTGTATCCCGGTGGTCATCGAGCAGCTCCGGCCGGATGACTTTTATACCGAAGAAAACCGGCGTATCTTTGAAACCGTTTATTCGATGTTCAACAACGCCATGCGGATTGATGCGGTAACCGTGCTCGATCAACTGAAAAGTGCGGGGCTGTATGATGATGCAGGCGGACGTGCTTATCTGATGCAGCTGATGGACGTCACGCCGACTGCGGCGGGTGTACAGGAATACGCCGCCATTGTGCGGGACAAGAGCATGCTGCGTGCGATTGCGGCTGCGGGCGCGGAGATTGAGAAGCTGGCGTTTGAAGGCGGCGGCACTGCCGCGGATATCGCAGAGCTTGCCGAGCAGAAGATTTATAATGTGCGGCAGGGACGCGAGATCAAGGGGCTCAGCCATATCAAGAGCGTCATCATGGATTTGTATGCACAGCTTGACGAGCGCAGCCGGTCGGACAGCGATATTCCGGGCATCTCGACCGGGTTCCGTGACCTTGACCATGCGCTCACCGGACTGAACAAGTCCGACCTGATTCTGGTTGCGGCACGCCCTGGTATGGGTAAGACGGCATTTGCGCTCAACATTGCGCTCAATGCCGCAAAGTCAAGCAAAAAAGATGTCGTAGTGTTTCAGCTTGAAATGAGCAAAGATCAGCTTGCCTCCCGCTTTCTGGCAAGCGAGGCGCTGATTGAGTCTCAAAAACTGAAAACTGGCAATCTGGCAGAGGATGACTGGATTAAAATTGCGCGTGCGACCAATGTACTTGCGAAAACCCGTATTTACGTGGACGATAATCCGGCAATTACGGTAGCTGAAATCAAGGCGAAGTGCCGGCGTTTGGGCGAAGGGCTGGGGCTGATTGTCATCGACTACTTGCAGCTCATGCAGTCGGGCGGCCGCAAGAGCGACAACCGCACGCAGGAAGTCGCAGAGATTTCCCGTTCGCTTAAAATTATGGCAAAGGAACTGAATGTGCCGGTTGTGTGCCTGTCACAGCTGTCGCGTGCGGCAGAGCAGCGTGCGGACAAAAAGCCGATGCTTTCCGACCTGCGTGAATCGGGCGCAATCGAGCAGGATGCCGACATTGTTATGTTCATTTACCGCGACGACTACTACAATGAGGACAGCGAGGACAAAAACGTCGCGGAAATCATCATTGCGAAGAACCGTCACGGCGCAACCGGTTCGGTCCACCTGCAATGGATTGGTCAGTATACCACCTTCTCAAGCCAGGACCGCGTCCATGGATAAATTTGTGCAAAAGGTGCGGCAGACCATGGAAGCCCACCACATGTTGGAGACAAATGAACCGGTACTTGCCGCGCTGTCGGGCGGCGCGGATTCGGTTGCACTGCTGCTCGCGCTCACAGAATTGGGGATTCCGGTATCCGCGTGCCATCTGCATCATGGTTTGCGCGGCGCGGAGGCAGATCGGGACGAGCAGTTTTGCCGCAGCTTGTGCGCAAAGCTTGGCATTGCGCTGACCGTGCGGCATGCAGATGCGGCGGCATATGCACGCAAAGTGCACGAGAGCGTTGAAACTGCGGCGCGCAATCTGCGGTACGCTTTTTTTGCGGAGATTGCGGACGGGCGCAAGACTGCGACGGCGCATACCGCGGACGACAATCTGGAGACGGTGCTGTTTCATCTGGCACGCGGCTCCGGACTGGACGGACTGTGCGGTATCCCGCCTGTGCGGGAGGGGATTGTGCGGCCGCTCATTGCGTGCACACGGGAGGAAGTGGAAGCCTTTCTCGCGTCCAGAGGACAGGAATTTGTCACCGACAGCACCAATTTGCAGCCTGCCTATACGCGCAACCGTATCCGGCAGGAGGTAGTGCCAGTGCTGCGCGCGCTCAATCCGCAGGCGGCGGAGACTGTATCGGCACTCACTGCGCGGCTGCGCACTGACCGGGATTATCTCGAGGAACAGGCGCAGGCGCTGCTGTCACAGGCGGCGCAGGATGGAGGATGGAGAGCAGAGCTGCTTGCAGATGCGCATCCGGCGCTTCGGACGCGGGCGCTTCGCATTGCCTGCCAACAGAGCGGCATGCCGGCGCGGGACTTTACTGCGCGCCATGTGGCGGCGCTCGAGGCGCTGCTTCGCAATCCGAATCCGTCTGCACAGATAGATTTGCCTGCCGGGTTTGCCGCACGCCGGGAGTATGACCTGCTCCGGGTGGAAAAGAAGCAGAAACCGGCAGATTTCGAGCAGATTCCGGTCAGGATTCCGTTTGATGGCAGGCTTGGTGCGGGCGCGGCGCGTGTGACCGTGCGTCCCGTGCAAAAAAATCAGGTTTTTTACAATTCATTCAATACTTTTTACGTCGGTTGTGATACAATAGACATACCTACTTTCGTTCTGCGCACCCGCCGCACGGGAGACCGTCTGCGGCTGAATAGGCACGGCGGAAGCAGACCACTGAAAAAAATTCTGATCGACAAAAAAATTCCGGCGCCGCAGCGCGGGACACTTGCGGTACTCGCCGATCAAAACGGTGTGATTGCAGTGCAGTCGGTTGGAACGGACATCAGCCGCTGCCCGGGACAGGGCGGCATCTTTGAGATTCGATTCGAGGGGTAATGTGAGATGAAAAACGATATTAAAGAAATTCTGTTTTCAGAAGAGCAGCTCGCAGAAAAGGTTGCGGAGCTTGGCGCGCGCATCACAGCTGATTACGCGGGCAAGAATCCGCTTGTTGTCAGCGTGCTCAAGGGCAGCTATGTGTTCATGGCAGACCTGACGCGCCATATCGACACGCCGTGCAATGTGGATTTCATGGTGGTATCCAGCTATGGGCAGGGCACCAAGACCAGCGGCGAGGTGCAGATCATCAAGGACATCGGTCAGAAGATCGAAGGCCGTGATCTCATTATCGTTGAGGATATCCTCGACAGCGGCGTGACGCTTAGCTACCTGATGAAGGTGCTCAATGCGCGCGGTGCAAACTCCATCCGCCTGTGCACCCTGCTTTCCAAGCCGGAGCGCCATAAGGTGGAGGTTCCGATTGATTATCTGGGCTTTGAAATCCCCGACGAGTTTGTCGTAGGTTACGGCCTTGATTATGCGGAGAAATACCGCAATTTGCCGTATATCGGCATTTTAAAGCCCGAGGTCTACGGCGGATAAGCCGGAACCGGGGCGGAGAAAAAGGAAGGTGTCCCTGTATTGAAAGGTAAAATGAAAGGCTTTGGCCTTTATCTTTTGATTTTGCTTGTGCTGCTCGCGGCAGCGACTGCGGCGCTCAGTCAGGATCAAAAGACCCCAGCACTTACGTATTCCGATGTTGTCGAATATTTTGAGGATGGTGAGGTCACCAAATTCTCGGTGGACGACAACGTCCTGCACGCCGAACTCAAAAGCGGAGAAAAGTTCCAGTATACGCTGTCCAGTGTGGACTGGTTCCGTTCCGAGCTTGGTCCGGTGATTCAGGAACAGCAGAAAAACGGCACGCTCAAGGAGTATGATTTTACCACTCGTGAGATTCCGTGGTGGGTCAATCTGGTGCCGTATCTCATCATTATTGTACTGATGGGTCTGTTCTGGTACTTTATGATGAACAAGCAGGATGGCGGCGGACGCGGACCGATGCAGTTCGGCCGTGCACGTGCCAAGCTTGCGCAGGACGATAAGCGCAAAGTGACATTTAACGATGTTGCAGGTGCGGATGAAGAAAAGGCAGAACTTCAGGAGATTGTCGAGTTTTTGAAGAATCCGAAGAAGTTTGTCGATTTGGGTGCGCGTATCCCCAAGGGCGTGCTGCTCGTCGGACCTCCGGGTACCGGTAAAACCCTGATCGCCAAGGCAGTCGCGGGTGAGGCTGGTGTTCCGTTCCTGTCGATTTCGGGTTCGGATTTCGTAGAGCTGTACGTCGGCGTGGGCGCATCGCGCGTGCGCGACCTGTTTGAGCAGGCAAAGAAGAACGCGCCTGCGATTGTCTTTATCGACGAGATTGACGCGGTTGGTCGTCAGCGCGGCGCAGGCCTCGGCGGCGGTCACGACGAACGCGAGCAGACGCTCAACCAGCTGCTCGTTGAGATGGACGGTTTCGGTGCAAACGAGGGTGTCATCATCATCGCGGCAACCAACCGCCCGGATATTCTCGACCGTGCGCTGCTGCGTCCGGGTCGCTTTGACCGTCAGGTCTATGTCGGTGCGCCGGATGTCAAGGGACGTGAGCAGATCCTGCGCGTCCATGCACGCAACAAGCAGTTTGATCCCGATGTCGATTTTGATTCCATCGCAAAGGGTACGGTCGGCATGACTGGCGCAGATCTGGAAAACCTGCTCAATGAGGCAGCGCTGCTTGCGGCGCGCCGCAACAAAAAGCTGATTACCAACTATGAAATCGAGGAAGCTCTGCTCAAGGTTGAGATGGGTCCCGAGAAGAAGAGCCGCGTGGTCAGCGAAAAGAAAAAGCGCATTGTGGCATATCACGAAGCGGGACATGCGGTGGCGCATCATGCGCTCGGCACGCTTGACCCAATTCACTATATCACCATCATCCCGCGCGGCGGCGCAGGCGGCTTTACTATGTGGCGTCCGCAGGAAGAAGGCGGTCTGGAGACCAAGAGCTACTTTGAGGACAGCATTGTGACTGCACTCGGTGGTCGTGTCGCCGAAAAGCTGATCTTTGACGAGATTACAACCGGTGCGTCGGGCGATATCCGTCAGGCGACTGCGATGGCACGCGCCATGGTTGTCAACTACGGCATGAGCGATAAGATCGGCACCATCGACTACGGCGGAGACGGCGAGGTATTCCTCGGCCGCGACTTCGGTGCGACCCACAGCTATTCGGAAAATAAGGCAGCGGAGATTGACGCCGAGGTGCACCGCATCATCGATGACGCATACAACCGCTGTGTGCAGATTTTGACCGAAAAAGATCGGCAGCTGCACGACGTTGCCGAGTATCTGCTGCGCAATGAAACCATGGACGGCGAGACCTTCGTTAAGGTCTTTAACGGCGAGACTGTGCCGGATAAGATCGAAACCGCGGCAACTGCAGAAGAACTGAAGCAGGTTCCTGCGGGTGTGGACGATGAAGCGCCGGTGATGGAAACCCCATCTGCGGAGAGTGATTCCAAGGACACGTCTGAGGAACAGGCGTCTAACTAAATAAAAAACTCCATGGAAAGCCATGGAGTTTTTTTATGCCCGGAATGTAAAACACTCTTGACATTTTGGCGGGGCAGCGGTATGATGGAAATGTAAAAAGAACTTGACATTTCAGCGATGAGGAGGATGCGGAATGAAGGTAAAAATGCTGATTTTGATGGCACTGCCTTTTGTCGTACTCATTGGCACACTTGCCTTTGCGATTTGGACGGCAAAAAGCGGTTCGCTGCGTGCGTCCCGCCTTGCTGACCGGCTTGGCATTGTCCGGCAGGCAGACGAGATGGAGCGCCAGATTGGATATCAGGCAATCGGGATTGCATACAATGTTGTGCTGTTTACCCTGCTTGGCATCAATTTTTACGAGGTCTTTGTGCGAAAGGAATCTCTGCCGCTCTCCAACCTTGCGCTGCTTGCGGGCATCCTGACCCAGGGGATTGCAACGCTGGTGCTGCGCTGGCGCAAAACGCGCGGGGATGAAGAATATGACGCCTACCCAATTTGGAAAACGCTGCTGTGGGCTTTGGCGTTCGGCTTGGGTGCAGCAGCGGTCGGCATGCTGATTACTGCCGCTGTACTTGCGGTGTAAGGCGAATGAAGAATAAAATTAGAGAACTGCGCCGTGCGCGCGGACTGCGGCAGGAAGATTTGGCGCAGATGCTCGGTGTGAGCCGCCAGACGGTGGTCGCCATGGAAAATGATAAATATGACCCTTCGTTGGTGCTTGCGATGCGCGTGGCGCGGCTGCTAAAAACCACGGTGGAGGAGCTTTTCCTCTTGGAAGAATAAAAAAGTACCCATCCCATTCAAAATAGGGTGGGTACTTTTTGTCGAAGAAAAGACTGTGGTTTCACACAGCAGTTGAAAAAATATTGCAGATTTCTTTGAGAAACTAAGGTATAGATGCATTTTCAAAGCATTAACATTAAGATAATTTCTCCTGCGTAAGATAAGAGTTCAAAAGTGACAGTAGTGTTTCATAATCCTCTTTTGACAAATTACTTTTTTTCACAAGTATCATTTGATTG
Source organism: Clostridiaceae bacterium (assembly GCA_018383195.1). Classification (GTDB taxonomy): domain Bacteria; phylum Bacillota; class Clostridia; order Oscillospirales; family Butyricicoccaceae; genus Butyricicoccus_B. Next base: position 157,251 of record JAGZOP010000001.1, on the reverse strand, counting down.
TCGATTTTCCGCAAATAAATATATTCCTTAAATATGCCCCAACATTTAAAAGCTTCCCACTTGTTTAAGCCACAACCGAATTCTGATGATATGGTAACCCCATCGACATCAAAGTTATATTCTCGAAATCCTGATTTCAATTTACTGTCTAGTTTGTTTTGCATTTTTTTATAAATAAAATTTTGCCAAAAAACAACACCACCGATTGCTGCCCACGCAAAAAATATAGTAAATGTAAATCCCAACAATAAGTTTTCATATGCATGAATTGAAAAAGAAATTATGGTATAGATGACCATAATAATGGATATGATCGCGCTAATTATCCGAACACGTTTCCTTTTCCTTGCATTTACAGGACTAGCCATCATAATTTCTCTTAATGCAGATTCTTCTTTTGGAGTTATTTCTATTTTGGTTTTAATCATTTTTTTTAATTACCTCCCTTGGCTTTCAATGGTTCAAATCCACTATCGCCAATGGTAACATACAATTTGATTGGAAGCAAGCACCGGCTAAATTGTAGAACACAAAAAGCCAGCCATTCAGGAACAAAACACTGCGTTTTATTCCCGAACGGCTGGCTTTTGGGTTATCTGAGCGATATTGTTTTGAATCGCTTTTTATGTGCTGAAAGATTTTAGCCGATGCCGCCCTTGATGATGCCGAGAATTACGACAGCCGCCGCAAGCGGAACATAGACATACTTGGCGAAAAAGTCGAATGCCTTGCCGATCGATTTTCTACGACCGAGCTGCAGCTCTTTTTTGATTGCTTTTGTGCCAAGCACCCAGAAGATCATTGCAGCGCCGAGCACCGCGCCGATCGGTACGACATAGATTGTGATGGCATCCATCCATGCGCCGAGCTTAGGCTCTTCTTCGATGAACAAGCCTACGGCAAATGCCGCTGCACCGACAAGCAATACCGCATAGGGACGTGCAAGCTTGAGATGGCGCTGTGCTGCCTCGGAACATACCTCAAACATATTTGCCAGCGAAGTGATGCCTGCAAAAAGGACCGATACAAAGAACAGTACCGCGAACAGCCGGCCGGCAGGCATCTGCTGGAATACGCGCGGCAGGATATGGAACATCAGCGGAGGACCGGCAGCCGGGTCAAGACCAAAGGCAAATACGGCAGGGATAATTGCAAAACCTGCGACCATTGCAGCACAGGTATCGAGCAGAGCGGTAACGCCCGCCGAATGCAGGATGTTTTCCTTCTTGCTCAGGTAGGAGCCGTAGATAATCATACCCGAACCGGTGACAGAAAGCGAGAAGAATGCCTGTCCCATCGCCATAATCCAAGTATCGGGGTTAGCAAGGTAACTCCAGTCGGGGACGAGCAGATACTGATAACCCTCCATTGCGCCGGGCAAAAATGCCACGCGCACCGCGATGATAACAAACAGAACGAAAAAGGTCGGCATCATGAACTTATTGACCTTTTCAATGCCGGTCGAGATGCCGCCAATCAGAATCACAATCGTGATGAGAACAACTGCCAGATGCCACGGGATGCTGCCGAACGGTCCGGTCATCTGGGCAAAGAATGCTTCGGGTTCGGTGTCCATCAGTGTGCCGACCATAGAGCCGAACAGCGTGCGCAGAACCCAGCCGACAATTACCGAATAGCCGATGGCAATGCCGAGCGAACCAAACAGCGGAATTGCGCCGAGAATTTTGCCGCCTTTTTTGCCGCGCGAGCGCATTGCATAGTCATATGACCCGATTGGACCTGTGCCAGTCAGACGGCCGAAGGCAAATTCACCCGACAGACCGATGATGCCAAACAGCAAAACAAACAGGCAGTAGGGAATCAGGAACGCCGCACCGCCATACTGACCGGTGCGATAGGGGAACATCCAAATGTTTCCCATGCCGACGGCGGAACCGACCGCGGCAAGAATAAAGCCAAGCTTGCTGGAAAAGGTTCCGTTCTGTGGGGTGTTTTTCATAAGTTTTCTCTTTCCTCCCTCGGAAAATGCGGAAACTTCCGGTACGGAATCCTGTGCGCCGCGTATTGGGCGCATGAGGAGACCAAACATGGAAAATGCGCGAGACCCCCGGGAGGATCCCGCGCACAGCCGCATAAATTTAGTTCATTATATCACATCTTTAATCAATGCACAAGAATAAAGTGCGAAACTGCAAAAAATGAGAAAAGTTCCATAGATAAAGGGAGTTTGAATAATTTAAACGGATACATTGCGGATTGATGCAGAAACAAAGTAAATTGTGGGGAGAGATGCAAAGTGCATAAAGAATATATGGAAAAATCGTTGAATTTAGCAAAATGATGCTTGCATTGTTTGAAAAGCTATGGTACGATAATAAAGCTTGAAAGACATCTGTACTTGTCAGGAGGACAGGAGAAATGGATACAGATACCAAATATTATCTTGTTGAGCGCACGCTTCTGCCCGAGGTTTTCCGGAAGGTTGTAAAGGCAAACGCCGCACTTCATGCCGGGAAGGTCAAGACGGCAAGCGAGGCTGCGCAGAGCGTCGGGTTATCCCGCAGCGCATATTATAAATATAAAGACGGCATTCGCCCGTTTTATGAAGCGGCGCATAACCGTACCATCAATTTTCACCTCATGCTGAGCGACCGGCCGGGCGTGCTGTCGAACATTCTTGGCCTGTTTGCCCGCGTGGGTGCGAACGTGCTGACAATCAATCAGTCGATCCCGATTGGCGGGCAGGCGGCGGTCACCATTGCGGCGCGTACTGCCGAGATGAGATGTACGGTGGAATCGCTGATCGAACGCGCGCAGGCGCTCGATGGCGTGCTCCGCGTGGTCATTCTGGCCAGTGAATAATTAACAGTTTGGAGGAAATATCATGGCAAAGGTAGCAGTTCTGGGACACGGTACGGTCGGTTCCGGGGTGTATGAAGTATTTGAAATGAATGCGGCAAAAATTGCAAAAACAGTCGGTGAGCCGGTTGAAGTCAAGTATGTGCTTGACCTGCGGGATTTTTCACATCTGCCGTATGGCGATAAATTTGTTTCCGATTTTTCGGTCATTGAAAACGACCCGGAGGTCACCGTGGTTGCCGAGGTAATGGGCGGCGTCGGTGCGGCGTATGAGTTCACCAAGCGCTGCCTGAAAGCCGGAAAGAGCGTTTGCACCTCCAACAAGGAACTGGTTGCAACAAAGGGCGAAGAATTGCTCGCTATTGCCGAAGAAATGAATGTCAACTATCTGTTCGAGGCTTCGGTCGGCGGCGGTATTCCGGTTATCCGTCCGATGATTCAGTGCCTTGCTGCCAATGAGTTCAATGAAATCCGCGGGATTCTGAACGGTACAACCAACTATATTCTCACCGAAATGATTCAGAAGGGCGTTTCCTTTGAGGATGCACTGAAGCAGGCACAGGCAAACGGCTATGCAGAAAAGGACCCGACCGCAGACATCGAAGGACACGACGCATGCCGTAAGATCTGCATTCTGTCTGACTTGGCGTTTGGCGATAAGTTTGACCCGAATGCGGTTTCCTGCGAGGGAATTTCCAAGATCACGCTGAAGGATGTTGAAGAGGCTGACAAACTTGGCTATGTGATTAAGCTGATCGGTCGTGCACTGCGCTGTGAGGACGGTACGGCTTACGCCTATGTTGCGCCGCATCTGATTGAAAAGAGACATCCGCTCGCGGCTGTCGAAGATGTGTTCAATGCCATCATGGTCGACGGAAACGCGACCGGCGACGTCATGTTCTACGGCAAGGGCGCGGGCAAGCTTGCGACCGCTTCGGCTGTCGTTGCCGATATGCTGGATGCAATCGAGCATGCGGAAAAGCGCCGCCCGATTTCGTGGGGGGACGGCTCCAAGGATCTGCTCCGCCCGATCGGCACGCTGAAAAGCCGCTGGTATGTCCGTGAGGACGGCAAGGATGCGGTGCTTACCGATGCGATGACCACTGCGGAGGCGGAAGAAAAATTTGCCGGCGCAGTCAAAATGCGTGTGCTCTAAGGGCAAAAGAAAAATCGGAAGGTGCAGGTTTTCGGATATGCACGTTTTATTTTGATTCTGGGGGAAGCTATGATTCAAGTCAAAGTTCCTGCGACGAGCGCCAATATGGGTTCTGGATATGATTCCATTGGCATCGCGCTCGACTTATATAATATCATTCAAATGGAAGAATCCGACCGCATTGAAATCCGGGAGGTTTCCGGGGAGCCGGTACCGTGCGATGAGAGCAACCTCATTTACCAGTGCGCCAAAAAGGTGTACGACATCTGCGGCAAAAAACTGTCGGGCATGAAAATCATCGAGGACTGCGCCATCCCGCAGACGCGGGGGCTTGGCTCGTCGTCGGCATGCACGGTGGCGGGCATTCTGGGCGCAAATGCGCTGCTCGGCAACCCGCTCGATCGTGAGAATATCATTGACCTTGCGGCGTCCATCGAGGGGCATCCGGACAACTCGACCCCGGCGATTCTGGGCGGTTTCTGCGTGGCGCTGCTTGAGTACGGCAAGGTGTGGAGCGTCCGCGTGCCGATGAACGGGCAGGTCGATTTCATCACGTTCATACCGGACTTTGAGCTGTCCACCGAAAAGGCGCGCGCGGCGCTGCCGAAAACCATCGACCACCATGACGCGGTCTTTAATCTGGCGCGCGCGGCGCTGCTCGCGGGAAGCCTCACAACCGGCAAGCTGGAAAACCTCGGCGTGGCGGTGGGCGACTGCCTGCATCAGCCGTATCGTTTTGACCTCATCCCAGACGGGCGCGAGGTCATGCACGCAGCCAAAGCCATGGGTGCGCTCGGCGCGTTTATCTCGGGCGCGGGTCCATCCATCATTGCAGTCGTGAATTCCCACGACAAGACCTACCTGTCCCGCGCGCAGATGTACTGCGAGCAGCACTTCCCGCACTGGAAACCCATTCGTCTGGTGTGCGACGAGGTTGGCGCTGTGGTCAGCGAGGTATAATTCAGTGAATTCATTGTAAGGGCGAATGCCCGGTTCCCCGGAGGGGAATCCAAGGAGGAAAACGAAGCATATGAGTCTTATTGTTCAGAAGTTCGGCGGCACCTCGGTTGCCAACACCGAACGCATTTTCAATGTGGCGGATATCGTCACTTCGGCTTATAAAAACGGCAATCAGGTGGTGGTTGTCGTGTCCGCACAGGGCGACACAACCGACGACCTCATCGAAAAAGCCGCACAGATCAACAGCCGTCCTTCCAAGCGCGAGATGGATGTCCTGCTGTCCACCGGTGAGATGATTTCCATGTCCCTGCTCGCCATGGCGATTCAGAAACTCGGTTATCCGGTTATTTCGCTGACCGGTTGGCAGGCGGGCATCGAAACCGACATCAACTATTCCGAGGCGCGCATCCGCAAGGTTACCGCCGAGCGCATCCGCTCCGAACTGGATCGCAACCGCATTGTCATCGTCGCAGGTTTTCAGGGGATCAATAAGCAGGATGACGTCACCACCCTTGGCCGCGGCGGCTCGGATACCACGGCGGTTGCGATTGCGGCGTCGCTGGGTGCGGACCTCTGCCAGATCTACACGGATGTAGACGGCGTTTATACAGCGGACCCGCGGATTGTGCCGGACGCACGCAAACTGGATTCGATTACCTATGATGAAATGCTCGAACTTGCCAGTCTGGGCGCAAATGTACTGCATCATCGCTCGGTCGAAATGGCGAAGAAATACAATGTTGATCTGGAGGTTATCTCCAGCTTTACCCGCAATCCGGGTACCAAAGTCAAGGAGGATTCCGTTATGGAGAAAATGAATGTAAGCGGCGTAGCCCGTGATAATAACTGTGCCCGTATTGCTGTTATCAACCTGCCCGACGAGCCGGGCGTTGCGTTCCGCGTATTCTCGCTGCTTGCTAAGCACAAGGTGAACGTAGATATCATTTTGCAGTCGGTTGGTCAGGACCATCGCAAGTCGATCACCTTTACCATCCCGCAGAACAGCGTGGACGAAGCGGTCAAGGTGCTGCATGACAATCAGAAAAACCTGGGTTTTGAGGATATTTCAGTCAATGCAGAGGTCGCAAAGGTTTCCATCGTCGGCGCGGGCATGGCGTCAAACTCGGGCGTTGCAGCCAAGATGTTTGAGGCGCTCGCTTCCGCAGGCATCAATATCCGCATGATTTCGACTTCGGAGATCAAGATTTCGGTGCTGATTAACGAAGAGGATTCCGACAAGGCAGTTCGGGCAATTCACAACAAGTTCTTCAATGACTGATCCGGCGCTGCCGGTTTTGAGCCGCGTCCGGTGCACAAAATGCACCGGACGCGGCTTTGCATATGCGGATATTTCCCGACAAGATGTGATTTTTTTACTCCGCTGCATTGAATGCGCAGGGAAGGTTATGATATAATATATTCTGTATCGGTATATTGATTGGAATACGGAGTTGAAGTTATGAGCGATAGAGAAAAAAAGCCGCGCCGCCGGATGCCGGCAGAGGAAAGCGACGAAACCACGCTGGTCGAAGGACGCAATGCGGTTTCTGAACTGCTGCGTTCCGGACGGGCGGTAGACAAGCTGTTCGTTGCGGAAGGCGCGCACGGGCGCATGGGCGATGTGATTGCGCTGGCAAAAGAAGCGGGCGTACCGGTGACCCAGTGCGACCGCCGCAAGCTGGACGGTATGAGCCGTACCGGAAACCATCAGGGCGTCATCGCGCAGGCGGCGGCGCATGAATATGCGAGCATGGACGAGCTGTTCGCCGCAGCTGAGGCAAAGGGCGAAGCACCGCTCTTCGTCGTGTGCGACGGCATTGAGGACCCGCATAATCTGGGTGCAATCCTTCGCTCGGCAGAGGCGGCGGGCGCGCATGGCGTGATTATTCCGAAGCGCCGCGCAGTCGGTCTGACTGCGGTAGTTGCGCGGGCGTCTGCGGGCGCGATGGAACATATCCCGGTGCACAAGGCGACCAATCTCGCTGCGGCGCTTGATGAACTCAAGGCGCGCGGCGTATGGGTCTACGGCGCAGAAGCCGATGGCACGGTGGATCTTTACAAAGCCGATTTTGCAGGCGCGACCGCGCTCGTCATCGGTTCGGAAGGCAGCGGCATCAGCCGTCTGGTGCGGGAAAAATGTGATTTTATTGTGAGCATTCCGATGCGCGGCAAAGTCAATTCCCTGAATGCGTCGAATGCAGCGGCGGTGCTTCTGTATGAAGCGGTGCGCCGTCGGACAGGAGGAGAGCAGGCATGAACGATAAACTGATGGATACGCAGGAACTGTCTGAGATTCGCAAGATGATCGGCGATGTGCCGCCGGAGGAGCCGCCGAAAAAAGCTGCGAATAACGAGCAGACTGCACAGCAGCAGCCGGAAAAAGCGTCCGGCGGATATAATTTGAATGATATTATTGCTGAGGTCAGCGGCGTGGTCGATCAGACGACCCGTGAAGGGCGTTCGGCTGTCCGCCCGCAGGGACAGGGAACCGCGCGTGTCGCACAGCGCAGTGTGCAGCCGCCTCAGAGCGGTCAGCGCCCGTCGCAGAAAACCGGCGCAGTGCCGCGGGTTTCACAGGGCACGATGCGCGTGCCGCAGGGGACCGCACGCATTCCGCAGGGAACCGGCCGTGTGCCGCAGGTCAGCGGGCGCATCCCGAGAATCCCGGGAACAGACCCGCGGGAAATCGACCAAGCATTGCGCGAAACGGCGGAAAAGAAGGCGCGTCGTTTGGCAGCCATGACCGAAGAGGACGAAAAAGAAGAAAAACTCAGCCGCCGCGAACGCAGACAGTTGGAAAAGGCGCGCCGTAAGGAAGAAGAACGCGCCCGCGATCAGGAGGACGAAATCGAAATCCGCGACCCGCATCAGGCGCAGCGTGTGTGCAAGCGGCGCGCAAAAAATCTGGCGCGCCGCAGCATCTTTGTACTGATTCTTGGGGCGGTTGCAACTTACATCACGGTGGGCGGCGGCATGGGGCTGCCCATGCCGGAGGTGCTGCAATATGCAGAGCATCCGTACCTTGCCATCATGACGCTCATGCTTTTGCAGTTTGTCTCCATGTTTGCCGGGCTCGATATTGTGGGGACCGGCGTCTATAATTTGTTTACGCTGAAAGCAGACCGCAGCTCGCTCGTGGTGCTGTCGCTCATTGCGTCTCTGATTCATGGCATGACCATCATTACATTCAAGTGGGCGGGATGGCTGCCGTACTGTGCGGTCAGCATCATTCTGCTGTTTGCGCAGATGCAGGAGGAAAAGGCGCGCATGTCCGGACGCTACCGCGCGTATAAGGCTGCGACACTGGGCGACCGACCGACCGGCGTGTACGCCCATCAGGATGGGCGCGACCATGCCCGCCGCGTGGTAAAGAGCCGCATGGCGGATACGACCGATTTCCTGCGTGAGATGGAGCGTCCGGATCAGATCGATTATTTTGAGCGCATTTATGCGCCGCTGGCGATTGTGGCATCGATTGTGTTTGCCGCAGTGGCATCCTTTGGATGCGGGAAACCGACCCAGTTTTTCTGGTCGCTTTCTGCAATTTTGTCGATTTCTGCACCGCTCGGTGTGCTGTGCGCATTTGGCGCACCGTACCGCAATGTATCCCGTAAGCTGCTTTCGGAAGGCGCGGCACTGGCTTCTGCACGTCAGGCAGGCCGGTTGTGCCGGATGAAGGAAGCAGTTCTCCGCGATGGGGATTTGTTCCCTGCTGGCTCGATTACGGTGGAGGAGATTCGCAACTTTGGCAGCTATTCGGCGGAAAAGCTGCTCGCTTACGCATCCGCAGTGACTGCTGGGCAGGGGCTTGAGATCGGTCGCGTGCTGAGCGAGTCACTTCGGGAGCAGTACGGTCGTCCGGTGCGCGCATCCAATGTGGTGCATTATGAATCGGGCGGTATGTCGGCGGATATCGGCGGGGACAGCGTGCTGGTCGGCACGGCATCCTTCCTCTCCAGAATGGGTCTCCCCGTGTCGGATGCCAGCAACATTGAAAACGGTGTATACGTGGTCATCAACAGCCAGATTGCGGGCTTGATTTCGCTTGCCTATCATCCGACCGCGCAGACCTACGGCGCAATTCATGCACTGGAGCGGATTAAGATCCGCCCGGTGATTGCCGCGCAGGATTTCAATATTTCTCCGGCGATGGTGGAGAGTATGTTTGAAATGAAGCACGGCATGACTGATGCAGTCGATCCGGCACGCATTCCGGAGATTATTGCTCCGCGCTATACGGCAAAGGATCGGGTATGCGCAATCCTGTCCAAGGACGGCGCGATGCCGTATGTAACTGTGCAGCAGGCGGCGCGCAAGCTGGTCAGCGCACTGCGCTCGAACCTGCTGATTGGCACCATTGCGGGAGTATGCGGCATGCTGCTCATGTTCTACCTGACCTTTAAGGGTGCGGCTGAGGCGGTGGAGCCGAAGAACGTGCTGCTGTATCTGCTGCTGTGGTATGTGCCGGTGTTTGTCATTTCGCTGACGGGGCGCAGAAACTATTGATACGAAAAGCTTTGGAGGAAATGCTGTGAAATTTCGCGGCATTTCCTCTTTTTTTGACCTCGTTGGCATGATTCACAAAAATAGTGTTTGCATTTTGGGGAACTATAGTGTATAATTACGAACAGAGAGATGCGTGATTTGGCATTCTGCACAGGACGCTCTCGCACAAAACTAGCAGGAGAGTGTATAATATGGCAACGTACCCGGTGAATAAGTTAAGAAATGTCTGCGTCATGGGACACGGCGGAGACGGCAAGACCTCCCTGATTGAGAGCCTGCTGTTTACCTCCGGCGCGACCGAGCGCGTGGGCAAGGTGCCGGAAGGCAATACAGTTTGTGATTATGATCCCGAGGAGATTAAGCGTCAGTTTACGATTTCGACTTCGGTCGCTCCCGTGGTTTGGGATGACTGCAAGATCAATCTGCTCGATACCCCGGGTTTCTTTGATTTTGAAAGCGAAGTAAAGCATGCGCTGCGCGTTTCGGAATCTGCGCTGATTGTGGCAACCGGTAAGTCCGGTCCCGGCGTCGGCACCGAAAAGGCATGGAAAAAGGTTTCTGAGCGTCAGATGCCGCGTATGTTCTACATTTCCAAGATTGATGAAGAGAATTCCGATTATTACAGTGCGTTGCATAAGCTGCAAAAGCAGTTCGGCGTTTCGGTATGCCCGATTGTAGTTCCGATCTTCGAGGGCAACCGTGACACCGTCGGCGTTGTAGACTGCGTTATCCGCAAGGCATACAAGATGGATGGCACCAAGCGCGTGGAAATCCCGATTCCGGAAAACATGGTTGAGCGTATCGACCAGCATCGTGCGGCGCTGTGTGAAAACATTGCAGAGCTGTCCGAGGATCTGATGGAGCGCTACTTTGCAGGCGAAGAGTTCTCCGATGAGGAACTGATTGCGGGCATCCGCCAGGGCGTACGTGATCTGGTGATTGCACCGGTATTCTGTGGCACCGCGGCAACCGGTATTGGTTCCTATGCGCTGCTCAAGGGCATCGCGGACTACATGCCTTCTCCGGACGAGGCTTCGGCTGAGGTTTATGAGGATGAGAAGGGCGAACTGGACGAGATCATTTGCTCGCCGAACGGCTCGACCTGCGCGTATGTATTTAAGACTGTTGCGGACCAGTATGGACGTTTCTCGTACTTCAAGGTGCTGTCCGGCTCGGTTAAGAGCGATATGACGCTTGTCAATAAGCGTGCAGACGCGAACGAGAAGATGGGTCACATCTATACCGTATGCGGCAAAAAGACGACCGAAGTGGATGAAATCGGCTGCGGCGATATTGGCGCAGTTGCAAAACTTGTCACGACCAAGACTGACGATACACTTTCTATGTCGGTGCGTAAGGTTTCGCTCGAGGGCGTAGAGATTGCTAAGCCGTGCTACATGCAGGGTATTGCACCGAAGAGCAAGGGCAATGAAGAAAAAATGTCCGCTGGTCTTGCCAAGCTGCGCGATGAGGACCCGAGCTTTGAAGTGAATTTCAATCCGGAAACCAAGCAGATGACCATTGCCGGCGCAGGTGACATCCATCTGGATGTAATTTGCTCCAAGCTGAAAAATAAGTTTGGCGTAGAAGTGGAGCTGTCGGCACCGATCGTACCGTACCGCGAGAAGATTCGCAAGAAGGTCTCGGTAGAAGGCAAGCATAAGAAGCAGTCTGGCGGTCATGGTCAGTACGGTCATGTCAAGATGGACTTCGAACCGTATGCAGAGGGCGACTATCTGTTTGAAGAGAAGATCTTCGGCGGTTCTGTTCCGAAGAACTTCCATCCGGCAGTCGATAAGGGCATCCGTGAGGCAATGGAGCATGGCGTACTGGCAGGTTATCCGATGGTCGGCTTGAAGGCTGTTTTGACGGATGGCTCCTATCACGATGTAGACTCCAACGAGCTTTCGTTTAAGATGGCGGCTCGTCTGGCATATAAGGCGGGTATTCCGCAGGCATCTCCGGTACTGCTCGAGCCAATCTGCTCGATGAAGGTTATTGTTCCGGATAACTACATGGGCGATGTCATCGGTGATTTGAACAAGCGCCGCGGACGCATCATGGGTATGAATCCGGTTGAGGGCGGACAGCAGGAGATTCTTGCAGAAGTGCCGATGGCAGAAACAACCGACTATGCGATTACGCTGCGTTCGATGACGCAGGGACGTGGTTCGTTTGAATCCGCGTTCGAGCGCTATGACGATGCGCCTCCGATGGTACAGGAGAAGGTAATTGCGGAGAACAAGGCGCGCATGGAAGCGCTTAATAAGGACTGATAAAAAGAGCGGCGCAATGCGCCGCTCTTTTCAGGCAGGAGTTGAAAATGGAGAGTGGAGAGAACTTATGGAACGCTGCTGCGCGGCGATTCCAAAACTCCAAACTCTCAACCCTGCACTTTTAACTCTCTTCCTCCCCGGTTCTAAACCCTGCCGCTTGTACATATGTTGAAGCAAGGCATGGAACAACAGGGAGGGAATCAAAATGATTGTATATGCAACCAAGTTGACGGTGAAAAAGGCTGCGGTCGGATTGCTTGCGCTGGCAGCAGTGATCTGGGGTGTTTCGGCACTGTCTGCGCACGGTGCAGATGCGGCAAGCGCGGCGGCAGAAGCCGGGCTGTCACAAAAGCTTGCCACAAATGAAGCGCGCGTGGAATTTTTGCAGAGTTACGGATGGGAAGTGGAGGAGACGCCTACGACCGAAACTGAGGTACGTATCCCGGATACCTTCGATGCAGCCTATGAGGAGTACAATGCACTGCAAAGAAAGCAGGGGTTGGATCTTGAGAAGTATAAAGGCAGGAAAGCCATGCTGTATGTCTATTCGGTGCTCAATGATCCGAGTGGGGAAGAAGGGGTTACGGCAAGTCTTGTGCTGTATCGGAATCGGCTAATTGCAGCAGATATTTGCTCGGCGCAAGCGGACGGATTTATTCATGGAGTGACGGAAAAAACAAATCAAAATCAACAGGAATAATGTTGAAAAATAGAAAAAGGCGGTTTTCGGAAATGAATTCTGAAAATCGTCTTTTTTCGTTTTGGGAAATTTTGAAAAAAGAAAAAATGACGAAACCGCACAAGTTTATCCGCAATTTTTTCGTTTTTTTCGCCAAACCTATTGTGCAACTTGCGAAAAAGTGGTACTCTATATTTATCCAGAGTAGACGGAGGGATGCGAATGGCGAAGGAGCGTTTGGATAAAGCGCTGTCATCGCTTGGCTGCGGAAGCCGGAAAGAGGTTGGGGCAATGATCCGCGCCGGACGCGCTGCGGTGAATGGAGAAATTATCCGTGATCCAGCGTATAAAGTGACCCCAGCAGAGGATCAGCTTACGCTCGGCGGCACACCGGTGCGTTGGCGGATCGGCCGATATTATATGCTCAATAAGCCACCGGATTTGGTTTCAGCATGCGTGGACAACTTGCATGAAACCGTACTGTCCGTGTTCCCCGAAGCCGAACGCCGCGGATTGTTTCCGGTCGGTCGGCTGGACAAAAATACCGAAGGGCTGCTGCTCATTACAGATGACGGCGGTTTCGCTCATGCGCTGACCGCACCTAGACGGCATGTGGACAAGGTCTACGCCGCGCTCGTTGAGGGACGGCTTGAACTCAGTGCGCCGAAGCGCTTTGCGGAAGGGCTTACGCTTGCAGACGGTACGCTGTGCAAACCGGCGGTGCTGAAGATTGAGGGCGTACAGGATGGTCTGACGCGGGTAGAGGTTACGCTGCGGGAAGGTAAGCACCATCAGGTCAAGCGGATGATCGCCGCAGTTGGCGGTCACGTAGAACACCTTAAACGTCTGTCGATTGGTCCGCTGCGGCTTGACGCTTCGCTTGCCCCCGGGGAATATCGAGAGCTGACAGAGGAAGAAGTTTCTATGCTGCGCAATGCAGCACGCGGCAATGCAGCAGAAGAAACAGTTTAATTGATTATTCACTAAAAAATAAACAAATTTTTCGAAAAAACTTGTGCAAAATGCGAAAATGTGCTATAATTCAGTAATCGCATAAAATTGATGATTGAAGAGACTCGAAAGGAAAGGTGACGAGAATGGCCTCCAGATTGTTCCAGTCTATTGTTCTCCAGATGAAAGATACGGTTGACCGTACCATCGGTATTGTTGATGCAACAGGAGCGGTTGTTGCATGTACCGACCTGCCGCGTATCGGCGAGATGCGTGAGGATGCGGTAACCGAACTCGGTTATGCCGGTGATATGATCCGTTTCGGCGGATATACGTATCGGTCGGTTGCGGATCGTTCGACCCGCTTTGAATATGCGATCTTTGTTCAGGGAGAGGATGAACTGGCGCGTTCTGTTTGTTCACTCGCCGCAGTTGCGATCAATAACATTAAGACGCTGTACGACGAGAAACATGATAAGGCAACTTTTGTCAAGAATATCATTCTCGATAACATCCTGCCGGGCGATATTTATATTAAGTCCCGCGAACTGCATTTTGGCAATGACGTGCCGCGCGTTGTATTTCTGGTGCATCAGCTTGAGCGCGTGGACGTTGCAGCGATTGATGTCATCAACGGTCTGTTCCCGGACAAGCAGAAGGACTTTGTGCTGCATATCAGCGAGACCGATATTGTTGTTGTAAAGGAAGTAAAGGCAACAAGCGATACGCGTGAACTGACCAAGGTGGCAAAGTCTATCGAGGACGCGCTCAATTCCGAACTGCTCATCAAGTGCATCATTGGTATCGGTTCGATTTCTACCCAGCTTAAGGATATCGCCAAGTCTTTCAAGGAAGCGCAGGTATCCATTGAGGTTGGCGGTGTTTTCGATACCGAAAAGAGCATCATTAGCTTTGAAAACCTGGGCATCGGCCGTTTGATTTATCAGCTGCCGACAACCCTGTGTGAGATGTTCCTCAACGAAGTATTCAAAAAGGGTTCGATTGATTCGCTCGATCAGGAGACACTCTATACCATTCAGAAATTCTTCGAGAACAACCTGAACGTCTCCGAGACATCCAGAAAGTTGTTTGTACACCGCAATACACTGGTTTACCGTCTGGAAAAGATTAAGAAGCTCACAGGTCTTGACCTGCGTGAATTCGATCATGCAATCGTATTCAAGGTTGCATTGATGGTACGCAAGTATCTGGAAAGCCGCGAAGAGGGACGCGTATAAGATCTGACCTGCAAATAGGTGACAGAATGGAAACATCTGTGTGAAAAACGCAGATTCTGCACTGAAAATCGAATTATCAGAGGCTTTAAGAAAAGATTAAATTTTTAGAGTAGGGAAATACTCTGGAAATCTGCAAACAGGTGTGGTATAATGACCGCAAAGCGGTTACGATGCCACATCTGTTTTTTGATGGGGAAAACCGATTTTTTGAAAGTATCCCTGGTTTTTGCCGCTCGCGGCAGAACTTGCATCGCAAGGAGGTTTCACACAACTGTGATAAGAATGAGCGACGTCAGCATGGAGTACGATAACGGAGTCCGTGCAGTCAAAAAAGCGACGCTGCGTATTGATGAAGGTGAATTCGTATTCCTGGTCGGTGCGTCCGGTTCGGGTAAATCTACCCTCATCAAGCTGCTTACCGGCGAGGTGCGCCCGACATCCGGCCGCATTATCGTCAACAACTATAATATGAGCACCATCAAAAAGCGTGAGATTCCATATCTGCGCCGTACACTCGGTGTAGTGTTTCAGGATTTCCGCCTGATTGAGAAAAAGACCGTTTATGAAAACGTGGCGTTCGCGATGCGCGCAGTGGGCGCAAACAACCGCGCCATCAAAAAACGGGTGCCTTATGTACTCGATTTGGTCGGGCTGACCGAAAAAGCGGACACCCGCCCGCTGGAGCTGTCGGGCGGTGAACAGCAGCGCGTTGCCATTGCGCGTGCGCTGGTCAACAATCCGCGTCTCATCATTGCCGACGAGCCGACGGGTAACTTGGACCCGGTGCGTTCCTATGAATTGATGACGCTGTTTGAGAAAATCAATGAACTGGGTACCACGATTTTAATTGTTACACACGAAAAAGAACTGGTCGATGAGTTTGAAAAGCGCGTTATCATGATTGATGACGGCGTGATTGTCAGCGATGCGACCGGCCGCTATTTCGCGGACGACGAGTACGAGGACGAATATTACGAAACAGAGCAGGCTGTGCCGGAAGAGGCGGAGGAACCGGCTGCGGCGCCGCTTGCAATGCTGTTTGACCGCTTCTCCCTGCGCAAAAACGAGCCGCAGGAAGCGCCGGAGGCAGAAGCAGAGGAGAAATCCGATGCATTTGCAGAGACGGAGCAGGCGCATGCAGAAGCGCAGGATTTGGCGGTGCAGGAGCCGGAGGAACTGCCGGAAGAGGTGATTGCGGAAGAGAGTGCCGCAGCGCCCGAAGAAGACGGAACACCGCAAGCGCAGCCGCCGGTAACGGCAGAGGAACACGCGGCGCCGGAAGAAGCGGCTGAACCGGCAGAAGCGCCGTCAGACGATGCGCTGGACGATTTGTCTCTGGCAGAACTGGTGGACCGTTTCCAGAAGCGTGTGGGCATCCATACGGTAGAGGAGATCGTCGCTGCGCCGCACGAGGAAGAAAACAACGCAGATGGGGAAGGCGAACATGAGCAAACAAACGAAGACACCGAAACGCCGGAACAGTAAGACCGGACTGAGTTATTTCTGGTCGGAAGGCGTACATAATATTTTCCTCAACGGGTTTATGAGTTTTGCCGCGGTCAGTATTATTTTGGCATGCCTGCTGATCACGGGCAGTGTCACGCTGATTTCGTACAATATTGATTTGAACATCCGGCATTTGCAGGAAGACAGCGAGATTATGCTGTTTGTCGATGAATCGTTCACCTCGGGGGAGGCGCGTGCGCTCCAGTCTGAACTTGAGGAGATCGACAACGTCAAGAGTGCGGAGTTCCAGTCCAAAGAGGAGTCCTTGGAAGACCTGCGCGACCAGCTCGGTGAGGATGGCGGCATCCTTGAGGGATACGATTCGAACAATAACTTCATGCGGGACGGTTACCGCATCAAGCTGAATGACATCTCGCAGGCAGAGCAGACCGAAAAGCAGATTGCCAAGATTGCAGGCATTGCCAAGGTCGTGGTGCGGGAAGATACACTGGAAATGCTGGTCAAGGCACGGCAGGTATTCCGCGTGGTTTCTGTTGCGTTGATTGCGGCATTGGGCGCAATTTCAATCTTTATCATTTCCAACACGGTAAAGCTCGCGATGTTTGCCCGCCGCGAGGAAATTGCGATTGAAAAAATGGTTGGCGCTACCAATTGGTTCATCCGCTGGCCGTTTATCATCGAGGGTATGCTGCTCGGTCTGCTGGCAGGCATCCTTGCCGCACTTGCGGAGTGGGGCATTTATGAAAAACTGGCAAGCACGGTTACGGGCGCGCTGTCCGCGTTCCAAATGGCTGAATTTCAGGATTTTGCGGTCATTATGGTCGCGATTTATCTTGGCGCAGGCGTCATAATCGGCGTGGGCGGTTCGGTTCTGTCCATGCGCCGATTCCTAGACGTCTAAGGAAAAGGAGATATGCATGTTAAGTAAAAAGACAATTCGCGCCATTGCTGCGGCGATTGCGGTGATTCTGGTCGTGACCATTGCAGGCGGCAGCCTGATTTCTGCGATCGGCACGGCACAGGCGGCTTCGGTAAAAGATCTCAAAGGAAAGATTTCCTCGCTGGACAGCCAGAAAGCTGAAATTCAGAAAGTAATCGACGACCTTGAAGGGCAGATCGGCGGAAATTTGAAAAAGATGGAAGCCCTCAAAGACCGTATGGAACTGACCAAGCAAGATATCAATGCCACGGAAACGGTCATTGTGCGCCTGTCCGATGAGATTGAAACCAAAAAAGAAGAAATCGTGGTCGCGCAGGAAGAACTGGATGAAAAAACAGAGATTTTTGAAACCCGTATGCGCGTGATGTACGAAAACGGCAATGACATCAGTTATCTGGACGTCATTTTAGGCTCCAACAGCTTCGGCGAGATGCTGTCCCGTTTGGAAATTGTCAGCGAGATCATGGAAGGCGATAAGAAAGTCGTTTCCGATTACAAGGAAGCCAAGCAGACGCTTGAGGACGCTAAGGCTGCCCTCGAACAGGACAAGGAAGATCAGGAAACTTATAAGAGCACATTGGAATCCAAGTATGACGATCTGGTCAGCCAGAAGCAGGAAATTCAGGAACTGACCAATAAACTGGAAAGCGATCAGGCGGCAAAGCAGAAAGAGGAAGACGCGATTGACGCGGAAAAAGATCGGATTAACGCGGAAATCGAAGAAATTTCCCGCCGTGAGGCAGAGGCTGCGCGCAAGGCGGCTGAGGAAGCAAAGAAAAATCAGCAGTCCGGCGGCGGAAACTCGGGCGGCGGTGCAAGCTATACGGGCAATGGTGACCTGTCGGTTTGGCCTGCACCTTCCGGCACGGCGAATACCAGCAGCTATGGCTGGCGTACCCATCCGGTTTACGGCACCCGCAAGTTCCATAAGGGACTGGATATCAGCGCACCGGGCGGCAGCCCTGTGCTCGCTGCGGCTTCGGGTACGGTTTCCAAGAGTTACTATTCGTCGTCCTATGGCAACTATATCGTCATCAGTCATGGCGGCGGTTTGATGACCGGCTATGCACATATGTCCAGCCGCATGGTATCTGCGGGCGAGCGTGTTTCCGCAGGGCAGCAGATTGGCAAGGTCGGCTCGACCGGCATTTCGACCGGCAACCATCTGCACTTTGAGGTTTACGTGAACGGCTCGACCACGAACCCGATGAATTATTATTGATGCCGAACTCAAAAGGCGTGCCGTGCGGCACGCCTTTTTCACGAAAAAACCGATTGTTTGCGCATGCAGGGAGGAAAACTATGTCAAACAATGTTTCGCGCGGGACAGCCGCAGCGCTGTGTGCGCTCACTGCAGTGACAGCGTTCAGCATTTCCTATATTGGAATGGAACGGCGCTTGGAAAAAATGCTGCCGGATTATAAAGCCGATGCAGCCATCTATGGGAAGATCGGAGAAATCCGGCGCACGGTGGATGCATATTATGTGGGGGAATATGACGCACAGGACGCGGTCGATCTGGCAGCGGCGGGGTTTGTCGTCGGCATTGGCGATCGGTGGAGCAGCTATATGTCTGCGGAGGAATATGAGGAATATCAGCTGAGTTTTTCCGGACAGTCGTTTGGGATTGGTTTGTATACCGCATATGATGCAAGTGAGAACAAGCTGCGCATCGTGGAGGTGTTCCCCGGTTCAGATGGCGAAACGCTCGGTCTGAAAAAAGGGGATTTAATCGTCGGCGCCGAGGGAAAAACCTTGGACAAGGACGGATACAGCGAAACGATTGCAGCGGTTTCGGGGGACGAGGGAACTATGGCGCACATCACCATTCAGCGTGCGCAGACCGGAGAAACCGAGACTGTGGAAATGGAGCGCAAAACGGTGGAAGCGACCATGGCAAGCGGATGGATGCTCTCAGACGGCAAAACCGGATTTGTGCGCATTTATAATTTCCGGCGCGGTTCGGAAACACAGATTGAGCAGGCGGTTCGGCGGCTGACAGAGCAGGGCGCGGAGCGTTTGGTGTTCGATGTGCGCAACAATCCGGGCGGTTCGGTGGACAGCGTGTGCAAAGCACTCGACCGGCTGCTGCCGGAGGGGAAAATTATGACGCTGCGCACCAAGGCGGGCAAGGAAACGGTCTATACGTCCGATCAGGATGCGGTTGGGCTTCCGATGGCAGTGCTCGTCAATGCAGATTCGATCAGCGCGGCAGAATTCTTTGCCGCCGCTTTGCAGGAGTACGGCAAGGCAGTTATTGTGGGCGAACAGACCATCGGTAAGGGATATTCTCAGCAGAATTATGAACTGAGCGACGGTTCGGCGCTGCACCTGTCCGATCAGGAATATTTTACGCCAAACGGGAAAAGCCTGATTGGGACGGGGATTCAGCCCGATGTTCCGAGCAGTGCGCCGGAGGGATTTGATCTGTACTTTGCAGACGAACAGGAGGACACGCAATTACAGTCTGCGCTTGCCGCACTCGGCTGATTTGGACAGCGAAATTGTAAAAGTTCCGAAAACGCGACTTGACATTGCGCTTAGCACTCCATATAATAAGATAATGTATCACATTGGTGTTAAAATTATAATTTCAAGATAAAAGAGGGTATTGCAGATGGCTAAGGAAATCAAACTGTCCCAGCAGAGCCTGGACAATTACAAGGAAGAACTCGAGTTTCTGAAAACTACCCGCGCCGACGAAGTCGCTGAGCAGCTGAAAGAAGCGCGCTCTTTCGGCGACCTGTCGGAGAACGCTGAGTATGACGAGGCGAAAAACGAGCAGGGCAAGCTGTACTCCCGCATTGCAGAGCTGGAAGAGATTATCAAGAATGCAGTGGTTGTTACCGGCGATACCTATGCGGCAGATGAGGTTTCTCCGGGATGCCGCTTCGTGGTAGAAGATCTGGAGTTCGGCGATCAGGAAGAATATCATTTTGTCGGCTCGCAGGAGGCAAACCCGATGGAGGGGATGATCTCTGACGAATCCCCGTTCGGCAAGGCGGTGCTCGGTCACAAGGTGGGCGAAATCGTTGAGGTTGAAGCGCCGGTCGGCGTCGTAAAGTATAAGATTATTGATCTGAAGAAGTAAAATATATAGAAAAGGTGAAAGATAGCATGGCAAACGAGCAGAAGGCTCTGCAGGCCGATGAGTCGCAGGCTGAGTTGAATGAACTGCTGCAGATCCGCCGCGAGAAGCTGGCGGAGTTACAGGCAGCAGGCAGCGATCCTTTCCAGCAGGTGCGCTTTGAGCGCACGCACTATACCACAGACGTCAAGGACAATTTTGACGAGATGGAGGGCAAGACCGTCCGTCTGGCAGGCCGCATGATGTCCAAGCGCATCATGGGCAAGGCATCTTTTTCGGATTTGAGCGACCGTTATGGGCGCGTTCAGATGTATGTCAAGCGCGACAACCTCGGGGACGAGGCGTATAAGGGCTTTAAGAAGCTGGATATTGGTGATATCGTGGGCATCGAGGGCGAGGTATTCCGCACCCAGAAGGGCGAAATCTCGGTTATGGTCAAGTCGCTGACCCTGCTGTCCAAGAACCTGATTCCGCTGCCTGAAAAGTGGCACGGCCTCAAGGACACCGATATGCGCTATCGTCAGCGCTATGTGGATTTGATTATCAATCCCGAAGTGCGCGATACCTTTGAAAAGCGTTCGGCAATCGTACGCGAAATCCGTAATTTTATGGATTCCCGCGGCTTTATGGAGGTTGAGACCCCGTGCCTCAACACCATCGCGGGCGGCGCGGCGGCGCGTCCGTTTATCACCCATCACAATGCGCTCGACATTGATATGTACATGCGCATCGCGACCGAACTGCACCTCAAGCGCCTGATTGTCGGCGGCATGGAGCAGGTCTATGAGATTGGACGTATTTTCCGCAACGAGGGTATGGACACCCGCCACAACCCGGAGTTCACGACCATCGAGCTGTATCAGGCGTATACCGATTACAACGGCATGATGGACATCACCGAGGATATGGTCATCCATGTCTGCGAAAAGGTGCTCGGCACCACCAAGGTGACCTATCAGGGCACCGAGCTGGACTTCTCCAAGGGCTGGAAGCGCATCACCATGGCAGACGCGGTCAAGGAGTATTCCGGTCTGGACTTTATGAATATGAATGGCGAAGAGGCGCTTGCCGCAGTCAAAGCAAAGGGTCTGACTCCGGAAAACGGAAAGGAAAGCTGGGGCGACCTGCTTGCATTCTGCTATGAGGAGTTTGTAGAAGAGAACCTGATGCAGCCGACCTTCATCACCGATTATCCGGTTGAAGTTTCGCCGCTTGCAAAGCGCAAGGCATCTGACCCGCGCCTGACCGAGCGCTTTGAGTGCTTTGTATACGGCCGCGAGCTGTGCAATGCCTTCTCCGAGCTGAACGACCCGATCGATCAGCGCGAGCGTTTCGAGCGTCAGGTTGAGCTGCGCAATGCAGGCGATGACGAGGCGAACATGATGGATACCGACTTCATCTGCGCACTGGAGTACGGCATGCCTCCTACGGGCGGCATGGGCATGGGCATCGACCGTCTGGTCATGTTCCTGACCGATTCGGCATCCATCCGCGATGTCTTGCTGTTCCCTACGATGAAGCCGCTCGACGCAAAGAAGAACGATGGCAAGGCAGAAGCAGTTTCCGCTGCTCCGGCAGCAGTATCCGAAGCGCGTGCACAGCTTGATCTTTCCAAGGTCAAGGTAGAGCCGTTGTTTGCGGATATGGTGGATTTTGATACATTTTCAAAGTCGGACTTCCGTGTAGTCAAGGTAGAAGCCTGCGAAGCAGTGGCGAAGTCCAAGAAGCTTTTGAAGTTTACCTTGAATGACGGAACCGATCGGAAGCGTACCATTTTGAGCGGCATTCACGAGTATTATGAGCCGGAAGCGCTGGTCGGCAAGACCTGTGTGGCAATTACAAACCTGCCGCCGAGAAAGATGATGGGCATTGATTCCGAAGGTATGCTGATTTCTGCGGTTCATGAGTATGACGGACAGGAAGGACTCAACCTGCTGATGCTCGACGATGCGATTCCGGCAGGTGCAAAGCTGTACTAAGAGCGGCTTAAAATAAGTTTAAGGTGTGTAGACTTATGCGGCGAACAAGGTTTTATGGGGAAGATAGGGGTTCATGAAACGACGGGGACTTTTCCGGTGTTACAATGAAATCCTGCCATGAAGCCGTTCGACTGATTCCGAAGACAAAGCCTGAATGCTTCATGCGTTCAGGCTTTCGGCATATTACTTTAGAAATGAGGGACGGCTCGTGATTACGCGGATTGAGAGTAAGCACAATACCACCCTGCGCCATCTGGCACGTTTGGCGCGTGAAAAAAAATACCGGCAGGGCGCCGGTGAGATGGTGTGCGAGGGCGAAAAAATGCTCTATGAAGCGCTGTCCTCAGGTGTTATGGTCAAAAGCATTCTGCTGCGCACAGGAGATACACAAAACGGGGAGCTGATTGCGCGCGCGGAAGCGCAGGGTGCGCGGCTTTTTGAAGCAGAGCCGCAGGTTTTCGCGCTTGCCAGCGATGTAGAAACCCCGCAGGGCGTGATTTTTTCGTGCGCGATGCCAAAACGGTTTGCGGACGATCTGCCGGAGGCACTTTCGGGCGCGGTCCTGCTCGACGGCGTGCAGGACCCGGGCAATCTGGGAACCATTTTGCGCACGGCGGATGCCTTTGCCCTGGATGCCGTAATCCTATGCGAAGGCTGCACTGACCCGACCGCACCCAAGGTTGTGCGTGCGACCATGGGCGCCGCATTTCGCCAACCGGTTTATCATATGCCCCTTGCGGAAGCGATTGCAGCGCTCAAAACACGCGGTCTGCCTGTTTATGCGGCAGCGCTCGAGCCGGACAGCGTTCGGTCCACGACGCTCGATTTGCATGGCGCGGCAGTGATTATCGGCAGCGAAGGGCGAGGCGTCACCCGTCAGGCGCTCGAACTCTGCGACCGGAAAATGGTGATTCCGATGGCAGGACGTGCCGAATCGCTCAACGCAGGCGTCGCCGCATCCATCCTGATTTGGGAGATGACCCGATGAGCGGGCGGGCATACTGGCTGTGGCTGGCAGCCAAAGAGGAACTCACGGCGCTTGTCAAAAATCAGCTGCTTGACCGTTTTGGCACGCCGGGACACCTTTATGCAATGAGCCGCGCGGAACTGGCTGCATCGACCGGTCTGACCAAGCGGCAGGTCGATGCGCTCAGCGACAAGAGCATGGAGCGGGCGCGGGCGATTGCCTATGACTGCGAAGCGCTGGGCATTTCCATCGTGACGCTTGCCGATGCGGAATACCCATCCATTTTGCGCCGTATTCCAGACCCGCCGCTTGTCCTGTATGTCAAGGGCAAGCTGCCCGATTTGGAACAGACGTCGGGAATTGGGATTGTCGGCACCAGAAAGGCAACACCCTATGGGCTGATGGCGGCAGAGCACTTCGGGTATGGGCTGGCGAAAGCCGGATGTACGGTTGTTTCCGGCATGGCGCTTGGCGCGGACGGTGCAGCTGCACGCGGCGCGCTTAAAGCCGGCGGCAAAACCATTGCTGTGCTTGCGGGAGGGCTGAACATCTGCTATCCGCCCGAGCATAATTTCCTGATGGGAGATATTCTGCTTTCGGGCGCAGTCATCAGCGAGAACCCACCCGGAACGCCGCATGACGGATTCCGTTTTCCGATTCGCAACCGCATCATCAGCGGTCTGTCTCGCGGCGTGTTGGTTGTGGAGGCGCCGCTGCGCTCGGGTGCGCTCATTACGGCGCGTCTGGCGCTCGATCAGGGTCGTGAAGTTTTTGCGGTTCCGGGCGCAATCAATGCGCCGGGCTCGGCAGGATGCAACCGTTTGATTCGGGATGGAGAAGCTGCACTGGTCACCGAACCGCGGGATATCATTGGGGAATTGAGCGTTTTTCCGCAGCAGATGGCGGAACCGGTTTGGGATGAACCCGAGGATGCAGGAGAAGAAGAGAAGCCATCCGACCTGTGGGATAAAATTTTGCAGAAAAAGACGGAAGAACCGCTTGCGGCGCAGACGGTATCCGCACCGCATCCGGTGCCTGCGGAACTGTCTGACGAGCAGAAGCAGATTGTGCAGGCGGTTGCAGACGGCGCGGATACGCCGGAAGGCATTCTGGAAGTGACCGATTTGCCCGCTTCGCGCGTGATGACAGCACTGACCATGCTGGAATTGGACGGCGTGCTGGCGCGGGAAAATGGGCGCATTGTCATTCGATAGCACACAGCACCGGTGGAAGCCGGTTTTCGAATAGAGCCAAATGGAGGAACAAACATGTCAAAACTGGTAATCGTGGAGTCCCCGGCGAAGGCCAAGACAATCGGGAAGTATCTCGGTCCTGATTATGTGGTCAAGGCTTCAATGGGACATCTGCGCGACCTGCCAAAAAAGAAAATGAGCATTGATTTTGACAATAACTTTGCTCCGGAATACGTTCCGATCGAAGGAAAAGACAAAATCATCAGTGAGCTGCGCAAGGCTGCGAAGGAAAGCGATTTTGTGTATCTCGCAACGGACCCTGACCGCGAGGGGGAAGCGATTTCGTGGCATTTGAAAGAACTGCTGAAACTGAAAGAGGGCGGCTATAAGCGCGTCACTTTTAACGAGATTACAAAAAATGCGGTGCGGTATGGCATCGAGCATCCGCGCGATATTGATGCAGACCTTGTGGATGCGCAGCAGGCGCGCCGCATTCTGGACCGCATTGTGGGATATAAATTATCACCGTTTCTGTGGAAAAAGGTCAAGCGCGGTCTGAGCGCAGGACGCGTGCAGTCGGTTGCTACCCGTCTGGTAGTAGATCGTGAAAATGAAATCCGCGCATTTCAGCCTGAGGAATATTGGCAGATCGACGTGCAGCTTCAGACTGCGTTGGGCGGCAAATTTGGCGCGCGCTATTACAGCGACGCAGCGGGAAACCGCGAGCTGCCGAATGAGGAGAGCGCCCAGAAGGTTGTGGATGCGGTTGCCGGCAAGCCATTCACGGTCGGCATGGTCAAGAAGGGCAAGAAGAAAAAGTCCGCGCCCGCACCGTTTACGACCTCGACCCTCCAGCAGGAGGCGTCCCGCAAGCTGAACATGACCCCGCGCCGCACCATGAGTGTAGCGCAGGAACTGTACGAAGGCATCGAGATTGAGGGCATGGGGCTGACCGGTCTGATCACCTACATGCGTACCGACTCGCTGCGCCTGTCCGACGAGGCGACCGCGGCGGCGGCGCAGTTCATCAAGAGCCGCTATGGGGATGCTTATTATCCGGGCAAGCCGCGCGTATTCAAGACCAAGGGCGGTGCACAGGACGCACACGAAGCCATCCGCCCGTCCGATGTGACGCTGGAACCCGACCAGATTCGGCAGAGCCTCAGCCCGGACCAGTACAAGCTGTATCGTCTGATTTGGCTGCGTTTTGTGGCATGCCAGATGGCGGACGCGATTTTGGACACCATTTCGGCGGATATTTTAAGCGAAGGCTATGTGTTCCGCGCATCCGGTCATACCGTTGCGTTTTCTGGCTTCACCGCCGTCTATGAGGAATCGACCGACGACGAAAAGCCGGGCGAGGCGGGCAAACCGCTTCCGCCGTTTGCAGAGGGCGACCCGCTCACCGCGCTTTCGGTAGAGCCGAGCCAGCATTTTACCCAGCCGCCCGCGCGGTATACCGAGGCGTCGCTCGTGCGCGCCATGGAGGAGCGCGGCATCGGTCGTCCGTCTACCTATGCGCCGACCATTTCAACCATCGAAACCCGCAATTATGTCACCAAGGAGAGCCGCAGCCTGCGCCCGACCCCGCTTGGCGAGGGCGTGACCGGTCTGCTCGTGGATAAATTCCAGTCGGTTGCGGACTATGAGTTTACTGCGAATATGGAAAATGAACTGGATCTGGTCGAAGCGGGCAAGGAAAATTATGTTGACCTGCTGCGCGGCTTCTATGGCGGCTTTGAAAGCGCGCTCGAGCAGGCGGAAATCGACATGGAGGGGCAGCGCATCAAGATTAAGGACGAGGAAACCGACATCGTCTGCGATAAGTGCGGCAGAAACATGGTCATCAAGATCGGGCGGTTCGGCAAGTTCCTCGCGTGCCCGGGTTTTCCGGAGTGCACGAACACCAAGGCAATCACCGAGGACACCGGCGCTGCCTGCCCGGTGTGCGGCATGAAGGTGGTCAAAAAGAAATCCGCGCGCGGATATGTCTATTACTCGTGCGACAAGTACCCGGAGTGCCAGTTTATTACGTGGGATAAGCCGCTCAAGACCAAGTGCCCGACCTGCGATTCGTCGCTGTTCCGCCACACAGACCGCGACTCCAAGGAAGTCACCGATGTGTGTCTGCGCGAGGGCTGCGGCTATAAGGAGCTGGTCAAGGAAGGACTGCCGCCCGAGGAAGCGGAGAAGAACCGTCAGCGCCGTGAGGCACGCGCAGCGAAGGCTGCGGAGCGCGAAGCGGCAAAGGCTGCCAAAGCGGCAGAGGAGGCAGCCGCTGCTGAGGCAGGGGAGGGCGAAGAAAAGCCCAAGAAGAAAACCGCAAAAAAGACTGCGGCAAAGAAAACAACTGCCAAAAAGTCCACCACGACCAAAAAGACGGCAGCGAAGAAAACCACAGCCAAAAAGACCACGGCAAAGAAGGCGAGTACGAAAAAAGCAGCCACTGAGCCGGCAGTAGAAAGCGAGGGTGCAGCGGATGCAGAATAAAGTAACCGTCATCGGTGCAGGTCTTGCGGGATGCGAGGCAGCGTGGCAGCTTGCTGTGCGCGGCATCCCTGTCGTGCTGCACGAAATGAAACCCGAAAAGCGCAGCGAAGCGCACCACTCGGACGATTTTGCCGAACTGGTGTGCTCGAACTCGCTGCGCTCGAACGAACTGACTAACGCCGCCGGACTGCTCAAGGAGGAGCTGCGCCGGCTGGGCGGACTGGTGATCGCGTGCGCGGATGCGCATCAGGTTGAGGCGGGCGGCGCGCTCGCGGTTGACCGAGAGGCGTTTGCAAAGGCGGTCACTGAAAAGATCACGAGCCATCCGCTGATTGAGGTGGTGCGCGGCGAGGTCACCGAACTGCCCGCAGAGGGGCATGTGATCGTCGCAACCGGTCCCTTGACCTCGGACGCGCTGTTTGACGCCATCCACGCCAAGGTAGGCGGTGATTTCCTGCACTTTTTCGATGCGGCAGCGCCCATCGTCACATTTGAATCCATCGACATGGAGCACGCTTATTTCGCGTCGCGTTACGATAAAGGTACGCCGGATTACATCAACTGCCCGCTCTCCCGTGAGGAGTTCGACCCGTTTTGGGAGGCGCTCACAACCGCAGAGGAAGCCGAAGTACACGGCTTTGAGGACAAGCTGGTGTTTGAAGGCTGCATGCCGATTGAGGTCAATGCCCGCCGCGGGCATGATACCCTGCTCTTTGGCATTTTGAAGCCCATCGGTCTGCCTGACCCCAAAACCGGACGCGACCCCTATGCGGTCTTGCAGCTGCGCCGCGACAACGCGCAGGGCACGCTTTACAATCTGGTCGGCTGCCAGACCCACCTCAAATGGGGAGAGCAGAAGCGCATTTTCTCCATGATACCGGCGCTTAAAAACGCCGAATATGTGCGTTATGGCGTCATGCACCGCAATACATTTTTGGATTCGCCGCGCCTGCTCGACCGCAACTTTGCGCTGCGTGCAGACCCGCGCATTCGCTTTGCCGGCCAGATGACCGGCGTGGAGGGATATGTAGAGTCCAATGCTTCGGGCTTCCTCGCGGGTCTTGCGACTGCGTGCGAGATTCTCGGCAAGGACGCGCCCGATTTCCCGTCGACAACCGCCATTGGCGCACTCGGCGGCTATATTTCCAACGAAACTGTGGTCAAGTTCCAGCCGATGAATATCAATTTCGGTATTCTCGACCCACTTGGCTATAAGGTAAAGGGCAAACGTGAGAAGAACATGAAAATCTCCGAGCGCGCGCTCGAGATCATCGACCGCATGAAGGAGGAGTTTTGACATGAAAATCGCGATTGACGTCATGGGTGGCGACAATGCGCCGCTCGCACCCATTCAGGGCGGCGTGCTCGCAGCCAAAGCATACGGCGAGGAGATTGTCCTCGTCGGTCCGGAGGAACGTATCCGCAGCATTTTGAAGGAACAGGGCGCGGAGAATACGCCCGGTCTGTCGATTGTCCATGCCCCCGATGTGGTAGATATGCACGACGATCCGGCAACCGTGCTGCGCCAGAAGCCTGAAAGCTCGATGGCGGTCGCTCTTAAATTGGTGAAAAATGGCGAAGCGGACGCGATTGTTTCTGCCGGCTCGACCGGCGCGCTGCTTTCGGGCGCAACGCTCATCTGCAAGCGCATCAAGGGCATCCGCCGCGCGGCGCTCGCCCCGGTCATGCCGTGCGCGGGCGGGCAGGTTATGCTGGTGGACGCGGGCGCGAATACCGAATGCACGGCAGAATATCTGCTCCAGTTCGCCTATCTCGGTTCGCTGTACGCCGAGAAAATCCGCGGCATCGAAAAGCCGCGCGTCGGTCTGGTGAACAACGGCTCGGAGGACTCCAAGGGCGACGCCATGCGCAAGGAAACTTATGCGCTGTTGAAGGCTGCGCACGAGGCAGGACGGCTCAACTTTGTCGGCAACGTCGAGGGTACCGACGTGCCGGGCGGTAAGTGCGACGTGGCAGTGTGCGACGGTTTTGCGGGCAACGTCATGCTCAAGACCATCGAGGGCACGGCAAAGTTTATGGCAGGGGAGATTAAGAAGGTCTTTCTGCGCAACGCAGCGACCAAACTCGCCTATCTCGCCTGCAAAAAGGGCATGGACGAGTTCCGCGACCTGTTCAATCAGGACGCGGTCGGCGGCGCGCCATTCCTCGGTATCGCGCACCCGGTTATCAAGGCGCACGGCTCGTCTAATGAGATTGCGTTCATGAATGCGGTGCGTCAGGCGATTGCCTACACTAAAAGCGGCATGATTGAGACGGTGCAGCAGAACATTGCGCACATGACCCTTGAAAAATAAAAGATTTTCGGCGGGAGGCGCAGAGGCTGTCCTCCCGCCCGATTGACAAACAGGAAAGGAGAATTTCATGCTGAAAGACAAGATTGGCTATCGGTTTCAAAATCCGGTGCTCTTCCGCAAGGCGCTGACCCATTCGTCCTATGCCAACGAGCAGCGTGCACGGCATTTGCAGCACAATGAGCGGCTTGAGTTTCTTGGCGACTCCGTACTCGGATTTGTCACGGCGGATTACCTTTACAACCATTTTCCGGAGCTGCCGGAGGGCGAACTGACCAAGCTGCGTGCAGCGGTGGTCTGTGAACAGGCGTTGTATGAGGTCGCCAAGGAACTCGGCATTGACAAGGAAATTTGCCTTGGACATGGGGAGGAAACGAGCGGCGGACGCCGCCGCCCAAGCATTCTGGCGGATGCGGTGGAGGCGCTGTTGGGCGCAATCTACCTTGACGGAGGGATTGAACCTGCGCGTGCCTTTGTGCTGAGCTTTATCCCGCAGGCGGCAGAACGGGCGCGTCAGGGTCGCATGTTTAAGGATTATAAGACCGCTTTGCAGGAAATTGTGCAGAAAAACCGGCAGGAAACGTTGGAATACCGGCTGGCTGGCTCGAGCGGTCCGGACCATGATAAGACCTTTACCATGCAGCTTCTGCTCAATTCCAACGTCTTTGCAGAAGGAAAGGGACACAGCAAAAAAGAGGCCGAGCAGATGGCGGCGAAACAGGCGCTGGAGCTGATGGGCTTCGGAAAAGACAAGTAAAACCCCTTTACACCAATCAGGATGCGCCGGGGACAGGACGGGATTCCGTCGGTCTTCGGCGCGTTTTTGTGTCTGAACTGTGAAAAAATGTTCGTCGAAGTTGATTCTAAAAAAGAAAGATGATACACTGATAATATCACGAACAATGTCTGTTATGAGGGTGCTGCATGATACTGAAAAGTCTACTGCTGCAAGGCTTCAAGTCGTTTCCGGACAAAACAGAAATCCGGTTTTCGAGCGGCATGACTGCGATTGTCGGGCCGAACGGCAGCGGAAAATCAAATATATCGGATGCGATTCGGTGGGTACTTGGCGAGCAGTCCTCGCGCTCGCTGCGCGGCGCCCGTATGGAGGATGTGATCTTTGGCGGGACACAGAAGCGCAGACCGTTGGGCTTCGCCGAGGTTTCGCTGATTTTGGACAATGCCGAGGGGATTTTCCGCTCGGAACACACCGAGATTATGGTGACAAGGCGGTATTACCGCTCGGGTGAAAGCGAATATTATCTGAACAAAAAGCACTGCCGTCTGAAAGATATCCATGAACTGTTTATGGATACCGGTCTTGGCAGAGATGGTTATTCGATCATTGGGCAGGGGCGCGTGGACGAAATCCTTTCGCTGAAAAGTGAGGACCGCCGCGAGATTTTTGAAGAAGCTGCGGGAATTACGAAGTTTCGGACGCGCAAGGAAGAGGCAGAGCGCCGCCTTGCCGCAACAGAGGAAAATCTGGTGCGTATCCGCGATTTGTTCAGCGAATTGGAGCATCAGGCCGCGCCGCTTGCTGCACAGGCGGAAAAAGCAAGAAAGTATTTGCTGCTGCGCGATGAGCTGCGTGGAATTGAGGTTTCGCTGTGGCTGCGTGAACTGCATGCGCTGCGCTCCGGAAAAGCGGAAAACGAAAAAAATCAGCAGATTTGTGCGGAGCAGTTGGAGCATGCACATGCGAAGCTGACGCAGCTTTATCAGCGTGCGGAAGCTTTGACAGAGCAGATGCATCAGCTCGATGGAAAAACCGACGGGCTGCGCCGCAAACTGCGTGAGCGGGAACATCGGCTTGCTGAGATGCAGAGCCGATGCGCGGTGCTGCGTGCCGGTATTCAAAATCATGAAGAGAATCTCGTGCGCACCAGACAAGATCAGGAGCGAAAAGCAGAACAGGCTGCGGCGCTCGCGTGTCAGCAGCAGGCGCGGCGCACTCGCTGCGCCGCACTGGATGAAGCGTATGCGAAGATTCAGCATTCCCTAGTGCAGACAGAGCAGCGCATTGCGGAACTGGATGCACAGAGCGCGGAAGGCCTACAGACGCGTACGCGCCTGCGGGAGGAAATTGCAGGGGGGAACGCAGAGAATTTCCAGACAGAACTGGCGCAAACCGCAGCGCAGGCGGCTCTGGACGAACTGAGAAATCGTCGGGATACGCTGGACCGTGAAATTTCACAGAGCAGTGCGCAGCTTGCCGGCGAGCGGCAGATTCATGACGGGCACATCGCCAAACAGCAGGAGTGTCTGCATATCCTTGCAGATGCCAAAAAACGGCTGTCTGCGGCTGCTGAAAAAGAACGTGAATGCCGTGCGCAGACAGATGCCTGTGAAGCGACGCTTGCGGCATGCAGAACCGCGTGGAGCGACAGTCAAAACCGTATACATATGCTGCGCGAGATGCAGAGAGAGTATGAAGGGTTTTCGGGAGCGGTCAAGCGGGTGATGAAGCGCGCGCAATCCGGTGCGCAGCGCGGCATACGCGGCCCGGTTTCGTCGCTGCTACATGTCGAAGCCGCCTATGTGACCGCCATCGAAACTGCGCTCGGCGCATCAGCGTCCCATCTCGTGGTCGAGACTGCGCAGGATGCCAAAGATGCGATTGCGTTTTTGCGGCGCAGCGACAGCGGCCGCGCAACGTTCCTTCCTATGGATACAATCAAACCCGTGTCGCTGCGCGAGCAGGGCGTGGAGGAATTTTCGGGTAGTTTGGGGACGGCAGACAAGTTGGTGGACTGTGCAGAGGAATACCGCGGGATTGTTCAAAACCTGCTTGCGCGCACAGTCGTTGCCGAAAATCTGGACGCGGCGCTTGCGCTTGCGCGGGCGTATCGGTATCGCTTCCGGATTGTCACATTGGATGGTCAGATCATTCAAACCGGCGGCGCGATGACAGGCGGCTCAGTTTCCAAAGGAACCGGCGCATTGGCGCGCGCCGAAGCCCTGCGGGAATTGGAGCGTAAACAAATCCTGCTCAAACAGCAGGCTGAGGAGGCGGAGCGCAGGCTGCGCTCCGCGCAGGAGTCGCTTGCGGCGTGCGCGGATGCCCGCAAGCAGATGGAGCAAAAATGCGCACAGGCACAGAGCGACGAGGTCCGCATCACGACGGTCCTTGCACAGCATGGTGCGCTGCTGGACAATATGCAGCGGCGGGATGAAGCGCTGACCCGTGAGCGGGACGGTCTTGCCAAGGCGCGGACGGAATATGAACGGACCATTGCCGAAAAGCGGGAAATGCTGCGTTTGGGGCAGGAGCAGGCTGCAAAACTGCAAGCGGCATGTGCCGCGCAGGACACCGCCCTTGCCCGGGTGGAAGATGAGCGGGCTCACGCGGCGGCACAGCAGGCAGCCCTTCAGACTGCTGTGGCAGAAAATCGGACGGAAGCAGCCGCAGAACGCCGTGCACTGGACGATTTGGAGCGCCTGCACGGAGAAATGGTGCGGGAACTGTCTGGCGTGGAGCAGACGCTCCAAACATTTGCGCGGAGTATCGAAAGCGATACGGCTGCGCTGCGGGAAGCGGAAGCTGCCATGCAGAAGGATGGTGGGGGCGCGGATGCCTTGCGGGACAGCATTCAAAAAACTGCGGGCAGGCGCATGCAGCTTGAGCGGGAAAAAACGCAAGCCGATCAGGATACGCAGGCGCAAAATGAGGAGATTTTGAATCTGGAACGGGAAAAATCCCGACTAACGACGCGTCTGGAGCAGCAAAATGAGCGGGAAACGCAAATCCTGACGAAGATGTGGGAAAACTATGAACTGACCCCGACTCCGGCAGCGCAAATTGCAGCCGACCTGCCCGACCCGTCTGCGGCAGAACGCCGTGTGGAGGAACTGCGCGGACAAATGCGTGCGCTCGGCAACGTCAATCTGGACGCAACGCAGGAATATGATACGCTTATGGAACGCATTACGTTCCTCGGTGGGCAAAAGGATGATCTGGAAACCGCGCAGCGCGAACTGCACCAGTTGATTGCACAGCTGACCCTCAATATGAAAAAGGTGTTTGCCACCGAGTTCGCCAAGCTGAATGCCTTTTTCGGACAGACATTTCGGGAGATTTTTGGCGGAGGGCATGCCGAATTGCAGCTTGCGGACACGGCGGACATTTTGAACTGCGGGATTGATATTCTGGTTTGCCCGCCGGGAAAGGCGGTCAAAACAATTACGCTGCTCTCAGGCGGCGAAAAGGCGTTTGTTGCCATTGCGCTGTATTTTGCAATTTTGAAGCTGCGCCCGACACCGTTTTCGGTGCTCGATGAGATTGAAGCGGCGCTTGATGATGTGAACGTCGCGCGGTTTGCCGCATATGTCAAGCGGCTGTCGGAGCAGACGCAGTTTATCATCATCACACACCGGCGCGGAACCATGGAGGCTGCCGACATACTGTACGGCGTGACCATGCAGGAGCAGGGTGTGAGCCGTATGCTGATGCTCAATCTTGCGGAAGCGGAAAAGAAAATCATGAAAAATTGAAAATGGAGAGTTGAGAGTTAAGAGTTGAGAGTTAAGAGTTAAGAGTTAAGAGTTAAGAGTTAAGATAGACACTCTACACTCTGCACTCTGCAATCTCTAATCTCCACTCTCCAATCTAAATAAAAAGAGTGAGGTTATTATGGGATTTTTTGATAAGATTAAGCAAGGACTGAAAAAAACGACCGAGGCGGTCACGCAGCAGTTTGAGGACATCATGGCTTCGTTTGTCGAAGTGGATGACGATCTGCTTGACGAACTGGAAGAAGCGATGATTCTGTCTGATCTGGGCGCGAGTGTCGCGGCGAAGGCGCGTGCAGAACTGAAAAATCGTGCACAGCACCAGAAAGTCAATACAAGTATGGAACTGCGCTGTCTGCTCAAAGATGTATTGACAGATATGATGCTCGAAGATACTGTGCTGGATATTTCGGGCGCGCCAGCGGTTGTGCTGGTGATCGGCGTCAATGGCGTGGGCAAGACCACCTCCATCGGCAAACTTGCGGCGCGGTATGTCAATGAGGGCAAGCGCGTCATGCTCGCAGCAGCGGACACCTTCCGCGCAGCGGCTGCCGATCAGCTTGAAATCTGGGCGAAGCGCGCGGGCGCAGAAATTGTACGCCATGGCGAGGGTGCAGACCCGGCAGCGGTGGTATTTGACGCGGTTGCGGCGGCAAAAGCGCGCGGCTGTGATGTCATCATCATCGACACAGCGGGACGCCTGCACAACAAGGCGAATCTGATGAACGAGCTGGCAAAGATCGACCGTATCCTGACCCGTGAGCTGCCAAACTCCTCGCGTGAGACCCTGCTCGTGCTTGACGCGACCACCGGTCAGAATGCAGTGCATCAGGCGGAAGAATTCAATAAGGCGGCAAAGCTGACCGGCATCATCCTGACCAAGCTGGATGGTACCGCAAAGGGCGGCATTGTAGTTGCAATCTCGGCTGGACTTGGCGTGCCGGTGAAGTTGGTCGGCGTGGGCGAAGGCATCGACGACCTGATGGACTTTAACCGATCAGAGTTTTTGGAAGCTTTGCTGCCGCCGATTACGGAATAAAGGAGAATCATGATGGCAAGACCTGATTTAAGACGCAACGATGAAATGCGCAAAGTAAAGATTACCCCGAATTATACGATGTATGCCGAAGGCTCGGTGCTCATCGAGGTCGGGAATACCAAAGTCATCTGCACGGCAAGTATAGAAGACAAGGTACCGCCGTTCCTCGAGGGGCAGGGGCTTGGCTGGGTGACTGCGGAGTATTCCATGCTGCCGCGTGCGACCAATACCCGCAAAAAGCGCGACATCAAGAGCCTTAAGCTGGATGGGCGTTCGTCGGAAATTCAACGGCTGATTGGTCGTTCGCTGCGTGCAGTGCTCGACCGGGAAGCGCTCGGTGAGCGTCAGATTACGGTAGACTGTGATGTGATTCAGGCAGACGGCGGCACGCGCTGCGCATCCATCACCGGCGGTTTTGTGGCGCTGTGGCTTGCATGCAAAAAGCTACTCGACGAAGGAAAAATTGAGAAAATGCCGCTGACTAGTCAGGTTTCGGCGATTTCTGTCGGTATTTTTGAGGACGAAGCCGTGCTTGACCTCAATTATGCAGAGGACAGCCGCGCGATTGTGGACTGCAATGTAGTGATGACCGGCGCGGGTGAGTTTGTTGAGATTCAGGGTACCGGAGAGGGGAGACCCTTTACCAAGGACGAACTGAACCGTCTGCTGTCGCTTGGCAAAAAGGGAACCGCCAAGCTGTGCCGTGAGCAGAAGAAAATCACTGGAGAGCTATGAGGAGAGTTGAGAGTGAAGAGTTAAGATAAATTTTCTCCAATCTCCACTCTCCATTGGGGGAATATCATGAAATTTGTATTAGCATCGCACAATAAAAAGAAGCTGCGCGAACTGGGAGATATTCTCGGTGCGCTCGGTATCGAGATTGTGCCGCTGCCGGAAGATGCACCAGAGCCGGAAGAAAACGGTGATACCTTTGAAACAAATGCGCAAATCAAGGCGCGGGCAGCAGCGGAGTTTACCGGTCTGCCTGCGATTGCAGACGACAGCGGACTGTGCGTAGACGCGCTGAACGGTGCCCCGGGAGTATATTCGGCGCGCTATTCGGGCGGCGGTGATGATGAAAACAACGCAAAACTATTGCGGGAACTGGAAAACGTACCGGAGGATGCGCGCACAGCACGATTTGTCTGCGTGATTGCGTGTGTTTTGCCGGACGGAGAAATTTTTACAGTACGTGGTGCGTGTGAAGGCGTGATTGCACGGGAACTCTGCGGAGACGGCGGCTTCGGCTACGACCCGCTGTTCTTTGTACCGGAGCATGGCTGTACCTTTGGAATGCTGCCTGCATCGGTGAAAAATCAGATTTCGCATCGTGCACGCGCACTGAAAACATTCGCAGAAACATTAAAAAATAAGATTCAGGAGTAATTGAATATGCTGACAAGTAAACAACGCGCCCAGCTGCGTAAGCTGGCAAACCCGCTCGCAGTCACCCTGCACATTGGAAAGGACGGTGTCACTGAGGGCGTCGTGGAGCAGCTCAACGTGCTGCTCGAAAACCATGAACTGGTCAAGGGCAAGGTGCTCGAAAGCGCGATGGCGACCCCGAAAACAGTGGCGGAGGCGCTCTGCGAGGAGACTGGCGCAGACGGCGTACAGGTCATTGGCACCAAGTTTGTGCTGTATCGTGAATCCTCCGATCCGGACAAGCGCAAAATCGTGCTGGAGAAATAAGCATGCGCACAGGGATCATGGGGGGGACGTTTAACCCGCCGCATTATGGACATCTGTACGCAGCCGAGCAGGTCAGACAGGCGTTGGAACTGGATAAGGTGCTTTTTATCCCGACCAATCTGCCGCCGCACAAAAAAATGCCGGCGGGTTCGGCGGATACCGCACAGCGATGCGCGATGGTTGAAATGATGCTCAAGGGACGCGGCTGGGCGGAACTGAGTACCATTGAGATTGACCGCGGCGGCGCAAGCTATACGGTGGACACGCTGCGTGCGCTGCACGAAACCGGAAAGTATGGGGAGCTGTTCCTCATCATGGGCACCGATATGCTGATGATGCTCGACACCGGATGGCGTGAGCCGGAGGAAATTTGCCGGCTGTGCACCCTCGCTGTGGTGGCGCGCGGCGCAGGAGAGCGGGAAGGGCTGCAAAAAAAAGCGGAAGCGCTCCGGGAAAAATACCATGCGGATATTCGTTTGGTCGATTGCCCGGTGGTGGAAATTTCCTCAACACAGATTCGTGCAGGGCAGTCTTTGCAGGAGATGGTGCCGCGCGCAGTTTTTGAGTTCATTGAGCAAAACCGATTGTACACGCACAAAAAGAATGATTTTTAAAGCGAAAGGCGGTTTTTTGTATGTTATGTGACGAGACCATGCGGAAAGAAATCCTCTCGAGGCTGAGCGGTTACCGGCTGGAACACACGCTGGGATGTGAGCGCGCAGCGGTCATGTTGGCAAAGCGGTTTGGCGCAGATGAAGAAAAATGCGCCTTTGCAGCGGTCCTCCATGACATCACCAAAAGACTTTCTCGTGAAGAACAGTTGTATTTGTGCGAAAAATACGGTATAATACCGTGTGATGTTGAAAAAATGGAGTGGAAGATGCTGCATGGCAAAACTGCGGCAGCGGTTGCCGAGCGGGAATATCACGCGCCGGCAGATGTTGTGCATGCAATCGCCGTCCACACCACAGGGTGCTGTCAAATGACCCTGCTCGACAAAATTATCTATCTGGCCGATTTTATCGAAGAAACACGCGACTTTAAGGGGGTCGAGCCTGCGCGGGCGATTGCCGGGCGGGATCTTGATCAGGCGCTGCTGTATTGCTTCGACTATTCGCTGAACGACCTGGTAGAACGGGGGAAACTCATACATAAAGATACGTTCGAAGCGCGCAACTGGCTGATTCAGCAGGGGGTGACGCGCGCTTAACCGTGCATTTAGTTCAGGAGGCAAACAATGAAGATTTTCGGCGGCGGAGGTTCCCGGCAGAGCCGCGGAGCAGACAGACCGGCAGAGCCAAAACAGTCGGCAAAGGCGAAGAAACCAAAGAAACCGCGTTCGACACTCAAAAAAGTACTGCTTACGATTTTGGTTGTCGTTTTACTGATTGCAGGCGCGGGAGGCATTTATCTGGCAAAGATCATTCAGCCGCCGAGTTTGGCGCCGACCCATGTCAACGATTCTACGATCAACGATCCGGAAAATGGGGATGCCATCAGCGTGGACCTCAACATGGGCGACCGCATCGACGATTTCTTTACGTTTGCCGTCTGTGCAACCGATATTGACGAGACACGCACCGATAATATCATGGTGGTGGCGTTTGATACCAAGAAGCATACGGTGAATGTGATGAATATTCCGCGTGATACCATGTCCAATGTGAACCGGTCGGGCGCAGGACGTAAGATCAACGCGGCATATGGAACCAAAAACGGCATTGAGCAGACCAAAAAGCAGATCAAGCAGGTCATGGGCTTTACGCCGGACAAATATATGGTTGTCAATTTTAACGGTATCGCAGAGATTGTGGATGCCATCGGCGGTGTGGATTATGATATCCCGTTCCCGATGATGTATAAAGACCCGGTGCAGAAGCTGGAAATCAATTTCCCCACAGCGGGTCCGCGCCATCTCAATGGCGAAGAGGTGGTTGAGTTCCTGCGCTGGCGTAAAAATGGTACAGGCTATACAAAATATGTGCCGGCTGAGTATAAAAACGGGGATGAAACCCGAATTAAAAAACAGCAGGAATTTTTGATGTACCTCGCAAAAGAGGTTTTGACCATCAAAAATGCACCCAACTATAAGAAGATTGCAGATGCGGTCTTCAAAAATGTAAAGACCGATATTACGGCAGGTGAGATGATCTGGCTTGCGGGACAGGCGTTCCAAGTGGATACCACCAACGGAATCAAGATGTTCACCATGCCCGGATATTCTGCGATGAGTGCAGCAGGAAACAGCACCGAGCTTTCGTTCTTTTTTATCAACGAAAGCAAGGCGCTCAAACTCATTAACGAGTATTTCAACCCGTACGATAAGAAAATTACCGGTCTGGATCTGGTATCCGGACCGACCAAGGGATCTTCCTCCGGCAGCAAAAACAATTCGGATGACGATGATGACGAACCCTCTTACAGCCATCGCCCGAGCGAGGACGACGAAGAGGATGAAAATTCGTCGTCGGGCAGCGGCTCCGGGAGCGGCAGAGATCCGGAGGGCAGCGAATCGGGAAATTCGAATTCCGGTTCGGGCTCTGGCAGTGAGTCCGAAAATGGTTCGGGCGGCGAGTCGGGGAATTCGGATTCTGGTTCCGATAGCGAATCTGGCGGTAGTAACGGTGGTTCCGGCAATGAGTCCGGTGGAAGCACCGGCGGCAGCACCGGTGGGGAAACCGGCGGCAATGAGTCTGGCGGCAGTTCGAGCGGAGAAACCAGCGGCGGCGGTGAGTCCGGCAGCGGTTCGGGCGGAAGTACCGGCGGTTCGGGCGATTCCGGTACCGCAGCAGGAGATCCGGAAGCATAATTTCAGAATAAAGGAGTGTCATTATGGACGCAAGAGAACTTGTAAAATACACCTGTGAAGCTTTGCTCGAGCGAAAGGGACAGGAAATTGAGGTGCTGCATATTGAGCAGCTGACCACACTGGCAGAGTATTTTGTCATTTGTTCGGCAACCTCGACCACGCAGGTCAAGGCACTGGCTGACAATGTGGAGTTCCACTTAAAGAACGATCACGACGTTATGCCGCACCATGTGGAAGGTTTTGAGTCCTCCTCGTGGATTTTGCAGGACTATGGCAGCGTGTTGGTGCACATTTTCCTGCCGGAAACCCGCGATTACTATCGTCTGGAAAACCTGTGGAAAGACGGTGAAAAGGTTTCGCTGGCAGAACTGGGCGTCGAGGAATAAGATTTTTACAGAGTGAAGAGAAGCATTCTCCAATCTTCACTCTTAAAACAGTTTGGGGGGCACACCATTGAACAAGTACGAGCACAAACAAATTGAAGAAAAATGGCAGCATATCTGGGACGAAAAGGGCAGCTTTGTTGCGCCGCAGGACTTCACGAAGCCGAAGTTCTACGCACTGGTTGAGTTCCCGTATCCGTCCGGTCAGGGTCTGCATGTCGGTCATCCGCGCTCCTATACCGCGCTCGACATTGTGGCGCGTAAGAAGCGCATGCAGGGATACAATGTCCTCTACCCGATGGGATGGGATGCATTTGGTCTGCCGACCGAGAACTTTGCGATTAAAAATCACGTGCATCCGGTTGAAGTCACCAAAAAGAACGTAGCACGTTTCAAGAGCCAGCTCAAGAGCCTGGGTCTGTCGTTCGACTGGTCGCGTGAAATCAATACCACTGACCCGGAATATTATAAGTGGACCCAGTGGATTTTCCTCCAGCTCTTTAAGAAGGGGCTGGCATACAAAAAGGAAATGAACGTCAACTGGTGCACCTCGTGCAAGTGCGTGCTTGCAAATGAGGAAGTTATCAACGGCGTGTGTGAGCGCTGCGGCAGCGAGGTTGTGCACAAGACCAAGAGCCAGTGGATGCTTGCCATCACCAAGTATGCGCAGCGTCTGATTGACGATTTGGACGATGTGGACTATATCGAGCGCGTCAAGATTCAGCAGAAGAACTGGATTGGCCGCTCGACCGGCGCGGAGGTCGATTTCAAGACCACAAGCGGCGATACGCTGACCGTTTATACGACCCGTCCGGATACGCTGTTCGGCGCAACCTATATGGTTATTTCGCCCGAGCATCCGATGGTAGAGACTTGGGCGGATCGGCTTGCGAATATTGATGCAGTCCGCGCCTACCGTGAGGAGGCTGCGCGCAAGTCTGACTTTGAGCGTACCGAACTGAACAAGGATAAGACCGGCGTGATGCTGGACGGCATCCGCGCAATCAATCCGGTCAGCGGCAAGGAAATCCCGATTTTTGTTTCCGATTACGTTCTGATGGGCTATGGTACGGGCGCGATTATGGCGGTTCCGGCGCATGATGACCGTGACTGGGAATTTGCAAAGAAGTTTGGCTGCGAGATCATTGAAGTTGTTGCGGGCGGCGAGGATGTGCAGAAGGCTGCATTTACCGCTAAGGACGAAACGGGTATTCTGGTCAATTCCGATTTCCTGAACGGCAAGACGGTCAAGGATGCGATTCCGGCGATGATTCAGTGGCTGGAGGAACAGGGCATTGGTCATGCCAAGGTACAGTATAAGCTGCGTGACTGGGTATTCTCCCGTCAGCGTTACTGGGGTGAGCCGATCCCGATTATCTGGTGCGACAAGTGCGGTTGGGTTCCGGTACCGGAAGATCAGCTCCCGCTGACCCTGCCGAACGTAGAGAGCTACGAGCCGACCGAAAACGGCGAGTCTCCGCTTGCCAAGATGACTGATTGGGTGAATACTACTTGTCCGTGCTGCGGCGGCGCGGCAAAGCGCGAGACCGATACCATGCCGCAGTGGGCAGGTTCTTCGTGGTACTTCCTGCGCTATATGGACCCGCATAACACCGAAGCGATCGCTTCCAAGGAAGCGCTTGAATACTGGGGACCGGTAGACTGGTACAACGGCGGCATGGAGCACACGACGCTTCATCTGCTGTACTCCCGCTTCTGGCATAAGTTCCTGTACGATATCGGCGTAGTGCCGACCAAGGAGCCGTATGCAAAGCGCACCAGCCACGGCATGATTCTCGGAGAAAACGGCGAGAAGATGTCCAAGTCCCGCGGCAATGTTGTCAATCCGGATGAAATCGTTGAAACCTATGGCGCAGATACCATGCGTTTGTATGAGATGTTCATCGGTGATTTTGAGAAGGCTGCACCGTGGTCGCCCAAGTCCATCAAAGGCTGCCGCCGCTTCCTCGAGCGTATATGGAACCTGTTTGAGCAGGTACAGGAGGGAGACAGCTATTCAGCGCAGCATGAGGTGCTGATGAACAAGACCATCAAGAAGGTGGGCGAGGACATCGAAAACCTCAAGGCGAACACCGCGATTGCGGCGCTGATGAGCATGGTCAACGAGTTCTACGACAAGGGCGTCAATAAGGCGGAGTACAAGACGCTGCTGACGCTTGTCAGCCCGTTTGCACCGCACATCACCGAGGAGCTGTGGAGCATGCTCGGTGAAACCAGCGTACTGTCTCTGGAAGCGTGGCCGGCATATGACGAAGCCAAGACGGTTGAATCTTCGGTTGAAATCGGTGTGCAGGTCAATGGTAAGCTCAAGAGTACGGTTCAGCTGCCGGTAGACTGTGAGCAGCAGCTTGCAATCGATACCGCGCTGGCGGATGAAAAGGTTAAGAAGGCAATCGAAGGCAAGAACATCATCAAGACCATCGTGGTCAAGAATAAGATTGTCAATATCGTTGCCAAGTAACTGAGAAAAGAAGCTCCTTCCTGAAAAGAGGAAGGAGCTTTTCCTTTCTGTTTCGGAAAAACACGTAAATTGTTCGATTAGAGCAGAATAATTTCAGAAAAAACTTGACAACAACCGGTCGAGAGGATATAATAATCTTATCGTTTTATTGGGGTGGCTTAGTCTGCCATGAAATCGGCGGAATCATCACGATAAATCGTGCTTTTAAGCGTCCTGATATGGGTCGCGCGGAGGGAGGGAAAACGATGTCGGAAGTCCGCGTAAAGGAAAATGAATCCTTGGACAGCGCGCTGAGAAGATTTAAGCGTTCCTGTGCAAAGGCGGGTGTGCTTTCCGAGCTCCGCAAGCGTGAGCATTATGAAAGCCCGAGCGTAAAGCGCCGCAAGAAGTCTGAGGCTGCTCGCGCAAAGAAGCGTAAGTACAGATAATCTGTCTAAGACACCATCAAGCGTCGGAGATTTTCTCCGGCGCTTGTTTTTTAGCAATCGCGCGGTGTTCACAATTTTTTGAAAAATCCTTCATAATTCGGTCACACGTTGTACACAAAGATTCGGTATGATAGAGACAGTTCAAACGAGGACTCCCCCTCCTCGCAAGAACGATCCTCTTTTACCCCCTCTTTTTCATGAAGACCGTTTTACGGTCTGGGAGAATTCCCCTATTCTCCCTCCTCTTTTTCAACCATTCTTTTTTACCAAAGCGAAAGCGTCCGGATTCCCCCTCCGGACGCTTTTGCTTTGCCATCAAAACAATATGTACAGCAGGATGACAAGTGCCAGTCCGGGAACGCCAAGCAAGGCGGTCAGCGCTACGGTGAGCAGGTTGATAGAAATGCGCAGTCCGGCAACCGTGCCGAATACGCCGACGATCACCAGTCCAAACACGCCGAAGCAGGCGTTCACGAACAGGCGGACTCCCCAGCGGATGGGCGCAAACAGCGCGCCCAATGCGAGCAGAAGAATTCCTCCAAGCGCCCCGTAAAGCAGAATTGCAGCAGGATTCATCAGATCACCTCCGATGTATTCCTATGAAAACGGGGACGGGCATATGCGGAGGAATGCCGGGAACACAATGCTTTTGCGCGGTATGAATCCATTTCAAAAGGGGAAAATGACCATGCAGGGCAGAAAATTTGACGAAAGGCAAATGGGTTGCTATAATTAAAATAATTGTGAATTTAAATGGAGAGGTACCATATGAGGAAAGCCAAGCCGGAGTATGGCAATGAAAGCATATCGTCCCTGAAGGGGGCTGACCGCGTCCGCAAACGTCCGGGCGTTATTTTTGGCTCGGATGGATTGGAGGGCTGCGAGCACGCAGTCTTTGAAATCCTGTCCAACTCGATTGACGAGGCGCGCGAGGGGCACGGTACGGAAATTACAGTCACGCGCTACGGCGACGGCTCGATTGAAGTCGCGGACATGGGACGCGGCATTCCGGTCGAGTGGAACGAGGGGGAGCAGCGTTACAACTGGGAACTGGTATTCTGCGAATTGTACGCGGGCGGTAAATACAAGAACAACGAGGGGGAAAACTATGAGTTTTCACTCGGACTCAATGGTTTGGGCACCTGCGCGACCCAGTATGCGTCTGAATATATGGATGTCACCATCGTGCGGGATGGGTTTGAGTACAGTCTGCATTTTGAAAAGGGCGAGAACAAGACCGATGCCGCCGAGGGATATCTCAAAAAGCCGACAAGCGCCAAACGAACCGGAACCACAATCCGGTGGCGTCCGGATCTGGAAGTGTTCACCGACATCAATATCCCGCTGGAGTATTACCG
This sequence comes from Clostridiaceae bacterium, assembly GCA_018383195.1. Lineage (GTDB taxonomy): Bacteria > Bacillota > Clostridia > Oscillospirales > Butyricicoccaceae > Butyricicoccus_B. The sequence goes on along the minus strand of JAGZOP010000001.1, from coordinate 113,526 downwards.
GGATACGCTTAAACGGCAGGCGGTGGTCAACAACCGTCTGAAATTTGTCCTGCGCGACCAGCAGGGCAGCAAATTTGAAACCGAAGAGTTCTGCTATCAGAACGGCATTGTTGATTATGTCACCGAATTGGCGGGAGAAAATCCGCTGACTACGGTGCAGTTTTTGGAATCCGAGCGCCGCGGCAGAGACCGCGAGGACAAACCCGAATATAAAGCAAAGCTTTCCTGTGCGTTCTGCTTTTCGTCTGCGGTGAGCCGCACCGAGTATTATCACAACTCGTCGTGGCTCGAGCATGGCGGCGCGCCCGATAAGGCAGTGCGCTCGGCGTTCGTGTCCGCGATTGACGGTTATCTCAAACAAATCGGCAAGTATCAGAAAAACGAGAGCAAGATCTCGTTTCAGGATGTCTTTGATTCACTGGTGCTGGTCACCAACTGTTTTTCCACGTACACCTCGTACGAGAACCAGACAAAAAAATCGATTACCAATAAATTCATCCAAGAGGCGATGACCGATTTCCTCAAGCAGGGTCTGGAGGTTTACTTCATTGAGAACAAGGCAGAGGCGGATAAAATCGCCGAGCAGATTCTCATCAATAAACGAAGCCGCGAGCAGGCGGAAAAGGCGCGTCTCAATATCAAAAAGAAGCTGTCCGGCAATCTGGATGTGGCAAACCGTGTGCAGAAGTTCGTGGACTGCCGAACAAAAGACACTGCGCGCCGCGAGCTGTACATCGTCGAGGGTGATTCGGCACTCGGTTCGGTCAAGCAGGGCAGAGACGCGGAGTTTCAGGCGATTATGCCGGTGCGCGGCAAAATTCTCAACTGTTTGAAAGCGGATTATGATAAGATTTTCAAAAACGATATCATCACCGACCTGCTCAAGGTACTCGGCTGCGGCGTAGAGGTCAAAACCAAGGCATCCAAGGATATGTCTGGGTTCGATCTGGAAAATCTGCGCTGGAATAAGATCATTATTTGCACCGATGCCGATGTGGACGGGTTTCAGATCCGCACGCTGATTTTGACCATGCTCTATCGCCTGACCCCGACGCTCATCGAGCAGGGGTATGTGTATATCGCAGAATCCCCGCTTTATGAGATCGAGTACAAGGGAAAAAGCTATTTTGCATTCGATGAGACCGAAAAAGCCGAAATTCTCAAAAAACTGGCGGGGAAAAAGGTGCTCATTCAGCGTTCCAAGGGCCTTGGTGAAAACGAAGCCGAGATGATGTGGGAGACAACGATGAACCCCGCGTCCCGCCGGCTGATTCGCGTTGAGCCGGAAGAAGCCAAGGCGACAAGCGATATGTTCGATCTTCTGCTTGGGGATAACCTTGCAGGGCGAAAGGAATATATCGCGGAGAATGGTCATGAATATCTTGACTTGGCGGATATTTCGTAATGAATTTGGAAAGTAGGAGGCAGTAAAGTGCCTAAGAAAAAAGAAATACAGCCGAAGCGTCCGGTTCTGCCGCCGTTGGAGCCTACGCCCCAACCGATTACGGATACGCTGCGGAAAAACTATATGCCCTACGCGATGAGCGTTATTGTTTCGCGCGCCATCCCGGAGATCGACGGATTCAAGCCGTCTCACCGCAAACTGCTGTATACCATGTATAAAATGGGGCTGCTGAACGGCAACCGGACCAAGTCCGCAAATATTGTCGGTCAGACCATGAAACTCAACCCGCACGGCGACAGCGCCATCTATGAGACCATGGTGCGCCTGACGCGCGGCAACGAAGCGCTGCTGACTCCGTTTGTGGATTCTAAGGGAAACTTCGGCAAGGTGTATTCGCGCGATATGGCATATGCTGCATCGCGTTACACCGAAGCCAAACTGGACGGCATCTGTCAGGAGCTGTTCCGCGACATTGACGCAGATGCAGTGGATTTTGTGGATAACTACGACGGCGAACTGAAGGAGCCGACGCTGCTGCCAACCACGTTTCCCAATATTCTGGTATCAGCAAACACCGGCATTGCGGTCGGCATGGCGTCGAGCTTTTGCGGGTTTAACCTGCATGAGGTCTGCCAGACCGCGATTGAGTGCATCAAAAACCCGGAACATGATATTCTGACCACGCTGCCTGCGCCCGATTTCCCGACTGGCGGCGAGATCATTTTTGACGAAGCCGAGATGCGGAAAATCTACGCAACGGGGCGCGGCTCGTTTAAGGTACGTGCCAAATGGCAGTATCTCCGCAAGGAAAATCTCATTGAAATCACCGAAATCCCCTATACTACGACGATTGAAGCAATTATCGATAAGATTGCGGACCTTGTAAAAGGCGGGAAAATTCGCGAGATTGCCGACATTCGTGACGAAACCGACCTGTCCGGTCTGAAGATCGCCATCGACTTGAAACGCGGCGCCGACCCGGATAAGCTGATGGACCGCCTGTTCCACCAGACCCCGCTGATGGATTCGTGCTCGTGCAACTTCAATGTGCTCATCGGCGGCATGCCGCGTGTGCTCGGCGTGCGGGAGATTCTTGATGAGTGGACGGCATGGCGTACTGAATCGGTTCGCCGCCGCGTGTTCTTCGACCTCGGAAAGAAAAAAGCAAAGCTGCATTTGCTGCAAGGCTTGCAGGCGATTTTGCTCGACATCGACCGCGCCATTCGGATTATCCGAGAAACCGAACAGGACAGTGAAGTCATCCCCAATTTGATGGCAGGCTTTGGGATTGATGAAAAGCAGGCAGAGTTCATTGCGGAAATCCGGCTGAGAAACATCAACAAGGAATATATCCTGAAGCGCACGCAGGAAACGGAAGAACTGGAAAAGGAAATTGCACGGCTGGAGGGCATTCTGTCCAGTAAGACCAAGCTGCGCAATATCATTGTCAAGGAACTCGAGACTGTAATCAAGAAGTATCCCGCACCGCGCCACTCCGAAATTGTCTATGCCGAAGAGGTCAAGACCTTTGACGAGGACGATCATATCGAGGACTATCCGGTCTTGATATTCCTGACCCGCGAGGGGTATTTCAAGAAGATCACGCCCGCCTCGTGGCGCATGTCCTCGGAGCATAAACTCAAGGATGGCGACGAAGTTATTTGGGAAACCGAAACGACCAACAAGCAGGAGATTATCTTCTTTACCGATCATCAGCAGGCGTATAAGGCACGGCTGTATGATTTCGACGATACCAAGGCTTCGGTGCTGGGCGATTATCTGCCGCAGAAGCTGGGCATGGACGAGGGTGAAACGCCGCGGTATGCCGTGCTGCCCGGCGATTACAAGGGCAGTATGATCGTGGTGTTTGAAAACGGCAAGGCTGCGCGGTTCTCGATGGAGTCGTTCGAGACAAAGACCAATCGCCGCCGTTTGACCGGCGCATATTCAGATAAATCTCCGGCGGTTGCGTTTTTCCATCCGGTGGAGGAGGAAACTGAGATCACCATGTTCTCGACCTCATCGCAGGGACGCCGCGCGCTGACGTTCCGTGCGGATATGTTGGATGTCAAGGCGACACGTTCGACACAGGGCGTTCAGGTGGTCGTGCTGCGCGGCAAGCATACCATTACGCGCGCCTGCCGGCTGGAGGACGCCGGACTGAGCGACCCGGCGCGTTACCGTGGACGTGCAATTCCGGCGCTCGGCGCGCTGCTGAAAGACGAAGATCTGCCCGAACAGCAGATGACACTGTAAAAAAAGACGGTAAGGAACAGGTTTCCTTACCGTCTTTTTCATATGAAAGTTAATATAAGAGCATCGAATCCCCGAAAGAGAAGAAGCGGTATTCCTCTTTGACCGCTTCGGCATAGGCTGCCATAACCTGCTCGCGGGTGGCGAACGCCGAAATCAGCATCATAAGCGTGGATTCGGGCAGGTGGAAGTTGGTCACCAGATGATCGACGGTCTTGAACCGGTAGCCCGGATAGATGAAAATATCGGTCCAGCCGGATTGCGCACGCACAGAACCGTCCTCGGCTGCAATGGTTTCCAACGTGCGGGTTGCTGTGGTGCCGACCGCCCAGACCTTGCCGCCTGCGGCGTGGGTGTCGTTGATGGTTTGGGCAGTCTGCTCATCCATTGTATAGAATTCGGAGTGCATGATATGGTCAGTGATTTCCTCCTCCTTGACCGGGCGGAAGGTGCCCAGACCGACATGCAGGGTGACAAATGCGAGTTTTACGCCCTTTTCTTCGATTTTTTGCAGCAGTTCTTTGGTGAAATGCAGTCCGGCAGTCGGTGCAGCGGCGGAGCCGGGCGTTTTGGAGTAAACGGTTTGATAGCGCTCCGGGTCATCCAGCTTTTCCTTGATGTAGGGCGGCAGCGGCATGGAGCCGAGCTTTTCTAGGATTTCGAGGAAGATGCCGTCGTAATGAAACCGGATAAAACGGTTGCCGTCCTTGGGATTGACCGATTCAACGGTCGCAGTCAGCAGACCGTCACCGAAAGTTAGTTTTACGCCTTCGCGGGTCTTTTTTCCTGGACGGGTCAGGCATTCCCACAAGCCATCACCATGGTCGGTGAGCAGCAGCACTTCAATCGGCGTGGTACGGCCTTCGGCATGCCCCATCAGGCGCGCGGGAATGACGCGCGAGTTGTTCATGACCAGGCAGTCACCCGGATTCAGATATTCAAGCAGATCGGTAAAATGACGATGGGAAACGCTGCCGGTCGCGCGGTCGAGTACCAAAAGACGGGAAGAGTCGCGCTGCTCAAGCGGATGCTGCGCGATCAGATGCTCGGGAAGGTCAAAATAAAAATCACTTTTTTTCATCAAATCAATACCGCGCGGCACGGCGGCCGCGCGGATTCCTCCTTATGATTCAGAAATTGTAATGCCGGTAAAATAGTATTTCAGGATTTCGTCATATGTAAAGCCTTGCTGCGCCATGGCTTTTGCACCATACTGGCTCATGCCGACATTGTGTCCCCAACCGGTGCCGGTAAAGGTATAAGCAGTGGGAGGCGCAGAAGGTGTGACAGGATTGCCGCTCTCCGGGTCCTCGGGGGAAGCATCGCTGACGATCTGCACCGTGCGTGTCGCGCTGTCAAAGTCGATGCCGAAGCCGATTAGTTCCGCGAGATCACGCACGCGGTAATAGTTGTTATCGTTGATGCGGTAGCCGCTCAGCGCGACAGGCTTTCCATTCAGAGTAATCTTGTCGTCGGACGGCGCGGAAGATTCCACAGCAGTTGTGCCAGACGCCATTTCTCCGCCGGTCGGCTGGTAGGCTTTGCCGCTCGTCAGGCGAATCGCCTTGTTTGCGGCATCCCAATCTACTGCGAAGCAGGCTTTGGTATCTTTTAAGATGTATGCAATGTCGCGCAGTTTGAAATAGTTTTCCTGATTGACCAGATATCCTTGCGGCTTGGCGGACTTGCCGTCCACGGCAACCTTGTGAGTCGAGGGCAGGATGGACAGCGCGTCAGGATTGCTGCAGGTGCCTATTTCTGCCGCGGCAGATTTACCGGCGTTCGGTGTGATTGTATAGCGGAGGCTATTGAGCCCGAAAACCGAGCGCACGGCGCTGTTTTTCAGGACAACCGTTTTGCCGGTGGTATCGGTGACAGTCACCTCGTTGACGTTATCCATATCGGTGCGCTTTGTGACCTGCACGTTGGCTACTGTGCCGATTGTACGGCCGGAAGCGCGCAGTTTGGATGCGATTTCGTCTGCAGTCAGCGTGACGCTCCAAGTGCCTTTGGAGGCGCTTTTGCTGTCCTCGTAGGGATCGGGCACGCCGCGCAGATACGGAACCGGATCGCCGCCCCAGACATTTTCATTATTCTCAGTTGCGCCGCCGTCCGATGAGAAAAAATAACCGACAGCGAGTTTGCCATTATACAGGGGAATCTGTCCCGCAGTGGCATCTACGGCAGCGTCCGAAGCAGCAGTTGCACGATTGATTCCGCGATAAACCTGACAGTTTGTAGTGTTGCAAAGCTCAAATCCGAGCGACTTATGCTTGTTCAGGTTGCCGAGGGCAAAAGAACGTGCGCAGATGGCTTGTGCTTTGAGCGCCTCCGCCGGCCAGCTTGCGCTCATCTCATACGGCAGCACGCCTTTCACATAATCCTCAAGCGCGACATAGTTTAAAACAGTCAGCTTGCCGGAGGCATCCTGACGCAGGACAAAGTCGCCGCGATAGGTGTAATCTTTGCATTTTGTCAGCCCGCTTTCAGAACGGACAGCGAGCGTATCGCCCTCTGCCTGATAGACAGGGCTGCCTGCGGCATCGGTTACGGTGAAGCGGGAACCGTCCGCTGTGACAGTGAGCACAGTGGAAGCGGTGCGATTTGCCGCAGAAAAGGTTGTTCCATCCATGGAACCGAGTGAAAACCCATTGCTGCCTTCCAACGTGACGGAAGAAAGCGCCGATGCGCTGTAATACAGTCCGACGCGGACAATCCGATCGGGTTCTGCCGCCTGCGCCGGTGGAGGTGCGCAGAGGACACAGGTGAAAAGTGCTAAAAATGCGCATAAAATTCGTTTCATAAGCAACTCCTTGTGACTTGACAAATGGATAAGGTTCTACTACAATAAGGGCAAAGCTTCTTTTCGAAGCAGAAAAATAAGGATAGAGGCGCGGTTTTCATCAGTACTGTCTGCGAGGGTCCGCAACCCCGATGAACAGATGGGAAAGGGCAAGCCGCCGAAGCTTCTCACTCTGTGCGGCGGGGGAAAGCTGGACCGTTCGGAAAATATCCGCCGTGTCTGTCATCAGCATTTTTCAAAATGCCGGTGGAGAGCTATCGTATTCTGGCAGGGGATTCGTCCCTTCCATTATAGTTAGTTTACGCCGGTTTTTCAACCGGTTTTTTTATTGCAAAGCGATAAAAACAGAATTCCTACACAAATAGAATCCATTCTTCGCGCGGCGGGGAGGGATTCAAGCGCAGATTTGAAAATCTTAATCGGCGTGGCTTGGTAGCGGGTAGAAGCCTGTGTGCACTGCGTCTAATTTTTAGGAGGATTATAAAAATGAGACAGTATAATGTAGGCATTGTAGGCGCGACCGGCATGGTCGGTCAGCGGTTTACGCTTCTTCTGGAGAACCATCCGTGGTTCAATGTCGTTGCACTGGCAGCATCTGGCCGCAACAAGGGCAAGACCTATGCAGAAGCGTGCGAGGGCCGCTGGAAAATGAAAACCGAAATGCCTGCAAAGTACAGAGATATGGTCATGTACGACGCGACGGCAGACGCGGAGGAGATTACGTCCAAGGTTGATTTTATCTTCTGTGCGGTTGATATGAAGAAGGATGAAATCCGTGCGCTCGAGGAACGCTATGCAAAGCTGGAGTGCCCGGTTTGCTCCAACAACTCTGCACACCGCATGACCCCGGACGTGCCGATGATTATTCCGGAAATTAACGCAGAGCATGCGAAGATTATTCCGGCACAGCGTAAGCGTCTGGGCACCAAGCGCGGCTTCATTGCCGTCAAGTCCAACTGCTCGATCCAGTCCTATGTGCCGGCGCTGTCCGCGCTGATGGACTTTGAGCCGACCGAAGTGGCAGTCTGCACCTATCAGGCGATTTCGGGCGCGGGCAAGACCTTTGAGTCTTGGCCCGAGATGGTGGATAATGTGATTCCGTACATCGGCGGCGAGGAAGAAAAGAGCGAGAAGGAGCCGATGAAGGTTTGGGGCCATATCGAAGGCGACCACATCGAGCCGGCAGTTTCTCCGGTGATTACCGCGCAGTGCCTGCGCGTTGCCTGCTCGGACGGTCATATGGCGGCGGCGTTTGTCAAGTTCAAGAATAAGCCGACCAAGGAAGAGATGATTGCGCGTTGGCGTAGCTTTGAGGGGCGTGCACAGGAACTCAAGCTGCCCTCTGCTCCGGCACATTTCCTGACCTATTTTGAAGAGGAAAACCGTCCGCAGACCAAGCTCGACCGCGACCTTGAGGGAGGCATGGGTGTTTCCATCGGTCGTCTGCGTGAGGATGCGCTGTATGATTATAAGTTTGTCAGCCTGTCGCATAATACGCTGCGCGGTGCAGCCGGCGGCGCTGTTTTGATGGCAGAGCTGCTTTGTGCTGAAGGCTATATGGACCGCTAAGGAGGTCATAATTTTATGAAGAACCCTGTTTTTACCGGCGCTGCGGTTGCAGTTGTCACCCCGTTCATTGATGAACATACCATTAACTACGAAGAATTTAAGAGAATTCTGGACTATCAGATTGATAACGGTACGGATGCGATTGTCGTGATGGGTACGACCGGCGAATCGCCTACCTGCCCCGGAGAAGAGCATGAGGAAGCGATTTCCTTCTGCTGCGAATATGTAAATGGCCGTGTACCGGTCATTGCAGGCGCAGGCTCAAACGATACCAATTTTGCAGTGCAGCTCACAAAGAGTGCCAAGGCGAGCGGCGCGGATGCTGTCCTCTCGGTTACGCCGTACTACAATAAAACCAGCCAGCGCGGACTGATTGCGCACTTTAATGCAATCGCAGATTGTGAAATTCCGGTGATTCTGTACAACGTACCGTCCCGCACCGGAATGTCTTTCGCTGCAGAAACTTACAAGGAGCTGTCGAAGCATCCCTACATCAACGGCGCCAAGGAAGCAAGCGGGGATTTCTCGCTGCTTGCCGAATCGATGGCACTGTGCGGCGACGAGATGAACTTCTGGTCGGGAAATGATGACCAGATTGTCCCGATGATGAGTATGGGCGGCAAGGGTGTCATTTCGGTGCTGTCCAATGTTGCACCGCGTGAAACACATGAGCTGTGCCAGTTGTGCATGGATGGAAAATTTGCAGAAGCTTCCAAGATGCAGCTTGCATATCTGGAGCTGATTAACGCGCTGTTCTGTGAGGTCAATCCGGTTCCGGTCAAGAAGGCAATGGAGCTGCTCGGCTGGAAGGTCGGTCCGCTGCGTCTGCCGCTTGTTGAGCCGACTGCTGAGCATACGGCACGGATTCAGGCTGCACTCAATCAGATGGGCTGCAAGATCTGATCTTTGGGGATAAAGGTCAGAACGGAGGAAAATAAGATGTTGAAAGTTGCACTTTCGGGATGCAACGGTCGCATGGGCCGCGTAATTACCGATATTTGTTCAAAAAAAGAAAATATGAAGATCATCGCCGGATTTGATCTCAATGCGGTGAAGCTGAGCGATTTTCCGGTGTATGCCGACCCGTTTGAGTTTTCGGGCAAGGCAGATGTGGTGATCGACTTTTCCAATGCGGGGCTGACCGAGCATCTGCTCGATTACTGCCTGGGGACGGGTACCCCTGTGGTTATCTGCACGACCGGTCAATCTCCGGAGCAGATTGCGAAGATTGGCGTGGCTGCGACCAAGATTCCGGTGTTCCGTTCGGGAAATATGTCGGTAGGCATCAATCTGATGATGGATTTGCTCAAGAAATGCGGTGCTGTCCTCGGGGACGGCTATGATGTCGAGATCATTGAGAAGCACCACAACCAGAAACTTGATGCGCCGAGCGGTACCGCGCTTATGCTGGCGGATGCGGTTTCTTCCGCGCTTCCGTATGAGCCGGAATATGTGTATGACCGCCATGAGCGCCGTGAAAAGCGTCCGGCGCACGAAATTGGCATCCATGCCGTGCGCGGCGGCACGATTGTGGGAGAACATTCAGTGCTCTTCTGCGGACGCGATGAGATCATTGAGATCAAGCACAGTGCGCTTTCGCGCGAGGTGTTTGCAGTCGGCGCCGTGGACGCGGCAGCATTCCTTGCGGCACAGACCGCACCGGGCATGTACGACATGAGCCATGTGATTGCATCCAAGTAAAGATAAAAAAACGTCTGAGCATGCTCAGACGTTTTTTTATGCGAGAAATTTGGTGTAGAAGAAGAAAAGCGCCTGCATCAGAATAAGAAGCAGAAGCACGGTGCGGAAGATGCTTTTTGCGCGCGGTTCATCGGCGTCAGATTTCGCAGAACCGGATTCACTGTCCGGCTGTGCCGCAATCAGGGCGGCTTCATCGGCGCGGTCAATCTGTCCGCGTCCCCTGCGGAATCCCCGGACAATTTCACGCGCCTGCGCAAGCTGAGCATGCTCAACAAAAATGCGCTCACCGGTCAGGGAAACTCCGGTATAGATTTTTTCTCCGCCGGAATCCGGCTGAGAGAAGCAGGCAATCCCAAAGCTGCGCAGCAGTGCACAGGTTGCATCTGCATCAAAGGTTGAGGGGCAGTGCATCAGCAGAACGGGCAGAATCGGACCGTTGATGTCGGGCATTTCGGATTCATCCGCAAGGTTATCCACAAGCTGTGCACCGCAGTCAGCACAAGTGGTGAAGCCATCGCGATATTCGGTTTTACAGTTTGGGCACCAAGGCATTGGAATTTTCCTCCTTATTCTGAACTCCGGGGTGTGCGGAAGAATGCTCCCGCCTTGCTATTTTGCCCATCCGAGGCTGCGCCCTACGGCTTTATCCCAGCCTGCGAGCAGGGAAGTGCGGCGGTCATCGGGCATTTCCGGGGTATAGATACGGTCACAGCGCCACATTTTTTGCAGTTCATCCCTGCTTGACCACACGCCGACCGCCAAACCGGCAAGATATGCCGCGCCGAGCGCAGTGGTTTCCCGGATGACCGGACGATGGATGGGGCAATCTGAAATATCGGCTTGGAACTGCATCAGGAAGCTGTCTCGGCTTGCGCCGCCGTCTACTTTCAGGCAGGTAAGCGGCGCCCCGCAGTCGCGTGCCATCGCAGTCAGCAAATCATGCGATTGATAGGCAATGGACTCCTGTGCAGCGCGAATGATATGCTCACGAGTTGTGCCGCGCGTCAGACCAATCAGACAGCCGCGTGCATACATATCCCAGTGCGGTGCGCCCAGTCCGGTAAATGCCGGAACCAAATATACGCCGCCGGTGTCCGGCACTTTGCGCGCATAATATTCCGCGTCGCGGCTTTCGCTGAAAAAGCGCATTTCATCGCGCAGCCACTGGATAATCGCGCCGCCGACAAATACACTGCCCTCGAGCGCATACTGCACCTCGTTGCCGAGCTGTACGGCAATGGTCGTGAGCAGACCGTTTTTGCTCTGGACTGCCGTAGTACCGGTGTTCATCAGCAGAAAACAGCCGGTGCCATAGGTGTTTTTTGCGTCGCCGGGGGCAAAGCAGGTTTGACCGAACAGCGCTGCCTGCTGGTCGCCCGCAATGCCTGCAATGGGGACATCTACGTCCGGCATCGGCACATGACCATAGATCATGCTCGACGGGCAGACCGTGGGCAGCATGGCGCGCGGAATATCAAGTGCATCCAGCAGGACATCGTCCCAGTCGCCCTTGTGGATGTCGTAAATCATGGTGCGCGAGGCGTTGGTCGCGTCCGTGATGTGCGTCGCGCCGCCGGTCAGCTTCCAGACCAGCCAGCTGTCCACTGTTCCAAACAAAATGTCGCCCTTTGCGGCTTTTTCGCGCGCACCTTCGACGTGGTCGAGAATCCATTTGATTTTGGTACCGGAAAAGTACGCATCGGGAATCAGACCGGTCGTGCGGCGGATGTGTTCATCCAGTCCCTGCGCAATTAAATCGTCCACGATGTCTGCGGTGCGCCGGCACTGCCAGACAATCGCGTTATAAATGGGCAGACCAGTGTGCCGGTCCCAGAGAATGGTGGTTTCGCGCTGATTGGTGATGCCGATGGCGGCAACATCCTTTCCGGAAACGCCCGCCGCTGCAAGCACCTCCATCATGACCGCATACTGCGTCGAATAGATTTCCACCGGATTCTGTTCAACCCAACCCTCGTGCGGATAAATCTGCGTCAGTTCGCGCTGTGCGATGCCTGCAATGTGCTGGTCGCGGTCAAACAGGATGGCGCGCGAACTGGTGGTGCCCTGATCGAGTGCAAGGATGTAGCGGCTCATGAAAATCACCTCATCTGTGTTTTTTCCATCATACCGCCGGGCGGTGCGATTGTCAATTATGGGAACAGTTAAAATTTCCATATGACGGCTTGGAAAAGTTGCAACATGGCTGGATTTGTGCTATCATTACTTTTAAGTATGAAGTTTGGCAATCAGGTTTCGCCATACAATTTTCAGAATCAAAGGAAGTAATCATATATGAGCGACAATCAGAAGAAAACAATTTTTTCGGGCGTGCAGCCGTCCGGCAAACTGACACTGGGCAACTATCTGGGCGCCATCCGTAATTTCCCCATTTTGCAGGAGGAATATAACTGCGTTTACTGCGTGGTGGATATGCATGCAATCACTGTCCGGCAGAATCCGGCTGCGCTGCGCCGCGCGACGCTTGAAGTATTGGCGCAGTACATTGCCTGCGGCCTGGACCCGGAAAAGAGCACGCTGTTCATCCAGAGCCATGTGCCGGCGCATGCCGAGCTTGCATGGGTGCTTAACTGCTACACCATGTTCGGAGAAGCTTCCCGCATGACCCAGTTTAAGGATAAGTCTGCCAGACATGCGGACAACGTCAATGTCGGGCTGTTTGACTATCCGGTGCTGATGGCTGCGGATATCCTGCTGTATCAGACCGATATGGTGCCGGTTGGCGTCGATCAGCTCCAGCATATCGAGCTGGCGCGCAACATTGCGCAGCGCTTCAACGGCGTGTACTCCGATACCTTTACCATGCCGGAGCCGTACATCCCGAAGGCGGGCGCGAAGATCATGAGCCTTGCAGATCCGGCGCGTAAAATGAGCAAGTCGGACGAAAATCAGAATGGCTACATCCTGCTGATGGACAAGCCGGAAGACATCATGCGCAAGTTTAAGCGTGCCGTAACCGATTCGGACGCGCGCATTGTCATGGACCCCGAAAACAAGCCGGGCGTATCCAACCTGATGTCGATTTATGCGCTGGCAACCGGAAAGACCATTGAGGAAGTGGAAGCCGAGTTTGCGGGCAAGGGCTACGGCGACTTCAAGCCCGCAGTCGGCGAAGCGGTTGTGGAGCTGCTGCGCCCGATTCGTGAGCAGACCGAAGATCTGCTGAAGAATAAGGATTATCTCGAGCAGGTTTACCGGAATGGCGCGCAGAAGGCAAGTTATCTTGCGCGCAAGACCATTGACAAGGTATACCGTAAGGTTGGTTTTGTAGGACGCTGAATGCCGAAAACGCAAGATAGATCGTGCCGCACCCTGCATGATGCGGCGCGCGATTGAGAGGATTTAGAATCATGTCGGAATATCAAGTGATTGGGACAATCATCGGCGCGTTTGTGCTCGCCGGGGTATTGTCTTATGCGCTGACGCCGGTGGTCAAGCGGTTTGCCTATACGATCGGCGCGATTGACGTCCCCAAGGACAGCCGCCGCATGCACCAGAAGCCGATTCCGCGCTTGGGCGGACTGGCGATTTTTATCGGATTTTTGGGCGCGATGCTCGTATTTTATAAATTCGATATGCAGATGCTGAGTATTTTGCTCGGCGCAATGATTATTGTTGTGCTCGGCATTTTTGACGATGTGCTAGCGCTCGGTGCAAAGTTCAAGTTTATTGTACAAATTGTTGCCGCCGCCATCCCGGTCTGTGTCGGCGGGATGAAGATTGAGTTTTTCACCAGTTTCAACCCCTTTACGACCAACCCGTATTTTTCGCTCGGCGTGTTTGCCATTCCGGTGACGATTATCTGGATTGTCGGCATCACAAATGCGGTCAACCTGATCGACGGTCTGGACGGACTTGCGGCGGGAGTTTCGTCGATTGCGGCATTGACCATGCTGGCAGTCGGTCTTTTGAACTATGAGATCGGCGTTGCCATCGTCATGGCGTGCCTGACGGGCGCATGTCTGGGCTTTATCCCGTATAACTTCAACCCTGCGGAGATTTTCATGGGAGATACCGGCTCGACTTTTCTTGGTTATATGCTGGCAACCATGTCGATCAGCGGATTTTTCAAGTTTTATGCGGTGATCTCGTTTGCAGTTCCGCTGCTGATTTTAGGATTGCCTATTTTTGATACGTTTACTGCGATCACCCGACGCGTGCTTGAGGGGCGCAGCCCCATGAGCCCGGACCGCGGTCACGTGCATCATCGTCTGGTTGATATGGGATTCAGCGTGAAGCAGGCGGTCGCAATTTTGTACGCAATCAGCGGTACGCTGGGTCTGGCTTCGGTGGTACTCACGACCAGCGGCGAGGCAAAGGCGATGCTTCTGCTTTTGGCAGTCATTCTGGCAATTCTGGTGGGCGCATGGATTATTGTAGGACGCCGCCGCGCATCTCGGGAGCATGTAGAGCAAATCTTAAACGAAATCAGTACAAAGCCGGAATCCGATTCCGGCGATGAGGAGGAATCCGCAGATGGAAAAGATTAAGGTAATGACCGTGTTCGGTACCCGCCCGGAGGCCATCAAAATGGCGCCGCTGGTGCGTGCGTTGGAGCAGGGCGAACATACGGAAAGCATTGTCTGCGTGACCGCGCAGCATCGCCAGATGCTCGATCAGGTTTTGGAGATTTTCCAGATTACGCCGGATTATGATCTCGATATTATGGAGCCGCGCCAGACACTGGCGACCATCACAGAAAAATCGCTGCATGGTCTGGACACGGTACTGGAGGAGGCAAAGCCCGACATTGTATTGGTGCACGGGGATACTTCGACCACCTTTGCGGGCGCACTTGCGGCGTTTTATCACAAGATTCCGGTTGGCCATGTTGAAGCGGGACTTCGGACCTTTGACAAGTATTCGCCCTTCCCGGAGGAAATGAACCGCAAGCTGGTCGGGCAGATTGCCAGCCTGCATTTTGCGCCGACCGTCCGCAATGAGAAAAACCTTGCGGCTGAGGGGATTACAGACGGCGTCTATGTCTGCGGCAATACGGTTGTGGATGCAATCGGTCTGACTGTGCGGAATGACTACCAGTTCCGTGACCCTGCACTGCAAACGCTCAATTTTGCAGAAAACCGCGTGGTGCTTGTCACGGCGCACCGCCGCGAGAACTACGGCGAGCCGATGGAGAACATCTGCCGCGCCATTGCGCGCCTGTCGGAAAAATATCCGGATGTGCACTTTGTCTATCCGGTGCACCTCAGCCCCTATGTGCGGGAAACTGCGGAAAAGTTCCTCGGCGGAAATGCGCGCGTCCATCTGATTGCGCCGCTTGCAGTCGATGAGATGCACAACCTCATGGCGCGCTGCTACATGGTGATGACCGATTCGGGCGGACTTCAGGAGGAAGCGCCCGGTCTTGGCAAGCCGGTGCTCGTGCTGCGCCGGGAAACCGAGCGTCCGGAGGCGATTGAGGCAGGCACCGTGAAGCTGGCTGGCGTGGACGAGGAGCAGATCTTCGCCATGGCGTGCGAGCTGCTGGACGACGCGCAGGCGTATCACGCGATGGCGCATGCCGTGAACCCGTATGGCGACGGCAAAACCTCTCTGCGCATTGTACAGGCGATTGAGCAGTATTTTGGCAGACGGACGGATGCTCCCGCGCCGTTCCACCCGTAACAGGGAAAGAAAGGAGTGCGCATGAAACTCACCACACCGCTTGTTGCTTCAATCGGAGCACTGTTGTTGGTTGGCGCAATCTTTTTGAGTTTATTTTTGTCTACCACGGCATACAGTCCGGAGGAGGTCGAAATCCCCTCCGGACCGACTGCGCCCCCCGAGGCTCAGGAGATTGCAGGGAAAAACCTTGAACTTGTGGGTGGAGTGGAGATCGATGAAACGAATATCCAACGCGTTATTGCCAGTCTGGAGCGTGCGGAAAGCTATTCTGCAAGAATAGTCAGCCGCCTGTATCATGGACAGGATTCGAGTGCGCTGGCTTGCCGCCAGACGGTTAAAAATGGTGCATATAGGGTAGACTGGCTGAATGCAGCAGGCGCTGTAGAGAGGACTGAGCTGCTTTACGAAGATGCGTATTATGCATGGCGCAGCAATACGGATACGTATTTTCAAGGAGCGCGAGGAGATTTCACAACCGATCAGGGCGCGATGCTGCCAACCTATGAAACGGTGTGCGACCTTCCCGCAGAACAGATCACCGGCGGCGCACTGGTGCAGGAAAACGGGGCGCTGTACCTCACAGCAGATACCAAAGAAGATGGGTATGTGGGGGTATACAAAATTTCGGTGGAGACCGGAATGCTGTGCGCGGCTTCCTTTTCGCAGGACGGAATGATGACCCGTACGGTGGAGGTTTCCATCATGGAGGGCGAACCGGCGGATGCGATGTTTGTCCTGCCCGGAGAGAGTGCGCCGGTTTACGGAGAAGAAAATTAAATTTGGAGTGTTTTCATCCATGCAGAATTATTTAGGAATATCGGATCAGGCGTATGCGCTCGGCCGTGAGGCTGAGCGCAAAATTGCGCCGTATTTTGCCCGATTGGAGGAAATTTGTGACCGCAATACCGAAAAGGTGTTGGGTGCATTCCGCAATCACCGCGTTTCAGACACCATGTTTGCGGGCACGACGGGGTATGGTTATGACGACCACGGCCGCGATACATTGGACAAGATCTATGCGGAGATTTTCGGCACCGAAGCCGCGCTCGTGCGCATTGGGTTTGTCAACGGGACACATACGCTGTCCTGTGCGATGTTTTCCGCAGTGCAGACCGGCGATGTGGTGCTCAGCGTGACCAGCGAACCGTATGACACCCTGATGAACACCATTACGGGCGACTGTGCGGGCAGCATGAAGCGTTACGGTATCGGATACCGTCAGGTTGACCTGAAAGACGGTCTGCCCGACTTGCCCGAAATTGCAAAGGCGGCGGCTGACCCGGCGATTAAGCTGGTATTCATTCAGCGTTCGCGCGGTTATGCAGTGCGTCAAACGCTTTCCTGTGAGCAGATTGGAGAGATTTGCCGGACTGTCCGTGCGGTGAATCCGGACGCAGTGATTATGGTGGATAACTGCTATGGCGAATTTACCGAAACGATTGAGCCGACACAGGTGGGCGCAGATCTTTGCGCAGGTTCGCTCATTAAAAATCCGGGCGGCGGTTTGGCGCCGACTGGCGGCTACATTGCCGGACGCGCGGATCTCATCGAAAATGCGGCGTATCGTTTGACTGCACCGGGCATCGGCGGCGAATGCGGCTGTACAATGGGGCAGAACCGTCTGCTGTATCAGGGATTGTTTATGGCGCCGCACGTGACGATGCAGGCAGTTAAAACGGCGATTTTCTGTGCGCAGGTGATGCAGGATTTAGGCTTTACCGTCGATCCGTTGCCGGAAACGCCGCGCCATGATATTATTCAGACAATCGCTTTCGGTGCGCCGAATCCGCTGCGCCGTTTCTGTGAGGGCATCCAGTCGGGCGCGCCGGTGGATTCTTATGTGACTCCGGAGCCGTGGGCAATGCCGGGATATGAAGACCCGGTGATTATGGCAGCGGGCGCATTTGTGCAGGGGGCATCCATTGAGCTGTCTGCGGATGCGCCGATGCGTGAGCCGTATGTTTGCTATATGCAGGGTGGTCTGACCTATTCTTCCGGCAAGGCGGGCATTCTGCTTGCTGCTGAAAAACTGATGAAGGAACTCAAACTGTAACCATAAAAAAAGCACCGCAATGCGGTGCTTTTTGTTATTCGTAGAGGGAAACCCAGCGGTTGCCTTCGGCGTTGCTCTTGACACAGGCATCGACAAAGCGCAGTCCCGCAATACCGTCCTCGATCGTGGGATGACGGAAGGTACCCGGATCTCCGTCGGTCTTTTTGGCAATGAGATGGGTGCAGAAGCTATGATAGATATTTCCAAAAGCTTCGTAAAATCCCTCGGGGTGACCAGCAGGCAGACGGCACTGTTCGGTGCAGGCAGCGTAGTTATATTCCCGATTTGCTACAATGGTGCGGGTGGGCTGGGCAAGCGGTGTATAGGTAATTTCCATGGGATGGGTGTGCCGCCATTCAATCGCGCCCTTATCGCCGTAAACACGGATACATACGCCGCAGTCATTGCCCGAAGCGATTTGGGATGCCCACATCGTGCCCGGGATACCACCTTCGTATTCAAGCATCACATCGATATCGTGCTCGAGTACAGAATCCTTATAATGGGTGAACCGTGCCATAACACGCTCGAGCTTCAGACCGGTCATCCGTGCAATGAGGGCTTCTAGGTGAGTGCCGATATCTGCACAGCAGGCAGACGGACCGGCGCGTCTGGGGTCGAGGCGCCAAAGCGCCTGATCGCTTTTTTCTGCAACGGTGGAAACAATCAGCCAGTCCTGCGGGTACTCCGCGACAATTTTCACAATATTGCCGATTACGCCGGCATCAATCATTTCACGCGCCTGACGGATGACGGCATAGGATGCATAGGTATAGGTTACGCCAAATTCCAGCCCCTTTTCCTGCGCAATCGCCTGTAGTTCCAGTCCCTCCTCGAGCGTCAGACAAATTGGTTTGTCGCAGACCACATTGATGCCATGTTCCAAAAAGCATTTTGCAATCGCATAGTGTGTATCGGTTGGGGTTACAATGGAAACAAAATCGATTCCGTCTTCGCGTTTGGATTCCGCATCCGCCATTTCCTGATAATTTGCGTATACGCGGGATAAATCCCGCACGCCCCATTCCTCTGCGGTCTGACGGTTTTTATCCATGTTGCGGGTAAAGCAGCCTGCGGTGAGTTCCGCAAGATTGTCCATAATTGCGCCGCGGCGATGGACGTTGCCGATAAAGGCGCCGTTTCCGCCGCCAACCATGCCAAATGAAAGCTTCATGAGAAAAACTCCTTTCGTGATGCTGCGACTGTTTATAGGGAAGCCGCTGTGTTCATTATAACCGCGAAAAATGGGAAAATCAATATTGGGGACAAGCCTCCTGTCCGTTAAACCGTGTGACAACAAAGGGGTAGCTATGCATGGAGGCTTCTACGCCGATTTCACCCAAAAGCTGGACGAATTTCGAGCATACTTGCATATCATGGTCGTGTTGGGCAATGGAAATCTTCATTTTGCCGCTATAGGGACTGATCAGCACACCAAACGGTTGGGATGCACTGGGTAGGACAGCGCCATAGTCCAGTACATAGGGATGCATGCAATCGGGCAGTTTAAACTGTCCAACATTCGTGATGAGAAAACTGTCCGCATGGACAAAATTATGAACCAATGTGCGCGCAGCAAGTTCTTTTTCGGCGAGAGGAATGTCACGTTCATGCATTTCAGCACATGCACTGCTGGCGCCTTTGGCGCGGAATAGCAGCAGCTCAGGATTCATCTGTTCATCCAGAAAGCGTTTGGTATTGCGAAAAACTTCGGGAAGGGGAAGTTGTTCATATGCTGCCTCGTAAGGCAGATCGAGAAAACAAATAAAATATCGGTTGGTAATACTGGGGACATACGGGTGCAAGTCAACCGGAATTTGCGCAATGACTGGTTTTTCAGAACCGTTGCCGAATTTTGCATAAAATGCGCGGAAGAACAGCGGCGAGAGAATACTGAGCGGCGAAACACCGTATTCGTGCGTGACGGTACGGAGCTGTTGGAAAGAAAACATCACCTCGGTGACAATTTCGGGTGCATCTCCCAAATCGCTGAGCGCATCGGCATGGAGCGCTTCTGGTTTTTAGTAGATGCCAGCATCCGAATAGTGTTCGTCCAGATGCTGATAGGCGTCTTCGCTTTCCTCTACCGAATAGAAAGTGTCCAGTGTGCGCACCGTACCGTCGTTTTCGACGGCATATCCACAGTGGCGCAGATAATTGAACAGCACGCAGCGGATGAATTCTTCAAACCCGCGTCCGTCACTGATGCTGTGCTGATATTCCATGAAAATTTCATTGCCGTGATATCCAACGAGGAACAGATATCCGTTTGTATCCTGAGAGCCGATGGTATAGCGTGTCGTATGACCGTCAAATGGGAGCACGACGGGGTCTTGTGTGAGCAGACGATAGACATACTGCGTGCGGGTCGCTTCAATGCCAACCATGAGATAAGGAAAGCGCAGCAGCGCATCTTTCACGGTTTGAAGCAAATAAGCAGGATTTACGGGTTCGGACATTTGAATCCGATGACGTGGGACACAAGCACAGATTTCATGCGTCAATTCATAGATGGATGTATTTGAAAAATCAAATCGTATTTGAGCGCAGAGCGGCACCAAACGGTCTGCAAAAGCAAAAACCCTGCCAACTGACACAAATTTTACATCTTATATCTTGTTTCCATGCGGCACACAATACTAACAGCAAATCCCCAAAAAACAAATTCAAAACAAAGGAGAGTAATCACAATGTCTACTCAGAATGGTTCGAACAAGGGTATGGTACCGGAAGCACGTGCAGCCATGGATCGTTTTAAGATGGAAGCGGCAAGCGAGGTTGGCGTGAACCTGAAGGAAGGCTATAACGGCGACCTGACTTCCCGTCAGGCTGGTTCGGTCGGTGGTCAGATGGTTAAGAAGATGATTGAGGCTTACGAGCACGGTCTGGCATCTAAGGGCTAAACAAAATCGAAGCTGTATGAAACAGCAAAACGGGGCGGAAATGCGCAGGATGCATTTCCGCCTTGTTTCTGTTTGACACGCAGCTGCGAGGAGGATTGTGAACGAATACGGCGCAGCTATTCTACATAGAACATAATTTTGGTGATATATTCATTTTCATCCCCGGTAGAAAGATAGTCATTGATTGCAAATTCATAAGAATCCGAAACAATATGCAGGTGATTGGACTGACAGTATTCCAATATCCGTTCGTAGGCTTCGCCAATCGAGACATAATCACCGGTGTGATATGTGGATACGCATTTTCCGGCCGGCAATGCTACGACGTCCGGAATATTCGTTGTTTTTTCAATCGGGAGAAATACAAGAGAGGCTTCGGTATATCTGCGCTTTTGAATACACTCCAAGGGCACAATGGCGCCGCTCTGAAAGAAAATAGGGAGTTTTTCTTGAAATGCGCGGGCAAAGCATTCTTTTGTCGCAATACTGGCGGATTCCAGCGTATGAGGTGCGGCAACCTTTTGAAGCAGGATATACTGCTGTTTCGTATTTTCGCAGCAAACAGTATTGCTGTTGCCGAGAATCGACAGTGAATGTTCCAGTTGCAGGCAGCGATGCTCTACACGGCTTTTTAACATTTGCAGTTCTTCGATTTTACGGCCAATGACATCGAGTTGTTTGCGAAATGCGACGATTGAATTGTCGATGGTATAGCTTTTCATGTGCGCTTTGATTTCGTCGAGGGAAAAGCCGATTTTTTTCATAATGCAGATGGTATCCAGATAATCAAGCTGACCGACGCTATAATAGCGGTAGCCGGTCGCCGGATCAACGTAGGCAGGGCGGAAAAGACCGATTTTATCGTAAAAAATCAAAGTCTGCCGGGAGATATTCTGCTGCTTTGCAACCTCGCCAATCGAAAATAAATTTTTCATAAAACACCTTGACTGTATAGTTACTATATAGTTTATAATTCTATCATGAAAAGAAAATTGTATCAAGGAGGCTGTTTAAATTGAAATCCCGCATCGCGATCCTTTGGAACAAGCTGATGGATGGGTTAACGCTCAAAAAGATATTGCTGATTATGGTTGGTGCAATCATATGTACCTTTGGCATTCACAATATTCACCAACGTACCCATATCACGGAGGGCGGCGTGATTGGACTCATGCTCTTTGTCGAGCATTGGCTGAAGATTTCTCCGGCTTATATTACGCCGGTGCTCGATATCGCATGCTATCTGTTGGCTTTTAAATTTCTGGGCATCCAATTTATTAAGATTTCGGTTATTTCAACAATGTTCGTATCAGGCTTTTATAAGGTCTGGGAATTGTTCCCGCCGATGCTTCCGGACCTGTCTGCCCATCCGCTTGCGGCTGCTGTGCTGGGCGGTATCTTTGTCGGCATCGGTGTGGGTCTTATCATCCGTCAGGGGGGTTCCAGCGGCGGTGATGATGCGTTGGCACTGACGATTTCCAATGTATTTCACTGGCGGCTGTCCCGCTGCTATCTGTTCACGGATATAACGGTGCTGCTGCTGTCCCTCACTTATATACCGGTACTGCGTATCGCCTTTTCACTGATTACCGTCACAATTTCCTCCTATTTAATCGACTGGGTAAAAGAGTTTCAATGGAGAAAGCATGGGGCGGAGCGAAGCGATACGCCGGCAGGAAGCGTATCTGTTTCCACAAATGAATAATTTCAGGGAATCACTTTCCCGTTTCAATCCGAAAAGTAAAACAAGCGCAGCATTCATAAAGCTGCGCTTGTTTGCTGTTTGATATATTTAAGATGCCGCCAATTTACGGGTTGTTCTCATCAGGATTGCCGAACTCCATATTTGCATATACAAGTTCCATGCGTTCATCGGGAAAACGCTGATCGATGAACTGCCAGAAGCGGTTGGAGGGCGGGATATCGTGAATGCGTTCCGACCAGCGCTGCACGGACAGCAGAGACATTGCGGCATTCAAAATAAGGAAAATGGTGACGCACCATGTCGCAATTTTCCCAAATTTATTGGGGAGTTTTAAAATCAGCTTTGCCATGCGTGGATAAACATCCTTAATCCATAAGACACCCAATACCCCCCAAAAGCAGGCGTACAGCAGACAGATACGACCATTAAGATTGAAGGGCATCGCGCTGTAGTCCCAAGAACGGGAGCCGAACAGCGCTTCCTGCCCCCATGAGCAAAGATACTCTACGACGCTTCCAACGAGCATACTGCCCAGAAAAGACAGCCATGGACCCCGGTTGCGGAATCGATACAGTGCAAGGGTCAAAGCTGCGGCACCAACGCCATACAGAAGGTTAAAGGGACCGTATACCAGTCCGGCGCGGCTTTCCAGATAACCGTGACGCAGCAAACACCAGATGGATTCTACAACAACACCGGCAAAACTGCCGATAAAGCAGACTAAGAGAATTTTATAGAGGTTGACGCCTCTTGCAAAGTGATCCTGCTGCTGCTCTTCCAGATCGATCGTTCCGTTGGACGGTGGGTTGGGCAAATACCATTTGCGGTTGCAGCTTTTCTGCATATCGCTGTAACGAGCGCTCAACTCATCTTCCATAGACATGGTGCGCTGATGCGCTTGCTTGAGACGATCGTTCACCTGCTTTAATGTTGCAATTTGCGTTTGGATTTCGGCGTCCAAGTCCGGGTCCGGAGTTGAAATCAAGGGCTTGTTGGCAAGGCTGCTGTAACTGGATTCCAGTTCGGTTTCTGCGGATTCGATGGCAGCGCACAGGGCGTCGGTTGCGTTGAGAAGTGTATTCTGGGCAGCGTCCGGTGCAGGTGTCTGCACTGGAGACGGCTGATTGGTCGATAAAACATCACGCATAGGAAGATCCTTTCTTGTCTTTTCCGTAGGACACGGCTGCATGCAAGATTTGTAATCCTATTATAGCATGGTGGGAATTGTGTCTCAACCGATTTTTTATGTGGGATGGAGGTGCATAAAAGTGTTTCATGACGCAGCGGCGGAAACAGATCGGACGAACTTTTGAAACGGCAGCGCTATCTCATGGCATCCTTCATAGATTTTACATACGCTCCCACGTATGGAGGGGCACTACGGCCGTACTTTTCGAGCAGTTTGACGATTGCCGAGCCGACAATAGCGCCATCGGCAATATCCGCCATTTTTTTTGCCTGTTCGGGGGTGGAAATCCCGAATCCGATTGCACAGGGGATGCCCGTATGTTCCCGTACTACTTTGACCATGGAAGAGAGATCGGTTTTGATCTCGCTTCGTGTTCCTGTCACACCAAGACTGGAAACGATATACAGGAATCCTTCCGCGTCCTTTGCAATCCTCGCAATGCGGTTTGCCGAAGTGGGTGCAATCAGGGAGATCAAATCAACACCATGCCGGCGGCAGAACGGTAAGAATTCCTCTTTTTCCTCATACGGCAGATCGGGAAGAATCAGCCCATCAACCCCGACCTCCTGACAGGCGGCGAGAAAGCGCTCTGCACCATAAGAGAATATAACATTTGCATAGGTCATAAAAACCATAGGGATGCTTACATCCCTGCGCAGTTCTTTGACAAAGCCGAAGATGCGGTCTGTCGTTATGCCGCCGCGCAGCGCGCGCAGATTGGCATTCTGGATGACGGGACCTTCTGCGGTCGGATCGGAAAAAGGGATGCCAAGCTCAATGAGATCGGCGCCGTTTGCTGCGGCTGCACGAACGGCGGCAGCCGTGGTTTCCAAATCTGGGTCCCCGCAGGTAAGAAAGGCAATGAATGCCTTTCCGTTTTCAAACGCTTTTTTGATCTTACTCATAAAGAGACTCCCCTCTATAGCGGGCAATGGCGGCGCAGTCCTTGTCGCCCCTGCCGGAAATGGTGATGACGATGATTTGGTCTTTGCGCATAGCCGGTGCAAGCTTCATGGCGTGTGCAACGGCGTGAGCTGATTCGATTGCGGGAATGATCCCTTCGGTTTTCGCCAGATATTCAAAGGCGTTTACCGCTTCCTCGTCGGTGACCGGCACATATTCTGCTCTGCCGGTATCATAGAGGTGTGCGTGCTCCGGTCCGATGCCGGGATAGTCCAGACCTGCGGAGATTGAATAGACCGGAGCAATCTGGCCGTCGGAAGTCTGGCAGAAATAGGACTTCATGCCGTGGAAAATCCCAACCCTGCCGGTGGCGATCGTTGCAGCTGTTTCGGCGGTATCAATACCTCTGCCGGCTGCTTCGCAGCCGATCAGACGAACGGTCGTATCCTCAATAAAATGATAAAAGCTGCCGATGGCATTGGAGCCGCCGCCGACACAGGCAATGACGGCGTCCGGCAGCCTGCCTTCCTTGTGCAGGATTTGTTCTTTGACCTCCTTAGAGATGACCGACTGAAAATCACGGACGATGGTTGGAAAGGGGTGCGGTCCCATAACAGAGCCGAGGCAGTAGTGGGTGTCGCTGATGCGGGAGGTCCACTCGCGCATGGCCTCTGACACAGCATCCTTGAGCGTGGCGGTGCCGGTTTTTACAGGGACGACCTTTGCGCCAAGCAGGCGCATGCGATACACATTCAGCGCCTGACGAACCGTATCCTCTTCTCCCATGAAAACCACGCATTCCATTCCCATAAGCGCGGCGGCGGTAGCGGTTGCCACACCATGCTGACCTGCCCCAGTTTCGGCAATCAGCCGGGTTTTCCCCATTTTCTTTGCCAGAAGCGCCTGACCAAGCACGTTGTTGATCTTATGCGCGCCGGTGTGATTCAGATCTTCGCGTTTCAGATAAATTTTTGCACCGCCAAGATCGCGCGTCATTTTTGGGGCGAAATACAGTCTGGAGGGTCTGCCCGCATATTCGTTGAACAGCTCGGTGAGTTCTGCTTGGAATGCGGGGTCGTCTTTATAGTGCCGATACGCTGCATCCAGTTCAATGACTGCGTTCATCAGCGTTTCAGGAATGTACTGACCGCCGTGGATGCCAAAGCGTCCGTTTGGATTTGTCATAGTCTGTTTTCCTTTCTGACAGCGGCGGCAAACGCCGCCATTTTGATTTGATCTTTACATCCATCGGTTTCAATGCCCGAACTGACGTCCACTGCGTAGGGGTGGAGCAGACGGATGGCATTTCCCACATTGTCGGGGGAAAGACCGCCCGCAAGAAAATAGGGCCTTTTGACATGGAGAATCGCGTTCCAATCAAACACCGTTCCGGTCCCTGCGCCGGAATCGATGAGGACGGCATCTGCCGTACTTCGTTCAATCCGTTCGATATCCGCTGCGCCGGAGATGCGAAACGCCTGAATGATTGGCTTGCTCGTGATGCGCCGCAGCTGCGCGAGGTAATTTTCGTCCTCGTCCCCGTGCAGTTGGGCAAGATCAAGGATTCCATCCTCCAGAAGCTTTGCAACCGTTTGCGGCGCTTCGTTTACAAACACGCCGACAGTCTGGATTCCGGGGGCAAGCAGCCGCTTGAGATCTGCTGCCGCTTCGGGGGTGAGATACCGCCGGCTTTTCGGGGCAAATACAAACCCGATGTATGCAGGCTTCAGCCGGTTGACTGCCGCGATCTCACAGGGTCTGGAAAGACCGCAGAATTTTATCTTTGTCATATTGTCCCCCGCAATGTATCGAGCATAGCTTTTTTATCGGATGCCCGCATCAGCGCTTCGCCGATCAGAACGGCATCTGCACCGATTTTGCGCAGCTGTGCCACATCTCCGGCGCAGCGCACGCCGCTTTCGGAGACGAACAGCACGTTGCGGGGAATCTGTGCGCGCAGCCTGCGGCTGTTCTCAGGATCAACGGAAAAATCCTTTAAGTTGCGGTTGTTGACGCCGATGACGCGCGCGCCCGCATGGAGCGCCATGCCGACCTCCCGTTCATCGTGCGTCTCCACCAGAGCGGACAGCCCAAGCGTGTCACAGATGTCAATATAGTGCTGCATCTGCGCCGGACTCAGCAGGGAGCAGATCAAAAGCACCGCAGACGCTCCCAGTACCTTGGCTTCGTAGATCATATATTCATCTACCGTAAAATCTTTGCGCAGACAGGGGAGGGAAACCGAGTCCGCAATTTCTTTTAAGAAGGTGTCGCTGC
Organism: Clostridiaceae bacterium; assembly: GCA_018383195.1. Lineage (GTDB taxonomy): Bacteria > Bacillota > Clostridia > Oscillospirales > Butyricicoccaceae > Butyricicoccus_B. Next base: position 87,122 of record JAGZOP010000001.1, on the reverse strand, counting down.
CGAGAAACCATTTTGGCTCGGTCAGTACCGAGATGCAGTCCGCGCCAGCCGCTTCGTATTCCTTTGCAATTTGCAGATATGGAAAATCGGGAGCGATAAGACCTTTGGAGGGCGATGCTTTTTTGCACTCGCAAATGAAAGAAATTCCCGGTGCTTTCAGCGCGTTTTCAAACGCAAAGCTTCCTTTGGGGAGCGACAATGCCATTTGCTGCATTTCGGCAGGCGGTATCGTCTTTTTTGCCTGCTCCGTGCGTTCGTGCGCATAGCCGGCAAGCTGATGCAGGATCGTCATGGTTCCACCTCCGGACGGTTGCTCACCTCAATCAGTTGGTTCAGCGTTTCAAGCGCTTTGCCGGAATCGATGATCTCTGCGGCGAGTGCAATGCCGTTTTTCATGCTGTTTGCCTTGCCGCCGATGTAAAGCGCTGCACCGGCGTTCATAAGGACTGCGTTCCTTTTCGGACCTTTTTCCCCGTTTAAGATTGCGCGCGTAATCTTTGCGTTTTCCTCCGGTGTGCTGCCTCTCAAATCCTGTTTTGTGCAGCGCGGGAAGCCAAAATCTTCCGGCGTGATGACCGAGGATTTGAACCATCCGTCACGGATTTCGCAGACTGTCGTGGGCGCGCTCAGGGAGATTTCGTCCAGCTGATCCTGACCATACACGACCATACCGCGCTTGATGCCGAGGTTGATCAGAACCTGTGCCAACGGCTCTACCAGATAGTTGTCATACACGCCAAGCAGCTGCATGGACGGCGTTCCGGGATTCGTCAGAGGGCCGAGGATGTTAAACACGGTGCGGAAACCAAGTTCCTTTCGGATCGCGCCGACATATTTCATGGATGCGTGATATTCCTGCGCAAAGAAAAAGCACATTCCGACTTTATGCAGCAATTCTACACACTTTTCAGGACGCTGCCGGATATTGACGCCCAAAGCTTCCAGACAATCGGCTGTGCCGCACTGGGAGGATGCGGCGCGGTTTCCGTGCTTTGCGACCTTCATCCCGCCCGCTGCGGCAACAAGGGCGGCTGTGGTGGAAATATTGAAGCTGTGAGCGTGGTCGCCGCCCGTTCCGACGATCTCGAAAAGCTCCATGCCGGCATCCACCTTGGTTGCATGCGCGCGCATCGCGGCTGCGCAGCCTGCGATTTCGTCCGTTGTTTCGGCGCGGGCGCTTTTGGTCGATAAGGCGGCAAGGAAGGCGGCATTCTGTGTCGTTGTCGTTTCACCGCTCATGATCTCGTTCATCACGGCATATGCCTCGTCATAGGTAAGGTCTTCCTTGCTGACAATTTTTATAATAGCATCTTTGATCATGGCTTAGATCTCCTTGATAAAATTTTGGAGGATTTTCTTCCCGTCCGGCGTCAGAATGGATTCCGGATGAAATTGAACCCCATAAATGGGGAAGGTTTTGTGCTGCACAGCCATCACTTCTCCGTCCGTTGTGCGCGCGGTAATTTCCAAGCATGCGGGAAGCGTGTTTGCATCGACAGCAAGGGAATGATACCGCGCAACCGGAGCGACCCGGGGACAGCCTTGAAACAGCGGGCAGCCTGCGAGGAATTCCACATCCGACTGTTTGCCGTGCATGAGCGCCTTGGCATAGGTAACCGCTGCGCCGAAGGCTGCGCAGATTGCCTGATGACCCAGACAAACGCCAAGGATGGGGATTTCGCTTCCAAGCACCCGGACGGCTTCGATCAGGATGCCGGCATCCTCGGGTCTGCCCGGACCGGGAGAGAGAATGATGCGGGCGGGGGACTTTTCCCGGATTTCGTCTACCGTCATCTCATCGTTGCGGATTACCTGAATGTCCGGGTCGATCTCGCCGATGAGCTGATAGAGATTATAGGAAAAACTGTCGTAGCTATCGATTAAGAGCGTCATAGGTCTGCCTCCTGCGCAAGTTCCAGTGCTTTCAGTGACGATTTTGCCTTGTTCAGACATTCTTCAAATTCCTGTTCGGGAACCGAGTCTGCTACGATTCCCGCACCGCTTCTTACAAATACTCTGCCGTTTTTCTTGTACGCAATCCGGATGGCGATGCAGGTATCCATGTTTCCGGTAAAGTCGATATAACCGATGGCACCACCGTAGATGCCGCGCTTGCTGTTTTCAAGCGCGCCGATCAGCTGGCATGCCCTGATTTTGGGCGCGCCGGAAAGTGTTCCTGCGGGAAGCACTGCTTCGATTGCATCCAGCGCATCTTTGTCCTCTCGGATTTCGCCCCGCACCGTAGAACCAAGGTGCATCACATGGGAGAAACGCTCGACAGAATGGAGTTTTTCGACCTGCACCGTACCAAATTTGCTGATTTTACCAAGATCGTTCCGGCCGAGGTCTACCAGCATATTGTGCTCGGCAAGTTCTTTGGGATCGGAGCGCAGCGCGGTTTCCATGGCATGGTCCTCTGCGGCGGTTTTCCCTCTTGGTCTGGTTCCGGCAAGCGGAAATGTGTGAAGCACGCCGTTTTCCAGCTTGACTAACGTCTCAGGGGATGCGCCCGCAACCTCAACGTCTGTACCCGAAAAATAAAACATATATGGGGAGGGGTTCATCGTGCGAAGGACGCGATAGGTATTGAGAAGGCTCCCCTCAAAGGGGGCGCTCAGGCAGTTCGACAGTACGATTTGGAAAATATCGCCCTCACGGATTGAACGCTTCGCACTTTCCACCATTGCGCAGAACTGCGCCCGATCAAATTGCGGCGTAACGGCGCCCAGAAATTTGCCGCCGGGTTCGTTTTTCTTCTCGCCATGCCGGATCAGTGCGGCAAGCTGTTTCAGTTCCATGACGGCTTTCCGATATCCGGTCTCAATATCATCCAGCGGCATATTGACGATGAGGATCATCTTCTGCCGGTGGTGGTCAAAAGCAATGACCTTATCGAAAAGCATCAGGTCCACATCATGAAAAGCTTCCCTGTCCTCGACATTGCAGCGAACAGCCGGTTCACTGTAACCAAGATAGTCATAGGAAAAATATCCGACAAGTCCGCCGGTAAAGGAGGGGAGATTGTCCAAACGAGGGCTCTTGTAATCGGAAAGAATTTGGCGCAGATAGTCTGCGGGATGCTCTGTATGCACGCTGAGATTGCCGATTTTCATTTCATTCCCTCGGCAGGTAATCTCCATTTTGGGGTCAAAGCCGAGGAAAGTGTACCGTCCCCATGTTTCGTTTGCCTGTGCGGATTCCAGCATATAACAATGTGTGGACAAATTTTTCAGAATTTTCATGGTTTCGATTGGCGTCGTAAAGTCAGAAAGAAGTTCAAGGCTGATCGGCATTACGCGGTATTCGCCGGCAGCCGCAATTTTCTTGACGTCAGCCAGACAGGGCAGAAATTTCATAGGTTGCTCCTCCAAGTAGATAAAACGATGCAGGGTGGTTGATGGTGATGATTGGTGTTTGCTGCACAGCGCATATCGCACCGCCATCGTTTGGTATACAGCATATTGCAGCCCTCCTGAAAACGAAAAGACTTCATTGACAAATGATCTCTGTCAATGAAGTCTTACAAATAAAAACGTCCTTGACAGAAAAATACTTTCAGTCAAGGACGAATCAATACTGATCCGCGGTGCCACCTTGGTTCGTAGGAGGATTCCTATGCGCTTAGCAGGATACCAACATATCCCCGGCAAATGACGTATGCCTGCAACGTCGCAGAATACTCTGTGAAAAATCACATTTGACTGCGCCCTCAGCGGTCCATTTGACAACTTGTTTCTTGCCTGATTCTCAGCATCGCAGGCTCTCTGTAAAGGCATCATTGCCGTTATCTCCGCTTCAACGGTTTGAAGTATGGAATTTGGGTATATTTTAGCACGGGAATTTTCTGATGTCAAGGATTATTTTTGGATGATTACAGTTTATTTACATTCCGCGATATAGGGACAGAAACGGTCAAAAAAGCAGATGCAAAGGCTCTTATGTATATCTAAACTTCAGATTGTATGATAAACCATAGATGTTTTCACATGCTGCGTTTCCGTGCTATAATGAAGCATCTATCTGCTGAGGAGGCTGCGATGAAATTATTATATGCCGAGGACGAACCGGCGCTTTCTGAAGCCGTCGTCGATTATCTTACATACCATAAATACATTGTAGATGCTGTATATGATGGCGCAGACGCTTATGACTACGCCATGACCGGCACATATGATGGGATTATCCTTGATATCATGATGCCAAAGCGGGACGGTTTGGAGGTGCTTTCCGCGCTCCGCCGGAACGGATGCAGAACGCCGGTACTGCTGCTGACCGCAAAAACACAGGTGGAGGACCGCATTCAGGGTCTGGATACCGGCGCGGATGATTATCTTCCAAAGCCCTTTGATATGGGGGAACTGGTTGCGCGGATTCGTGCGATGCTTCGGCGGCGGGAGGAATATCATCCGGATTTGATATGCTTCGGGGATTTGACGCTGAATATGCAGTCTGGTGTAATCAGCGTGGGAGAAATGTCCTTTCAGCTGCCCAAGCAGGAATACCGCCTGATGGAGCAGCTTATGCTCCATCATACGATGTATCTGTCATCCGAAAGCCTGCTTGTGAAAGCGTGGGGGTATGATGCGGAAACTGATTTGAGCAGCGTTTGGCTGTATATCTCCTATCTGCGCAAGCGGCTTTCTGCTATGAACTCCGGGGTCGAGATTGTTTCAAAACGTAACATCGGATACAAACTGGAGTTTCGATCATGATTAGGACACTGAAAAGACGATTTATCAGCTTCACGATGCTGGCAGTTACCGGCCTTTTGGTCTTTATCGTACTTGCAATCAACGGGCTGAACTGGGTGATGCTGGAACGCCAGTCCGATTTGGCATTGTCCATCCTCGTGGATGCAAACGGCGCTTTTCACAAGATGGATTTTGACCGCCCGCCGCCCTTTGTCCCGCCCTTGGATATGGACAGGATGCGTTCCTCCCGTTTTTTCATTGTGCAGAGCGATGCAAACGGTAATATTCTGGACATCAATACCGACCAGATATCTTCCATAGATCAGGATACCGCCCGCGCGTATGCTTTGGCGGCTTGGGAGTCCGGAAAGCAATCCGGCCGCATGGATGGATACAAATTCGCGGTAAAGCCGCTCGGTCCGAATCAGCTCACGTTTTTCATGGATACCTCGGAGCAAAGGGAAAGCTTCTGCATGGTTTTCTTTGTCTCCGGCTTGATTGCGGCGCTTTGCTGGCTGATTCTTTTGGGTGTGGTGATTTTTCTTTCGGGTAAGGTGATTCGTCCTGTGCTTGCAGGAATGGAAAAGCAAAAACAGTTCATTACCAACGCGGGGCATGAGATGAAAACACCGCTTGCAATCATTCAGTCCAACAATGACACCATGGCGCTGATTCACGGTGAGAATAAGTACAATGTGCATATCCGCAATCAGACCAAGCGGCTGAACATGCTGATGTCCAATCTGCTGACCCTTGCGAAACTGGACGAAACGGTTGCGCTGCCAACGGAGACCGTCGAGGTCAGCAGGCTGGCAAACGAGCTGCTTTCAGCCTATCAGGACGCTGCGCTGGCGCATCAGCTTTCCTTTTCGGTGCAGATTGTGCCGGATGTGGTCATGCAGACCAACAAGGAAAGCGTTCGGCAGCTGCTGACAGCCCTTTTGGATAACGCAGTCAAATACACGCCGGAAGGCGGAACGATCCGGTTTGCGCTGAAACGGCACGGCAGACATGTTCAGATTGTGGAAGAAAACACCTGCTCCCCCATCCATGAGGCAGATCCGGAGCGGCTGTTTGAGCGCTTTTACCGCGGGGATTCCGCGCGTACACAGGATAGGGATTCCTTTGGGATTGGACTTTCCGCTGCCCGCGCCATCTGCGAGAATTTTGACGGGACCTTGAAAGCGGAATATCCCGCAGACGACCGTATTCGATTTACAGCTACCTTGTAAAGCACACAAAATGTTCACAAACCCTTCCGCAATTGTTCACATGCGGAGGGGTTTTTCTTATGTAAATCTTAGGTTGGGTTTTTATAATCATTTTGTAAAGTCGAAAGGAGATGATGCCGGTTGCAGTTTCGGCATGAAGTAAAACATGAAATCAGCAAAGGGGATTTGATCATCCTGCGGCAAAGGCTTCGGAACGTCATGAAGCCGGACTGCCATGCTGTGAATGGACAGTATACCATACGCAGCCTGTATTTTGACACACCGGGTGATAAGGCGCTGCGCGAAAAACTGGACGGTGTCATCACGCGGGAGAAGTATCGCATACGCCTGTATAACCATGACCCGTCCACCGTTCATTTGGAGCGGAAAATGAAGCATGTGGGACTGGGATACAAGAATACGGCGTCCCTAACGCCCGAGCAGGCGCAGGCAATCGCCGATGGGGATGTGGAATGGATGTCCCGCAGTGATGATGCGGTGATTCTCGGCTTTTATACCCGAATCCGAAACGAGGGGCTGAAAGCAAAGGTCATCGTGGATTATATCCGGGAGCCGTTTGTATTCGCACCCGGCAATGTCCGTGTCGCTCTGGATTATGCGATTCGGACCGGTATGAGCTGTACAGATTTTCTGAATCCTGCGTGTGTGACCGTGCCAATCAAGGATGCGCCCTATATCCTTGAAGTGAAGTGGGACAGTTACCTTCCCGATGTGATTCGCGATGCGGTACAGCTTGACAGCAGGCGCAATGCGGCGTTTTCCAAATATGCCGCCAGCCGCATGTATGATTAAAACCCAATAAGCAAAGGAGCAACCTCGATAATGACCTTTCAAGATATTTTTAAGTCCAGTTTTCTGGAAAACATTTCGTCCATCAGCGTACTCGATATGCTGCTGACCATTGTGCTGTCCTTCGGCATCGGTCTGTTTATCTTCCTCGTTTATAAGAAAACCTATCGCGGGGTGATGTATTCCGCAGGCTTCGGTACAACGCTGATCGCCCTGACCATGATCACCTCTATCGTGATTCTCGCCGTAACCTCGAACGTAGTTCTGTCCCTCGGTATGGTCGGCGCGCTGTCCATCGTGCGTTTCCGTACTGCGATCAAAGATCCGCTGGATATTGCCTTTTTGTTCTGGTCGATCGGCGCGGGCATCATCCTTGCGGCGGGTATGATCCCGCTTGCCATTGTTGGCAGCGTCTGCATCGGTTTGATCCTGCTGGTATTTGTCAACCAAAAGCCGCATACGCATCCCTATATGGTCATTCTGAACTGCACCGATCATGATGCAGAAGTCGGCGCCAAGGAGTTTCTTGCAAAAAATGTGCTCCGCACAACGGTCAAGAGCAAGTCTGCCGTAAAGGGCGCAATCGAAATGAATATTGAAGTCCGCCTGAAAGAAGACGACACCGATTTTATCAACATTCTTTCCGAGATGCCCGGTGTAAACAGCGCAGTGATTGTCTCCTATAACGGTGATTATATGGGGTAAGAAATATGTCTGGAAGCAAACATTTTGACAGGATTGCATGGGCAGTCACGGCTCTGGTGCTGGTGGTTACCATTTTATTTATGAATGGCGGCTCACTTGGTTTGCAGGCAATGACGCACATCATGGGATATGAAAACCGCCTGTTTGATAATACAAGGGTGCATACGATTGATATTGTCATGGATGATTGGGATGAATTGATCGAGAATGCGATGAGCGAGGAATACTATGCGGCGAATGCGGTGATTGATGGCGAATCGTATAAAAACATAGGCATTCGTGCCAAGGGCAACACGTCCCTCTCCACGGTTGCGTCTTTGGACAGCGAACGGTACAGCTTTAAGATCGAATTCGACCAGTATGACAGCTCTATCACCTATCACGGTCTGGATAAGCTGAGTCTCAACAACTTGATTCAGGATTCCACGATGATGAAAGACTATCTGACCTACACCATGATGAATGAATTTGGTATGGCGGCACCGCTGTGCAGCTTCGTGTATATCACCGTTAACGGAGAGGACTGGGGGCTGTATCTTGCGGTGGAAGGCGTGGAGGAAAGCTTTCTGGAACGCAATTATGGCTCTGATTACGGCGAGCTATATAAGCCGGACAGCATGAGCTTCGGCGGCGACCGCGGCAACGGCAAGAATTTTGATAGGGATGCGTTTGAAACACGCGGGGAATCGGCAGAGGATACATCCCAGACCGCGCCGAAAACCGATATGACTCAAATGCTAGATATGGAAAATTTTAATCCGGCTGAACAGTTGGAAGGGCAGCTGCCGGAAAATTTTGATGCATCGGATTTGCCGGAGGATTTTGTCCCGTCCGAAAGACCGGAAGGAGAGAAGGGGGGCGGATTCGGCTTTGGCATGGGTTCTTCGGATGTGAAACTGCAATATATTGACGATGAACCGGACAGCTATTCAAATATTTGGAACAATGCCAAAACAGAAATTACCGATGCAGATCAGAAGCGCCTGATTGCATCTCTGGAAAAACTTTCAAACGGTGAAGAGATTGCGTCAGTCGTGGACATAGAGCAGGTAATCCGCTATTTTGTAGTGCATAACTATGTCTGCAATGATGACAGCTATACCGGTATGATGGTTCACAATTATTATCTGTACGAGAAAGACGGACAGATGGCAATGATCCCTTGGGACTATAATCTGGCGTTTGGAACCTTTACAGCATCGGATGCGGACAGTACGGTCAATACGCCTATCGACAATCCGGTGTCCGGCGGCTCCGGAGAGGATCGTCCGATGTGGAACTGGATATTGTCCAATGAAAGCTATACCGAGTTGTATCACCAGTATTTTACCGAGTTTTTGAATGCGGTGGATATACAGGGGATCATCGACAACGCTTACAACTTGATTCAGTCCTATGTGGAAAAAGATCCGACCGCTTTCTACACGGATGAGGAATTTGAAACAGGCGTGGATACCTTGCGGCAGTTTTGCAGCCTGCGCAGCCAGAGCATTTCGATGCAGTTGGAAACCGGTGAAACGACCGAAAATATGGGATACACAGACGCTTCATCCATCAGCCTGACCGATATGGGCGCGATGAACGGCGGCATGGGAAAAGAGGGGAACGAAAAATTCCAGATGCCCGGAATGCCGTCGTCCGTACCATCCCGGCAGGACGCAGAGGGAAAAGGCAGCGCAGATGAAGCTGCGCAGTCGGAATCTGCAGGGGAAGCTTCGGGACAAACAGCACAGGAAGGAAGGGAAAACGCATCGGAAGATTCAAAACCGGTATCGTCTGAGCGTGCGCAAGAGCAATCCCCGTCTCCGAATAAAATACAGATGCCAGAAGGGTTCCAACCCGGTCAGAACGGCACAGACAACGCGGCTGCCAGCGGCAGTGCTTGGATATGGCTTGCTGCATCGGCATTGGTTCTCGGCATAGGTCTGGTGACTACGAAGTTCTTTCGATCGCGCTGAATGCAGAAAAACGCTGCGGATTCTATCTCGCATGGGATAGAATCCGCAGCGTTTGATATTTTATGTTGGTCCTGAAACAGATGTCCGTTCTCTTTTTCGAAGTTTAGGAAGCAAACCAGAAGAGGCTGGGATAGATCAGGGCTGGACATAAGGCGAGACGGCAGGATATAATATGGGGGAGAAGACCCAATTGGGGCAGAAAAGAAGAGAAAAACAGGAGGAGATCTCGAATGAAATGCAGTACGATTGGAATCAATTTGCCGGTTGACACACGCATAGAGCGGCTCGACGAGGTATTGCAGCGCTATGAGGAAAATGGATTTGACGCGGTGGAGATCACGCTGTCCGGTTTTCCGCTGATTCTCGCGGGAAAGATACAGCCGCAGGTGATCGAATATCTGAAGCCGGTTTTAGAGCGGCATCAGTTGATTTACTCTGCTCATGTGGGGCTGGCAATGGATTTGAGAAACCTTGAAGGAATGGAACGGCAGCGGGAGGTCATGTTTGCATGCATTGATGTATGCGCAGAACTGGGGCTCAACCCGGTCAATTTTCATTATGAGGAGCAGACCCGTTCCACGGCAAGGGAGCAGGCGTATGAACAGAATATCCGCGACGCAGCCGATTATGCGGCAGAGCGCGGTATCCGTATCAATGTCGAAAATATTGAAACCGAGCGGATTGAGCCGGTGCTCGCGTTCCTGAAAAAGCTGAATCATCCCAATGTGGGGATGACGCTCGACCTTGGGCATCTCTGGCTTTCGTCGCGGTATTTCGGGTATGATTTTATGCAGGCGGTGCGGGATTGCGCCTCGCTGGTCCGCCATGTGCATGTCAATGATAACAGCGGCGATTTTGAGCCCATGCGGATTACGAACTACATGATGTATAATACGCTGGATTTGGGCGGGCGCTTTGAATATGGCCGCGGAGATATTCATATTCCGCCGTTTTGGGGGAATGCGCCGCTCAAAGAAGCGTTTGCAGAGCTGTACGGGGCGGGCTTTGATGGAATCTGGCTGCTGGAGTATTATAATGACCGGTTTGTTCCGTGGAATGCGCAGATTCAGGAACGGGTACGCACTGAAATTGAGAAGAACGGGTGAATGGGGAGAATGAGAAATCTGTTGGAAAATGCGTTGGGGAAAAATCCGATCATCAGTGCAATTCATTCGCTGCAGGATGCGAAGGACGCAGCGGCGTCTTCGGTTGAAATCGGGATTTTGCTGGGCGGCAGAATTCCGGAACTGCGGCATGCGGTGCAGATTATGCGGGACAAGGGAAAGAAAGCGTTCGTGCATCTGGATTTGGCAGGAGGGCTGAAAAAGGACGAAGAGGCGGTGCAGCTGCTTGCAACGCTCGTCAAGCCGGATGGGATTATGACGACAAAGAGTTCGCTGATTCGCACGATTCGGGAATTGGGACTGGTTGCCGGACAGCGCTGCTTCATTTTGGACACCCAATCGTATCAGGTCGCGGTAAAGACGGCACGGGCGTGCCAACCGGATTTTGTGGAACTGATGCCGGGGCTGATGCCGACGGTTGTTACGAACTTTTGCAGGGACACCGAATTTAGGGTGGTTGCCGGCGGGCTTGTGACAAGCGTGTTTGAGGCGCAGCAGGTGTTTGCAGCGGGTGCAAGCGGTATTTCGACTTCGTCAAAATCACTATGGAGTATCCATGTGAATTGATGAAAATAGACATAAGAACTGTGAAAATCGCTGAATATAGCGATGGGAATTTATTAGTTTAGATGAAATGACAAAAACGGTTTGACTTTTTGACGAAATATTGTTATTATAGATATAACAAATTGATCGATGTGCGGAGATTTGAGAGACACATCTGTCCTAATGATACGGATTTTCTATCAGTATATTAGTGCAGTTGTGTCTTTTTGTTTTGCGCATTTATCGAGAGGATTGCCACATGGAGAAGGAGGAACCAGCATGAAATTCAAACGAGGTCTTGCATTATTATTGGCAGCGGGGACGTTGACTGCCACCATGGCAGGTTGCGGAGGAGACAAAAAGCCTGCGGCAGACGGCTCGGCGTCCAAGCCGCAAAAAAGCGTATACGAGATGACAGAGGAAGAATTGGTTGCAGCGGCAAAGGAAGAGGGGTCTGTAACGTTCGCGGTCTGGCATTACGAAGATCTTTGGCGCGAGATCGGTGAGGGCTTTACCGAGAAATACGGAATCAAGTTTGACGTTGCGATGGGTGAGCAGCAGGCACTGACCAACAAGGCGCTCGCAGAGAAGGAATCCGAGGTTGGCTCGATCGACGTGATGAAGGTTGGCGGTGAGCATACAAAGATTACGTATGATGCCGGCTTGTTTATGGGACCGACTCTGCCGTCGATTGCGGCGAAGGACGTCCTTGATGAGGGTCTGTCCGTCCGTCAGGAAGGCGTTGAGCATAATGGATATCTGGTTCCGCTGCATCTGAACCAGACCGGACTGCTAATTAACCCCGATAAGGTTCCGAATCCGCCGCAGACTTGGGAAGAGCTTGAGGCTTGGATTGACGAAAACCCGAAGCGCTTCGGCTTCTGCGACCCGTCCAAGGGTGGCTCTGGTCAGGCATTTGTATTCTCTGCAATCGGTAATCTGCTGGACGGCTATGACAAATACTACGGAGATACCGAAGTAGAAGAAGCGGATGTCAAGGATTGGGATAAGGTCTGGCAGTGGTTCAACGAGCGCAAGGATAAGATGACCATTACCACCTCCAATAAGGACTCGCTGGCGCGCCTGAATCAGGGCGAGCTGTATATGGTTGTTGGCTGGGATGACCTGACGGTTTCCACCATGAAATCGGGTGAGCTGTTCAAGGAAGCAAAGCTCTACATCCCGAAGTTCGGTCTGCCCGGCGGCGGCGACACCGCAGGCATCATGAAGAATGCACCGCATCCGGCAGCTTCTCTGCTCCTGCTGAACTACTTCACTTCGCCTGAAGTACAGCAGAAATTTAACGAAGTGCTCAACACCTATCCGGCGCGCAATGACGTCGAGGTTGTGAACACCTCCATTGCCCCGGAAGATTTTGCAAACCGCACAAGCTGGATTCCGGCACAGTACAAGCAGAAGTTCATCAATGACTTTGTTGCAAATGTATTGATGGTTGGATGATTTGTAAAGACGGAAGGAGCGCAGCCCAACTGTGCTGCGCTCCTTTTTATACCCAAAAATTCATGAAATAAGACAGAAGAAGGAATTTAAGGAGGTACATCCTATGTCAACTGGACTTTCGGTAAAAGGACTGGTTAAAAATTTCGGAGATTTCCGTGCGCTCAATCATGTAAGCTTTGATATCCAGCCGGGTGAATTTGTCACGCTGCTCGGTCCGTCGGGCTGCGGCAAAACGACTCTGCTGCGCTCGATTGCAGGATTTATTGAGCCGGACGAAGGAGAAATTATTTTTAACGGGCAGCTGATGAATGATGTGCCCCCAAACAAGCGCAATACGGCGATGTGCTTCCAGTCTTATGCACTGTTTCCGCACAAAACAGTCTATGAAAACATTCGCTTTGGACTGCGTATGCATAAGGTGCCCGAGGATGAGCAGAAGCGCCGCATCGAAGAAGCGATGGCGCTTGTCAACCTGACCGGACTGGGTGCAAGAAAACCCTATGAGCTGTCCGGTGGTCAGCAGCAGCGTGTTGCGCTTGCGCGTGCAATCGTTGTACAGCCTGATATTTTGCTGTTCGATGAGCCGCTGTCCAACCTGGATGCAAAGCTGCGCGAAAAGGTACGCGTGGAAATTCGAGAAATCCAGCAGAAACTTGGCATTACAGCAGTCTATGTCACGCACGATCAGGCAGAGGCGCTTGCAATTTCGGATGTAATTATTTCGATGAACCACGGCGAAATTCAGCAGATTGCATCGCCGCGTGAGATTTATGACAACCCGCACAAGCGGTTTGTCGCTGACTTTATCGGAATCGCAAACCACCTCAAAGGCACGATTTCAAGCAGAACACCGGAGGGTGCGGTACTGGAAAGCGGTTTCGGCACGCTGTATTCGGGGGATGTCGTAGATGGCGTCGAGGGTCCGGAAGTGGACATCTGCTGGCGTCCGGAAGATATGATGCTGCTTGAGGATGGACAGGATGCCGGAGAGGACAATGTAATTTCCGGTATTGTCGATCACTCGGTTTACATGGGCAATATGCTGGACATTTTCTTCCGCCACGACGAAAAAATGTATCGTGCAAACGTATCCAAGGATCATGACATTCAGCCGGGCACAGCCATCCGGTTTGCGGTATCGCGCGCCAAGCTGCATGTGATGGAGGTGGAACAGGCATGAAAAAGAAAAATTTTGAGTGGGGATATTTGCTGCTTCTGCCCGGCCTCGGATACATGGCGGCGTTTATCCTGCTGAGCTTCGTATTTATGGTGCTGCAAAGTGTCGGTATGATCAACTATACCGGGGAAAGCGTGTTCACAACCCAGTATTGGTCTACCTTTGCAGATAAAATGTTTACCGACTCGCTGCTTTTCACGATTAAGGTTGCGGTGCTGTCCTCTTTGATTTCCATTGTGATTTGTTACCCGCTGGCAATGCTGCTGCAAAAAACATGGGGCAGCAAGCTGCTGCTTTCGATCATTAAAATGCCGCTGTTCATCCCGGCGCTGGTCGGCTCGTTCCTGATTATCAACCTGATTGACTACCACGGTCTGCTCAATCAGCTGCTCATGTGGATGGGCGTTATCAGCGAGCCGCTGCGCATGCGCAACGACCCATACGGCATCGGCGTGATTGCCATTCAGGTGTGGAAAAATGTTCCCTATCAGCTGATTTTGATGTACTCTGCACTCGAAGCCATCCGCAAGGATGTAAAGGATGCAGCGCGCAACCTCGGTGCAGGACCGATTTCGCTGTTTAAGAACATCATTCTGCCATTATCGCTGCCGAATGCGTTGGTTGCGGTGATTCTGGTCTTTGTTAAGGTATTCAACGACTTCGCAGTTTCGAGCACTGCCGGTCCGACCTATCCCTACTCTTTGGCAAACCTGATGTATACCAAGGCATATACATTCCAGGAATGGGGAATTTCAGCGTGTATCGGTGTCGTCATGATGATCGTTTCGGTGCTCTTTGTCACCGTCTATACCATCATTGGCAAGAAGCTTGAAAAGATCATGTAAGGGGGCATGTGCCATGGAAAATAAGAAGATGATGTCGCCGAATACCCGGCGTCTGACAAAGAAAATTGTAAAATTTCTCATTCCAGCCATGCTCGGAATCATTTTTATCCTGTGGATTGGTCTTCCGCTTTTGATGGCAATCCTGTGGTCGCTGGTCGATCCGGAGCATCCGTGGTCGTATCCGCAGACCTTCCCGGAAGCGCTCTCCACCTATCACTGGGTACATATTTTCAAGTATACTGCAATCGGGGAAGCGATTGTAAACTCCTTCTTCATCGCGTTTGCGACAACCATCCTCTCGTTTTTGCTGTCGCTGCCGACTGCGTATGCACTGGGCAGACGGAACCTGCGCGGGCGTGAGACTTTGAAAATCGGCATGCTGCTGCCGATCGTGTTCCCGGGCATGGCGCTTGCGCTGTTCCTCGGCCGTGTATTCATTACACTCGGTCTGTCGCAAACTTATGTAGGCGTCATCATGGCGCATACGATTATTGCGATGCCGTTTATGATGCGTATTTTGACTGTCAGCTTTGAGTCCATCCCGCAGGAAATTATTGATGCGGCCGAAAACCTTGGCGCGGGTCCTTGGGTCAAGCTCAAAGAGGTATATTTCCCGATGATTCTGCCGGGCTTCCTTGCCGGTTCGATTTTCTCGTTTATTGCATCGATGGAGGAATTCAACCTGACCTTTATCATTGGCGCGCCGGAAATTCAGACCATTCCAACGGTACTGTTCTCTTACCTGGGTGCAAACTTCCTGCGAACCTCGGCATCGGTTGTGTCGCTGATTTTGGTAATTCCCAATATCATTCTGCTCATTATCACCGAGCGTTTCATCAAGACCGAGTATCTTGGCGCTGCGCTTGGCAAGATGTAATGGAAAGGAGAGACGGGAGACATGCAATATGATGTCGCAATCATCGGTGCGGGTGTTGTCGGTTCCATGATTGCACGGGCGCTGTCGCAATATGAGCTGAATACAGTCGTATTGGAGCGCCATGCAGAGCCCGCAGAAGAAACCAGTGCGGCAAACAGCGGCATTGTGCATGCGGGATATGATGCAAAACCCGGTTCATGGAAGGCAAAACTCAATGTAAGAGGAAATGCCATGATGGAGGAACTATGCCGTGAGATGGATGTTCCATTTCGCCGGACGGGTTCTCTGGTTTTGGCATTTGATGAAGAGGATTGCCGGGAACTGGAACGCCTATATGCGTATGGACAGCAAAATGGCGTTCCGGGACTGAAAATTTTAAGCCGCGAAGAGGTGCTGCGGCGGGAAACTGCTGTAAGTGAAAACGTGCAGGCAGCGCTTTATGCAGAAACAGCGGGCATTGTGTGTCCTTATGAGCTGACGCAGGCAGCGCTCGAAGTTGCCTGCACAGCAGGTACGGAATTTTTGCGGGAATTTCAGGTGACATCGATTGTGCGGTATGGTGCAAAATATGTCATTTCAGCCGCGGACGGACGTACCATAGAAGCGGGGATGGTTGTCAATGCAACGGGAGTTTTTTCTGACCGGATTGCAGCTATGGTGGGCGACAACAGTTTTTCCATCCGACCGCGTAAAGGGCAGTACATCCTGTTTGAGCATGCATTGGGCGACTACGTATCCAGTGTGATTTTCCAGACGCCGCGCAATGGCAGCAAAGGCGTGTTGGTTGCGCCCACGGTCGATCGGAATCTGTTCATTGGTCCGAATGCAGACTATGTACCCGATCCCGAAGATGTAGCCACAACACCGGCAGGATTGGATGAAATTGCGGCGTGTGCGCGGAAATCGGTAAAAAACATCGATATGAAGCTGGCAATTACCAACTTTGCAGGTCTGCGTGCAAGTTCGACCACGCGGGATTTTGTGCTGACAAACCCGGAACCCGGATTCTTCAATGCCGCAGGTATTGAGTCTCCCGGTTTGTCGGCTTCGCCTGCCATTGCAGAGCATGTCGTAGAAATGATGCGCCGCGCAGGGCTTGTTCTGAAAAAGAAGGAAAGCTGGAACGGAAAACGCAAACCGGTGGCGCGGTTCCGCGAAATGGGAATGGAAGAGCGTCAAAAGAAGATTGCGGAAGATCCCGCTTACGGGAAAATGGTTTGCCGCTGCGAAACCGTAACCGAAGGGGAGATCCGTGAGGCGATCCGGCGTCCGGCTGGCGCACGCACGGTGGATGGCGTGAAACGCCGGACACGAGCGGGAATGGGGAGATGCCAAGGTGGTTTCTGCTCCCCGCGTGTAATGGAAATCCTTGCACAAGAACTTGGGTGCGGATTGGACGAGATTACGAAATTTGGCGGTGCTTCCCGCGTTTTGCTCGGGAAAAGCCGATAGGGGGAAAACGCGATGGAGAAACATGATGTGGTCGTGATTGGCGGGGGTCCTGCCGGTCTTGCGGCAGCCATTGCGGCGCGGGAAAACGGCGCTGCGGATGTCGTTCTTCTGGAACGAGACGCGCTTGCCGGCGGAATTCTGCGTCAGTGTATCCATGCAGGATTCGGTCTGCATATTTTTGGAGAAGAGTTGACCGGACCTGAGTATGCAGAACGGTTCCGTCGTCAGGCGGAGGAAAAAGGAATTGTCTGCAAGACTGGAACCATGGTGCTTTCGATGGATACCGGCCGGGTGATTACAGCGGTCAACCCGGAAGATGGGGTGTTTCAGATGCAGGCGGGCGCAGTCGTACTTGCGATGGGATGCCGTGAGCGCAGCCGCGGTGCAATCGGGATTGCAGGAACCCGCCCTGCGGGCATCTTTACCGCCGGCACCGCACAGCGGTTTGTGAATATGGAAGGCTATATGCCCGGCAAAAAGGTTGTGATTCTCGGTTCGGGCGATATTGGTCTGATTATGGCGCGCCGGATGTCGCTGGAAGGGGCGCGGGTAGAGATGGTTCTCGAGGCAATGCCGTTTTCGGGAGGCCTGAAGCGTAATATCGTGCAGTGCCTGGACGATTTCGGAATTCCGCTGCTGCTCTCGCATACTGTGGTCGAGGTGTTGGGACGCGAACGGGTCGAAGGGGTTGTGATTGCGCAGCTCGACGAAAACCGCAAACCGATTCCTGAGACGTTCCGCACCGTGGAATGCGATACGCTGCTGCTGTCCGTTGGATTGATTCCGGAAAATGAGCTGACCCGCGAGGCAGGAATTGCGGTGAACCCTGTGACAAATGGTCCGTTTGTCAGTCAGGCAATGGAAACCTGCGCAGAAGGGATCTTTGCCTGCGGCAATGTGGTGCATGTGCATGACCTTGTCGATTATGTTACGGAAGAAAGCCGGATTGCAGGACGCGGCGCGGCGCGTTTCGTAGCGGGAGAGATGAAAAAGACTGCGCGGATTGAAACGCAGGCAGGGCACGGCGTGCGGTATGTTGTGCCGAACTGGATTGAAAAAGATGGGCTCGAAGGCGACGAAAAATTGCTGTTTCGCGTAGATAATGTCTATCAGAATGTAAATTTGGTTGTGAAAAGCGGGGAACAGGAAATCCTGCGCCGTCATTTGGCGTCTGCTGCGCCCGGCGAGATGGAATCGGTACGATTGGTTCCCGCACTGGTCAAACAGCTAGGGGATGCGCCGCTGACCGTTTCTTTGGAGGAATCATGAAATGGAATGCAAAAAACTTACCTGTGTGGTCTGCCCGCGCGGCTGTATGCTGACTGCGGAGCTTGAGGACGGAAAACTCGTGCGTGTGACGGGAAACACCTGCCCGCGCGGTGAAAAGTATGCGGAAACCGAACTATTCCATGCGGAACGCATGCTGACAACAACGGTTACAGTGGAAAATCGTGCAGATATGCTGCCAGTGCGTACACGTACAGCCGTTCCGCGTGACGAACTGATGCGCTGCATGGAAAAAATCCGAACTGTTTCGGTGCAGACACCGGTGCAGATGGGCGATATCATCGTAGAGAATCTGCTCGGGACCGGTGTGGATTTGATTGCGTCGGCTTCCTGTGACTGAAGGCGCACCGCTTAGAAAGACGAAAGGAGAACCTGAGAAGATGGGAAAGAAGATTTTGAAGCTTGCACACCGCGGCTATTCGGGGCGCTATCCGGAGAATACACGGATTGCATTTGAAGCGGCAGTGCAGCAGACGCAGTGCGACGGCTTTGAAAGCGACGTGCACTTTACAAAAGATGGGGAGTTGGTGATTATTCACGATCCGGTATTGGACCGAACCACCAACGGTACCGGCTTTGTCAAGGATTATACCTATGAAGAACTGCTGCGGCTTGATCTGGGCAGCTGGAAAGGCAAGGAATTCGCCGGACAGCGTATTATGCTCTGGCATGAACTGCTGGAGTTCTGCCGGGATACGAATAAGATCTGCAACCTAGAAATCAAGAATTATGAAGTGTTCTACGAAGGAATTGAAAAAGCCGTCATAGAAGAAATTGAGCGTTATCAAATGCAGGACCGCGTATTCCTTTCTTCGTTCAACCACGTGTCTATGGAGGCATGCAAACGCATCAATCCGGAAATTGAGGTCGGTCTGCTGTATGACAAGCCGCTCTACCAGACTTCATATTATATTTCACGGACAATTTCGGACTGTGTGCATCCGCGTTATACGGTTTTGCAATATGAGCCGCATCTGGTGGAGGATTTTCATAAGATGGGGAAAAAGGTGAACGTTTGGACGGCAAACGACGGTCAGGACATTTTGGATATGGTCAACTTGGGCGTGGATTCTATTATTTCCAATTTCCCGGACCGTTTGGATGATCTGGTTCCCGATCCTGCTTAATATGGCGGATCGCGGATGGTTCGCGATGGGGGTGCACAAATGGAACCGATTTCGGAACTTGATATTGTTTTGCGGATGCTTGCAGCCATGATGGCGGGTGCGCTTGTCGGAGGGCAGCGCGCCAAAACAGACCATCCTGCGGGTCTGCGCACACACATGCTGGTGGCAATCGGCTCTGCGATTGTCATGATCGTAGGCAGCATGCTGTGCCGGGAGACGGTGACGCAGTTTGGCACCTCGCCCGATCCGGCAAGACTTGGCGCACAGGTCGTATCCGGAGTTGGATTTCTCGGCGCGGGAACCATTTTGAAAGACGGTCTTGCTGTGCGCGGACTGACGACGGCTGCCAGCCTGTGGGCGGTAGCTTGTTTGGGACTGGCTGCCGGAATGGGGTACTATACCGTTGTAATCATCGGCGGAATCGGTGTGTTTGTTACGCTGTCTGCGATGGAATATATCAGCAAACACATGTCCCAGTGTCAGGAACGCACGCTGGTATTTCGGGTGGAATGTGCGGAGATCAGCCGGACCATTTCGGAGATTGAGCGGGTATTTCAGCAATTCCATCTTCCGCTTGAGCAAGTTTCTTTTGGAAGAATGGATGAAATGTGCTGCTGGATTCGATTCCGCGCGACCGTTTCGGGAACCAACAGCCTACAAAAACAGGAAGCGCTGCTCGAAAATCTGGCACAGCTTCCTTCGGTTGATATGCTACAAATGGAACGGGAGAAGAGAAGCGGCTATTCAGGCAGTGCGGCTGCGGGATGGCACGGCAGCGAGGCAAAATAACAGATGCTCAAAACAGGATGCCTGCTTTAGAAGAAGGAAAAGTCTGCCCCTTGCGGGCAGGCTTTTTTCATGCATACACATTCTCGACAGCATCCGGCTTTTTGTGGTATAATCCAAGAGAATATCATAGCGAAAGAAGGCAGTTTTATGGGTGGACAGAAGCCTGAAAAAGAGAAAAAACATATTTGTGCCGGTCTGCTCGCCCATGTTGACGCGGGGAAAACAACGCTGTCAGAGGGCATGCTTTATCTTAGCGGTGCGGTGCGCCGGCTCGGGCG
Source organism: Clostridiaceae bacterium (assembly GCA_018383195.1). Taxonomy (GTDB): domain Bacteria; phylum Bacillota; class Clostridia; order Oscillospirales; family Butyricicoccaceae; genus Butyricicoccus_B. The sequence goes on along the minus strand of JAGZOP010000001.1, from coordinate 66,784 downwards.
GGTCGATCATGGGGATGCATTTCTGGATACTGATTCGATGGAACGGGAGCGGGGTATCACGATTTTTTCCAAGCAGGCGGTTATGCCGCTCGGAGATGCTGTGGTGACGCTGCTCGATACGCCCGGGCATGTTGATTTTTCTGCCGAGATGGAGCGGACGCTGCAAGTTTTGGATATGGCGATTCTGGTCATCAGCGGCACGGATGGCGTGCAGGGACATACGCAGACACTATGGCGGCTGCTTGCGCAGCATCGGATTCCGACATTTTTATTCATCAACAAAATGGATCTCGCAGGAGCGGAGCGTGCGCGGCTGATTGACGAACTGAAAACCCGATTGAGTGATGGCTGCATCGATTTTACCGATGCTTCGGAGGCGTTCTACGAAAATATTGCCATGCAGGATGAAACGCTGCTTGAGCAGTATCTGAACGGAGAGCGCATTCGCACGGAAAAAATTACAGGGCTTATCGCAAACAGGCGGGTATTTCCGTGTTATTTTGGTTCCGCTTTGACGCTCGATGGGGTGCAGCCATTTTTGGACGGTCTTGCACAGTATGGCTGCGCGCCGGCATATCCCGAAGCATTTGGCGCGAAAGTCTTTAAAATCTCACGAGATGAGCAGGGGAACCGCCTGACTCATATGAAAATCACTGGCGGGGCGCTGAAAGTAAAAACACTGCTTACCGGCGCTGCGGGGTGGCAGGAAAAAGTCAATCAGATTCGAATTTACTCGGGCGGAAAATTTACGACAGCAGAGCAAGTCGGTGCGGGAACAGTCTGCGCCGTGACGGGGCTGACACGGACTGCACCGGGCGAAGCGCTCGGCGTGGAACCGGCATCGCAGGCGCCGGTGCTCGAGCCGGTGCTGACGTACCGCGTGCTTTTGCCGGACGGGTGCGACGCGCATGGAATGCTCAAAAATCTACGGATTTTGGAGGAAGAAGACCCGCTTCTGCGCGTCGTGTGGAACGAGGTGCTGAGTGAAATCCATGTGCAGCTCATGGGCGAAGTGCAGCTTGAAGTTCTGACCCGGATGATTCAGGAACGGTTTGGTGTCGAAGTTTCCTTTGATGCAGGAAATATTGTTTATAAAGAAACCATTGCTGCTCCTGTGCTGGGCATCGGTCATTTTGAACCGCTGCGGCACTATGCTGAGGTACATCTGCTGCTCGAGCCGGGCGAGCGGGGCAGGGGATTGCAATTTGCTTCGGCGTGCAGCACTGATGCGCTTGATCTCAACTGGCAGCGCCTGATTTTAACCCATCTGGAAGAAAAGACGCATGTTGGCGTGCTGACCGGCTCGGCAATTACGGATATGAAGATTACGCTGCTCGCAGGGCGTGCGCATGTCAAGCATACAGAGGGCGGGGATTTCCGGCAGGCCACCTACCGCGCGGTGCGGCAGGGTCTGATGCAGGCGGAAAGTGTGCTGCTCGAGCCGTACTATGCGTTTCGACTGGCAGTGCCGCAGGAGAATCTCGGACGTGCGATGCATGACATTCAGCGGATGGACGGCAGCTTTGAACCGCCGGAAACCGAGGGTGGCTTGTCTGTGCTATGTGGTACCGCGCCGGTGGCTGCGCTGCGCGGTTACTGGACTGAGGTAACCGCCTACACCAGAGGACGCGGACAGCTTTCGTGTACGGTGAGCGGCTATGCGCCTTGCCAGCATGCGGATGAGATCATTGCAGCGGCGGGCTATGATCCGGAGCGGGATACGGAAAATCCTCCGGATTCGGTATTTTGTGCGCATGGCGCAGGCTATGTGGTGAAGTGGAATGAGATACCTGAGCATGCTCACGTAGATGCAGGGGTTCGGCTTGGTGCGATGCCCGCACAGGAAAAACCCGCACCGCAGCGCATTGTGCGCAGAGGATTGGGATTTGAAAACGACAAAGAGCTTGAAGAGATTTTTGTACGTACCTATGGCCCCATCAAGAATCGCGGACTGGATGCATTTCAGCAGAGTCGTAAGCGAGGGGAAGAACTGGACAGGCAGCATATGTCACTGGTTCGTCCGGACGATTACCTGCTTGTAGATGGGTACAACATTATTTTTGCTTGGGACGAGCTGGCGGACCTTGCAAAAGACGATCTCAGCGCGGCGCGGGAAACGCTTGTGAATATTTTGAGCAGCTATCAGGGCGTGAAAAAGTGTCGGACAATTTTGGTTTTTGATGCATACCGTGTCAAAGACAATCCGGGTTCGGTAGAAAAGCGGGCGGGGATTCATGTGGTTTTCACCAAGGAAGCAGAAACGGCAGATATGTACATCGAAAAAGCCTCTTACGATTTGGCGCGTGCCCACCGCGTCAAGGTTGCGACTTCGGATGCACTTGAGCAGGTGATTATTCTGGGTCATGGTGCAGAGCGGATGTCAGCAAGCGATCTCAAATGGGAGGTCGCGCAGGTGGGAGAGCAAATCGAGCATTTTATTCGGACGCACTCGTAAAACAGTTCCCCGCAGCAGGCGGGGAACTGAATTTTTTTTGTAAACAGATTTTACGGGAGCGGTGTGAAGCGTCAATTTTTGTGCAGATTGTTTGGTGAATCTTACAGATTGTTTTTGGAAGAAATTTATGGTATGATAAATCTGTTAAAATATAACGGGAAGAGAGAGGAAACCATGATTCCTTCGTGTAAACTGGTTGGAATCGTGGTTTTTGATTTGTAGAATTAAGGGGGACGTGTCATGGTCATTGAGAAGATTCTGAATAACAACGTCGTGGTAACGCGAAGTGATACCGGCGCAGAGACTGTCATCATGGGACGCGGTTTGGCGTTTGGAAAGTCAGCCGGACAGTCGGTGGACCCGTCCCGCATTGAAAAAACCTTTACCATTACCGATACCGGGATTGATGGAAAGCTGCATGAGCTGCTTGCAGCGATGCCGATGGAACATATTGTGCTCAGTGAGCGGGTTATCAGCATGGCAAAACTGCGGCTTGGCAAACCTCTCAGTGACAGCATCTATTTAACCCTGCCTGACCATGTTTCCTCTGCAATTGTCCGTTATCAGCAGAATATTGTCTTGGAAAATCCGCTTAAATGGGATATCCGGCGATTTTACCGCTCGGAATTTGAAATCGGTCTGGAAGCCAACCGCATGGTACTGGAAGATACCGGCGTACAGTTTACAGACGATGAAGCGGCATTTATTGCGCTGCATTTTGTCAATGCGCAGCAGGATAACGGGATTAAGAGCACCTACAATATGACGCGCATTATGCAGGAAATCTGCAAAATTGTCAGTGACTTTTTTGAGATGGAGTTTGATGAGGATTCGCTCGATTTTTACCGCTTCATCACCCATTTGAAATTTTTCGCGCAGCGCCTCATTAACCATGTGCATTACAATGACAATATGGAGGGAATGCTGGATGCGATTGCGCAGCAGCACCCGCGGTCGTATGCCTGTACGCAGTTGATTCGTGAGCGGGTAGAGGCATCCTATCACTATGCGATGTCAGCGGATGAGATGCTGTATCTGACCATCCATATTGCGCGGCTGAGTGCTAACCGAAAAAAATGAGGATAAAAAACGCATCACCGGCGAACCAGAAACCGGTGATGCGTTTTTGTTTATTCAGAACACGGACGGATACAGTAGCTCGCTTCAAACGTACCGCCGGCAGGAAGATTGTTGCTCCATTCCCGTTCGGAAAGTTCGCCGGAAAAGCCTTCTGCGTCGCAGCGGCCATACCAGGGTTCGATGCAGACAAAGGGGGCATGCTTGCCCGGGGGCGACCAGATGCCAAAAAGCGGCGCATCAAATGTAACCGTAAGATAAGGCTTTTTGTTTGGCAGACAGAGGGAGACTTTGTGGCATTGGTAGTGTTCAATGACAAGTGCGTCGTGGTCAAACAGGTGCGCGTCCAGGGGCAAATAGCCATCTGTGAGGTTGAGACATGCAGTTTCGGATGTTGCAAGACCGCGTTCGCTGAGCTGCGTGACACAGAGTGTATCGGTATCAAAATGCAGGAAATATTGGTTTTGGTCGTCTGCTGCGTGTAGCGGGCAAACAAAAGCCGGATGACCGCCGATTGAGAACGGAAGCATGGAATCAGAGGGGTTCTTGACCCGCCACAGGACGCGCAGTGTGTCATTCTCCAAGCGATACCCGAGTTCTAAGCGGAAAGGGTATGGGTATTTTTCGAGTGTTTCCGCATCGGAATCGAGTGCAAACCAAAGTTCGGTATCGGTTTCAGAAATCAGGGAAAACATACGGTCGCGTGCAAAGCCATGCTGGGTCATCGCATATTCTTTTCCATGCGTGCGATAACGAAGGTCATTCGTCTTTCCGACAAAGGGGAACAAAACAGGGGAAACACGTCCCCAATATGCGGCGTCCCCTGACCACATGTACTCAGTGTTTTTGTTATCTTTGAGGGAGCGCAGTTCTGCACCATGTGCGCTGATCTGCGCACAGAGCCGTGCGTTTTGCAATGAAAAAGTTGTCATGCGACATCCTCCGATCACGTCTGGTATGGACGCTGTTTGCTTTTATTATAAAGCACCGCTGCGGGGAAACAAGGGGTTTGCGGAAAAAGTTGAAGATTTCATGGTTTTTGTGAATAATGCACAAAAATATTGGGTGGTATTTTGTGAATTGGTATGAAAATGTAATTCTGCATTGACAAAAGAGGGGGGCGGTGTTACAGTAAAGATACATTAACACAGCGGCTTGACGCCGCCGGATTTTCCTACAATTCCATATCCGGATTGTTACTGGTCATGCAGGCAAAACCAAATTTTCAAACGGGACATTGGTCCGATTCGTTTGCGAATTTGGTTTTTTTGTTTTTATCAGGGTAAAATAAAAGGGAAACAATACGAGAAAGGATGAAATAATCATGGCAGGTATTTTTGGACTTTTTAAAAAGAAAGGGTTCGAGATCGCCGCGCCGATGAAGGGCGAATGCGTACCGATCAGCCGTGTGCCTGATCCGACCTTCTCGGAGGGCATTCTGGGCAAGGGCGCTGCGATTATTCCGGCAGACGGCAAGGTGTACGCACCGGCAGACGGCGAAATCACCATGGCATTCCAGACTGGACACGCGGTTGCGATGACCACCGCAGACGGCGTGGAGATTCTGGTGCATGTCGGACTGGAGACCGTTTCTCTGGAAGGAAAGCCGTTCACCATGCATGTCGCCGACGGACAGAGCGTTAAAAAAGGCGATTTGATGATTGAGGCTGATTTGGATGCAATCCGCGAAGCGGGATGCGAAATTATTACGCCGATTGTCGTGTGCAACACGGACGCATATGCCGAAGTCGAATGCATGACCGGAAAGCAGGTTGCACCGGGTGACGAAATCATGCGCGTAAAGTCTTAAGGAACTTTATCAGGCGCGAAATTCGCGTTTGTAAGAGTTAATGTATCAGGGCAGGGGTTTTGAAAGAAGAGAGGAGTGGGAGAAGAAGCATTTCGAACCGGCGGGCGGCAAAGGGTAGCCGGCCGACGGACTTTGGGTTCGAAAAATAAGAGTCCCTGTGCGGCAGTTGCACAGGAAAAAGTAAGAAAGGGGTTCATCACATTATGATGAAATATTTGCAGAAACTCGGCAAATCACTGATGCTGCCGGTCGCATGTCTCCCGATTTGCGGCATTCTGATGGGCATCGGTTACGCACTTTGCCCTGCAACCATGCAGGGCGGCGACATTGAGGGCTTGAAGGCAATTATCGGCTTCTTCCTCGTAAAGGCAGGCGGCGCACTGATTGACAACATGTCGTGGCTGTTTGCAATCGGCGTAGCGGTCGGTATGGCAGATGACAAGGACGGCACCGCTGGTCTGTCCGGTCTGGTATCTTGGCTGATGATCACCAAGCTGCTCAACCCGAGCGTTGTAGCAGTTCTGACTGGTGTTGCTGCTGACGCAGTCAACCCGGCATTCGGCAAGATCGAGAACCAGTTTATCGGTATCGTTGCTGGTCTGATTGGTGCATCCTGCTACAATAAGTTCAAGAACACCAAGCTGCCGGACGCGCTGGCATTCTTCTCGGGCAAGCGCTCGGTTGCAATCGTAACCGCAGTGATTTCCATTATTGTTGCAGCGGTTCTGTTCTTCGTATGGCCGATCGTTTACGGCGGTCTGGTTACAATCGGTACTTCGATTGTCAGCATGGGCTCCATCGGCGCTGGTATCTACGCATTCCTCAACCGTCTGCTGATTCCGGTTGGTCTGCACCATGCACTCAACTCGGTATTCTGGTTTGACGCAGTCAACATCAACGACCTTGGTCAGTTCTGGGCTGGCGCAACGACCGCAACAGACGGTCACAGCCTTGGCATGTACATGTCCGGCTTCTTTGCACCGATGATGTTTGGTATCCCGGGCGCTGCTCTGGCAATCGTTCACACTGCAAAGTCGAACAAGAAGAAGATCGCAGCTGGTCTGGTAGGCGCTGCTGCACTCTGCTCGTTCATTTGCGGCGTTACCGAGCCGTTCGAGTTCGCATTCATGTTCCTCGCACCGGTTCTGTATGTTGCATATGCAGTCCTGTACGGTATCTTCACCGTTGTTGCAGTTTCCCTTGGCTTCCGCGCAGGCTTCTCGTTCTCGGCTGGTCTGACTGACCTCGTATTCTCTTACCCGCTGCCGGCAGCTGCAAAGACTTGGCTGATCGTTCCGCTCGGCATCGCAGCATTCCTTGTATTCTACATCGTATTCCGCGTCATGATTACCAAGCTCAACCTCAAGACCCCGGGCCGTGAGGATGACGACGATGAGGATGACAGCAAGGCAGTTCTGGCAAACAACGACTTCACCGCAGTTGCAGCAACCATTCTGGAAGGTCTCGGCGGCAAGGATAACGTCGTTTCTCTGGATAACTGCATCACCCGCCTGCGTCTGGAGATCAAGGATTACACCGCAGTGGATGAGAAGAAGATCAAGTCTGCCGGTGTTGCTGGCGTAATCCGTCCGTCTCAGAAGTCGGTACAGGTTATCGTTGGTACCAAGGTACAGTTCGTCGCTGACGAAATGGCGAAAATGCTTTAAATCTCTGCGGATTCATCTCCCGCAACCCACCTGATTCAAAAAACGGTTCGGGAGCTCTTCGGAGCTCCCGACTTGTTTTGGAATACTTTTTATGTGAAACTGAAAAAATAGCTGAAACAGACGGTTTCACCCGTGCTTTGAGAAATTAACAATTAAAGGAGAGCGTATTATGAAAATCATTCGCGCAAAGGATTATAACGATATGAGCCGGAAGGCTGCAAATATCATCATGTCTCAGGTAATTCTGAAACCGGATTCTGTGCTGGGACTTGCAACCGGTTCCTCGCCGGTTGGCACTTACGAGCGTCTGGTACAGAGCTATCAGGCAGGCGATGTGGATTTTTCCGGTGTCACCACCGTGAATCTGGATGAATACTTTGGACTGACTGCGGACAACGATCAGAGCTACAGCTACTTCATGCACCACAATCTGTTTGACCATGTGAACATTGACCCGGCGCGCACCAATCTGCCGGACGGCACAGAGCCGGATATTGAGAAAGAATGCGCACGCTATGATGCGCTGATTGCATCGCTTGGCGGCGCAGACCTCCAGCTGCTCGGTCTTGGCCGCAACGGTCATATTGGATTCAATGAGCCGAGCGACAGCTTTGCCGCAGGTACACACTGCGTAGAGCTGACCGAGTCCACGATTGAGGCGAATAAGCGTTTCTTTGCAAGCGCAGACGATGTACCGCGCCGGGCATACACCATGGGCATTGGTACGATTATGCGTGCAAAGAAGATTCTGGTTGTTGCCAGCGGTGCGGATAAGGCAGAGGCTGTCAGAGCGGTTTGCCGCGGTGAAATTAAGCCGCAGGTTCCGGGCTCGGTTTTGCAGCTGCATCCGGATGTGATCGTCATTGCGGACGAGGCCGCAGCATCGCTGCTGTAAGAAAACCGGAGGAGGTCATAACAATGGTTTTGCAAAGTAAGCGCGTATGGATTGGCGGGCAGTTCGTGCCGTGCCAGTTGGTACTCGAAGCAGGAAAGATCGAGCGGATTCTGCCGTATGGCACGCGCCCGGCTGACGAAGATTACGGGGATGAACGCATCGTGCCCGGTTTCATTGATGTGCACACGCATGGTGCATATGGGTATGATACCAACGATGCGCAGCCGGAAGGACTGCGTCATTGGATGCGTTCGATTCCGGAGGAAGGCGTAACTGCCATTCTGCCGACCACGGTGACCCAGCTTCCGGAGGTGCTTGAGCCTGCGGTGTGCAGCGTCGCACAGGTCGTGCGCGAGGGATATGAAGGCGCGGAAATCCTCGGTATCCATTTTGAAGGACCTTATCTCAATATGGAGCGCAAGGGCGCGCAGCCGCCCGAGGCGATTGTCGCTGCGTCGGTGGAACAGTTCAAACGGTATCAGGATGCGGCGGAAGGTCTGATTCGCTATATCACGCTCGCGCCGGAAGAAGATCAGGATCTGGCGCTGACGCGCTATTGCAGCAGCCATGGCGTTGTGGTCAGCATGGGGCACTCGGGCGCGGCTTATGATCGGGTGATGGAGGCGGTTGCCAATGGCGCGACCTCAATGACGCATGTGCATAACGGCATGCCGCCGTATCACCATCGGGAACCCGGTCTGGTTGGCGGTGCGCTGCGGCTGCGCAATATCTTTGGAGAGATCATTGGGGATGGCTGTCACAGCCATGTCGCAGTTTTGAACAACTTCTTCTCGGCAAAGGGACGGGATTTCGGAATTTTGGTCACCGATTCGCTGCGGGTCAAGTACTGCCCCGCTGGCGGTGAATATGAGCTCGGCGGGCATCCGATCGCGGTGGGTGCGGACGGGCTTGCACGGCTGAAAGGCACAGATACCATTGCGGGAAGCACATTGCGCATGAACCAGGGACTGAAAATTCTGGTTGAGCGTGCGATGGTGCCGTTCGATGCAGCGCTGAATGCATGCACGATTAATCCGGCACGCTGCCTGCGCGTCGATGACCGCAAGGGAAAACTGTGTGCAGGGTATGACGCAGATCTCGTAGTGCTGAGCGATGATTACAGCGTCCGGCAGACGTACTGCCGCGGGAAGGCGATGCTCTGAATAAAAAAAGCGATGCGCACGGCATCGCTTTTTTTCTGCGCAAAATCTGAGTGCGATACATTATATAATGTAAGGACGTGAAGCTGCTGCTGCGGCGCACCTTGACTTTTGGCACGCGCAAAAGCTATAATAATGGCAGATGATTTTATACTGTGCAGGTTAAAAAAATCGGTGTCACGGTATCAATAAAATTTCGGAGGTAATGACGAATGGATAAGAAGAAGATTGCCGGCGAAAAGGCTGCGGAATATGTCAAGGACGGAATGACGCTGGGTCTTGGTACAGGTTCGACTGCATTCCATGCAGTTAACGCAGTTGGCGAACTGGTTAAGAAGGGCATGAAGCTGCAGGCAGTTCCGACATCCAAGGCAACCGAGGCGCAGGCGCGCGAACTGGGCATCCCGCTGCTGACCATCGACGAGGTCGAGCACATTGATCTGGCGATTGACGGCGTGGACGAGATCGATCCGGCGTTCAATGCGATCAAGGGCGGCGGCGGCGCGCTGTATCGTGAAAAGGTTGTTGCAACCATGGCGGACGAGGTTATCTGGATCATGGATGACTCCAAGCTGGTGGAGAAAATCGGCGCATTCCATCTGCCGGTTGAAATTGCACAGTACGGCTCCAAGCAGGCGATTGCAAAGATGGAAGCGTACGGCTGGAATCCGGTGCTGCGCGTGCGCGACGGCAAGACCTTCGTGACCGACAACGGCAACTTCATTGCAGACCTGCATCTGGGCGCGGGCTTCGATATTGAGGATGTTTACAATAAGCTGAGCGGCATGCTGGGCGTTCTGGAGCATGGTCTGTTCCTCAATATGTGCAAGCGCATCATCGTCGGCACCGATGAGGGCGCAGTTGTCACTGAAAATCCGGCAAAGTAAACGAAAATCGAAAAAATAGATTGACATAGGGCGAAACCTGTGGTAACCTATAAAAAGCCGCATCAAGCAGGGTAGGTGAAGTGTGCCCATCCGTGGCAACACCCGCAAGAGCGTGACTCTAATCATGAAAGAGAGGTGCTACCGAACATGTATGCAATTCTGGTAACTGGTGGCAAGCAGTACAAGGTATCTGAGGGCGATGTAATCTACGTTGAGAAGCTCGGCGTGGAGGACGGCGCAACCGTAACGTTTGATCAGGTTCTGGCAGTCGGCGACGGCGCAGAGCTGAAGGTCGGCGCTCCCTTCGTTGAGGGTGCAACCGTAACCGCTACCGCGGACAAGACCGGCAAGCAGAAGAAGATCAATATCTTCAAGATGAAGCCGAAGAAGGGCTACCGTCGTCGTCAGGGTCATCGTCAGCCCTACACCAAGGTAACGATCAGCGCAATCAAGGCGTAAATGACCAAGGTCGTTTTTCGCCGCGATGCGGAGGGGATGGTTTCCTCCGTGGATATTCTCGGACATGCCGGTTATGCCGACGAGGGCGAGGATATCGTCTGCGCAGCAATCACAAGTGCGGTTCAGCTTGCGCATATCATGCTGAATGATATGATGGGGCTGGTTTTTGACACAGTGGTTGAGCAGGAAGGCGCACATATTGCAATGGATTTTTCGGACGATGTTCGGGAAGCCGCGCAGAATGTGCTCGAAGCCCTGCAAATGCATTATCGTGAAATGCAAGAAAATTATCCTGAATTTATACAAGTTACGGAGGTGTAACACGATGCTTAAGATTAGCTTGCAGTTTTTTGCTCATAAGAAGGGCGTTGGCTCTACGAAGAACGGCCGTGACTCCGAGGCAAAGCGCCTTGGCGTAAAGCGTGCGGACGGTCAGGTTGTTCCGGCTGGCAACATTCTGGTTCGTCAGCGTGGTACCAAGATTCATCCGGGTACCAACGTAGGTCGCGGCTCTGATGATACCCTCTTCGCAAAGGTTTCCGGCGTGGTTCGTTTCGAGCGCGTTGGTAAGGACCGTAAGAAGGTTTCTGTTTACCCGCAGTAATTATGAGTTTTTGAAATCCCAGACGGCCGTCTGGGATTTTGTTTTCTAAAATAAATCACACACTTTTGCACAGGCTGTTGAAAAAGGAGGCGAAACACATGTTTATTGATGTTGCAAAAATCAAAATCGTGTCCGGTAAGGGCGGCGACGGCAAGGTAGGATTTCACCGTGAAAAGTATGTTGCGTCGGGCGGACCGGATGGCGGTGACGGCGGACGCGGCGGCTCGGTTGTGTTCCGGGTGGATGATAACCTCTCCACCCTGCTCGATTTCCGCTATAAAAAGAAGTACGTTGCAGCGCCCGGTGAAAACGGCATGGGCAAGCGCTGCAAGGGCAAGGACGGAAAAGACCTTGTGATCCGCGTGCCGCGCGGCACCATCATCCGTGACCAGAAAACCGGACAGGTGATTAAGGATATGTCGGACGATGAACCGTTTGTTGCGGCGAAAGGCGGCAATGGCGGTTGGGGCAACACCCATTTTGCGACCCCAACCCGTCAGGCGCCGCGCTTTGCCAAGCCCGGTTTGCCGGGTGTGGAGCGCGACATCGTGCTCGAACTCAAGCTGCTTGCAGATGTCGGTCTGGTTGGGTTCCCGAACGTCGGCAAATCAACCCTGCTTTCCATGGTTTCGGCGGCGCGTCCGAAGATTGCAAACTACCATTTCACGACCCTGATTCCCAATCTAGGCGTGGTGCGTGTAGGAGAAGAGCAGTCCTTCGTTATGGCAGATATCCCGGGTATCATTGAGGGCGCAAGCGAGGGCGCAGGTCTGGGACATGATTTCCTGCGCCATATTGACCGCTGCCGCTTGCTGCTGCATCTGGTGGACGTTTCGGGCAGCGAGGGGCGTGACCCGGTTGAGGACGTGGAGACGATTAACGCCGAACTTGCCGGATACAGCGAATTCCTTGCGGCACGTCCGCAGATTATTGTTGCAAATAAGACTGACCTGCTTGGAGAAGACCGCAGCGCGGTCGAGCGCCTGAAAGCGTATGCAGATGAGAAGGGTTTTGCGTTTTTGGAGCTGTCTGCTGCAACCAATCAGGGCGTGCACGATTTGATTATGAAGACGTGGGAGGCGCTTCAGGAGCTGCCGCCGGTCTTTGTGTACGAGCCGGAGTTTGTCGAGGTCGAGGAAGAAATCACCGAGCGCGATATCACAATCGAAAAGGTTGAGGATTATTACGTGGTTGGCGGTGCATGGATCGACAAGATTATGGGTTCGGTCAATGTGGATGACTATGAATCCCGTCAGTATATGGACCGTATGCTCAAGAATGCAGGTGTGTACGAGCGTCTGGAGGCAATGGGTGTACAGGAGGGCGACTTTGTCGTCATCGGCGAACTGGAATTCGAGTACGTCCACTAAGCGGGAGGAAACAGCATGACACAGGTGTTTTCTGTGCTGGGGATAGCATGTGTGGTCGCGTTGGTTGCGCTGTCACTCGGCATGCATTGGTATGTCAAAAAATGTGCAGCAGCTGCGCCAAAACGTGCGGAACAGATTGTGCTGCGCGGCTCGCTTGCACGCACGCTGCTGTGCATTTTTGCTGCGGTGTTTTTCCTGCTGTCCAGTGTGACCGGATAAAATTAAAAAAGCTGCCGAAAGGCAGCTTTTTTTAATGATTGGTATCCTGCGCCATACATAGAACGCCGCGTGACGGATTGCGGGAATCGTACTCGTAGCTAATGAGATATTCAGAACCGTCGGTACGCAGCATTTCGGAAAGCAGTACGGGAATTTCAAGAGTGATCGTGCTGCCGTCCTGCTTTACAGCAACCGCTTCGAGCGCTTGGGGATGGATGCTGCGTATGGTTGCGATGCCAGTCACGCTGACTTTATGGGAGCGCGCGGCAAGCATATAAGATTGCGCAAATAGGCAGCTGGCAAGAAGCGCAAGCAGCAGGATATTTTGCGCAAACGCTTTGCGGCGAATGGAAGAAACCAGTGTAATCAGCAGCCAGACAGCGGTTGCGGCAATGAAAATCAGGGGAAGTGCGGACAGAAACTCGTGCACGGAATAGGGAAACAGCGTATAGATTCCATAGCGTGCCATTTCCTGATCGCAGAGAAAAATGAGCCATCCCAGAAACAGCAGACAGAGCAGAAATGCATGATGGATGCGGAAGCTTTTCATGGGATTTCCTCTTTTGGGTCAGCAGTTGTCCACATCAATGATCATTTTGCGGCAGTAATTGCAGAAATAAGTGCTTGTTTCCGCTTTTTGCATAGGCAGCTTGGTGCCGATGCGCAGCCCGCCGGCAGACCACAAACCGAACAGCATTTTTTTGTTATCCGGCAGCCAGCGCAGCTGATGCTGATCGCCCAACAGCTTTCCGTGGAGCATCGGCTTTTCACAGTATGGACAATTCATGAAAATTCCCTCCTTTTTTCTCCATGGGTTTGATGATTATGGAAGCGTGTACGGAGTCTTGCGGAAATGCCCGCCGCCGACATGAAAGGTTGGTGCAGGGCAGGCGAGCGCGTAGAGGTCATCCGCGAGGGCGTCCCGTGCGAGTGCGGGTTGAAGTGTATCCGGCAGGCGGCGCGCCGTGGTCGGTTTGACAATCACAGGCAGGGAACAGGTGGTTTTCATGCGGCGCAGAATTTCGCGTCCGCGTGCGCCGATTGCAAGCACCCGCACATAGGCAGGTTCGGGCGGGATATGGTGCGGGAGGTCAAGCCATGCGCGCAGCAATACCCGGCGCACACGCGCAAGCGGATAGCGTCGGGTCTGTGCGGCGGCACAGATTGCATCAAAGGTAACATTGCCGCGGATGGCGTCTGCAAGGCGGTATTCCAGACCGTCCTCACCACCCAGATAGCGGCGAAGCATTTCGGGAGTGAACCGCCGCAGGTGCGCAAGCAGCGCGCAGTCGATTGCACCGCGTAGGACGGGTGCTGCGCCCTCCTCCATTGCCTGTTTGAGCACTTCAAAGGATGCCTCCGGCATAAGCGGGCGGCAGGAGATAGGATTCCCCTGCGCAAGCAGGCTGCGCAGATAAGATGCAGATGGCAGATGGTCCGGCGTGTCTGTACTATCGTGCGCACCGCCGATGCGCTTGATTGCAATCGGCTCAATAATGCTGTGAAGTGTTTGCAGTGCAGACAGATATTCGACGGCAAGGGTGTTGTTCGGGGAGGAAAGCAGCGCGCCTGCTTCCGGGTCGGCTGCTATGACCGCCTGCTGCATGGCGGCTGCGTAGGACAGTCCGGCAGACAAGCCCTGCTGAAAAATTTCATTTTCTTCGCACTGGGATAATTCGGCTGCCCGCTGGAGGCAGGAAAGGTCGGCGTGCTCGGCGCCAAAGGACAGATGGGTCACACAGCCGAGCGCATCGAGTAGAGAAACTGCCCCCTGCGCGAAACCGGATGCCGAGCACAGGCAGGCGGGTAGCGGCAGCTCAAGCACCAAATCCGCACCGCATTGGGCGGCAGCCTGCGCGCGCCGGTATTTTTCCACAATCGCAAGGTCACCGCGCTGGACATAGTTTCCGCTCATGGCACAGACGACGGCGGTTTGTTCGCCCAGCCTGCGGCGTGTTTCCGCAAGATGTCTGGCATGTCCGTTGTGAAAGGGATTATATTCTGCGACAACGCCACAAATTTTCATAGGTCCTCCGAAAAAAAGAAGATTAGCGGTTGTACAAAGCCGCAGATTGGTGTACAATATGAAGTGTATATTCTTATTGTACTCTTTTTTGTGAATTCCTGCAATTCGAACTTCGGAATCTCGCAAAAAATATAAAATGTAAAGGGAGTTTTGAGGAATGAAAGTTTTGGTCATCAATGCGGGCAGTTCTTCCCTGAAGTACCAGCTCATTGATATGGACACCACTGAGGTCATGGCCAAGGGTCTGTGTGAGCGTATCGGCATCGACGGCAAGCTGACCCATCAGGGCAACAAGACCGAGGAGAAGTACAAGGCAGACATTGCAATGCCCACGCATTCCGATGCGATTAAGGCAGTTATCGATATCCTGCTCGACAAGGAGTGGGGCGTCATTTCCGATATGTCGGAGATCGATGCAGTGGGACATCGCGTTGTACACGGCGGTGAGTTCTTCGCGGATTCGGTTCTGATTACGGACAAGGTGATCAAGGCGATTGAGGAGTGCATCCCGCTGGCGCCTCTGCATAACCCGCCGAACCTCATCGGCATCAACGCGTGCAAGGAAGTTATGGGCGATGTGCCGATGGTTGCAGTATTCGATACCGCATTCCATCAGTCCATGCCGTCCAAGAGCTATATGTACGCGGTTCCGTATGAGTACTACCAGAAGTACAAAATCCGTCGCTACGGTTTCCACGGCACCTCCCATAAGTATGTTTCCCAGCAGGCTGCGGAAATGCTCGGCCGTCCGCTCGAGAGCCTGAAGCTCATCACCTGCCATCTGGGCAACGGCTCCTCCATCGCGGCAATCGACGGCGGCAAGTCTGTCGATACTTCGATGGGCTTCACCCCGATTGACGGTCTGCCGATGGGCACCCGCTGCGGCAATATCGACCCGTCTATCATCGAGTTCCTGGCAGAGAACGAGAACATGACCGCAGCACAGGTTATCAACGTGCTCAATAAGAAGTCCGGTATGCTGGGTATTTCGGGCGTTTCTTCGGACTTCCGCGATCTGGATACCGCGATTGCGGAGGGCAACAACCGTGCAGCGCTGGCAAAGGACATGTTCAACCTGTCCGTTAAGAAGATCATCGGTTCCTACATCGCAGAGATGGGCGGCGTTGACGCAATCATCTTTACCGCAGGTGTAGGCGAGAATGACCGCAGCGTTCGTTGGGACGTTTGTGAGCATATGGAGTATCTCGGCGTCAAGATTGACCCGGAGAAGAACAAGTACCGCGGCAAGCAGATGGATATCTCCATCGACTACGCGCGCGTTCGCGTTCTGGTTATCCCGACCAATGAGGAGCTTGTTATCGCACAGGATACCGAGCGTCTGGTCAAGGAAGCACAGGCAAAGTAAGAGAAAAGAGCGGACCGGTCGGCAGATCGGTCCGCTCCTTTGTTATGCGGTTTCGGAAGCATTTTGCAGTTTGAAATAAAAGCTGCATGCCCAGATTCCGGCAAGCCCCACAATCCCATAAATGACGCGGCTGAGGACGGTACCCTGCCCGCCAAACAGAAAGCCGACCAGATCCAGTCCAAAAATGCTGAGGATTCCCCAGTTGAGTGCGCCGATGATGACAAGCGTAAGAGAAAGACGATTCATAGTTCTCACCCCTTTTCCAAGGATAGTTTGCACCGAAGTTCTGCCGGATATGCGGCAGGATTTTTTACAAAAAGGTGATGTTTTTTCCCGCTTTTCCTATGGTATAATAGAAAAATACAGATCAAAGCCGCGTCTGGTGCGGCGGGGAGGAAACCTATGCTGGTAGATTTACATATGCATTCGCATTTTTCATTTGATGCACAGCCGAATACGGTAATGGAACTTGCTGCCGCGTCCATCAAGCGGGGGCTTTCTGTGATTGCAGTAACCGATCATAAAGATTATTTCTGGAACCGTCCGCCGATGGAACTGGACCTTGCGGGGGTGCAGGCGGAGATTGATAAGGCGCGTACGCAGTATGGAGATCAGATCGAAGTTCTCAAAGGAATCGAACTCGGGGAGCCCAATGCAGACCCCACTGCCATGGAACTGCTGGAGACATATCCGTTTGATGTTGTCATCGGCTCTCTGCACGCCATGCCGAACGACATCGATTTTTACGATATGGATTACGACAACCTCGATCAGGAGCAGTTGCTGCGGGATTATCTGGTTGAAGCGAAAAAAATGGCGGAGCATGGCGGCTTTGACGTGTTCGCCCATCTGGACTATCCACTGCGGGTCATGAAACGCGACTACAATCATCCGTCCTTTGAAAATTTTATGGAATGGGTGACACCGGTGCTGCGTGCAATCATTGACCGGGAGCTGTCGTTTGAGATCAACGCTGCGGGACTGTTTGCATGGATGAAACAGGTGGGACCGGAGGATTTCGTGCTGGAAGAATACCGACGACTGGGCGGGACGATGATCTCCATCGGCTCAGATTCGCACGCGGCAGCTTTGGTCGGTCGGGGCGCAGAAGAATGCATCGCGCACGCCAAACGCCATGGATTTCATGAGGTGATGGTATATCGAAACCGTAAGCCATATGCGGTTTCGGTTGGATAAGTGAGGAAAGTGATGAACAAAATCAATTTGCGGGCGCATGCCAAGATCAATTTGACATTGGACGTGACCGGAAAACTGCCAAATGGGTATCATACGGTCAAAATGATCATGCAGTCGATCGGTCTGCACGATGACGTAACTGTGACGCGCGGCACCGAAACAGGGATTTCGGTTGCATCAAATTTAGGCTTTCTGCCGAGCGACAGCAATAATTTGGCGGTGCGCGCAGCGGGTGTATTTTTCGAGGAAACCGGAATCCCCTGCGATGGCGTGCACATTGAACTGGACAAATGCATTCCGGTCGCTGCCGGAATGGCTGGCGGTTCTACCGATGCCGCAGCAGTGCTGCGTGCGCTGAACCGGCTGTATGATGCCGGGCTTTCGGTGGATGCGCTGTGCAGAATCGGTGTAAAAATTGGTGCGGATGTGCCGTATTGTATTCACGGCGGGTCCATGCTTGCCGAAGGGATTGGCGAAGTGCTGACCCCGCTGCCGCCTATGCCGTCCTGTTATGTTGTGGTGTGCAAGCCGCCGTTTTCAGTGGTGACGGCGAATGTATATCGCAGGATGCGGGGCGGAAACTTACCGGTGCGCCCGGATACGAATGGAATGATTGAAGCGCTTGGACAGGCGGACTATCCCGGGGTCTGCCACAGGCTGTTTAATGTGATGGAGGAGGTCACGGGCAGCGATTATGCCGAGATCGGTCAGATCGAAAATGTGATGTTGGACGCGGGTGCGGACGGCGCAGTGATGAGCGGTTCGGGACCGACCGTGTTTGGGCTTTTTTCTGATTTGGAGAAAGCTGCGCAGGCGGGTGAGCTGTTGCACGTGCACTATCCGGAAACCTATGTCACGACCATCCTGCGGGCGAACAACGCACAAAATGATTTTCTGCAAAATCCGGTATAAACTACAGTGCTGCCGTCCATACTCTGGATAACAAATCCAGAGGACGGAGGCACTTTGATGAAATTCAGACGATTGGAATGCGCGCTGCTGATCGTAGTCGCAGCACTGTTTACATATGCGGCAGCGGCAAGCTGCGCGCAGGATGCCATGGCAAATGGGTTACTGCGGCTGCATGTAGTCGCAAATTCGGATACCCCGCACGATCAGGAAATTAAGTTACTGGTACGCGATGAGGTGCTGAGGTTCTGTGCCCCGATTTTAGAGGGCGCGGAAAATCGGGAGGCTGTGCGCGAGCGGCTGCTGCCGAATTTACAAGCGCTTGCAAACCATGCGCGTCAAACTCTGAAAAATCTGGGCGAGTCCCGCGCGGTATCGGTGAAGCTCGCAGAGGAATATTATCCGACGCGCGACTATACGAAGTTTTCGCTGCCTGCGGGAGAGTATCTCGGTCTGCGTGTGACGATTGGGGAAGGCGCAGGACAAAACTGGTGGTGCGTGGTGTTTCCGCCGCTGTGCAATGAGGCGGCGGCAGGGGAGGCGGCTGACCCGGAGGAAGCGGGCATTGCGCCGCGCTATGCGTTCCGGTTCAAGACGGTCGAGGTCGTGAGCGCGCTGCGCCATCGGCTGTTTTCCGGCGAAAAGGGTTGAGTCGGAAAGCCGCTTGTGGTATGATTAAAAAGTCAAAAAATCCGAATCAAACCTGTAAGGAAGTGAAACAGTGTCAAAACAGATTGAAAAACTGGAGAAATTTTTCTGGTTTTATCTTATTTTGAATCCAATTCTGGATATTGTAAGCGGTTTGTATATCCAGTTCGTGACACACGGGGATGTGTACAGTTCCGCAAGCGTCGCGCCGATTACGCCGTCGCTGATTATCCGCATGCTTGTGCTGCTCGTCATGGTCGGCTATATTTTCCTCATCAAGGATTGGAAGTCGGTCAAAATCGCCATTCCGATGGGGATTGCGTGGGCGCTCAGCGTCGTGAGTGAGTTTATCACTTTTGGCGGGATTTCGATTTTTATCGACGTGCAGTATTTCGCCAAATTTGCATATAACGTTGCGGTATTTTTTGTATACTGCCGCCTGATGGAACGCGCAGGGATGCCGCGGGAAAAGACCCTTGACCGGTTTCATCAGTATATTATGGCGTCGCTGTTCCTGCTGACGGTTGTAATCGTGGTTCCGTATATTTTCGGCGCAGGACATTATACATATGCAGACCGCTTTGGTTATCGCGGGTTCCGTGGCTTTTATTATTCGGGCAACGATATTACGGGTGCACTGATGATTTTGTTCCCGATTGGCACCTGCTATTACCTGTCGATTGACCGGAAGACTATCACGAAAAAGAAGCATCTATTCTGTGCACTGCCGCTGGCAATGACGCTGCTGAGCATGCTGATGATCGGTACAAAAACCGCATTTCTTGCCATTGGTGTGTCGGTTGTCGGTGTAGTTGGATATATGCTCGTGCGTCTTGCGCACCGCGATGCAGAGGCGCTCAAGCGTATCGTGTGCATCATTCTGCTGTTTGTACTGATTTTTGTGCTGATTTCCGGACTGGCAACGCTGTTTAGCGGAACGAGTATCAGTGACACGCTGGAGGCAACATTGGGTGGTTTTGAGGATGCCAAGAATGAATCTCCGGAAACGCTGATGTTCAGCGGGCGTCTGAAAAAACTGGCGCCGCAGTGGGAGGATTACACGGGCGGCGGCATTTTAACCATGCTTTTTGGCGTGGGGCGCGGCTCGCAGGTGGAAACCATTGAGATGGATTTGTGCGAAGTTCTGATTTATTACGGTATTTTTGGCTTCCTCACGATGCTGTGGCTGTATTTCAAGGAAGGCGTCGGCTTCCTGATTCGCATGTTCCGGCATTTCAGCGTGCTTGCGCTGGGCGCATTTTTGTCGCTCGGTTTGTGCGTTGCTTATCTGACCATTGCCGGTCATGTGCTGTTTACCGTGACTTCCGGGTTCTACTTTGCGGTTACGCTTGCGTATGCACGCTATATCACAAAGGGTGACCAGATCAAATAAAAAAGCGGAGCGCAGGCTCCGCTTTTTTTATTTGCGGTGAACCAACTGAATTGTGACAGGCTCTCATTCACAGACCGAATTTGAAAAATTCATAAATCATTCTTTGCATTTGGACAGAGGTCTGGAGTACAATAAATAAAACGGGTCGCTGATGGCGAAGCGCGCCCGGTGGGGAAGGAGAAACAGTCATGAAGATCGTCAGTTTTCACACAAAACCGAAAAGGAGCACACGCAGGCAAGGCGGGGAATCCTCCGGCGGACGACCACCGAGAAAATCCCAGCGCCGCAGAAAAAGAAAAAATTACAGACCGCTGATTCTGCTTGGCACGGTGCTCGGGATTATATTGATTGCAGTGGCGGCACAGCAGCTTTTGCGCGCAAAATGGCAGGATGACGCGAATCTGACTTACATTGACGGGATTCCGGTGTACGAGGATTTTTTGGAGGAAGGCACGCCGGGCAGACCGGGGGAAAAGCGCCGAATTCAGTATGTTGTCATCCATGAGACCGATAATGTCAAAGAGGGCGCCAATGCAGAAGGACATAATCGATTTATCCACTCAAATGGTGCGACGCAGGAACTGAGCTGGCATTACACGGTGGATGACCACGAAATCTGGCATCATATTCCGGATGATGAAACCGCATTCCACGCGGGCGACCATATGGAAGAGAACGGCGGAAATAAGAATGGAATTGGCGTGGAAATGTGCGTGAATGCAGATGGAGATTATGAACAGACGATGCGCAATACCCAGAAACTTGCTGCACGGCTGCTGCATGAATATGGTCTGACGATGGAGGACCTCAAAAAGCATCAGGATTTTTCGGGAAAACATTGTCCGTCCAAACTGCTGGATGCAGATCGTTGGGAAGAATTCAGGCAAGGGGTGGAAAAGGAGCTTCTTGCAATCGAAGAATAAAAAACTTGCCGCTTTATCAGATAAAAGTATTTTCTTTTTTCAATTCCGTGTTATAATGAAAAGCAGATTGCAATAAAAAAAGGAGCTTCCACTATGATTATCATTCTGAAACCCAATCCGGAACAGGAACGCATTTCCCGGCTGATTTGCCGCATCAAGGAAAAGGGCCTGTCTGTTAACTATTCTGAAGGCTCGAATACAACGATTATTGGACTGCTGGGCGATACTTCTGCGATTGACCCGAGTGATTTCGAGGTATTTGATATTGTAGAGCGTGTACAGCGCGTGACGGAGCCGTTCAAGCAGGTTAACCGCAAGTTCCATCCGGAAGATACCATTATTGAAGTTGCGGGACGCAAGATTGGCGCGGGATATTTTAATGTATTTTCCGGACCGTGTTCGGTAGAAAGCGAAGATCAGATTCTTGAAGTCGCGGAGAGCGTGAAAAAGGCGGGCGCATCGTTTTTGCGCGGCGGTGCATTTAAGCCCCGCACCTCGCCGTACTCGTTCCAAGGGCTGGAGGCGGAAGGGCTTAAGCTGCTGCTCGAAGCCAAGCGCCAGACCGGGATGCCGATTGTCACCGAGATTATGAGCGAAAAGCATCTGGATTTGTTTGCCGATGTCGATATCATTCAGCTTGGTGCGCGCAACATGCAGAACTTTATGCTGCTCAAGGAACTGGGACGCTCGAAAAAGCCGATTCTTCTCAAGCGCGGCTTGTCTGCGACGATGGAGGAGTTCCTGATGGCGGCAGAGTATATTTTTGCAGGCGGCAACACCAACGTGATGCTGTGTGAGCGCGGCATCCGCACATTCGAGACGATGATCCGCAACAATCTGGATATTTCTGCGGTTCCGCTCGTGAAAAACCTGACCCATCTGCCGATTATCATTGACCCGAGCCATGCTGCGGGCAAGCGCGAACTGGTTGCGCCTCTGTCGCGTGCGGCGATTGCCGCAGGCGCGGATGGTTTGATGATTGAAACGCACAACAATCCGAAGTGCGCGCTGTGTGACGGTGCGCAGTCGCTCAATCTGCCAATGTTCGATGAGGTGATGGAGGATATTAAGCGCCGCGCGGCGTTTGAGGGCCGCACGCTTCAGTAAAAACACAAAAGGACTTCTGCCGGAACGGGCAGAAGTCCTTTGCTTTATGCGCGGACAAGATCAGTGAGTGCACCAAAAGAATATCCCAGTTCCTCATATTTCGTCAAAAGCGCGTCCAGAATTTCCGCATTCGTGTGCGAGGTCGAATGCAGCAGCAGGATTGCACCGTTATGGATGCGTGGAATCAGCTTGCTGAACGCCTGCTCGGGGGTGGGTTGGTTATCAGCGTACCAATCCACATAGGCGAGGCTCCAAAATACTGTGGTGTATCCCAACTCTTTGGCGTGTTTCAGATTTTCTTCGCTGTATTTGCCCTGCGGCGGACGGTAGAATTTTGGAAGTTCCTGTCCGGTCAAGGTTTGATACTGTTCTTCAACGCCGCGCAGTTCCTGTTCAAACGCCGTCTTGTCTGAGATTTTCGACATATCCGGATGTGTCGAGGTATGGTTGCCTACGAGATGCCCTTCGGCTGCCATGCGCTGAACGAGTTCCGGCGCGGTTTCGATGTAATTGCTGACCACAAAAAAGCAGGCGGGGGCGTTGTGCTTTTTGAGCGCATCTAGGATTGCAGGCGTATCGCCGCTTTCGTAGCCTGCGTCGAAGGTCAAATAGATAACCGGTTTTTCGCAATCGCCGACATAGTATGCATTATATGCGCGCAATGCCTCCGGGGAGGCATTGCCGATAGGTGGAGCGCCTTCGGTTTGGAAGGAAAGCCCCCAGTCCGTGGCGGCTGCAATCTGTGCAGGCGGTTCGCTGTGAAGCACCTGCATGATAACCGCGCTGCACCCGAGCAGCACCGCTGCGCCGAGAAGAATGCGCGCTCTGCGGCACAGGCGCGTCGAAATAACAGATTTCAAGAATATCATCCTCCCTTTTCTGAGGATACTCTATGCAGATCAGCAACGACACAGAACCAAGGGCGCAAAATAATGGGAGAGCAGTTTTCATCCGCTGTAATCTTCGAGCAGCCGGTTTACATCCGCGGCGCTTTCCAGAAAAATCCCATCCTCGAGAAGTGCACGGTCGGCGTCGGGCAGGGTGCGTGCATCAATTTCGGTAACAAGTACCGGTTCAGCGCGTCCGGTGATGTAAATTACAACACGGTTTTCTGCAATTGCAGCATAGTATTCCGGCATACTGCCTGCGGTCTGCGCGGTATCCGGCGCAGCCGGACCGGAGAGCATCCACAGGGAAAAGGTGAGTATAGCCGCTGCGCTGATGCAGGAAAGCACACGGAACGAATAGGACAAATGCTTCATCATAAGCCTCCCGATGAAAAAATTTCTTATGCATTATCATGGACAAAATACAGGAGAATTATCACAAATTCATGAATAAAGTGCAAAAAAAACGGAGACAGAGCGCAAAACAGGAAAAATATTTGGCAATTGGTCGAGGGTGTGATATAATGAAAAAGCTTATGGGACTATGACAGGCAATGCGGCAGCCTGCCGAATAAGGAGGTTCTGAATATGGCAAAAACAAAGAAAGGAAAAGCACGAAAGGTTTTTAAGGGCGTGCGCTTCTTTCTCGTTTCCTTTTTGCTGGTGTGTGTGATGTGTGCAAGCATCTGCGGTGTTGCGCTTGCACTGTATCTGCGCGTCTATATTGAGCCGAATGCAAAGATTGATGTCAATGAATTGATGTTCGACATGGATATGACCAGCATCGTCTATGCATGGGACCCGGAAAAAGAGGATTACACCGAATATGAAGTTCTGCGCGGCAGAGAAAACCGTATCTGGTCGGATTTGGATGAAATCCCGAAAGACTTGCAGAACGCATTCATTGCGATTGAGGACAAGCGCTTTTATGAGCACAAAGGTGTAGACTGGAAGCGCACAGCAAACGGCGTCATCAACTGGATTGTTGGAAAAGAGGGCGGCGGTTCTACCATCACCCAGCAGCTGATCAAAAACCTGACCGATGATAAGGATTACTCGGTCAAGCGCAAACTGAATGAGATTTTCCGTGCTTTGCAGCTTGAGAAAGATCTGGGGGATAAGGACCGCATCCTTGAGATGTATCTCAACCTGATTTATCTGGGACAGGGTGCGTATGGCGTCAACACGGCGGCAACGACGTATTTTAGTAAAGATCTGGACGAACTGAACTTGGCAGAGTGCGCAATCCTTGCAGGCATCACCAAGAATCCGTCGCGTTATGACCCGTTTAACCATCCGGAGACGATCAAGGAGCGGCAGGAAACCATTCTGAATGAGATGTGCAAACAGGGAATGATTTCCGAGAGTGAGCGGGATGAGGCAAAGGCACATCCGCTGGAATACAAGTACGAAGCCGCAAAGGAAGCGCGGGAAAACACCTATTCGTACTTCACGGATGCGGTTATCAACGATGTCATCAACGATCTGGTCGAGAAAAAGGACTATCCTCTGGAGCTTGCCAAGTGGAAGGTTACTTCGGGCGGTGTGCAGATTTACACCACGGTGGAACCGGCGGTGCAGGCTGCAATGGAAGAGGTCTATGAGGACGATTCCAATTTCCCGAATATCTCGCGCAACGGGATGCGCCCCGAGAGCGCCATGGTCATTTGCAACAATCAGGGTGATGTTGTGGGTATTGTGGGCGGCCGCGGCAAAAAGACCGACAACCGCGTGCTTGTACGTGCTGATTCTCCGCGTCAGGCGGGTTCGTCGATTAAGCCCCTTTCGGCTTATGGTCCCGCAATGGATGCCGGACTGATTACCCCGTATTCTGTACGCGACAATGCGCCATTCAAGGAGATT
Organism: Clostridiaceae bacterium; assembly: GCA_018383195.1. GTDB lineage: Bacteria > Bacillota > Clostridia > Oscillospirales > Butyricicoccaceae > Butyricicoccus_B. The sequence continues at coordinate 41,862 of JAGZOP010000001.1, read as the reverse complement.
GATGGCAGAGCATGGCCGCGCAACGACAGCGGCGGCTATACCGGACCGATGACCATTCGCAGTGCAGTGGCAAAATCAACCAATGCGATTGCCGTGCGCGTTGTAGATGAACTGACTCCGCAGGCGTCATACGATTTCCTGACGGAGCAGCTTAACTTCAAACATCTGAACAGCGCGGATATTGATCTTGCACCGATGGCGCTCGGCGGTATGAACGGCGGTGTCACTGTGCGTGAGATGGCTGCCGGATTCTCGATTTTCCTGAACGACGGCATTTTTAACGGTGCGCGTACCTATACCAAGGTGCTCAATTCGGACGGCACGGTGCTGCTTGAAAACGAGCTGCTCGAGCGTCAGGTGTTTGAGCGGGAACAGACCGTGTACTATATGCGCGATGTGCTCAAGGGCGTTACTTCGAGCGCAATGGGAGGCACCGCGCGGCGCATCAACGTATCGGGTATGGATGTCGGCGGCAAGACGGGTACATCGCAGAAAAAGCGTGACCTGTGGTTCTGTGGATTTACGCCATATTATGCCGGCGCAACATGGTTTGGTTACGACAGCAGCTATGATCTCAGCGGCGTCAGCGGCAATCCATCGCTGACCATCTGGAACAAAGTGATGAATAAGGTCCATGAAAATTTGGAACCTGCTGAGTTCGATATGGGCGACAGCAATAACTTTGAAAAGCAGTCGTACTGCACGGTTTCCGGATTTGCGCCGAGTTCCGCGTGCCGCGCAAATGGAACGGTGGAAACCGGACGGTACTGGAAGGGCGATGCGCCGAGCAAGGTTTGCACAGAGTGCAGCTATGTTGCTCCGGAGCCAGAGCCGGAACCGGAAGAGCCGGGCGCAGTCGATCCGGAGAATCCGGGCGCGGGAGAAGCGGGCGGAACCACCGCGCCGACCGATCCGTCCGGCGGCACGCTGCCGCAGACCCAAGATCCGGAAGATGATTAAGAGAAACAAAAGCTTGATATTTGACTAAGCATGTAGTATAATAATCACATCTGCGAAACAGCGCCGCACAAGGCCGCACTAGTTGGGGAGGCAGCGGTGCCCTGTACCTGCAATCCGCTCCAGCAGGGACGAATTCCGACCGCGAGGGGCGTCATCTCAAAGTGTGCAGCCCACTGGGCGGCGATGATGGACTGGTACTACGCAACGGAGGACTGTGAACCATGTCAGGCGGGGAACCGAGCAGCATTAAGCAGAAACCGCCGTGTGCCGTGGATTTGCCGGTTTTGAGCCGTGCATCGGGAAAGGCCGTTGGGGTTGTCGTTTCGACCGGTCGGTGTGCGGTCTTGTGGGGCGCTGTTTTACAGCAGTAAGTGGAATGGAAAGCGGGCAGAGTTTCTGTCCGCTTTTTCTTTCGGAAGGAGGAACGCAATGTATCAGGCTTTATACCGCAAATGGCGTCCGCTGACATTTGCCGACGTTATCGGGCAGCAGCATATTACCGATACGCTGCGGGCGCAGCTTGTGAGCGGACGCTTGTCGCATGCATACCTCTTTTCGGGTACGCGCGGCACGGGCAAGACCACCTGCGCCAAGATTCTGGCGCGCGCAGTCAACTGTGAGCATCCGGTCAATGGCGACCCGTGCGGCGAGTGCGCGGCGTGCCGCGGGATTTTGGACGGCTCGGTGCTCGATGTGGTCGAAATCGACGCGGCGTCCAACAATGGTGTGGATAACATCCGCGACATCCGCGAGGAAACGCGCTACGCGCCGTCCTCGGTCAAAAAGCGCGTGTATATCATCGACGAGGTGCACATGCTGTCGTCCGGTGCGTTTAATGCGCTTCTGAAAACACTGGAGGAACCGCCCGCACACGTGCTGTTCATTCTGGCAACGACCGAGATTCACAAGGTGCCCGCTACTATTTTGTCACGCTGTCAGCGGTTTGATTTCCGGCGCATTACGCCGGAGGATATTGCAAGGCGGCTCATGGAGATTGCCGCCGCAGAAGGGATTCCGCTCGTAGAGAGCGGCGCCAAGATGATTGCACGTCTGGCGGACGGCGCGATGCGCGATGCGCTTTCCATGCTTGACCGCACCGCGGGGTGCGAAACCGTAGACGAAGAAGCGGTCAGCCGCTCGGTTGGTATCTTGGGCGCGGACGATGCAACGAGTCTGATGGAATGCATCAAAGCGGATGATCTGGCAGGTGCAGTACAGCGGATTGGACATGCTTATGACAGCGGCAGAGACTTGTCGGGTGTATTCGATCAACTTTTGGGACTGATTCGTGATATGCTGCTTGTGAAAACCGCGAAGAGCGATGTTTCAGCGATGCTCTCCCCTGTGTATTCGCTCAAGCAGGTACAGCGGCTCGGCGAGGGTGTAGCAGCGGCTACCTTGATCGCGTGGTCACGGATTTTGCAGGAGAGCCAAGGAAGGCTCAAGACCGCGGCGAACCGCCGGGTCGAGGCAGAACTGACCGTTGTGCGGCTGTGTACCATGGGCGGAGAAGCCTACGATACGCTGTCCGGGCGTGTGGATGCACTTGAAGAAAAGGTCAAGCACGGCATCACGGTGCACGCAGTTGCCGCCCCCGCGCAAACGGTATCGGACGAGGAACGTCCTCCCTTACCAGGGGATGAAGATGCACCGCCTCCGCCGGGGGATGAAGATGCACCGGCGTGGCTGAACGAGGAAGAACCGGTGCAAAGTGATGCACCAAAGAAGGAAAAGCAGGAAGCCAAGCCTTGGGAGCCTTGGCCCAAGCTGCTCAGCGCACTGACCGGAAAAATCAATATGGGCGCACTGACCTGTATGAAAGCGGGGTATGTCCGCGCTGAATTTGCGGATGGCACTTTGATGCTGTTCTGCGATGACGATATTACCGCAGGGCTGCTCAAAGCCGAACCGACCCAGAGCAAGGTGCGCGATGCGGCAATGAGCCTGCATGGCGGACCGCTCAAGCTGCGCATCTATGAACCGGGGAAAAAACCAAAAAAGAAGCAGGAAAACACTGAAATTGATGAGGTTTTGCAAAAAGCGCAATCTCTGGATATTGAAATTACCGAACTCAACTGATTTTAGGAGGACACAACAATGGCAAAGGGTAAATTTGGCGGCATGGGCGGCGGCATGAACATGCAGGCAATGATTAAGCAGGCGCAGAAGATGCAGCAGGACATGCTTAAGGCACAGGATGAAATTGCAGCAATGGAGACCGAGGCAACCGCAGGCGGCGGCGCGGTTAAGGCAGTTGTACAGGGTACGAACACCCTTAAGGCGCTCGAAATCAAGCCTGAGGTTGTCGATCCGGACGATGTGGAAATGCTGCAGGATTTGGTGCTCGCAGCGGTGAACGAGGCGTTCCGTCTGGCTTCGGAGAAGAGTGAGCAGTCCATGAAGAAGGTCACCGGCGGCATGGGCGGCGGCATGCCCGGCCTGTTTTAAGCGATGCCATTCTTTGCACCGCCGGTAGAACGGCTCATTGAAGAATTTGCAAAGCTGCCCGGGATCGGCAATAAAACCGCGCAGCGGCTGGCATTTTATATTATGAACCAGCCCAAGGAAACTGCGGAATCCTTTGCGCAGGCATTGCTTGACGCAAAGGAAAAGGTGTATACCTGCAAGATCTGCCAAAACCTTACTGATACAGAGGTATGCCCGATTTGTTCCAACCCGGCGCGCGACCACGGCGTGATCTGTGTGGTTACCGACCCCAAGGACGTGATCGCGTTCGAGCGTACCCGTGAATTTAACGGTCTGTATCATGTGCTGCACGGCACGATTTCGCCGCTTGGCGGCGTGGGACCGGATGATATCCGCATTAAGGAGCTGCTGCACCGCGTCGCGGATGAGAACGAGGACGTACGCGAGGTGATTATTGCGACCAACCCGGACACCGAGGGCGAGGCGACGGCAATGTATCTGTCCCGTTTGCTGCGGCCGTTCGGCATTAAGATTACCCGATTGGCATATGGCATGCCGGTCGGCGGTCATCTGGAATATGTGGATGAAGTTACACTCATGCGCGCGCTCGAGGGACGGCGCGAGATTTAAATATTTGGAGGAATCACGTTGTCTGATTTAAGACAGGAAATTGGAAACCGGCGCACTTTTGCGATTATTTCGCACCCGGACGCCGGTAAAACAACCATCACCGAGAAATTCCTGCTGTATGGCGGCGCCATTCAGGAAGCAGGTATGGTTAAGGGCAAAAAAAATAGCCGCCATGCAGTCTCCGACTGGATGGAGATCGAGAAGCAGCGCGGTATTTCGGTTACGTCGTCGGTTTTGCAGTTCCGCTATGGCGATAAGTGCATCAACATCTTGGATACCCCGGGACACCAGGATTTCTCGGAGGATACCTACCGCACGCTGATGGCAGCAGATTCCGCGGTCATGGTCATCGACGGCTCCAAGGGCGTCGAGGCGCAGACGCGCAAGCTGTTCAAGGTCTGCGCCATGCGCGGCGTGCCGATTTTCACCTTTATCAACAAAATGGACCGCGATTCGCGCGACCCGTATGAGCTGCTCGAGGAAATCGAAAACGAGCTGGGCATCGGCACCTTTGCCGTCAACTGGCCGATCGGTTCGGGCAAGGAGTTCAAGGGCGTGTATGACCGCATGGACGACGAGGTCATCGCGTTCGACAGCACCGATATGCGTCACGAGGTTGCGGCAACCCATTTGAAATTCGATTCCGATGAACTGCGCGAACTGCTCAGCGAGCAGCAGTACAGCACACTTTCGGATGATATTGAGCTGCTTGCAGGCGCGGGTGACGAGTTCGATCTGGATGCCGTGCACCACGGCAAGCTGTCGCCGGTGTTCTTCGGCTCGGCGCTGACCAACTTCGGCGTAGAACCGTTCCTGAAAAAGTTTTTGACCATGACACCGCCGCCGACACCGCGCCGTGCAGACATCGGTCTGATCGACCCGTTTGAGGACAAGTTCTCGGCGTTTGTGTTCAAAATTCAGGCGAATATGAACAAGGCACATCGCGACCGTATCGCGTTCATGCGCATTTGCTCGGGCAAGTTTGAGCGCGGCAAGGAAGTCTGGCATGTGCAGGGCGGCAAGAAGATTCAGCTTGCACAGCCGCAGCAGCTGATGGCACAGGACCGCTCGATTGTCGATGAAGCCTATGCGGGCGATATCATTGGCGTGTTCGACCCCGGTATCTTCTCGATTGGCGACACAGTTTGTGCGCCGTCGCGCAAGTGCACGTTCTCGGGCATCCCGACCTTTGCGCCCGAGCTGTTCGCGCGCGTGCGTCAGAAGGACACGCTCAAGCGCAAGCAGTTTGTCAAGGGAGTGGAGCAGATTGCGCAGGAGGGCGCGATTCAGATTTTCCGTGAACCAAATTCCGGTATGGAAGAGGTCATTGTGGGCGTGGTCGGTCAGCTTCAGTTTGAAGTGCTCGAATACCGTCTGAAGAACGAATATAATGTCGAAATCATCCGTGAAATGCTGCCGTATGAGCATCTGCGTTGGATTGAAAACGTTGATGAAGAAACATTTGACTATCACAGCCTGACGCTTACGAGCGACACCAAGGTTGTGCAGGATTTCAAGGACAACTATCTGCTGCTGTTTACCAGCCCGTGGAATATTTCGTGGGCGCTCGACCATAACGAAGGTCTGGAACTTGCGGAGTTCTCAGAAAACACATAAGAAAAAAGGAAGCCGGTTGGCTTCCTTTTTTTGTGTTACATCAGGGGCGTTTGTTCTTCTCGGGTACGCACCGCCTGCAAATATCCGTAGAACAGATAAAGCTGCACGCCGGAAGCTGCAAACGAGAGAAACTGCGTCAGCCAACCAGAGCCGGCTGCAAACTCTACAAACAAGACCACGACTGTGCTGATGATTGAGATATAGAAGCACCACTTGATGCGCCCGAGAGGGTAGTGATAGCCATTGGTTTCGATCAGTTCGTCCAGTCCCCAGTAGAAATGGTAGTTTGCGATCACAGAAAACAACGCAAACACCAGTGCCAGAATGGAAAAGAATAGGATCATTCCAATGGCGAAACCCGAATCGGCATTGAAAGTGGAAATAACGGTGAAAAGAAGGCTGACCAACATGCCGATGATGCTGAGAACCGAAAAGTTGAACGCGCCGCGCAGGTGGGAAGAAATATCGCGCATCCGGTAAAGGGCATACAGGCTGATTATGCCGGCGGCGATGCCAACGAAACTGATGAGAAGATCAAAGAATGCATTGTCTGCGCTGGGGATTAGGATGAGGATAAGATTGATCAGCGAAGCATAAAAGAATAGCTTTAAAGGTTCGTAGATCTTTGTTGTCATGGGTACACCGCCTTTCTTGTTCTTGGAAAAAGTATAGCACAACAAACCGAAAAAAGATATGGCATAAATATGAAAAATAAGAAAATTTCTTGTCGAAATTGACGAAAAAAACAGTCCGCGCACGGGCGCGGACTGTTTTCTCAGTTGTTCAGATAGAATGAAACCAATTCCTGCATCAACTCGTCCCGATCGATTTTACGAATCAGGCTGCGGGCGTTGTTGTGGTTGGTGATGTAGGTCGGGTCCTCCGAGAGCAGATAACCGACGATCTGGTTGATGGGGTTATAGCCCTTTTCTTTTAGGGCGTCATAAACCGTGGTCAGAATCCGCTTCATTTCAACGGTAGAGTCATCCACGAGATTGAACTTTCTGGTGCCATCGAGCATTCTGGCTTCCTCCTTTGCTCAGGTGCTATCTCTATCATAATACAAATTACAGGGATTGTAAAGGACAAAGTGGGGTGAGCCGGCGAATTTTCAGAAAACCCTTATGCGCGCAGCGCAGCGCCGAACTGCTGCTCCAGCGCCTCGATTGCGTTTTTCATCGCCTTGTCGCATTCATCGTCGGTCAGCGTGCGGTCGGCGGCGCGCAGGCTCATCGAGTAGGCAACCGACTTCTTGCCTTCCGGAATGCCCTTGCCCTTATAGACATCGAACAGCTTTACGTTTTCCAGAATGGAGCCTGCGGCGCGTTCGATTGCCTTTTGCATAGAAGCCGCGGGAACGGCATCATCGACCAGAACGGCAATATCACGGGTGGAAGCCGGGAACTTCGGCAGCGGCTGGTACAGCTTCACCGGATTCATGCAGGCAAACAGCGCGTCCATATTGAGTTCGGCAGCAAGAACCTCGGCAGAGAAACCGTATTTTTTTGCAACCATCGGGTGAACGGTGCCGAAAACGCCAAGCAGGGTTTCGTTTGCGTAGACCTTTGCGCAGCGACCCGGATGATACGACGGGTTTTCGGTGTCTGCTGCGAAATCAACGTGTTCCACATTCAGTTCGCGGCACAGCGCCTCAATCACGCCCTTGAACTGGAAGAAAGACAGACGGCCATAGGAGCCGAGCGTCAGGATTTTTTCTTCGTGGGGGAGCTGGTCGGCATTGACCGTTCCGTTTTCCATGACCGGCGTATAGATGGTACCCAGTTCGTAGAGGGAAGCGGTCGCGTTGCGATGCGCATTGTTGTGGCTCAGGGAATCAAGCATGGACGGCAGTACCGTAGTACGCATGATGGAGAAATCTTCACCGAGCGGGTTGAGGATGGTGGTCGAAATACGGCGCACATCGTCTGCCGGCAGGTTGATTGCATCGTAGAACTTGGGAGAAATGAACGAATGGCTCATCGACTCGTCAAAGCCTGCGGCGAGGCAGACATCTGCGGCTGCACGTTCCATCAGCTGCTTCGGAGAAAGACCGCCCTGCGTGGTGTCGCCCGCATACAGGCGAACCGGAATATTGTCGTAGCCGTACATGCGTGCAACTTCTTCTGCAAGGTCGCACATACGCGCAATATCAATGCGGAAAGACGGAATCTCAACCTTGCCGTCTGCAATCTTGAATTCCAGACGCTCCAGCATTTCCTTTTGCTCATCTGCGGACAGCGCGGTGCCCAGAAGCGCGTTCATCTTATCCGGCTCAAACGGCAGGGTTTTCGGGGAAAGGTCTGCGGCGCAGACATCCACAATGCCGTCGATGACTTCACCGGCGCCCAGTTCTTCGATCAGTTCGCATGCGCGCAGCAGGGCAGGCATGGTGAGCGAAGCGTCCAGACCCTTTTCAAAGCGTCCGGATGCTTCGGTGCGCATGCCGAGTGCCTTTGCGGTGAGGCGGATAGTCGCACCGTGGAAGCATGCCGACTCGAATACAACAGTTTTGGTAGAATCGGTGATTTCCGAGTTGGCACCGCCCATAACACCTGCAATGGCAACCGGCTTGGAGCCGTCGCAGATGGCGAGCATTTCCGGGGTAATGGCGCGGTCCTGACCGTCTAAAGTCTGGATGCTTTCGCCCGGCTGCGGACGGCGAACCACAATCTTGCCGTCAGACAGGCAGGCATAGTCAAACGCATGCATGGGCTGACCATATTCAAGCATGACATAGTTGGTGATATCGACAATGTTGTTGATCGGGCGCACGCCGGCAGCGAACAGACGGTCGCGCATCCACGCGGGGGAGGGCTCGATCTTGATATTTTTGACGATCTTGGCGGTGTAGCGCGGGCACAGCTCGGGTTCATCGACCTGTACGGAAACATAGTCCGCGATGTCACCGCCGCAGCCCTTGACAGCAGGCTCCTTCACGGCAAACGGGCGCTGGAAGGTTGCAGCAGCTTCGCGCGCCAGACCGATCATGGAAAGGCAGTCCGGACGGTTGGAGGTGATTTCAAAATCTGCGACATACTCGTCCAGACCGAGAATGCCCTTGATATCCGCGCCGACCGGAGTGCCTTCCGGCAGGAACAGGATGCCGTTGTCGCATGCATACGGCACGCAGCCGTGGTCAAGACCAAGCTCCTGGAACGAGCACATCATGCCGTTTGAAACCACGCCGCGCAGCTTGCCCTTGGTGATTTTTACGCCGCCGGGCAGGGTGGAATTGTGCAGGCAGACCGGACAGATTTCACCCACCGAAGTCTCGGTGACATTGGGAGCACCGGTGACAATCTGCACCGGCTCATCTGCGCCGACGTCGATCTGGCAAATCATCAGATGGTCAGAATCGGGATGCTTTTCAACAGACAGGATTTTACCGGTTACGACATTGGAAATCTCCGCGCCGAGGTAATCGACGCTCTCGACTTTGGAGCCGGACATGGTCATTTTGGCGTCGAACTCCTTTGGGGTCACGCCGTCGATATTTGTATAATCTTTCAGCCAAGAAAGAGGCAGTTTCATTGTAATTGCTCTCCTTTTTTTATATTTAGAAAAAGAGTTGAGAGTGAAGAGGTCAGAAAACAGAACAAATGGAATTTCTTAATTTTCTAAATTGCTCCCCTCCACTCTGAATTAGAACTGATGCAGGAATCTTACATCGTTTTCGTAGAACAGGCGGATGTCGTCAATCTTGTAACGTCCCATGACGGTGCGTTCCAAACCAACGCCGAACGCATATCCCGAATATTCTTCGGGGTCGATTCCGCAGATTTCAAGAACATGCGGATGCACCATGCCGCAACCGAGAATTTCAATCCAGCCTTCACCCTTGCAGAGCGGGCAGCCGGCGCCGTGGCAGCGGTAGCACTGGATGTCCATTTCGGCGCTCGGTTCGGTGAAGGGGAAGTGGTGCGGACGGAAACGGACCACCGTGTCATCGCCGTACAGACGCTTGGCGAACAGTTCCAGAATACCCTTGAGGTCACTCATGGTGATGCCCTTATCCACAACCAGTCCCTCAATCTGATGGAAGAGCGGAGAATGGGTTGCATCAACTGCGTCGGAACGGAATACTCTGCCGGGCGCGATGATGCGGATCGGCGGCTTCTGCTTTTCCATGGTGCGCACCTGCATGCCCGAGGTCTGGGTGCGCAGCACGACATTGTCCGAGATGTAGAAGGTATCCTGTGTGTCGCGTGCCGGATGATCCTTCGGGATATTCAGGGCTTCAAAGTTGTAGTGGTCAAGCTCGACCTCCGGACCTTCGGCAATCTGGAATCCCAGACCGATGAAGATGTCCTTGATTTCATCCAGAACCTTGGTGAGCGGATGCTTGTGACCAAGGGTAACTTCTTCGCCCGGCATGGTAACGTCCAGTGTTTCGCTTTTGAGTTTGGCATCCATTGCGGCGCGCTCGATCAGCTCGCTCTGCTGTTCCAGTGCGGTTTCGACTGCTGCACGGACATCATTGACGAGCTGTCCAATGATCGGGCGCTCTTCGGGTGCGACATTTTTCATGCCCTTGAGGATTGCGGTCAGTTCACCCTTCTTGCCGAGGAACTTTACGCGCACCGCGTCCAGATCGCGGGCGGTTTTTGTTTCGCTGAGCTCTTTCTTTGCGCTTGCAAGAATCGCTTCGAGCTGCTGTTTCATAGTATTTACACTCCTTAAATGGGAATTTTGGTGACATAAAAAAACGGCTTCCGTCCCAAATAGGACGAAAACCGAGGCTTCCGTGGTACCACCTACATTCGCGGGAAATCCCGCGCGCTTGTGCGTCCGGTAACGGGGACGAAACGGGCGCGCCTACTCTAAGTTCAGCACGCCTGCTCACAGGGGAACTTCACATCGCAGCCTTTGGGGCGGCTTGCAGCCGGTGACCGCCGTTCTCTGACAAAGGGAGGGGATGCTACTTTTCCTGATCGCCGCAGATTACATATCATATACTATATACCACATTTCACGGACAAATTCAAGGGCATTTTTGAGAGAAATACAAGTTTTGCAGAAGCGGTTGACGGAAAGACTGCATCCGGATATACTAAAGCTGAATAAGGAGAGAAAAACTATGTTTGAATTACTGTTTGGCGGAATCTTTCTGATCGTGTTCGGCATGATTATTTCTCAGATGGTGCGCGGCGTAGCGGAATGGAACCGCAACAATCATGCGCCGGTCGAGCGGCAGCGGGCGCGTGTGGCAGGAAAGCGGGAAGAGGTACATCACCATACCCACACAGATGGAAACGGGATGATGCATACCACGACATCGGTTACCTACTATGCGACATTTGAACTGGCACAGGAGCAGCGGATGGAACTGCGCATTCAGGGGAGTGTATACGGCGCGCTCAAACAGGGCGATTGCGGTACGCTGATTTTTCAGGGGACGCGATATCTAAATTTCGAGAGAGAATAAATTTTAGAGAAAAGAAGTTGACAAGTCAGGGATATTTGTGTATACTGAATAAGCACTGATTCGGTACCATAGCCAAGCGGTAAGGCGTGGGACTGCAACTCCCTGATCCCCAGTTCGATTCTGGGTGGTACCTCCAGAGCGTAACGCCGCCGGATTTGTTCCGGCGGCGTTTTTTCATAGTGTATGATCGGTTGAAAGGAGAGAATAAGAGTGAGCCGTTATTTTACAATCATTGGAACGGGCAGCGGTCAGCCGGAAGACCTGACCCGTCAGGCGCGGGATGCAATGGCGCGCGCAGGACTGCTGCTGTCCACTGACCGTTTGGCAGAAAATTTGTCCGGATTGGGGAAAATTGAAACCTGTCCGACGGGCAAGCTGGCAGAGCGAGCGCTCGCTGCGGATATACAGCGCGTCGGGATTCTGGTTTCAGGTGATGCGGGATTTTTCAGCGCAGCAAAGACGCTTTCGGGCAAGCTTGCTGCCCATGGCGAGGTTGAGGTACTGTGCGGACTGAGCAGCATGCAGATGTTGTGCGCGCGGCTGGGAACAACCTACGAGGATGCAGTTTGGCTCAGCCTGCATGGCCGAAAGGGAAGCCTTTTGGGTGCAGTCAGCTATAACCGTAAGGTATTTGCGCTGACGGGCGGCGACCAGAATGCACAGAAGCTGTGCCAGTCGCTCGTGGACGCGGGACTGGGGCATGTGCGCGTGTCGCGTGGTGAAAATCTCGGCGCGGCAGAGGAACAGGTACTTACCGGCACCGCCGCAGAACTTGCAGAGAAACCCTGCGGCAGCCTTGCCGTGCTGCTCATTGAAAACGATCAGCCGGGTGACCCTACGCTGCCGATTCGTGACAGCGATATGGAGCGCGGCAATGTGCCGATGACCAAACAGGAGGCACGCTGGGCGGCGGTCAATCTCCTTGATCTGCGTGCCGGAGATATTGTTTATGACGTGGGCGCGGGAACCGGCTCGGTATCGATGGAAATGGCGCGGCGCGTACCGCGCGGCGTGGTGTACGCCATTGAACGCGGCACAGAAGGCATTGCGCTGATTGACCGGAACCGGAGGGCACTTGGCTGCTATAATGTGCTGCCGGTGCAGGGCGAAGTGCCTGCCGCAATGGAAAATCTGCCCACACCGGACGCTGCTTTTATCGGCGGCAGCGGCGGCACATTGTTTGAAACCCTTTCTATTTTGAAAGAGCGCAATCCGAAAATCCGCGTGGTGGTGACGGCGGTTTCGCTTGAGACGCTGTCCGACGCGCAGATTGCGCTCAGTACATTGGAATTTGAGCACATTGCCATCAGCCAGATCAGCGCGGTGCGCGGTCAAAAAGCGGATGGCAGTACGCCGCTGAAGGCGAACAACCCGATTTTCCTGCTGAGCGGGGGTGCGCGATAATGGAGGCGGCTCTGACTACGCTTGCAATCGCGCTCGGCTTTGTGCTGGACTGGATTTTTGGAGATCCGATTGGGGTATGGCATCCCGTCTGCGCGATTGGCTCGTTGATTTCGGGAACGGAAAAGCTGCTGCGCCGCCTGTTTCCGGCGACACCGCGCGGGGAAAAGATCGCGGGCGTGTTTTTATGGGGGATTGTCTGCGGCATCAGCTTTGCCGTGCCGCTTGCGTTGCTGTTCGTGCTCGGATGTATCAGCCCATGGCTGGCATTTGCGGCGCAGACCTTATTCTGTTATCAGATTTTTGCGCGTAAGTGCTTGGTAGATGCGGGGGAACATGTGCGGGAAGCGCTCGACAAGTCGCTGGACGACGGGCGCCGCGCGGTCGCAATGTATGTCGGACGCGACACGGGCGCACTGACCGAGGAGGGCGTCATCAAGGCGACGGTGGAAACTATTGCGGAAAATACAACCGACGGCGTCATTGCCCCGCTGTTTTATATGCTGCTCGGCGGCGCGCCGCTGGCATTTTTGTATAAGGCAGTCAATACACTCGATTCTATGGTGGGGTATCACAATGAAAAATATGAGCACTTTGGCTGGTGCTCGGCGAAATTGGACGACGCGTTCAATTTTCTTCCTGCGCGCATTGCAGCCGTCTGCATGGTTGCGGGGGCGGGCATGCTGAAATTTGACAGCCGCAATGCGCGGCGTATTTTTCAGCGCGACCGGTTTCAGCATAAGAGCCCGAACTCTGCGCAGACCGAATCGGTTTGCGCGGGAGCGTTACATATTCAGCTCGGCGGTCCGGCGCCGTACTTTGGGAAGATTGTGCAAAAACCGACCATCGGAGACGATGACCGCGCGATTGTAAAAAGCGATATTGTACGCGCATCAGACCTTATGACGACAGCGGCGGTATTCGCGCTTTTACTGGGACTTGCCATCCGTCTGGCGGTTGTGGTCACCCCGGCGGCATTTTAACTGAATTTCGGTTTCCGATCAGGGCATCGCATCTTGCGGTGCTCTGAATTTTTTTGCCGGAAATGAACCGTTTGCAGTCAATTTTTCAGGACTCACCTCGTATGGTTGAAAGGGGTGATGCCTGTGAAGATACAGGAAAAGCTGGCGCGTCCGGGAAATTACGGCGATGCACGCAGTCTGAAGGAGATTCGGTATCTGGTCGTACATTTTACAGCAAACGACGGGGACACGGCGAAAAACAATGCAGACTACTTTGCGCGCACCGTGACCGGTACGTCGGCACACTATTTTGTGGATGAAAGGGAGGTGTGGCGCAGTGTGCCCGAGGCATGTACGGCATGGCATTGCGGAACGCGGGGGATGTACTTCCATCCTGCCTGCCGCAACAAAAACAGCATTGGCATCGAGCTGTGCAGCCGCAAAGATGCCAATGGCGCGTATTACTTTACCGGTGAAACCGTGGAGCGGGCGGCGCAGCTGGTGCGCGAACTGCGGCAGCGCTATCATATTGCATGCGGCAATATTCTGCGGCACTATGATGTGACGCACAAGGTATGTCCGGAGCCGTTTGTGCGGAACGCGGCAGCGTGGGAAGTCTTTCTGCAAAAAGTACAGGAAAAGGAGGAAGAAACTATGGTAATTTACAAAACGTATGAGGATTGCCCGGATTGGGCGAAGCCGACGGTTTCTAAACTGGTGCGGCTTGGCTGCTTGCGCGGAGACGAGAATGGAATCCTGAATCTCGAACACCACATGCTGCGCGGACTGGTCATCAACGACCGGGCAGGCGTGTACGAAAGATAATCCGCGAAAAACAAAGAAAGGGAGAAATCTGTATTGAAATGCGCGGAAAAAGGCAGTATAATACTTGTAGTTTAAAGTTAACGGAGGTTTTACCAATGGCTACGATTACGAGAAAGACGACGATCGGCGAAGTCCTCGCAATGGACATGGGCACTGCAAAATTCTTCCTTGAAATGGGCATGCATTGCCTGGGCTGCCCGTCCTCTCAGGGCGAGTCGGTCGAAGAGGCCTGCATGGTACACGGTTTGGAGCCGGACGTGCTGGTAGACAAGCTCAACGCATTCCTGGCAGACAAGTAAGCGGGTACGCGGAGGCCGGTTTTGTGACCGGTCTCTTATTTTTTGCAGACGGAGGATGAAAAATGGCAAAAGTGGAAGCCGTGCGTCTGACGCCGCGCTTGCAGGTCATTGCAGACCAGATTGCACCGGGCGCACGCTTGGCGGATATTGGGACCGATCATGCACACCTGCCCATCTGGCTGATTGAAAACGGGCGCGTCGCATCCGCGATCGCATCCGACATCCGCAGGGGTCCGTTGGCGCGCGCGGAGGAAAACGCTGCACGGCATGGCTGTCTGGAGCGCATTTCCCTGCGGCTTGGCGCCGGATTGGAACGGGTATGCGCGGAAGAATGTGATACGGTTTCCATTGCAGGTATGGGCGGAGAAACCATTGCGGATATTCTCGCCGCTGCGCCGTGGACAGCAGAAGGAAAACATCTGCTGCTTTTGCAGCCGATGACCATGACGGCAGAACTGCGATGCTGGCTTTGGGCGCATGGGTATGAGATTGCGCGGGAAAGCCTGTGCCGGGAGGAGCACCGGCGCTATGTGGTTCTGACGGTGCGCGGCGGCGCGCCGAAGCGAGATATTCCGCTCGGTATGTGCTGTGTATCGCCTGCGCTGTGCAAGGCAGAGGGGGCGGCCGGATATCTGGAGTATGTATTGCAGCGCGAGGCGCGTGCCCTTGCAGGGATGGAGCAGGCACGGGATTTGGAACCGGAACGGCTTGCCGCGCAGCGGATGACCGTAGATACGTTGAAACGAAGCCTGGAGGAACTGAAATGACAACTGTTCAAGATATTTTGACATTTTTAGAGCAGATTGCACCGCCGTCACTGGCGGAAAGCTGGGACAACATCGGACTGATGACCGGGAACCGCGGTACAGAGGTTTCACGCGTGCTGTGCGCGCTGGATGTGACCGAGGGCGTTGTGCAGGAGGCGGCTGACTGCGGGGCGCAGCTCATTGTCGCGCATCACCCGCTGATTTTCACTTCGGTACATGCGGTGACTGCCGACAATACAACCGGTCGTGCATTGATGACTGCCATCCGTCATGGCATTTCGGTTATCTGTATGCATACGAATGCCGATTGCGCCGAAGGGGGCGTGAATGACGCCCTTGCCGCCGCGCTCGGACTGACGGAGATTGTGAATATGGAAGCTGGCGAGAACGGCATGCTCGGCCGCGTGGGGAATTTGCCCGAAGCGATGCCGCCGCGCGCGTTTGCGGCTTATGTCAAAGAACGTCTGCATGCGGGCGGTGTGCGCTTCACCGACGCGGGCAAGCCGGTGCGCCGGGTCGCGGTCGGCGGCGGCGCCTGCGGCAAGATGATGGACAGCGCGCTCGGCAAGGGCGCGGATGCATTCGTCATTGGAGACTGCTCGTATGACATCATGCAGCGTGCACAGGCGCTCGGTCTGACGTTGGTGGATGCGGGGCATTTTCCAACTGAAAACCCCATGGTTCCCGTATTTGCGGAGCGGATTGGGACACAGTTTCCGGAGGTTGCGGCTGTTTGCAGCCAGACCCACCGGGACTGCATTGAGTTTATCTGAATGACTGGAGGAATCATAGATGCCGCTTGATGCTGTATGTCTGCGCGCGGTGCTGACCGAGCTCAACCGGAAAGCCGCGGGCGGGCGCATTGATAAGGTATATCAGCCGGACCGGGATGAGATTGTGCTCTCTATTCGCGGCATACACGGCGCGATGCGGCTGATGGTGAGCGCGGAGCCGAGTGCGCCGCGCATGCATTTCATTGACGCAAACCGGGAAAATCCGGCGGCGCCGCCGATGTTCTGTATGCTGCTGCGCAAATATGTGCAGGGCGCAAAGATTGTGTCGATTACGCAGCCCGCGCTTGAACGCATGGCAGTGATTGATTTGGATACGACCGATGAAATGGGCGTGCCGGTGCGCCGCCAGCTCGTGTGCGAGCTGATGGGAAAGCATTCAAATATCATTCTGAAAGACCATGAGGGGCGTATCATCGACGCGATTCGCCGCATTGACGGCGATATTTCGGGCAAACGGCAGGTGCTGCCCGGACTATTTTACCGTATGCCGCCTGCGCAGGAGGGCAAGACCGACCCGCTGACGCTGAACGGTGGGCAACTTGTGAGCATGCTCAATACATGTGAGGATGAAAGCAAGAAACTGGACAAGTGTCTACTGAGCATGCTCAGTGGATTGTCGCCGCTCGTTTGCCGTGAGCTTGCCTATCGCAGTGTAGGGGACGCGGCAAAACCGGTCGGTGCGCTGAGTCTTGCGGATAGGGAGCGCTTGGCAACGGTCTTTGACGAGTTCCTTTCTCGGATTCAGGCAGAGGATTATCAGCCGGTGCTGCTGACGCGCACTGAGGATGGCTCGGTGCAGGATTTTTCGTTTCAACCCATCGAGCAGTATGAAAATCTGGTGCGGCAGAGCGAACTGGAAAGTTTTTCTGTACTGCTTGCCGCATTTTACGAAAAAAAGGGACAGGCAGAGCGCATGCGCCGCAAGGCAGGCGACATGATTAAAACGGTCACCAATGCGCGTGACCGTCTGGCACGTAAGCTGAATGCACAGCGGATGGAACTGGAACAGACGCACGGGCGCGACGAATATAAGCGCATGGGAGAACTGATTGCTGCGAATTTTTATCAGCTGGAAAAAGGTATGACCCGCGCCAAGGTGATTGATTACTTTGACGAAACCTGCCCGGAGATTGAGATTCAGCTTGACATCCGCTATACGCCGCAGCAAAATGCGCAGCGTTATTTTAAGTTATATACAAAGGCGAAAACTGCAGAAGAGATGCTCACGCAGCAGATTGCGGACGGCGAGGCAGAACTGTCCTATTTGGAAAGCGTCCTGCAATCCATCGATGAGGCAGAAAATGAGCGCGATCTCGCGCAGCTTCGGGAGGAACTTGTGCAGACCGGTGTGCTCAGCCGCAAGCAGACCAAGAATAAGCGGCAGCAAAAACCGGCGGCTTCCGTACCGTTTGAATACCGCACAAGCGATGGGTTTTCGGTGTGGGCGGGCAAAAACAACCTGCAAAACGATCTGCTCAGCATGAAAACCGCGTATAAAAGCGATATCTGGTTTCATACGCAGAAAATCCACGGCTCTCACGTAATCCTTGCCGTGGATGGGCGCGAACCGACGGATACCGCGATGACCGAGGCGGCGATGATTGCAGCCTATCATTCTAAGGCGAAGCATTCGTCCATGGTGCCGGTCGATTATACCGAGGTGCGCAACCTCAAAAAGCCGAATGGCGCAAAACCCGGATTTGTGATCTATCATGTGTACCAGACTGCGTATGTGACACCGGATGAGACGCATATCGAAAGCCTGCGGGTGCGATAACAGCAAAACGTCCTGCTCCAACGGAGCAGGACGTTTTGTTATGAATATTTTTCCATGGTGCGGTACAATAGGGTGCAGGCGGTTTCGCGGGAGATCGGTTCTGCAAGCGTTTGCACAGTGTCTGGCAGCACATCGGCAGCGGTCAATACCGCGCAGGCACTTTGTGCCCAGACCGGCGCATAGCTGGCGTCGATTGCGGAAGTTTGTACGGCATATTCCTCATCCAGCAGACCACCCAGCAGCACGCTCGCTTCGGCGAGGGTAATCGGGTTTTGCCCGCGGATTTCGCATGCACCGGAAGCGGTTTGATACCCGCTGACCAAACCGTTTGCAGCAGCTGCACTGATATAGGGTCTGACCCAATCGGACAGACCGCCGTCATCGATAAAGTCGGTCTGTGCGGTTTCCTCAATGGGAAAATCAGCCAACGCTGAAACCATGGCGATGAATTCGCCGCGTGTTACGGTTTCGGATGGGTGAAAAAAGTAGGATGTTCCGATTCGTTCTCCGGTCATAATGCCAGCATCGGCCAGACACAGGGCAGCGTAGTGCGCAGTGCTTCGCACCATGTCGGCATAAGTGAATTTTGCTTTGTTTTTGCTGATCTTGATTTTGATTTGCGCAGGCTCAGACTGATTGCCCATGGTATCGATGGCGGCATAGGTGAACTTATCGGTGCCGGTTTTATCTGCCTGCGGGGTATATTGCAGCGTGCTGCCGTCAATCGAGGCAGTGCCGCGGCGGGGCGGATCGATCAGCTTAAACAGGACGGCATCACCGTCCGGATCGGCTGCGGAGAGCGGCAGCTCAATCATCACGCCGGAAAACGTTTCGCCCTGCACCGGTTCGGCGGTCGGCGCGGCATTTCTTGAGACAGTCGGTTTTGCCGATTCCGTCTCCCAGAAAGCGGACGCGGCGGGCAGAAAAACGGTGCACACTGCAATCAGGCAGACGCCTGCAAGCCGTGCGCGTATTTTTATGATGTGCTGGTTCATATGCATACTCCCTTTCGTTTGGTTAGAAGTATTTTTGACCGTATGCGGTGATTTATTCTAAAAATGCAGCGTATTTTTTTACGCTTTTCAGAAAAGAGTACCATAAAAATCAAGAAACTCGCAAAAAATGCAAAAAAGCATTGCTGTACACACGAAATTGTGGCATAATTTCTATATCAATTAAAAATCCTCCGGAGACGGTACAATGCGAATTTCCGTGCTCTAAGGGGGAAAGTTTATTTTTCGTGTGATAGATTTGAGACAGAAAGGACAACGTTCGAATGGAGAATCATCAGCTTATACTGATTCTGGATTTCGGTGGACAGTACAACCAGTTGATTGCGCGCCGAATCCGCGAACACCATGTTTATTGCGAGGTAAAACCATACCATACGTCGATTGAAGAGATTCGCTCGCTGAATCCGATCGGCATCGTATTTACCGGCGGTCCGAACAGCGTTTATGACGAGCAGTCGCCCAAGTGCGACCCTGCGGTGTTTGAACTGGGAATCCCGGTGCTGGGCATCTGCTACGGCTGTCAGCTGATGGCGCAGACATTGGGCGGCTTGGTTACGGCGGCGCAGGACGATTCTGCGCGGGAATACGGTAAGACTGAAACCTTCTATGACACTTCCTGCAAGTTGTTCCGGGGATTGCCGGCACAGGGCATTTCGTGGATGAGCCACGGCGATTATATGGCAAAGGTGCCGGAGGGTTTTGCGCTGGTCGGACATACGGCGATGTGTCCGAATGTAGCAATCGCGGATGAAGCGCGCGGATTTTACGGCGTGCAGTATCATCCGGAAGTAAATCACACCGAAAACGGCAGCCTGATGCTCAGGAATTTTCTCTATGAGATTTGCCGCGCCAAGGGCGACTGGACGATGGAGGACTACAAGAACACTTCGATTCAGGCAATCCGGGAAAAGGTGGGCGAGGGCAAGGTGCTGCTGGCGCTGTCCGGCGGTGTGGATTCGTCGGTCGCGGCGGCGCTGCTCGCGGAGGCGGTCGGCAGCCAGCTTACCTGCGTGTTTGTCGATCACGGTTTGATGCGCAAGGATGAGGGCGACGAGGTGGAAGCCGCATTTTCCAAATGGGACATCCATTTTGTGCGGGTGGATGCCGAGCAGCGCTTCCTCAGCAAGCTTGCCGGGGTTGCCGAGCCGGAGAGCAAGCGTAAGATCATCGGAGAGGAATTTATCCGTGTCTTTGAAGAAGAAGGCAAGAAAATCGGCAAGATTGATTATCTGGTGCAGGGCACGATTTATCCGGACGTCATTGAGTCTGGTGCGGGCGATGCAGCAGTGATTAAGAGCCACCACAATGTGGGCGGTCTGCCGGATTATGTGGACTTTAAGGAGATCATCGAGCCGCTGCGCCTGCTCTTTAAGGATGAGGTGCGTCAGCTCGGCCGCGAACTGGGGCTGCCGGAATATCTGGTCATGCGGCAGCCATTCCCGGGACCGGGGCTTGCGATTCGTGTGATTGGAGATGTCACGAAAGAAAAACTGGACACCCTGCGCGAAGCGGATTTCATTTTCCGCGATGAGATTGCGAAAGCGGGACTGGAGCACACGATGAATCAGTACTTTGCGGTGCTGACCAATATGCGCTCGGTCGGTGTGATGGGGGATGGTCGAACCTATGATTATACCCTCGCGCTCCGCTCGGTCACCACGACGGACTTTATGACTGCGGACTGGGCGCGTATCCCGTATGAGGTACTCGACCGCGTTTCGGTGCGGATTGTCAACGAAGTGGGGCATATCAACCGCATTGTGTACGATATTACGAGTAAGCCGCCGTCCACGATAGAATGGGAATAAAGCAAAAAATCCGAAGAATCCGGTAATATCAAGGGATTTTTGGCTACAAAAAGCATATTTTTAATTAGGCGGCACAGCCCGGTTCATGGGCTGTGCCGCCTTTTCCTGTTTGGGGAGGGCAACACACGCGCTGCCCGCTGCAATCTGCCGAAACAGCAATTTGCATAGTGGGTTCATAAAAATTTTTCAAAAAGACAGTTGTATATTCTCTTCGGTTCAGGTATTATATAAATACCAATTTGTAATTTTGTTCTTTATACTGCTGAGAGGGGGAAAGCGATATGGCGCGAAAAGCCTATTCTGGGGAGGAGCGGGAACAAGTACGGACCGCGCTGATGACCACTGTGATTCAATGCATTGTGGATCGGGGGCTGATCCACAGCAGTATTGATATTCTATGCAAGAAAGTAGGCATTTCCAAGACCTTTTTCTATACATTTTTCTCATCCAAGGAGGAACTGGTGTTGGAAGCGCTTCGGTATCAGCAGCCCAAGCTGCTGCAATATGCCCGTCAGCTGATGGAAGATCCTGCACGCAGTTGGAGAGAGGGGGTACAAACTTTTCTGGAAACCTGCGTTTATGGAGAGAAAAAAGGAATCGCAGTGCTGTCCATTGAAGAAGAGCAGGAGGTGTACCGTTGCCTCTCCCAAGAAAATTTCCAGATCTTCCGAGAAGATCAGAGCAAATTATTCCGCGAGTTGCTTGAGATTTTTGGCGTTTCTGCGGACAGTGTAGACCCGAGGCTGTTTGGAAACCTTGCCTTGTCCATGATGATGGTGTATAAAGCAATTCCGAACACTATGCCGTTCTTATTTCCGGAAATGGCAGAGGATATGGTGGAATTTCAAATCAGTGCCCTGCTGGATGGAATGCAGCGGGCAAAAGAAAGTGAAAGCAGAGTGATAGAAGATGCACGGAACGAATCAGCAAATCTCCGTAGGGGGACAATATAATTCCAGCGCACAACTGATGAAAAAGGTCGATTGCCTGAAATCGGCTGCCGGCTTTGTGCGGCTTTTTTGCCCTGCGTCAGCCTGTCCTTAGGACAGTGCGGCGTGGGGCTTCTTTGCTAAAAAGCATTATGAAGTTGAAAAGAATGCCTCATGGTTATGGGACAGCTTTGGGATAAGGAGGGATATCATGGAATTGTAAAAACGAATGCGTTTGGCTGCTGTGTTGAGCCTGTGACACAAGAGGAATTCACAAGGGAACAAGCTGGAACCGGCAGCGGGCAGATTGTGACAAGAACCGCAGTATCCATAACTTTTACAGCGCGGTCATTCGGGCGGAAGAAGTTAAAATGAATTATTTCAATACAATTTTTGGGAGGAAATGAAGATGGGACTGTTCAGCAAATTGTTTAAGGGACCGGAGCCGGATATGGAAAAGAGCGCGGCAAACGCCAAAAAGGTGCGTGCCTTGTTTGATCAGGCGGTGGAGCATGGCGAGGAATATCGTTTGATCGTGGGTTATACTGAGGATGTCAAACGGTTCAATTATGGTTTTGTCCATGGAAGTAAGACCCAGATTGGTAATTTGATTGTGGGATGGAATGCGGCTACCCGTACCATTGTGGTCGTGCCTACGGTTCCCGATCTCTCTGGTTATGGAGATCCCACCTATTACCGCCGGGATGAGATTCACAAAGCGTACCGGAATAAGTATCCAACCGATGCCTTTATCATCTATCCAGATCGGAAGGGATATATCGGTATCAACGCCTATGAATGGCTGGAGGATGAGAGCCTGTATATCTATCTCTATCAGAAAGAGGAACTGGAGGCATTCACAGCCTTTTTCCTGAATGATTTTTCGACCAAATAAGCAGAACTTGAGGTGAGGCGAAGTGTGGCGGGAAATTGGAATGTGGTTTCTGATTCTGGTTGTGATTTTTATTTTTGGTCAAGTGTGGTTTCATCTGATAGAAGGGCTTCTCGCCAAACTCAAATCGCTGCTAAACCGTCATAAAGAACCGCCTGTTTGGCATGCTTTTGAGGAAACGGACAGGGAAAAAAGCGAAAACCGAGACTGACAGAAACATGAAAGGCAGAATCAGCGGGCGTAAAGCACAATTGTAAGAAAAAGGCGAACTGACAGATGCATGTCAGTTCGCCTTTTTAAACAAAAAAACCGCTCTTGTGGAGCGGTTTTAAACGTCAAGTATGGTCACGTGATTAGATAGCACGGGTAACCTTGCCGGAGCGGAGGCACCGAGTACATACGTTGACATGGCGGGGAGTACCGTCGATCAGAGCCTTTACACGACGGACGTTCGGCTTCCAAGTTCTGTTGGAACGTCTGTGAGAGTGAGAAACCTTGATACCAAAGGTAACGCCCTTGCCGCAAATATCGCACTTTGCCATTTTCCTGCACCTCCTTATCTACAAGGCATTGAGTAACGAATAATATACTACCATAAAGATCGAGGAAATGCAAGCGAATTTGCAAAAATATTTTATTTCTCTGAAAAAAGATGCACAGGACATCGGGGAAAGCGTTGAAAAAAACGGCAAAATCCGTTATAATAGCCATAACGATTCTCCAAAACGAGCAGGAGGGCTGAAAATGCAGTTAAAAGAGTATGGCGTATGCTTGGGTGATCTCATCCAAGAGTTTAACTTTGAAGTCATGTATGGACCGGAAGGCTTTGAAAAAACTGAAATCACAAAAGACGATGTGAGCCGTCCCGGTTTGCAGCTTGCAGGATTCTTTGATTTTTTTGACCCCAACCGCTTACAGGTGATGGGCAAGGTGGAAACCACCTATGTCGAGAGTTTTGAGCCGCAGAAGCGGTTTGAAATTTTTGAGCGCCTGTTTGAAACCGGTATTCCCGCGATGATCGTTTCGCGCAATATGGATATCTTTCCGGAGTGTCTGGAAGCGGCAAAGAAACATGGCGTGCCGATTCTGCGTTCCAACGAATTCACATCGACAATCATCAATTCGGTCGTGGCATCGCTCAAGGTTTCTTTGGCGCCGCGGATTACGCTGCATGGCGTACTCATTGAAATCTATGGCGAGGGTGTGCTGCTGCTCGGCGATTCGGGCGTTGGTAAATCAGAAACCGCGATTGAGCTGGTTAAGCGCGGTCACCGCCTGATTGCGGACGATGCGGTGGAAATCAAGCGCGTATCCGATAAAACACTGGTCGGCACTTCTCCGGACGTGATTCGTTACTTTATCGAGCTGCGCGGCATCGGTATTGTCGATGTGCGCCGTATTTTTGGCGTTGGTTCGGTAAAACTGACAGAGAAGATCGAACTGGTTATCAATCTGGAAAACTGGGAAGAGGGCAAACAATACGACCGTCTGGGTCTGGACGGTCAGACCACCAGTATTCTTGACATCCGTGTGCCGTCGCTGACCATTCCGGTCAAGCCCGGACGAAATCTTGCGGTCATCATCGAGGTTGCTGCGATGAACAACCGCTACAAGAAGATGGGGTATAATGCTGCCAAGGAATTGCAGGAGCGTATGCTGCGTTCGTTTGGCTGATGTCGATCTGGGCTGCGGGAAAGACCGCAGCCCACAGTTATGAGGAGAGGTTTTTCACAATGCATATTATTGCAGATCTGCACACGCACACCAATGTTTCCGACCATGCGCACAGCTCTCTGGAGGAGATGGTGCAGGGAGCGAAGCGCGCCGGTCTTTCTGCGATTGCCATTACAAATCATGGTCCGGCGATGGATGACGGCGCACACCAGTGGCATTTTGCCAATCTGAATATCATTCCGCGTAAAATAGATGGGATCACGGTTCTGCGCGGGGCGGAACTGAATATCCTGCCGCCGGCGGGCGGGGTGGATCGAATCGAGCATAAATATATGAAAAATCTCGACTACGTCATTGCGTCGTTCCATGCACCCTGCTTTCCGCCTGCTACGCGCGAGGTGCACACGGCTGCGCTGGAAAACATTCTGCGCAACCCTTATGTCACCACGCTCGGACATCTGGGAACCGAGGATTTCGCCTTCGATCAGGAGCGCATCATTTCACAGTGCAATGAGTTCGGCAAGATTGTGGAGATCAATAACAACTCGCTCGCCATCCGCGCGGGCAGCCGCCATAATTGTACAAGCATTGCGAAGCTGTGCATGAAATACCGCGTACCGATTGTGGTGACGAGCGATTCACACATTTCCTATATGGTCGGAAAGACGCAGGATGCAGTCAAGCTGCTTGAGGAGATCGATTTCCCGGAGGAACTGGTGATCAATGCGGATTGGGACCGCATGGCAGCCTATTTCCAAAAAATTCGCGGTATTGACATCAACAGCTTTGAGGAAGGGGTCATTTGAAGATGAGAATCGGCATTGACCTTGGCGGCACGAATACGGTGGTCTGCCTGTGCGAAGAAAATGGAACGCTGCTTGGTAAAGAAAGCCTGCCGACCCGTACCGGCAATCCGGCACAGATGAAGGCGGATATGAAGCAGCTTGCGCTCAGCCTGTGCGGTATGCATGGCGCGGCACCGGACGAGGTCACGCAGATCGGCATTGGCGTTCCTGGCTCGATTGACCGGGATGCTGTGATGCTGATGTTCGGCACCAATCTCAGGATGCAGAATGTCTGCTTCGCAGAAGCGTTTCAGCCGGAGTTTGCCTGTCCGGTTGTGCTCGATAATGATGCGAACTGCGCAGCGCTCGGCGAGGTCATTGCGGGCGCGGGAAAGGGGTGTCAGGACGCCATTATGGTGACGCTCGGCACGGGCGTCGGCGGCGGCATTGTAATCGGCGGCAGGCTGTACACGGGCGCAAACGGCATTGCGGGCGAGATTGGCCACATGGTTGTAGCGGTCGGCGGCTTGCCTTGCAACTGCGGCAGAAACGGCTGTCTGGAGGCATATGCCTCTGCATCCGGCATGATTCGTTTGGCAGAGATGGCATTGGAGTCGGGCGGCGAAAGCCTGCTGCGCGGTAAAAGGGATGCGAATGGCGGAAAGCTAACGGCAAAGATGGTTTGTGACGCGCGCGACGAAGGAGATGCGCTGGCGGCAAAGGTCTTTGATATGTACTGCATGTATCTGGGCAGCGGGTTAACTAGCCTAGTGAATATTTTCCAGCCGGAGCGTATCATTGTGGGAGGCGGCGTAGCCGGTTATGGTGAGAAGCTGCTCCAGCCGCTGCGTGAAATCGTGGCGCGGGAAAGTTTCCAAGGCGTGCACAGGAACACCGAAATCGTGCGCGCTGAACTGGGCAATGATGCGGGATTGATTGGCGCAGCAATGCTGTAATCAGGACGTTTTGGAGGGGACGGCTTATGGCTGTCCCCTTTTGTGATGAGAAAACGGGGTTTTACATGTTTGTTACATCCAAGCGGCAGAGATTGCGTCCGAAGCAGAGCGCATGATATACTAAAAAGAGCGTTTTTTAGATATTATGGAGAAAGGGAGAACTATGCGCAAAAGAATTATTTCCTTTATCATGGCGGCAGTGCTGACTTGTTCTGCGGGTGTGCAGTCATCTGCGGCGGCTGCCGAAGAAACGGCTGAAAACGGGATGGTATCCGCAGCGGCGGAAGACCCGGAACTGGTTGGAGTTGGCACCGCGCAGACCTTTAAAGCGCAGATCAGCAAGATGGAAATTTTGCTGGACGGCGAAACCGTAAAGCCATCCGGATATTTGATCAGTCAAGGCGATGCGGCATATACTTATTTTAAGCTGCGCGATATTGCATATTTGATGCGGAATAAAGAATGCAAGTTCAGCGTTTCCTATGACAGTGCGGCGCGCAAAATTTCGGTAAAGCGGGGTGCTGCCTATCAGGCGGACGGCTCTGAGATGAAGCCTGCAACCGAAGTCAAGAATGCTGTGGCATCCTCGCTGCCGGTACTGATTGACGGTAAAGAAACCGACATGGAAGCCTTTAATATCAATGGTTTTACATATTATAAGCTGCGTGATATAGGTGAAAATCTTGGCTTTGATATTTCCTACCGCAATTCAAGCAAGCAGGGGATCATCAAGACGCCGGGTTATGTTGAACCCGAGCCAGAGCCCAAGCCGGAACCGAAACCAGATCCAAAGCCGGAGCCTCAGCCAACACCTGATCCGGAACCCAAGCCAGAACCGGAACCGGATTTTACAGCGCATTTGGATGGAAAACTGACGATCCTGCTCGATGTGGGACACGGCGGTTCAGACAGCGGCTCTACGGGCATTGCGCCGGTCAGCTATGTCAACTATAAAGGGGAGACGGTTGAAGCGGGAGACAAGCTTCTGGAAAAGGACTTTAATCTTCCGGTCGCACTGTATCTGCGTGATATGCTGGAAGCGAGTGGCGCAACCGTGATTATGACGCGCGAGACAGACAAATACGTTTCCTTTGCCAAACGCAAGGAAATGATTGAGGATAATGCAGAGATTGCAGATCTGTGTTTCAGCGTGCACCACAATGCTTACAATACCAAGGCACAGGGGTTTGAGCTGCTGGCACAGATACAATATAAAAATGGTGGCGCAGGAAAAGAGTTAGGCGCGGTCATGGAAAAGCATTATACGAGCATCGGGCGGGTTCGCCATCGTCCCACCGTTTTCCGCGAAGGACAGAACGGCGATTATTATGCAATTCTGCGGTATGCGGCAAATGTGGACATGTTGGGCATGATCAGCGAATATGCATTCATTGACAACGCGGATGATGTGCAGGCGGTGCTGTCTGACGCGGGGCTGCGTGCGGAAGCGCAGGCAATGCATGACGGCATTTTAGAGTATTTTACAACACACGAGTATTAAAGGAGAATAGATATGGAATCGAGATTCCCAAAGGCATTGGAACTGCATCGCAAGGGGTATAACTGTGCGCAGGCGATTGTTTGCGCATACTGCGATCTGTTCGGCATGGATGAAGAAACGGCTTACCGTGCCAGCGAGGCGTTTGGCTTCGGGATGGGGCAGATGGAGATTTGCGGCGCGCTGTCGGGTGCATGCATGCTGGCTGGTATGAAAAACAGCGGCGGTTTGGAGCAGCCGGGCAAGACAAAGGCGGCAACGTACAAGATCAATCGGGAATTGTCTGCGGCATTCCGCGAGAAAAACCAGAGCATCTTGTGCCGTGAGCTGAAAGGCGTAGAAACCGGAACCGTACTGCGTTCATGTGATGGCTGCATTGAAGATGCAGCACGTCTGGTGGAAACGTATTTGCTGAAATAAAAAGAGACAGGAAAAAGACCATCTGTGCAATGTGACTGCATGGATGGTCTTTTGATGTGCAAATATTGGATAGCTTTCAATATAAAAAAATAAGAAATTCGACAAACTTCAACACCTTTTCTGAGGCGTACGGTGTAAGATGAATGAGAAACCAAATCACACCATAAAAAATAGATTCAGGAGGGAAACAATGTTGGAGTATATTGCAGTCAGCGAGACGGATGCAAAAGAGGGGAACATCAGCAGCGGAATCGCGGCATACGAGGGGGAGCATCTGGTGGAACAGATTCCAGACATCACAACCGATCACGCAGCGGCAGAGCGGTTCGCACAGACGCTCAACCGCATGGAGGTATCGCTGCTGCATTTTCGGGATGTGGTGGAGGATTTTGTGGCGGAGAGTTCAGAACTATGTACAGGGAAGAGAAATTGATAAAAATACATCGTTTTGATTTGCTGCGGAGATTTCGAGAAAAAGAGGAATTGCAGACAGAATTTTTTGAGAAAAGAACATAGATCTTGAGCCCGCGGAGAAGATTCGGGCTTTTTTCGCGCAAAACGCCAATGGTAAAAAACACCGCATTAGCGGTGTTTTTTTTACGCGCTTCCGGTTTTGCGGAATACATGAACCTGAAAAGAAATTGTGGTATCGAGGGAATCCAATGCGGCAAGCCGCGCGCTACCCGCTTTCGGAGTTTTCCAGAAATACGGGGTCATCTGGAACAGGCTGAAGACAGCGTCCTGCGAAGGGAGATGAATGCGTGCATCCACAGATTCGACCGTTTCATATTGAAATCCTGCATAATCAGAGCGCTTTTCTTCGTTTTGGTATGGGGTTTCATACAGCACCTGCTTGAGTTCCCACAGATGCTTTGCGCCGGGAACAACATAGAGAAACCGGCCGCCCGGCTTGAGTACGCGGGAAAATTCTTCGAGGCAGAGCGGGGAAAAGCAGTTGATAAGCAAATCAATACTCCCGGATGCGATCGGGAGATGGTAGGAAGAAGCGACCGCAAATTCAATGCCTTTTTCTCGTTTTGCCGCCCAGCGCAGGCAGCTTTTGGAGATGTCGATGCCTGCAACCTGGGGAGATTTCCCTGCGCCCGTAAGCGCGTCAAAAATGCGGGCGGTATAGTATCCCTCGCCGCAGCCGGCGTCTAGGATGCAGGGAGCGGGACCTGTGCGGCTTATACACAGCGCCGCCAGTTTGTCTGCGAGCGGGGCGTAATATCCGGCAGATAGGAAGCGGTTGCGTGCGGCGGCCATTTCTTTACTGTCCCCGGGCAGTTTGGCATGTTTGCCGCCTGCGGGCAGCAGATAAGTGTATCCGGCTGCGGCAAGATCAAAGCAGTGATTGGCGGGACAGCGGTATGCAGAAGCACCCCGCGTAAGCGGCTGCCCACACACCGGACAGGTAAACAGGCTGTTCATGGAAAACTCCTTTCAAGTGCTTGATGATTGTATGATTATAACGCACACGCCAGAAAGAGACAAGAAAAATGCGGCGGTCTGTTTCTGGGCGGCAAGAACAGGAAAAGACCAACAACCCGGAAGCATTTTGGGATTCTCCGGGCGGTTGGCCTTTCATCGTAAAAGTACAGCTGCGCAGCAAATGCGGTGAAGCAGGGTTATTCGGATTCGCGGTGCTGCATCTGCTCGCCGCTTTCTCCGGACGGCTTATGGCGGCGGCGTGTGCCGCCTCTGCGGCGGCGGCGCGGTTTGCCGTCATCGGCGCCCTCCGCAGGCTGCGGCTCAAACTCGGTTTCGTCGAGTTCCGGCTTTGGGGAATGCTCCCGGCGCGGTTTTTCCGAATGATCGAATTTTTCAGCAGGTTTGCTTTCAGGCTGCGGCGCACTGCGCTTGGCGCGTCCGCTGCGCAGGGTGGTGCAGTCTGCACAGCAGAATGTCTTGGGAGCATCCTCGGAATCTTCAAGCTGCACCTTGCAGGTGCCGCACAGCATTTGCGTGGAAACGACTGTGCCGCGTCCCTCCGGGGTTTCGACCAGACTTTCCACGCGGGGCGTGGTCTTCTGCATTTCGTGGTATCCCTCGTATTCATACTTGAGACAGCACATGAGGCGGCCGCAGGTGCCCGAAATTTTGGATGGATTCAAAGACAGGTTCTGATCTTTCGCCATGTTGATGGATACAGGCTGAAAGTCTTCGAGGTAGGATGCGCAGCACAGTTCGCGTCCGCAGATGCCCAGACCGCCGATCATCTTGGCTTCATCGCGTACACCGATTTGACGCAGTTCAATGCGGGTGCGGAACACCGAAGCGAGATCCTTGACCAAACCGCGGAAATCCACGCGGCCGTCTGCGGTAAAGTAGAACAGAATCTTGTTGAGGTCAAAGGTGCACTCAACGGAAACCAGATTCATATCCAGACCGTGTTCAGCGATTTTCTTTTTGCAGATGTCGTATGCCTCACGTGCCTGCTGTTCATTGCCGCGTGCGACCTGAAGATCGGTTTCGGTGGCAATGCGGATGACTTTTTTGAGGGGTTTGACCACTTCGCTGTCGTTGACTTCGCTGTTGCCCAGTGCGCATTCACCGCATTCTACACCGCGTGCAGTTTCGACGATGACATGTTCGCCGGGTTTTACGGTCAATCCCTGCGGGTCAAAATAATAGACCTTGCCCACTTTTTTAAAGCGGACGCCAATAATATTTGTCAATGGAAGATCCTCCTGAACGGAATTCACAGATAACAGATTTGATAGGCTCCGGCAGCGAGACCGGCGCATTGGATGGCTGCCGCCGCGTTGATTTCGGTGCGGGCGGACAGATTGGAAACGAAGTCGTAGAGCTTCAGCAGGCGCTGGCTGTCCACACGCACAGCCAGACGCGCAGTCTCTGAGGTAAGCGCAGGGACAATGCGTCCATTCAGCGTATTTGCACAAAAAATTGCGTCGCGCAGTGCAGACTGGAACGCACCGAGTACCGCTTTAAAATCCGCCTTTTGCAGCTTTTCAAGCCCCATTGCGGCAAGCAGCATGCGGTATTCATCCGCATCCGCGAGTGCCTGCACAAAGGGTGTGATGCTTGGAATCCATGTTTCCTGATTGCTGCCCGCTTCCTGCGGAGGCGCAAGCTGATAGCGTGTGCAGCGGGAACGGATGGTTTCAAGCACTGCGCCGGGCTGTTCGCTTGTCAGAATGAAAAATGCATAGCGCGGCGGCTCTTCGAGCACTTTGAGCAGCGCATTTTGTGCCGGTACGTTCAGCTTATGTGCGTGCCGCAGGATGACAACGCGGCGGTCGCCGTCATTGGGCAGGATGCAGACTTTTTGCCGCAGTTCCCGCGCCAGAGAAACCGGCAGATCGCTTTCGCCCTCGTCGATGATATCAAGATCGGGGTGGGCGTCATTTTGCAGCTTGTGGCAGGAGACGCAGCGTCCGCACGGACGGTCTCCCTCGCCGGTACATAGGAGCGCGGCGGCAAGCGTGCGCGCCAGCTCCATTTTGCCGCTTCCGGTGGGACCGGTCAGCAGAACAGCCTGCGGAAATCGGCTGCTGAGTGCCGCGCGCAGGCTGTCTTTAACCGCTTCATTGCCCGGGATTGTATCGAAACCGCGCATCAGACTTTTTCAAACCGCTCTACATTGAGCACGAATACGGTCGCGCCGCCGACCGAAACCTCGACGGGGACAGCGGGCGCAGCCAGCATCCCAAGCTCGGTCGTGGTGGGAATCACCTGCCGGCGGGTGGTGGAATACTTGCGGATGATGTCAATGGCTGCATCAAGCTGGGTATCCTCCAGACCGATCAGGATGGTCACGTTTCCGGCGCGCAGGAAACCGCCCGTACTTGCCAGTTTGGTGATCGAGAAACCGGCTTTCATCAGGTTGCTCATAACATTGCGGGAATCGTCGTAATTGACGATGGCAAGCAGCATTTTCATAGAGGTTTCCTCCTGTGTGATGGTTTTGCGCATACAATAACTTCGCTGACAGTATTATAGCATCGCTCGGTCAAAAATTCAATGTGTTTCGCTAGGATTTCCTCACCAGGCCACAGCAGCGGGATTCCGGGCGGATAAGGCGTCACGGGACGGGCGCAGACACTGCCGACCGCTTCGGAAAACGGAAACGGGGAGCCGGGAGAAAGCAGTGCATGGCGTACCGAACAACCGCGCACGCTTGCAGGCGGCGCAGCAAAAACGGAGGGCGTGAGCAGTGTGCCGGGCGCGCAGGCGTCGAGTGCAGCTTCCAGACGGGAAAGATTTTCCGTAAGGTCGGCAGGGGTGACGATGCACACAATGTTGTGATGGTCTGCCATTTCGCATGCCACGCCGAATCGTGCATAGAGTGTATCGGAGAGCTCCAAACCATTTGCGCAGGAGATGGTCAGACGCAGTGGGTCGAGCGGCGCGTCTGCACCGGTAAGAGCGCGCAGACCGGCTGTGCCATCATATTTGCGGCGCAGCCGCGCCACCCGCCGCACGGCAGTGGCATATTCGTCCGCGTGGGTTTCCAAATATTCGCGCGCAAGGTCGAGCGACGCCATGATAGGATAAGAGGGGCTGGAGGTGCCGCACATGGCCTCGTGGCGGCGCAGCGTGTCCGCGTCGATATCCGCACCGCACAGTAGATACGCACCTTGTCCAAGTGCGGGGAGAGTTTTGTGCGCACTCACGACCGCAGCATCTGCGCCCAAGGCAACTGGGTTTGGGCAGCCGACAGCGTCCAAATGCGCGCCGTGGGCGGCGTCCACAATTAGTTTTTTTCCATAGCGATGGCACAGGGCGGCAAGTTCGCGGATTGGCTGCATCACACCGTAATAGTTCGGAGAAACGACCATGAGTGCGGCGGCTTCTGGGTGTTCCTGTAAGGATGCTTCTACGGCGGACAGGTCGAGCATGCCGCCGCATCCGGCGTAGGGAAGAAAAACGGGGAACAGGAAATGCGGCGTGAGGTCGAACAGTGCTGCGGCATGCATTGCGCTTTTGTGGCAGGTGCGGTCGAGCAGCACGTGCCCACCGTCACCGCAGACCGCGCCCAGCATGGCGATCACGCCCTGCGAGGAGCCGCCGGTCAAAAAGTGACAGTCCGCAGCATGGAAATACTGCGCAGCGAGCACTTCGGCTTCACGAATCGGTCCTTCGGCTTCGTAGAGGTTTCCGGTGCCGTAGATTTCGGTGAAATCGATGGAAAAGATGTCATCAAACCCAGGGAAATGGGGCTGTCCCTTGTGACCGGGCATGTGGAAACGGGCGGTGTGCTGTGCGGCAAGAGTTTGCAGCGCAGTATAAAGCGGGGTTGGCATATTAAGACTCCTCTTTTAGATTGAGATTGCGGCGCAGCGGCGCAGGACCGCGCCAAGTGAACGCGCGACCCGGATATTTTTCGGAAAATTCTCGGCGGGTCAAACCTTCCAACGCGCCGGTATTCAGTGTAGGAAGCAGGTTTTCCCGAAAGGCGGGATTGTCACTCAGGTGTGCGTGTCGGTTCTGCGGGCAGACCTGCTGACACAGATCGCAGCCCCAGATAAGCGGGTGCTGCCGCACGGCTTCGGCTTCGGCGGGAGAGAGTGCGCCGCCTCGCTGAGTGAGCGCCGACAGGCAGCGGCTTTCGTCTATCAGACCATGCTCCCCGAGCGCTCCGAGCGGGCAGACCCGGCGGCATGCGCCGCAGTGGGCGCAGTCAATGACGGTATCGGAGGGCGGGATACTGACACCGCAGCGATGAACCGCAGGTGTGGGGGAGAACGGCAGGTCGGTCAGAATGGTGCCGATAAAGACATAGGAACCATAGGTGGGATCAAAAATCAGACCGTTTTCTCCAATGCGCCCCACGCCTGCGAGCCGTGCGGCGCGCACCTCAGGCAGCGGGGAATCGTCCGCGAGCGGCACGGCGCGGCAGCCGCAGTCCTGTTCCAGCCGCGCGGCAAAGGGCGCAAGCGTATCACGGATGACCGCGTGATAATCGCGTCCGCGTGCATATAGGGAGAGGTTCCCGTCGGAATTTCCTGCGAAGTACGGGAAAAGTGCGACAAAGACCGTGGATGCATCGGGGACGAGCCGCGCAACCCATGCGCGTCTGGATTCGTCCAAAACCGGTGTAATCCGGCAAAGCTCGCAGACACCTGCGGCAGAAATTCCGTCCAGTGCGCACAAACTATCAAGAATGTTCATCAAATTCTGCAATCTCCAAAGTTTTTTTATTCATTATACCATAATGAAAATGCGCTGTGAACCTTGTTAAAGCGTGAAAGCAGGACTATAATAGTATTTGTATTTTGACACGGCGCATAGTTTTATTTGCAGAAAAATACGCGAATCGCATATTTTTCGGAGTTTGCTTATGCAAAACAGGCTTTTATATGTGTCGAAACTGAAAGGCAGGTAACTTGAAAGATGTCAGAAACCAGAATTTATAACTTTTCCGCAGGCCCGTCCATGCTCCCGCTTTCCGTTCTGGAAACCGCAGCTTCAGAAATGACCAACTACCACGGTTCCGGTATGTCAGTCATGGAGATGAGCCATCGCTCAAAGGTCTATGACACGATTATTAAGGATACCGAGGCCGCGCTGCGTCGTGTGATGGAGATTCCGGATAACTACAAGGTTTTGTTTTTGCAGGGCGGTGCAACCCTGCAGTTTGCAGCAATTCCGATGAATCTGATGAAGACCGGCAAGGCGGATTATGCCGTGACGGGCAACTTTGCAAACAATGCATGCAAGGAAGCGAAGAAGTTTGGCGACATCCATGAGGCGTTCTCCTCGAAGGAAACAAACTTTGACCGCGTGCCCCGCCAGGACGAACTGGACATCCGTCCGGATGCGGATTATTTCTACATCTGCGCGAACAATACCATTTACGGCACCGAGTTTCACTATGACCCGGAAACCCCGGCAGGCGTGCCGCTGGTTGCCGATATGTCCTCGAATATCCTGACCAAGCCGGTGGACGTTTCCAAGTACGGCGTCATCTACGCAGGCGCGCAGAAGAACATGGGTCCTGCTGGCGTTACGGTTGTGATTGTGCGCGAGGATCTGCTCGGATCTTACCCGACCGAGAAGTATCCGACCATCCTTGACTGGAAGCTGATGGCGGAAAAGGACAGCATGTACAACACGCCCCCGACGTATGGCATTTACATCCTCGGTCTGGTGCTCGCATGGGTCGAAGAGCAGGGCGGTCTGAAGGCAATGCAGAAGCTTGCAGAAAAGCGCTCGTCCATGCTGTATGATTATCTGGATTCGCAGGATTTCTATCAGGCGGTTGCCGAGAAGGAAAGCCGTTCGCACATGAACGTGACCTTCCGTACAGGCGACGCGGAGCTGGACGCCAAGTTTGCGAAGGAGTC
Organism: Clostridiaceae bacterium; assembly: GCA_018383195.1. Classification (GTDB taxonomy): domain Bacteria; phylum Bacillota; class Clostridia; order Oscillospirales; family Butyricicoccaceae; genus Butyricicoccus_B. Next base: position 6,693 of record JAGZOP010000001.1, on the reverse strand, counting down.
CATGGCGGCAGGTATGTCGAACCTTAAGGGGCATCGCTCAGTCGGCGGCATGCGCGCATCCATCTACAACGCAATGCCGGTAGAAGGTGTGGAAAAGCTCATCGACTTTATGAAGAAGTTCGCTGAGGAGAACAAGTAAGATTTCAGGTCAGGGAGATAGGAGATATCCCGTCAGGGGCGTATCTGCTATCTCCTCCCTTTAACAGAAAGAGGAGGATTTCCGTGTATCACGTAAAGCTTTATAATAAGATTTCCAAGGTCGGTCTGGATGACTTTGACGCAGCCAAGTACACCTGCGCAGAGGATTTTGAGGACTATGACGCAGTGCTCGTGCGTTCGGCAAAGCTGCACGACGTCCAGTTCCCGAAGAGCCTCAAGTGCATCGCGCGCGCGGGTGCGGGTGTGAACAATATCCCGATCGACCGCTGCGCAGCAGAGGGCATCGTGGTGTTCAACACCCCGGGTGCGAACGCAAATGCGGTTAAGGAACTGGTCATCTGCGCACTGCTGCTTGCATCGCGCAAGGTTGTGCAGGGTGCAAACTGGGTCAAGGGGCTCAAGGGCACTCCGGATATCGGTCCGGCTGCCGAAAAGGGCAAGGCGACTTATGCAGGTCCGGAAATCGCCAGCAAGCGTCTCGGCATCATCGGTCTCGGCGCAATCGGTGTTAAGGTTGCAAATGCCGCAGTAGGGCTTGATATGGACGTATGGGGCTATGACCCGTACCTGTCGGTAGACGGCGCTTTGCAGCTGTCCCGTTCGGTTAAGCACGTGACCGATATCAAGGATATTTTTGCAAACTGCGATTACATTACCATCCACGTTCCGCTTCTGCCCACGACCAAGCATACCATCAATGCAGAGACCATTGCGCAGATGAAGGACGGTGTGCGTGTGATTAACCTCGCGCGCGGAGAACTCGTTGACGAGCAGGCAATGGCACAGGCATTGGCTTCGGGCAAGGTTGCAGCATATGTCTCCGACTTCGCTTCGGACTGCATTCTGGAGCAGGAGAATGCGATTACGCTGCCGCATCTGGGCGCATCCACGCCGGAGAGCGAGGATAACTGCGCAAAGATGGCAGTCTTTGAAATTCAGGAGTATCTCGAAAAGGGTACCATCCGCAATTCGGTCAACTTCCCGAACCTCAAGGTTCCTTATGAAGGTGGCTACCGCATCTGCATGATTCACAAGAATACACAGGGCATGATCGGCAGCATTACCAATGTACTGTCCGCAGAAGGCGCAAATATCGAAAATATGGGCAACCGTTCCAAGGGCGACTATGCGTATACCATTATGGATGTATCGGTCAACCCGACTGAGACGATGCTCACGCACCTGCGTGCGATTGACGGCATGATTTCTGTACGTGTAATCGGTTAAGTAAATACAAAAAAGAGCACCGCATGATCGCGGTGCTCTTTTTCTTTTTATAAATCAAAAAGCCTTTCCGGAATATTTCCGAAAAGGCTTTCATAATGTTTATGTAGAAGTTAGTCTGCCAGTACGCGGCCGCCGCAGATGAAACGGCGATTGTAAGAGCCGGAAGAGAGGGTGTCATACTTGACAACCGAACCAGTGTGCGGGGAGTGGATGAACTGACCGTTGCCGGTGTAAATACCAACATGGTTTACACGGTTATTGGAACCGAAGAATACGAGGTCGCCCGGAAGAAGCTCGTCCATTGAAATATTCTTGGTGGTTGCCCGCTGATCGGAAGAAGTGCGTGCAATGGGAGTTGCAACATTCTTGTAGACATAAGAGGTAAAGCCGGAGCAGTCAAAACCGTTCGGAGTGCTGCCGCCGTATACGTATGGGGTGCCGAGGAACTGCTCTGCGTAGTCCAGAATTGCCTGACGGGTACCGGTTGCCGCTGTTGTGGTGGTAGAACCAAGGGCAGTGGATTTATCAATCACAGTACCGCCGTTGACGGTGACATAATCAGCGGAGATAAAGCCTTCCTGACCGTTGACGTTTGCCTTGTACCAGCCGCGTGCAACGCCGATGAGTTCAACCTTCTGACCGTTTGCAAGGGAGCTGAGAATTTCGCTGTCAGTACTCGGGAGCGAACGGAAATTTACGCTGGTGCTGCACTTGACAGTGCCCATACCAAGCGCAAACTCAGTATCCGGAATCCAGTTTACATAGGCGCCGCTGACATATGCGGTCTGACCGTTGACTGCAACCTGATACCAGTCGGAACTGTTGCTGATCACGGCAACCTTGGTGCCGTGGGGCAGGGTGCCGATGGCTGCGCCGCCCGGGGTGGCGCGCATGTTCAGGCTGCTGGCAGTGGTCTCACCGGCATACAATGCGGATGCGGCGGTAATCGAAAGCGTTGCAGCGATTGCACTGGTCAGTGCAATTTTCAAGAGTCGCTTGGACGAATTCATGAAAGGACCTCCTGTGAGTCTTCGGGTGATGTAAATTACTTGGCGGACAGTGCACGGTCGAGCCAGATCGAAGCGATATCCATCGCATTCCAGAGATTTGACTTTTCGGTGCTCTTGACGATGCGGTCGCGAGCGCGGAGACCGGGCGCAGTCTGCTGCAGCTGAACCGATACGCGGGATGCAAGTTCCAGACCGTTTTCGTTGCGGGTTTCGAGGATCTGCATCATAATGATGTGGCTATCAGTCATGCTGCCATAGTAAATGACATTGTCCTTACGCATCAGGGAGTGCCCCTTGTATCGCAGAAGGTTGTCTTTTTTTGTATTTGCAGGCATGTTATTCTCCTTCGTTTCGTTACAGAACGGTTTCTAAAGTTACAAAACAGTAACAAAAATAAGTTACATTACGGTTACATCATAACACACCTGATTTCGAATGTCAAATCAAATTATGATGAAATTTTCCAAAATCACAAAGAGACAGCCGAATTGGAGGGTAATTTTGCCGGAAAAACAGAGAAATTTGACTTCTATGAAAAAAAGAAGACTTTCCTTTTGAAGCATGCTGCGATATAATGAGTGCTGCGGTTTTATTCTTTGCTACTTTATATATAAGGAAGACTTTATGAAATTTTGTTTTTTTGCACTCGGCTGCAAGGTGAATCGGTTTGAATCGGAAGCGCTCGCACAGCTCGCACAAGCACGCGGGCATGAAATTGTGCAGCATGATGCTGATGTGTGCATCATCAATTCCTGTACGGTTACAGCGTCAAGCGACCATAAAAATATCCGCGCCATCCACAAGCTGCGCAGAGAAAATCCACAAGCGATCCTTGCGGTGTGCGGATGCATGGCGCAGATGGAACCGGACAAGCTGCGCGAAACTGGAGAGGTGGATGTCATCTGCGGGACAGCAGACCGTGCCGCGGTGCTTGACCTTTGTGAGCGCCGTGCGTTGGGCGAACCGGAAGAGGATACTGCGCGGTTTCGTGTGCAGCCGCGGGAATTTGAGCCGCTGCCGCCCGGTGTGCCGCTCGGACGCACCCGTGCACTGCTTAAAGTGCAGGATGGATGTGATAACTATTGCACATACTGCATTATTCCATATGCGCGAGGTCATATCCGGTCTTTGCCGGTGCAGACGGCTGTACAGCAGGCGGAGCAGCTTGCACGGGATGGGGTACACGAGATTGTCCTGACCGGAATTGAGATTTCATCCTATGGACGCGACCTCGGTGGGGACACCGACCTTGTGACCCTGATTGCAGCGGCTTGCCGCGCAGTGCCGCAGGTGCGTGTGCGGCTCAGCTCTTTAGAGCCGCGGACACCGGATGCGCGTTTTTGCGAGGTACTGTCCGGTATCTCAAATTTAATGCCGCATTTTCATTTGTCGCTGCAAAGCGGCTGCGACAGTGTGCTGCGCCGGATGAAACGCCGTTACACGACAGCACAGTTTTTGGAAAATGTGGAGCATCTGCGGGCGGCATTTCCGGACTGCTCGATTACAACCGATCTCATCACCGGGTTTCCGGGGGAGACCGAAGCGGAGTTTGAGCAGACACTGGACTTTGTGCGTGCGTGCCGGTTTGCAGATATGCACGTATTTCCCTATTCCCCGCGCCCCGGTACCATTGCGGCAGGGCTGCCTGGACAGCTTTCATCTGCATGCAAGCAGGCGCGCGCCAATGCGGTAAAAGAAATTGCAGCGGAATTGCGTCAGCAATATTTAGAGGGTTTCGTGGGGCGGCGTCTGACGGTTTTGTGGGAGCATGTGGATAAACAGGGATTATGGTGCGGGCATGCACCGTATCATTTTATTGTAAAGACCGCAGATACACGATGCCGGAAGAATGAATACCGTGATGCGGAAATTATCAGCGTACAAGGGGAAAGCCTGTGCGCGCGTTTGATCGACGACCAAGGGGACCATATCGAAGGATGCTGAGCAGCCATCCGGCAAGTCCAGTGAAAAAATAGAAGCGCCTGTGCACCAAACCAATCCTCCGACCATAGTATGGTAATGAAATCACTGATTAGGAGGATTTACGTTATGTGTAACTCTTGCAATTCTTGGAATGGTGACAACAGCTGCTGGTGGATTATCATTCTTTTCGCCGTCATTCTGTTTTGGTGCTACTGCGGTGGAAGTAATTGCGGCAACTGGGGCGGCGGATGCAGCAATGGCTGCTGCAATAACAACTGGGGCAGTAATGATGACTGCGGCTGCTGCCGCTAAAGGCAGGTACAGGGCGGGATTTCCCGCCCTGTTTTTTTAAAAGGCAAAATCAAAGCAAAAAAACAGATTCATCAATAAAATTAATACTTTTGCTTTGAAATGAAAAAAATAAATCTATGTGAAAAAAGGACTTGCAAAACCGCGATAAATACGGTAGAATAAGAGAGCATTAGAAATTAAACGCATTTGAAAAGAGTGCATTTGGAGGATTTTGATTTATGATTTCCGCTGGTGAATTCAGAAACGGCGTAACTTTTGAGATGGACGGCCAGGTTCTTCAGGTCGTTGAGTTTCAGCATGTAAAGCCGGGCAAGGGTGCTGCTTTTGTTCGCGTAAAGATGAAGAATGTCATCACCGGCGCTGTTACCGAGCGCAGCTTCAACCCGACGGATAAGTATGAACCCGCTTACGTTGAGCGCAAGGAGATGCAGTATCTGTATTCAGATGGTGATCTGTATTACTTCATGGACACCGAGACTTACGAGCAGCTGCCGATCAACAAGTCTACTCTGGGAGACGATTTCCGTTTCGTGACCGAGAACATGAATGTCAAGGTTCTTTCTTATAAGGGCAGCGTATTTGCAGTAGAGCCGCCGCTCTTCGTTGAGCTGGAGATTACTGAGACCGATCCCGGTTTCAAGGGCAACACTGCAACCAACACTCTGAAGCCTGCTGTTGTTGAGACTGGCGCAACGGTAAACGTTCCGCTGTTCATCGAGCAGGGCGACAAGATTAAGATTGATACCCGCACCGGCGAGTATCTGGAGCGCAGCAAGGGCTAATTTGAATATTCCTTGTCTTCACTGAACAGGAGGTAACAAAATGACCGTACTGGAGCGTGTGGCATATCTGAAGGGACTCTTTGAAGGACTGGAGATCGACACTGGGAAGAAAGAAGGCAAGCTCTATAAGGGCATGCTCGAAACCATGGAAGAGTTGGCGCAGAGCGTAGCAGACCTACAGGAGCAGAATAACGAGCTTCTGGATGAAATGGATGACATCTATGAGGAGTTGTCCGCGATTACCGAGGATTTTCTGGACGAAGAAGAGGAAGAACTCGGTGAGGATGAAGCGCTGTATCAGGTGATTTGTCCGACTTGTGGGGAAGTGACCTATCTGGATGAAGAAATGCTTGCAGAAGGTTCGACTTCCTGCGCGGCATGCGGCGAAGAGTTGGAGTTTGATCTGACTGATCTCGCTGAAGAGCCGGAAGAAGAATAACAAAAGAGCGGAAGATTTTCTTCCGCTTTCATGGACACTTAGCTCAGCTGGAAGAGCATCCGCTTGACGTGCGGAAGGTCGAGGGTTCGAGCCCCCCAGTGTCCACCATGTAAACCCGTTGATTCTTATGAATCAGCGGGTTTTTCGTACTTTTTAGGGCGTTTCAAATTTACTACGACACCGCTACGACACTTGTACCTGATTACTTTGTCCGCTGTTGGTGGACTATCCAGCTTCAACGCCTTTCTGAGCGTATCGACATTGTTAGCGCGTACCGTTTGGCAAGCATATCAAGGTCGGCATGTCCCATCAACTTGGCCATAGAAAATAGGTCGACGCCTTCATCTTTCCACAGGGTTGCGCGGGTGTGCGCAGCTCGTGCGGGGTGAGAAACGGAACTTCGGGATGATCTGCAATGACGGCTGCCATGAAGGACTTGTAATTGCGCTTGCACCAGTTGGTCGGGCTCATCATGCCGCCGGTTGAAGAATGAAAAATAAACTCGGTTTTGGTCATGGTGGACGGGATGCCCTTTTTTTGATTACCGCCAACCGGAATGATACGCGGCTTTGCATTCAAGAGGCCGTATAGCTGATGATCGATTGGGATTGGACGATGCCGAAAGGAGTTCTTCAAACCATCAGATACCAATTCCCACTGAAGTGATAAAATAATGGTAGACACGAAAGTGCCTACCATTATTTTTATGCTATTATAGATTTGGAGGTGGGATTATGCGCCAAAAGTACACAATACGTAGCAAGGAAGAGAAACTGGCTATTGTAAAACGAAATTTATCCGGCGAGGCAGCAAAGGTTCTTGCAAGAGAAATTGGTTGTAA